>NZ_JANGCE010000027.1 GCF_024462775.1 Butyricicoccus faecihominis
CCGGACGGCAATTCCGCCCTCATGCTGGTCTGTGCTCGGCTTCGCCATGTCGCTGACTCCCAGTGGAGCAATAAGAAATATATGAATATGAAGCACACGGAGACTTCCAACGAGGACGTTTCTATTGTCGGCTGACTTCTTCCTTCAAAATCTGCATACCTTTTTGCGCATAATTCTTGACACTACCGAACTTTTCTCCTGTGAAAATGCACCCTGTATAAAAATTATCAGCATTTGTCTAAGAAAAGCATCGAAACGTGTTTGTTTCGATGCTTTGTGCATTCTATATGGAGAAAACACTGAGTAAGTGAACTTTATAAAAAAGATTAATGATTCCTCTTAAAACTGGTTTAAAGAGACCCACTTGCTGTTTTGCTGGTTACTGGCGACAGCGGCATGAACGAATATTACGCCGTATAGGCCGTCTTCAACGCGTGGATATTTGTAATCGGCATCACATATTTCCCGTTTTTGATTTCGGTCACAAATATGACGGATAAATTCACGATAAAGATTTGCGGTTGCATCGTGATAACCTTCAATTTGTCCATTGGAAAGGCGGGTCATCTGCTGAACAGCGGGATACAAATAATCCCTGCCTGCTGTCAAGATTTGCACAGGCTGATCCAATGGGGCGAATTTTAATAGCTGCGGATGCAGGTGAGACCACTCCAGCGACCCTTTGGATCCATAGATTCGGACAAGGATATTACAATCCTCGCCGATTGCGGTTTTACAACCCCACATAGTACCTGTAGAGCCGTTTTCATATTGTACCAGCGCTGAAAAATCGGTCTCAAGTACACGGTTATCCGGATATCGGTCAAACAATGCGGAAAGCCTCTGAATATGCAGGCCGGTCATCGTCGAAACCAGATACTCAATATGGGTACCGATATTTGCCGCGCATGCTGACGGTCCTGCAATGGCGGGATTAAAATGCCACGGTTTAAAATTTTGTGCCCGGATGATCTGCCCGTCTTGTTTATATTCGCTTACCACTTTGAGGATATGGCCGATTTCCCCATGTTCAATCATTTTGCGGGCCTGATGAATCATGGGATAACCGGAATAGGAATAATTGACGCATAATAGCGTATTTGTTTCATGGACTAAGCGACATAGTGAACGAGCTTCTTCAACACTGTTTGTTAACGGTTTTTCGCAAAAGACATGAATGCCAAGGGATAAAAACGTGCGTGCAATTTCAAAGTGGCTACTATTTGGAGTGGCTATGACAACAAAATCAATTGGGTCGGGACGAGCAAGCTCGCGCTCGGCCATTTCCTCGAAAGAAGAATAGGTGCGATCATCAGGAACATGCCATGTGTCAGCCTGTGTACGGTTTTTTTCATCGTTACGCGAAAAACAACCAGCGCATAATTCCGCCAATCCATCGAAGCGAGCGGTACGATAGTGTACAAAAGCTATAGTGCCTCCACCAACAATTCCATAATGCAACATAGAGGTTCCGCCTTTCATAATTCTATCATTCTATCATAAAAGCATAGATTAAGATTAAAAAGTCATTATTTTGTTGAGGGATATCAGGATATTGCGAATATTGATCCTTTATATGCATTTTGTACAAAACACGATGTTGGTTTTTAGGGTTTAAAGATTGAATTCAAGATTGTTTTTAAATAAGAATTTTGCAATAATAGAATTAGAAAGTAAGAAAAGAAGGCGATTGGAATAAAAAGACACACTTTACAGCGTAGATTAGTAGTATATTTTATTCTGATTGCGCTATTGCCGGCAATATTTATTTTGACTTTTTATTTTCATACGACACGTGAACAAACGCGGAACTGGCTGGTTGCGGACAAGCAGCAACAGCTAAAACATTCTATGGATTTAGTGGAGCACCAAGTACAGCAGGTCAATGAATTTGCTATTTGGTTAGAGCAAAATGAGACGTTACAAAAGATACTCGCGCTATCCTCAGAGGAGGCGGCGAACTATACGGAGGATAATTATAGCTTTAAGAAACAGATCAGGACGCAAGTTTATGCCAGCCCTGTGGCCCAGAATATCTTATCACTATTTATTATTGGGGAGAATGGGCTCGATATCAGAAGCGGTTCAGAGGCCGCGTTGATCGATTTGAACGCACTCGTTGTATTAGCGCAGCCAGCGACAAATAGCACGAATGGCTGGTATATGCTGACGAACAATTTGACAGAGTTTTCGGAAAACGAATTAGTGATTGCTTATACGCGACGTTTGCCCAAACTGGAAAATGGGAAAGACAGCGGCACCTTGGTTATTCTATTCTCCGCAGATATGCTGTCAAATGCCATTTCAGAACTGGGTGATCCGGAAGAATATCAAATCATCTTGCGTAATACCTCAGGGAGTATATTGGCCGTGAAGGGAGGCGCACAAAAAGAAGAGACCTTTGAACTGAAGGCAAATTCGTTAGCCACAGGCTGGTCAATGACGGCAAAAATATCTTCGCGGATATTTGACCGCCAGTGGCAATCTTTGATGCAATCGGCAATGCTACTGATTTTAGTCGCCGTATGCGTTGTAGCTGGCTTTGCCGTATTTTTGTCGCGCGACTTTGCTCGACCAATCGAGCGTGTCATTGATACGGTGGATCATATTGCTCATGGAGAGTTTGTGCATGTAGAGCGTATATCCAGTAACAACGAAATCGCCCGGCTTGGCCGCCACATCAATACGATGACAGATAATATTCAAGAACTGATCAGGGAGCAGATACAGCATGAGCAGGAAAAAAAGCACATGGAAATGAAAATGCTGCAAACACAAATGAATCCGCACTTTCTCTACAATACGCTAAGCTCGATTAAGCTTATGGCAAATATGCAGGGCAAGAGCGGTATTAGTAAAATGATCGAAATGCTGGGACGAATGCTACGAGCCAATTTATCTATTGAGACGGAGTTGATCCCACTTCGGCAGGAGCTTGAGCTACTGGACAGCTATGTATATTTGCAGAATATTAGGTTAAACGGAAAGATAGACTATGCGCGAGACGATATCCCGACAGATGTCTTGGAGCTACCTGTTCTTAAATTCCTGCTGCAGCCGCTGGTTGAGAACGCAATACTGCATGGAATTAGCCCCCGCGCACAAAAAGGCAAGCTTTCCGTCTCAGCAAGAATGGTCGGGGGGGATCTGATCATTGGCATTGAAGATAATGGTGTAGGAATGAATACTGAAGAGCTGGAGCGTGCGCGGGGTATTTTGTGTGGTTCACTGAGCGAGTTGGTCGCAGAAGGCGGCGACGGCCACGGGATTGCACTGGGCAATGTCCTTGCACGTTTGCGACTACAGTACGGGCCGGATTGCGAAATCGTGTTGCATAGCATAAAAGATCAAGGAACGACAGTGATCCTGCGTCTGCCGATTGAAAAAGAAAGGGATAAAGATGCGTAGAATTGTGATTGTGGATGATGATGCGACACTTCGAATCGGCCTTAAAACGCTGGTGGATTGGCCGCAATATGGATACGAGATTGTGGGAGAGGCAACGGATGGGGCGCAGGGTTTAACGCTAATTCGAGAATTAAAACCGGATATTGTCATAACGGATATGAAGATGCCCAAAATGAATGGCGCTCAATTGATCCGCGCGTTAAAAAAGGAAGCCGAGCCCCCAGCGGTTATAGCACTCAGTGGTTACGATGAATATGCCCTTGTCAGAGAAGCAATGAAATATGGCGCGGCTGATTACTTATTAAAGTTGGAGCTTTCGCCACAATTACTTTTGGATACGTTATCCGATGCGGCGCCGGAGCACGCAAAAACGATAGATAGAACGCCTCAGGCAGACCAAGGGCTCTTGCGAACACGCGTATTACGCGATCTGGTGGCAAATTTCTATTTGCAGGAGACAGAGCTGCGAGATCATATGCAGGCGGCGGGCATTGTGATGAATACTGACCGATCTGTGTGTTTGCTCATAAAAGTTGGTGATGCGTTCCGCTTTGAGGAGGTCCCGGAGGAAGAATATCATACGCTGAAGTTTTCTGTGATCAATATTGTAGAAGAAATTGCCGGAGAAGCGCTGCAGGCATATTGCATAGAGAATAAAACAGGGGAGTTTTATGTACTTGGCTGTGTGCGGAAAGAACTAATGAATGTGGATCGGGAAGCATTAGTTACTGAAACCGCGGAACGGATCCGCGATATGTTACGGGAGTATCTCGATATTGTCTGCACGATTGGAATTGGGCTTGGCGATGGCGGTATCGCAGGACTGCAGGAGGCACGCAAACAGGCATTTGAGGCAGTACGCCTGCGTTTTAGCGTACAAGACAGTGATATCATCCTTCGCAGCCACTGTCCGGTACAAGAGATCCAGTCGAAAAATCTGACTGGGCAAATGTTTGAGATCAAACATAAATTGCTTAAGGGATTGTCGGGGTTAGATACGCATATTGCGCAAGAAGCGTTTGCAGATATGCGGGGTCATTTAAAATATTTGCGTGGGAGGGAAGAACTATTTGTAGCGGCGCTGGAAGTGATTGGCGCTTTACACGAATTCTGCGACCGTTGCGGAATCAAGGTCGATCAGGTCTTACAACAGTCTGGCGGTGAAGTGAAAACCGTGTTTTTATTAACGGGTTATAAAGACTTTACCGAATGGCTGAATACGCTGGAACAGGATATCCTCGCCTATTTAGAGAGGGAAAACAAAAAAGGATATCAGAGTATCGTCAATCGAGTACAGAAAATTGTGCAGGAACGGTTTAAAGACGAGCTAACGTTGCAGGAAGTTGCGGATGAATTGCACGTGACGCCTGGCTATTTGAGTACGCTTATGAAAAAGTACACTGGAAAGACATTTGTGGAGTGCATAACAGACACGCGACTAAAAATCGCAAAAGAAAAGCTGACGAAAACTGACTGGAAAGTGTATGAAATTGCAGAACAGGTCGGCTATCAAGATCAGTTTTATTTCAGTAGAATTTTTAAGCGCGTGACTGGCGTATCGCCGGCAGAATTCAGAAAACGGTATGGAGGCGAAGCATGAAGCGTATTTTAGCGGCGAGTCTGCTAGTATCAACTGTGTTCGTCAGTATACTGATATTTTGGTTTAGCCAAGAGGGAAAACAAACGCAAGCGAACGCCGAAAGCACGATTCGGGTTGTGCTTTGGAACTATGACGTTGTCGCCTATGACCGGAGAATGATTGAGGCTTTTGAAAAAACGCATCCCGAAGTCCATGTGGATGTGATTAGTTATAACTCCCTTTACTATAAAGATAGTTTACGAACATTGCTGGATAGCAATCAACGCGTAGACGTCATCTATGTCAATCAACTGGAGCAACTCAGTATGTTGACAGACCGGAATATCCCACTGCAACTCGATTCCTTAGCAAAACGTGATGGTGTTGATCTGAGCAGGTACCGGGCGCTTGATATGCTGCGAAATGCAGATACGGGAGAGCTCCTTGGTCTTCCTTACCGCAATGACCGGTTTTTGCTTTACTACAATAAGGATATGTTTGACTCGGTTGGATTGTCTTACCCATCGGCATCTATGACTTGGGAGGAGTATTATAATCTGGGTCAAACACTCTCTACACGGCTTGATGCCGGAGAAAAGGCGGTATTTTTGTTCAATACATCAGGACGGCTTATGGCGCAAACCTGCTCTCGGCCGTTTGATATTTGGCAGGATCCTTTTGAAAACCTAAAGCCGGGATTGACCATGCTTCGGAATTTACAGGAACATGGAATTTCCACGGATCTGACACAAATGGATAATCGGGAAGTGATGCAGAGGGAGTTTGATCGCGGCGGATACGCGATGTTTATCAATGGTGACTGGCAGATTAATCAACTGCATGAAGATACGAAAAACGGACTGGTCTCTTTCCGCTGGGGCGTCACCGAACTGCCTTATTGGTCAACGGATCATCCCAATCAAATCCCAATTTGGCAGACTCCGCTCTGTATTAATCGTAATACCACGGAAAAAGAGGCGTCATGGGAATTTGTTAAATTTGTCTGTGGTGCAGACGGCGCGAAAATGCTGGCGGAGGATTTGATCGTACCCGGATATGTTTCGCCAGAAGTTGAGTCGGTTTTTGAGAAAGCGGCGCGCCAATATGGAATTGACGCACAGCTGTGTTTAAATTCTTTTGATATGCCGCTCACGCCGCCGACCAGCAAAGAGCAGTTGTTAACGGAAAAGATATATGCCGAATACGAACGTATCCTGCTTGGCTTGGATACCATAGATTTGGGTTTGGCAAAAATGGAGCAAATTAGAGATACCTTTATGGAAGACTAGCATATGGGAAACGGGCTCGCTGATGCGAGGCCGTTTTTTTATGCACTATTTCAAACTGTCGGGAATAGTACATGAATTTCGAAATCCGTCCATGGTTTCTAAAAATAGAGAATGGTAGAATAACTACAACAAAAAGGGCTACACCCGCAAAGATATATGAAAGGAGAATGGTAAATGGGAAAGTACATCGGCAAACGGCTGCTGTCTATGATACCGGTATTGTTTGGCGTTGTTACCTTGGTGTTTTTTATGCTGCATTTTGCACCGGGTGATCCAGCGCGTACGGTTCTTGGAGAATCGGCAACAGAAGCGGATTTGGTACAGCAAAGGGAGGAAATGGGGCTTAACGACCCGATCTTGGTGCAGTACGGTCGTTTCCTTACAGAAATCGTACACGGTGATTTTGGCACATCTTATCTGACTGGCCGCCCTGTAGGGGACGAAATATTGCAGCGTTTTCCGACGACCATGCTGCTGACGATATTGCCGATTCTGGTCATGATTATCATCGGCATACCGACCGGGATTATATCGGCAATCAAACAATATTCTTGGATGGATAAAACCTGTATGGTGATCGCACTGACCGGTATCTCCATGCCAACATTTTGTACAGGCATGTTGCTTACCCTTGCGTTCTCGCTCAATCTACATATCTTTCCTCCATCCGGCTTTTATGGTCCTATCTACTGGGTGCTTCCGTCCATCACCATTGGTTTTGGCGCGGTCGCGCTGCTGACCCGTATGACACGGTCTTCAATGCTGGAAGTTATTCGGCAGGATTATATTCGCACCGCGCGGGCCAAGGGACAGACGGAAAACAAAATTATTATGCACCACGCGCTTAAAAATGCATTGATTCCAATCATAACAGTTATTGGTCTGCAGGCTGGCGTACAACTTGGCGGCGCAATGGTAACGGAATCGCTATTTGCAATTCCGGGACTCGGGAACTTTATGCTGGAGGCAATCAAGGGCCGTAATTATCCGGTTGTACAGGGCGGCGTTTTATTCATCGCATTTACGTTCTGTATTCTAAACTTGCTGATTGATGTGATTTATGCGTTTGTTGATCCGCGTATTAAGGCACAGTATAAAGCCGGCAAGAAAGTGAAGGTGAAAAAGCAATGAGCGCAGCTGCAGGAATGATGGATGCGAAAGGCGCATCTACCGCACATACGAAAAAGAGAAGTCAATGGGCAGATGTTTGGCGCCGCCTGAAACGTAACAAAATGGCGGTGGCAGGTTTGATAATCCTTACGCTTTTGGTGTTGCTTGCAATTTTTGCCGATGTGATAGCACCGTATGGATTTGATGAACAAGATCCGGTAAACCGGGCATTTCTCGCCCCTTGCGCTGAGTTTCCATTCGGTACTGATAATTTGGGACGTGACATCCTCAGCCGTGTGATTTATGGCGCGCGCGTTTCGCTGCAGGTCGGGTTGATCGCGGTTGGTATTTCGGCTGTTTTAGGGGGGCTGCTTGGGGCAATTGCTGGTTACTATGGTGGCCGCTGTGACAACCTGATCATGCGGTTTATGGATATTCTGCTTTCCATCCCCGGCATCCTGCTGGCGATCACGATTGCCGCGACGCTTGGGCCCGGGCTTGTCAACGCCATGATTGCCGTAGGTATTTCAGGTACACCGGGATTTGCACGCGTGGTACGAGCATCGGTTTTATCGGTGCGAGGTAATGAATATATCGAAGCTGCACGCGCGATCAACGCATCGGATGCCAGAATCATAGCAAAACATATTCTCCCTAACATTTTAGCGCCGGTTATCGTTCAAGCTACGCTTAGCGTGGCTACAGCAATCATGACAGCCGCGTCTCTTTCCTTTCTTGGTGTCGGCGTTCAGCCGCCGATTCCAGAATGGGGAGCCATGCTGTCTCAAGGCCGAACTTTCCTACGAGATAGCCCGCATGTCGTGCTGTTCCCCGGTCTTGCCATCATGATAACGGTGTTCGCGCTTAATCTGCTGGGCGACGGCTTGCGAGATGCGTTGGATCCGCGTATGAAACAGTAAAAAGGAGGTAATGAAATGAGCGAAAACTTGCTGGAAGTAAAAGACCTAACCGTTCACTACATTACCGACGAGGGAACGGTGCATGCTGCTAACAAGATCAGTTTTACATTGGGGCATGGAGAAACTTTGGGGCTGGTTGGTGAAACCGGCGCTGGAAAAACAACGATTGCACTCAGTCTGCTCGGTTTAATTCCTAATCCGCCAGGGAAAATTATAGAAGGATCTATTGCGTTTGAGAACGAGCAACTGATCGGCAAAAACGAGCGGTATATGCAAAAAGTGCGAGGGGAAAAAATCTCAATGATTTTTCAAGATCCTATGACCGCGCTAAACCCGATTGACAGCATTGGTGATCAAATATGTGAAACAATCCGATTGCACGAAAAGATTTCGCATGTAGATGCAATGAAACGCGCTTGCGATGTTTTAGAGCTAGTAGGTATTCCCGCAGAACGCTATGGAGATTATCCACATCAGTTTTCCGGCGGTATGAAACAACGTATTGTGATTGCGATTGCACTGGCGTGTCATCCTCAACTGTTAATCGCTGATGAGCCGACCACCGCATTAGATGTCACCATTCAGGCTCAGGTGCTTGAAATGATGAACGATCTCAAAAAAGAACTGGGTACCTCTATGCTGATGATTACGCATGACCTTGGGATTGTAGCTGAAATGTGCGAAAGAGTCGCCATAATCTATGCTGGGGAACTCGTGGAAGTTGGTACGGTAGAACAGATTTATGATAATCATAAGCATCCCTATACAGAAGGGCTGTTTGGCTCGCTGCCTGCAATTGATGATAGCCGTGCACGACTGAATCCAATCCCGGGATTAATGCCGGATCCTAATAATTTGCCAAGCGGCTGTAAATTCCATACGAGATGTCCGCACTGCACAAAAGAGTGTGAAACAATGGAGCAACAACTGAAAGAAATCGAGCCTGAACACTTTGTTCGTTGCTTTAAGCAGGCGCCGTAAGAAGGGAGGACGAAATGTCGACTTTATTAGAGGTCAAGGATTTAAAAAAGTATTTTCCTACACCAACCGGCGTGCTCCATGCGGTGGACGGTGTCTCTTTCAAAATTCAGCAAGGAGAGACCCTTGGTGTGGTTGGAGAATCGGGATGCGGCAAATCGACACTGGGGCGTTTGGTTTTACACTTACTTGATATTACGGGGGGACAGGTATTCTTTGAAGGAAACGATGTAACGAATGTAAATAAGAAAAAGCTTAGAGAGTTACGCGCCCAAATGCAGATTATCTTTCAAGATCCCTTTTCTTCATTAAATCCGCGTATGACGGTTAGTCAGGCAATCGCCGAACCGCTGCAAATTGAGGGAAAGCTCAGCAAACTCCAAATAGACGAGCGCGTTCGAGAACTGATGCAGACCGTGGGGCTGGCCGACCGCTTGACGAATACTTACCCGCATGAGCTGGATGGAGGACGCAGACAGCGTATCGGTATAGCGCGTGCGTTGGCGCTCGATCCGAAGTTTATTGTCTGTGACGAGCCGGTTTCCGCGCTGGATGTGTCTATTCAGGCACAGATTCTGAATCTGATGCAAGACCTGCAGGAAAAAATGGGTCTGACTTATATTTTCATCACGCATGATATGTCGGTGGTAAAGTACATTTCTCATCATATCTGTGTCATGTATTTGGGGCAGCTCATTGAAAAGTCTCCCTCAAAGGAACTTTTTGCAAAGCCTTATCACCCCTACACCAAAGCACTTCTCTCTGCTATTCCGTTACCCGATATTCATCATGAAAAAAAACGAATCATTTTAAAAGGCGAATTGACTTCGCCGATCGACCCCAAACCCGGCTGCCGCTTCTGCCAGCGTTGTAATTACGCAAAGGAGATTTGCGGGTCGCAGGAGCCGGAACTGCAAGAAGTAGAGTCTGGGCACTTTGTTGCGTGCCATTTTGTCAAAGAGATCAATGGCCTGTAAGATTTCGGGGATAGAGTCAAGGGCATCCCGAACCACAAAAGAACGGAACAGGAGGACATTATGAAGAAAACAATTGCGGCAATGTTGGCGGCGGTCATGGGTATGTCGTTACTTCTCAGCGGATGCGGCGGTGGAAACGCAGGTGCGGCCGGGGGAAAAGATACGCTGACGGTTGCTACCTCGCAGGACCCGAAGGACTTGCATCCATACAAACGTGTCAGCAGTCAGATCCTACGCATCAATAATCAAATTTTTGAACCGCTTGTCAAGCTGGGCGAAGAGAACAATACGTATGAACCGGGGCTGGCAACGGAATGGGAGTATGTGGACGACGGCATGGCCATGCAGTTCACATTGCGACAGGATGTCAAATTCCATAATGGAGAAACGATGACAGCGGAGGATGTTGTCTATTCCTTCAAATCGATGAGCAAGGAAACGGCGTCGTCAGGCGGCATTGATTGGCTAGACTGGGATGGTGTGAAAGCACTTGATGAAAAAACGATTTATATGCCGTTTACCTATGCAAACTCGATCGCGCTCGGGTATCTGTCCACAACGAATATGTATATCGTCAACCAAAAAGCAATGGAAGAACTGGGCGATGACTTCGGTGCAAAGCCGGTAGGGACCGGCGCCTATATGATCGACGAATGGGTGCAAGGTGACTATATCAAACTCAAGGCGTTTGATGATTACTGGGGTGGCGCGCCGAAAATCAAAACGTTAATGTTCCGTATTATTCCGGAATCCTCGCAGGCGATGATCGAGCTAGAGACAGGCGGCGTCAATTTAACACTGGATATATCGGGCAAGGATATTGAACGCGTTGAAGCCTCCGATTCGCTGAAGATGATTCGTGGCAAGTCGGTAACCAATGATTTCTTGTGCTTCAATACCGCTAAGGAACCGTTTAGCAATAAAACACTGCGTCAAGCCGTTGCATATGCGTTGGATAAAGACGCAATCTTACAGGCGGTATTCCAAGGGCAGGGACAGGTTGCGTACGGTCCGCTGACCACGGATACGTGGGCATTTGACGAATCCTTGAAGACCAACCCGCCGTATTCTCATGATTTGAACAAGGCGAAAGAACTGATGGCGCAGGCTGGCTATCCCGACGGTGGACTGACGATTGAGCTATATATCGACGATAAGGCGGCTCGTGTTTCTGCGGCAGAGGTCATAAAGAATCAGCTTGCACAAATCGGCATTACCGCCAATATCCATTCGTTTGACTACGCAACATGGTTCAATATTTTGTATGAGGGTGTGGAAGATGACATTTACCTAAACGGCATCAACGCTTCTACCGGTGAACCGGATAAGTGCTTCTATCAGTACATGCATAAAAACTTTGCAAAGCCGGGTGAACCAAATACAATGCGGTACGGCAATGATGAATTCAGCAAGCTGTTAGATGATGCGCGTACATCTACAGACGACGCTTTTAAGGAAGAATGCTATATCAAGGCCCAGCAAATTTTTATGGATGATGTTCCTGGCATAGCATACTATCAGCGCAATCAGGAGTGTGCTGCGCAGTCTAACCTACAGGGCGTTCGTCTGATTGGCGAGAGCTTTGATCTGACTGGCTGCTATTTTGAGTAAACCCACAAAACTATTATATTATTAGGAGGCTATCCCAATGAAAATCAGCGCAATTACCAATGGCATCAGCCAAGATTACGAAACAGCATGCCGAATCATGAATGAGACTGGCGTAAAATACGCGGAACTGCAGGAGGCGTATGGAAAGCGTGTCGAGCTGCTGTCGCTGGAGGATGCTCGTAAAATTAAAGCACTAAACGACCAATATGGAATCGAAGTTTCATCGGTTACAACCCATGCTTTTGTTGGAATCAGCGTTGGTGGTATCGAGGTAGGTGATGCCAAGTATGAAGAGCAAATGGCATTGCTCAAAAACGGCATTGCGATTGCAAAGATCGTAGGCGCAAAACACGTGCGCGCCATGTGCTTTGCCCGCCAGATCGTTATGTGGGGGAAGAATGGTGCTGATCAGTGGAATGCGGGCGGCAATAAGGCATGGCCCAAGTTCATTGAACTGTTTAAACCGATTGTAAAGGTTGCGGAAGAAGAGGGTGTGAGCTTGATCGTTGAAAATGGATTTAACGGCATGCTTACCTCGGCTTATACTTCGCGCCGCTTCATCGAGGATCTGGGCAGCAAGAATGTCTCTATCCTGTGGGATCCCGCAAATGCGGCTTGGGTGGGTGATATTGCTTATCCCGATGGATATAATGAGGTGAAAAACTGTCTGGGCCATGTACATATCAAGGACATGTTGTTGGATCCGGTTCGCTCTACCGCGGAGGTTGTGCCGATCGGTCGCGGCGATCTGGCGCCATACCTGACGCGTATCAAGGCAGCACTTGAGGCGGACGGTTACGACGGCTTTGTATCTCTGGAAAATATCTACCGGCCGGAGGGAAAAGATTACGTCGATGGCTATCGTATCGATATTGCAACGCTCAAGGAAATTTTTGAGTGAGTCATTCAATTAATAAATTAGATAATCAGGAGGAACTTATTATGAAAACAGTTGGTGTGATCGGTCTTGGCAACATGGGTATGGGGATTGCCAAAAATTTAATTAAAAACGGATTTACAACCAAGGGTTATGATTTGTTTAAGGTTAAGCGCGAAGAATTGAAGAGCAATGGCGGTGTTCCGTGCGCTTCACCTGCAGAGGTTGGTAAGGAGGCGGATGTGGTTTTTGTCATGGTCATGAATGGCCAGCAGGCGCTTGACGTCGCCTTTGGCCAGAACGGGCTTGCGGAAACTATGCAACCGGGCTCGGTTGTGTTCCTGACCGCGACCATCGGCATGGGATTCGCACAGCAGCTGGCAAAGGGACTGGCTGAAAAAGGCATTGACATGATCGACTCTGGTGTTTCCGGAGGATTGTCGGGCGCACATAACGGTACGCTAACATTGATGGCTGCTGGCAAGGATGAGGTGTATGAGCGCTGTGTGGATGTCATGCAGGCAATCGCAAAGAATCTGAACCATGTTGGCACAGAGCCGGGTCAAGGACAGGTCGTCAAGTCTTGTCTACAGGCGCTGATCGGTACAGAGTTTACAACTACCTTTGAGCTGCTGGTAATGGGCGCTAAAGCGGGCGTTGATCCGCAGGTGCTGCTAGATGTAATCAAGACCTCGGGCGGTGGCTTTAATAACTATGAGAACTGTGTCAATCTGATCATGGATCGCAAATTCAAGGATACCGGCTCGGCGATCACCACGATGCGCAAGGATTTGAATATTACGCTGGATCTTGCGCGTGAGGTCGGCTGCTATATGCCGACAACGGCACAGGCCAAGGAGCTGTTTCAGGCCGGCCTGACCAAGTTCCCGGATGAAGATAACTGGTGTATCGTTAAGCTGTTTGAAGATATTGCCGGCACAATCGTCGAACGAAAAAAGTAAAGCGCTGAAACTATCTTTCTCTCTTCTTTCTCTTTAGCAAAAGCCGTCAGGAAACTGACGGCTTTTGCTGAAGTTACAGAAATACAGTGGAATGAAGGATGCCTTCAAAACGAGTTTTAGCAAGTTTTAAGTATAGGCAGCTGATCGAACGGAGGGATGTTTTGAGTAAGCTTTCTTTTAACGAGCTGGAACAGGATGAACTGTTGCCACTACCCAAAGTACTTAGTTTAAGCCATGTATCTAATCATAAAGAGTGGTCTTATAATTTTCATATACATGATAACTGCTGTGAAATCATGTTTGTTGAAGATGGTGCGGGCATATATCGTATCGATGAACAAGAATATGCTGTAGCGGCTGGCGATCTTATCGTGGTCAATCAAGGCTTAGTGCATGCGGAACGCTCTGACAGCGAAATTCCGCTTTCTGTTTGGACATGCTCTGCATGCAATATTTTACTGCATGGATTATCGGAGAACTGTGTTATACCTGCCGGGAAAAATCCGGTATTAAAGACGACGGATATGGAAAGTGAAATAAAATGTTGCTTTCATATGCTGGAGCGCGAATATCTTGCGCGGCAAGCTTATGCAGGCGAAATGGCACAACTGGAATTGACAAAATTGATCATGCTGATCCGGCGGTTGACGGCTGCGCATAGACTTTGCACCATACAGCGAAATGCAAAATCATTATCCCATACGGTAAAAGAATATATAGACAAACACTTTAAATATAAAATTACACTTCAGAGCTTGGCAGAGGTGTTTCATGTAAGTCCGTATCATTTAAGCCACGAAATGAAACGCGATTTAGGAATTTCTCCCATTGATTATCTAATCAGCCGCCGGATTGGCGAGGCGCAACGCTTACTCCTTTCAACAGAATGGAACGTAACCAGCATTGCACAGGAGGTGGGGTATCAACATATAAGCTATTTTATTAATTTATTTAGGTGTAGAGTCGGAGTCACACCACAGCTGTTTCGTGCGTTGCATACAACTGGTGTAGAATAGAGTTTATTAAAAATGTTGAGCTAGCCAAAGGAGTTGCCGTCAGTGGATTCATATGTCCCGCAAGGAATTATTATATGTTTGTCATCCTTCGTCACTACGTTCCTCAGAAAGACAATCCACTCGTCTACCAGTTCATAGACAGGAAACGCGCCGAGGGAAAGCCTTACAAGGTCTACATGATGGCCTCCGCAAACAAGTTTCTGCGCATCTACTACGCCTCCGTGAAAGCCTACTTGGATTCTTTAAATACTGACTGAGCATTTCCTCCATATCTGGATTGGCCGCCGTTAGACAAAAGCCATCTGCGCTTTGGTTCAAAGAATTTATACTACGCTTAGGTCAATTCCGGGCTGAACAGCAACTCTATAACCTCGTTGCCTTTGGCTGCTAAACCAACGCCCTGTAAACCGCCCTTATATTTCACTCCACCTACGGTTACATTTGTACTCCAGTTGCTTTTTTCCCAACGGTCGGCACCGCATAGCAGATACGAAATAGACTCGGTGGGTTTGCGTTTTAGCGTGAAGGTGATTTCACCGTTCCTATCCGATCTAATTGGCATGACAAAATATACATTATCAATATCAGCATTATCATATGCCCAAATATAAAGGGTGGCATAGGGAAGCGGCTTTTGTGTTTCGGCATCAAGAAGTCGATAATGCATGGTATGGTTCACAAACTCTAGCCTTGGAAACCACGCATCCATAAAGGCCAGATACTGCTCTGTATGCTCTCCGAGCTCGGGCATACGAGTCGGATATACTCATGCGAGATTTGCCATGCGCTGATATTCCGCTAAAAATTCATCTCGATCATAGGGCGGTTCGGTTTCCGCCGACTTCAGTAGTCGCTCTACAACCACCGCCGCCTGCGCGCGGGTCATATTTTCGCTGCCACAGAATCTGCCGAACCCATCTCCTGTCAAAAGCCCTTTGGCGTAGGCTTGTTCCACAAAATAGCGATACGGAATAGGGATCTCCATATAATCAGTAATAGTCGATTGATCCGCCGTGAGCGCGGGGTTTTTGTTGACATTTTCATCAGCACGCACCAAAAGCCGTGCCATTTCATAACGGGTGATGTTACCGGACATAAATCCAACGGTGTTCGGCGTTTCGTCCTCTCGAATCAGTTCGGCATCTAAAGCGACCTTGTAATTCGCAGCATACCAAGGCTCTTTCACGACGGCATCAATCTGATCAGAAAGTATCGCGCGGGTCACCACGGTAATAAATTCCGCGCGAGTCAGTGCATTTTCTGGCTTGAATAGGTTATCGCCTACGCCCTTTATAACTCCCTTTTGCGTCATTGCCTCAATAGAGGCATAGGCCCAATGCGACGCGGGCACATCTGTGTAGGCGGCAGAGCTTATCATCACTAGAAACATGCTTATTATGCATATGCTCACCGACAACTTAAAAATAGATCTTTTCATAGTTATGATATTCCTTTCTAACTGCGCGGCAAGGCACAAAAGGGAATGCGATCGAGATACCTATACGCAGCATTACGAAACTTAATAGTTGTATACTTGTTTAGTCCTTTGCTCGCTTGACTAATTTATAGATGTATTTAATGATTTGATACAAGAAACAAGGTATACCAAGAAACATCGAAAGCATCAATTTGACTACAAGGTAAAACAAGAATACGATGCCATCCATCAAAAATGCGGGGAGCCATTGTTCAATATAAGTGAGCACTGCCCAACCAAATGGAACAAAGAAAAAACCGATCCCCATAGGGGCTATTCGCATAATATTGCCGCCACCCAACAGTCCGAACAGCGCGGTGAGTCCAACGGCGCCGAGCAGGCCCTTTAAAAGTGCACCTACAAACTCCGCATGCGTATCAATAATTGCATCTTTTTTGGCTTGTGCTTTTGCTGCTGCGAGCGTTGTCTGACAAGCATCAAAACACTCATCGCACAAACAAGGAGTATGCTTGCCTGCGCATTCCTTACATAATGCTTTGCCGCATACTTGACAAGTCCCGACAGCAACGCGATCTTCATGATGATAGCAATTCACTTTATTTCTCCCGTAAGACTGCTTTATCGTAGCTGCATATTGCCAAGGGCAAATGTGCTGGCGGAGTCAGCTGTCCAATTCTTTCGCTCGGTATCCGCAGGATCTATGCTGATAGTGATACGCTCTGCGCCGCTGATATCTGCTTCAATAATATTGTTTCCTGCCAAAAGCTCACACTGCTTGTATACGACATTAGTGTCGCTATCTGTGATGGACAGCTTCGTGATTTCTCTATCAACAGCTGTTGCGATATATACCTCCGCAATTTCAAAGCGAATATTGTGGTAATTCTTTTTGATTGGCAAGGCGATAGAGCAGCCCTGATTTCTAGCATATGTGTCACTGAAAGCAAATCCTGAAACATAATCTTGTCCGCTCAATTTTTTGAGTAATGAGACATCTGTGGTAAAGTCACAAAGATAAGTGGTTACGCCAAGAAAATCCGCTTTGTTCATATCTCGAATCCACTCGCTATCCACAGCTATCCACTCGCCATCCTCGCGGTTGCTTAAGCTGACCGTATACGTTTCCCCATTCCAGTCAACGTGGAAGCCGGCCGCCTCGGCGACGGCACGCACCGGTAGATAGGTCGTGCCATTAACGATCATGGGTTCGACCGTTTTGCCGTTCACGTCTGTCGGGATAAAGTTTTTGCCGTTTAATTTGATGCTCACGCCAAACTGTGCATTGATTGTACGTACAAATAGCGAAGCCGCTGTCGCCGAAAAGGTGAGCGTACTAATGAGCAATGTTACCGCAGTCATGCACACGATCCGTTTAATTAAGTAATTTCTTTTCATTTGTATTATCCCCTTTCATTTGTGAGAGCACGTTCTGTTAATGCTGCATCCAATGATTACATTATCTGATGTAAAAGTCTATATGGGGTCAAGTATAAACCTCGCATAATATCTAATTATTACATTAGGCATTGTGGAGGTTGGATATGATTCGTTTGAATGTGTTACCACTTTTAGAGCAGGCCGGGCATACAAAGTATTGGCTGTATAAGCAACTCGGAATGAGCTATCAGAATTTTAGCCGCATGGTAAATAACCAAACGGCATCCATTCGGTATGAAAATATCGAAACGATCTGCCGATTACTGAAATGTACGCCGAACGAGTTGTTTACTATCACAGATGAATTGCCGGAATAAGAAGAAGTCTCGACGAGTTTTCGTCGAGACTTCTTACTATTTTGCGTTATGCGCTTTGGCATGCTCTATGGTATTTTTGATGGTTAAGTGACATTCCACCACAATAAATAAATGCTTTAAGGAGGAATATACCTCGATGCAACCGCCATCATCCGTGCCTTTGACGATTACATTTGTTCCATATATGTCACTCTGATTGATCAAAGTGCTTGCAAAATACACCCAGTAGTATAGCCGCCCTATTTAATCAAATTTCCATCTTACACTTATACCAAACCCATTATCTGTAATGATAGCAGCGCGTAGCGCTATCCCTCTTTTTACTTTTGTGTCCACTGTATCTGATATCCGATAATATCTGCGATTTCTTTGATCTCGCTGTATTTAATCGTTCCGCGAGAAAGCTTATTGGATATATTCTGTGTTGTGGTTTGCTCGCTGTGCCGTGCGTTCCACTCTTTTACAATATCGGTTAATGTCCAGCCGCTTTGGGCGATATAGGCTTTTACTTCATTACGAATATTCTCGCTTGTCATTTACGCCACCTCTTTTATTATAGAATACCATACTGAAACAATATATTCAAATCCAAATAAAATTATTTATTATAGTGTTGACATGCGTTTCGCTATGGTGTATGATAACACCATAGCGAAACATCATACACTATATTGTTTCAAAATGTGTGAGGAGGAACAAATAATGACTATTAAGGAATTCATGCATCTACCCGAAAAGCTGGACGGTGCCCGCTACATTTGCAGTATTGAGCGCGACAGTGTTAAGGACAACAGCTCGTTGTTGTCGTTTCTGGACACGCAGGATGCGCCATTTTACAACTATGTGCTCTGTGCGCTAGACGATGACATGGGACTGCTGCCCTTCTATGTCGGCTACACTGCTGATGTGGCGCACCGCATGAGCACGCACGCTGCGCGTGTTTCATTTGATGTGGCTTTTCTGTACCATTCGCCGAGCAAAGAGATCGCGCTCGCCAACGAGCAGGCGCTCATGAATCTGCTTGGTACGCGCGGCCTGTTCAACGGCAGCCTGTCCCAGCTCAGCAGCATTAGCCGCGAGATGATCCTACAGGCTGTCGCTGGTCTCGATTTGCCTATAGACCGCGTGCATAAATACGCTGAAGCGGATATGATCCGGCGCACCTACTACTTAAACAACGTGCTCATCGCCGCTTTGAAGGCCTACGCCTTTGATCACGACACCGAGGTGTCCGAAACTCTGCGCCTGTGCTTGCTGGACGGTATTCCGGAGAAATACCTCGAATCCGCCTACGAAAAGACGCATGGAGGAAAGCAGGCGGCGATATGAGCCGCGCGCGCCGTCCCAAGCAGTGTGCGGTCTGCAAGGTGGCAGCATTGCCGGGTATGGGTAATCTAGTGGAGTGTGGAAAAGACATCTATCTGTGCAAGTCCTGCGCAGAAACCGCGCTTCGCTGTTTTTCCGCTAAGCCCGTTCCAGCTGCAGTGCAGCCAGCCATGTCCGCTCCCCAAACCCCGCGTGAATTCGCGGAGGAGTTGGACAAGTCGGTCATCGGTCAGAGAGAAGCGAAGAAGGCGCTGTCCGTCGCGCTTTGGAAGCACGCGCAGCGGCTGCGCGGCAACACCGCCGTACCACCCGCGCATGTGCTGCTATACGGCCCGACCGGTTGCGGCAAGACCTATCTCGCGCAATGCGCAGCAAAGCTGCTGGACGTGCCCTTCGTCCGCGTGGACGCGACAACGTTCTCTGAAACCGGCTATAAGGGGCGTGATGTGCAGGAGATTGTTTTCAATGTACTGCACGCCGCCAAAACCCGCAGCCAAGCAGAACACGCGGTCGTGTTCGTGGACGAGTTTGACAAGCTGTCCGCGCACGGCGGCGGCGACCGGCAGGCGTACCAGCGCGGTACGCAGCACGCCTTTTTGACGATGCTGGAGGGCGGCGTGGTGACGGTGGAAAACAAGCAGGAAACTGCAGAGCTTGACGTGTCCGGCCTGCTTTTCATCTTCGCGGGTGCGTTTCCCGGGCTGGACGAGGTGATCTCCACGCGGCTGCACAGCGGTGAGCGCGCGATCGGTTTCGGCAGTCAGCCGCTCGGCAAGGCGCAGGAAAACACGAAAAACTTGATTACGCAGGCCGTTTCCGCTGATTTCATGACCTACGGCGTTGAACCAGAGCTGATTGGCAGAATCTCAGTGCTTGCACCGATTCTTCCGCTGGGCGCTCCCGACCTCGTACGCATCCTGACGGAAGCAGACGGCTCAGTAGCGGCTCAGTACGGCGCGTTTTTCAGTCAGCTCGGCATAGATTTCACCTTAGAGCCCGCCGCCGCCGCGAAATTAGCTGAACTCGCCCACGAAACCAGTACGGGCGCGCGTGGTCTGCGCGGATGGCTGGAACAGCTGATCGCAAGCCAGCTGTTCGATATGTCGGAGAGCAAGAGCATTCGCATCACCGTCGAGCAATTGGAAGGGGGCGGATCGCGTGGACGTAAGCGTGGTTGAGAACCGTATAGAACTGGTGGATCGTTTACTGGACAAGCTGCGCTGCCGTGCGCTGGGCGGGGATACCCCCTGCGTGCTGCCGCTCGGCGAGAGCACACGCGCCGAACAGACGGATCATATCTGCTCGCTCGCCGCACGACTGATGTTCTGCTACGCGGGGGTGAACCCGGAGGCTGGCCCGGGTGAGCTGCGCGTGTGCAAGGTGCGCTCACTCGCATCCCTGACGTTTTTACAGTACGAATGTAACCCGGATGATCAAACCTTCGGCAATCTGCTGCGTCTCGCCGCGCTGCCGCCGGATAGCTTTCGCTGTGTGCTCCAAGCCGCCCGCTACACGCCGCGACGCTTCCGGCAGCGCTACCGCCCGCTAGCAGGCGATTCCCCGCCCGCGGAACACATGGCCCGCGCCGTCTTGCTCTTCCTCGTCAACGAAGGGCAACTGCCCAACGCTGAATCGCTGCGCAGTCAGCTGCGCTAACGCTCCTGTTCGATCTTCTGGCGGCGGGTTAAGCGGCTTGCTTCGCGCGCCGTTTTCTTGCTTTCTGCCGCGCCGATCAAATCCCCAAGTCCCGGCTTGCGCACCGGCACCTGCTCGGCCTGCACGCACCGTGAATTCTCATGGAGCGCGATATCCACCGCTTGCGGCGTATAGGCATCGCCCAGCTTATTGCCGCGCACCGCCTTGTGATTTTTGTAGATATAGGATATCGTCTGTACCGTGTTGCGGGACAGAACGACCTCGTTTTGCGCAAGCGTTTGTTCAAACGCCTTGCGGTCTGTGGCACCTTGCTTGGCTTCATCAATGATTGCACGCAGCTCATCCTTCCAGCATTCCCCGCCGCGTGCGCGGATGCGCTCTTCTGCGACGGTTTGTGCGTCCTTTGTTGAGTCGGTGCGTTCTTTCTCTCGCTTCTTGCGAGTAGCTTCGCGCCAATCCAACGCGGACAGACCGCATTTTTTCGCAAATTGATTGACGTAGTCCTTTTGAAAGCGATAATCTTTATCGCTGATGTGCAGCATCTTCCCGGTTTCGATACTGACGGCGTTGACAATAAAATGCACATGGATGTGTGTCTTATCAATGTGCGTTACAATGACCACCTCGTGTCCCGGCCAGAAGCGCCTCGCCAAACGCCGGGCGATTTTATCCGCAAGAGCTATCGTCAGCTTTCCACCGTTTTCTGGGTTATCTCCAGGGTCAAAGGATAATTTTGCATGGTAGTACTTCCGGCTTTCATAGGTGGGTAGTTTGCCCCATGCGCGCACTGTTTCCGTAAACTGGCGGGCGTAACTGCGGTTATCGTCTAAGTATTGAGAGCTGATCGCGCCAACTTTTTGTTTATCAAGTACATATTTGACTACCTTATACGGCGTGGATTTACAGGCGGTGCATTTGAAAAGCGGCATTACAGTTCCTTCTTTCTGGGCGGCGTTCCTTTTGAAAGCAACTGCATGAGCTGTCGACTGCATTCTCGGTTTTCTTGGAGTGCAGCGAGCAACTCACGTTCCGTCCCTGAGGAGCACTGGTGCATGTGACGCACGGCCTGATTGAGATTATTTCCTTGGCGGCGCAGTTCACCTAAGACTGCTTGTAAGTCCAAAACAATAATTCGATTGCCGTCAATCAGCCGCATGAGCAGCGCCGCATTTGAAATACCGCTGCGCGCGCAGACGGCATCCCACCGGGCCTTTTCCTCTGGGGTCAGGCGAAAGGCGAGTTGCTCGCTGCGAACGCGCTTTGGCTGTGTTTTGAGTGGATCGGTCATTTCACCGTACCTCCTTTCCGAGGGGTGCAGGGGACGCGCGCGACCTCTGCCGGGGTTTGGGGTGTCCCCCAACGAGGGGCAAGTGGCTAGCCACTTGCGTTCCTCGCTATATACCTGCTCCTGTCCCGATCCGCAACGCAATGTGGTTGCAGATCGGAACAGGAGCGGGCGGCGGGCGTTATGCCGTTTCGGTAGGGTTTGTAACGCTGCGCATTTGCCGCCATGCGGTATAATCTGCACATCCGGCATCGGTGCTGAAATAGGCAAGGATTGCGGGCGCGGCGGCGCGTGCCAGCGATGCGATCACATCATCTGGGATATGCTCTTTGGTATCGATCTCCACGGCACGCACCTCCTCTCCGTTTTTCTGTTCTAATCATAGCAGAAAGGGGTTGACATGTCACGAGTATTGATATATAATCAAGCGATAATCGTTAAACAAATAAAACGAGGAGAGTCATATCATGCAAATCGGTTACGTTCATGTGCTTGAAAGCAAAGAATTGTTGCTTAACCTATTGCCGGATTTTCAGTTGCTGCGTGAACCCATACAAGTTGTCTTCGCACCCGGCGCATCGCTATTGGAGTATGCATATATGGATGCAGAAGGATTGCGCGCTATATTTGACAGTATGACGATGGAAGAATGCACATTTTCACATTCGGATGAGCTTCAGGCGTGGATTGACGCATCTGCGCATATACATGCCAAACTAAATGTTTATCTTTTTCTGTTTGCGCAAACTGTGCGTGCAGCTCAACAATACGAGAACTTTTATGCGGCTCTAAATTATTTACGTAATGTGCTACCCGATGCCAAAGTATTTCACGCAGAGCTTACAATCCCGTCCGATTGGAAGCTATGGATCGGTCGAATCGTGTTGGACGCAATGCTAACGGCTCAGCGGCGGTTGCGTAAAGATCTAGATAGGCTCTTTGAAGCCTCGCGCGAGCAATACCCCAATAACACTTGTCTGCAGCGGTACTATTTACTGGGGACCTCCGAGTTGCATCACTGCGCGCCCCCCGGCGGCTTCGCCTTTACCGTTCAGCCGGACAAGTTGCTTGCGGGCAGAGACAAAGATGAGCAAGCCGAAGCGCTGTCTGCCGGACAGACGCACCTGCTTCCGGCCTATGCGTTGACGCGCGTGACCGATCTCATTGCATTCGATATTTTTATGTTGGCCATGTCCAATTCTGTCGTTAAACGCTGCCTGCATTGCGGACGTTGGTTTTCTCCACGCGGTCGTTCGGACACGGAATACTGCGACCGCTTTACTGAAAGCGGCAAGCGGTGCTCTGAAATTGGTGCAACACTACGTTTTGAAGCGTTGCATAAGGACGACGAAATCCAGCAGCTTTATTTGAAAGCTTATCGCCGCATGGATTCTCGCAAGCGGCAGTTAAAGCACCTTGCTCCCAAAGTAAAAAACTGGGGAAAAGAAGCAAGGGCCATGCGGAGAAAATGCTACAATGGTGAAATTACAGTAGAAAACTTTCGTCATTGGTTGGATGAAACAACACAAAGGACGTGAAAATATGGGCGAAAAAGTCGTGATATACGCGCGTTATTCCTCGGACAAGCAACGCGAAGAATCGATTGAGGGACAGTTGCGTGAATGCTATGCTTATGCGAAGCAGCACGATATGTGCGTCATCAAAGAGTACACAGATCGCGCCTTTTCCGCCAAGACAGATGCGCGGCCTTCTTTTCAGCAGTTGATAGCGGACAGCGCGCAGGGACATTTCGATACCGTTTTAGTTTGGAAGCTGGATCGTTTTGCGCGAAACCGATTTGATTCGGCTCATTATAGGCATATCCTACAAAAAAACGGCGTAAAGCTTATTTCTGCAACCGAAGCCATTTCGGACGGTCCTGACGGAATTCTGCTTGAATCCTTGCTTGAGGGTATGGCTGAATACTATTCAGCGGAACTTGCGCAGAAAATTCGACGTGGGCAGCACGATAATGCAAAAAAATGTCGTTGGAATGGTGGTGCACTTGCGCTCGGTTATCAAATCGATACGGATGGACACTATCAGATCGATCCCGTGACCGCTCCCATTGTACAAGAAATTTTCACTCGCTACGCTGATGGCGAATCTGCTGCTCTGATTACCAATTCTCTCAACGCACGTGGCTTGACCAGTGCGCGCGGCTGCAAATTTAACAAAAATAGCTTACATAGTCTTTTACGTAACCGTCGCTATATCGGCGAATACCATTATGGTGATGTGATGATACCGAATGGCGTTCCCGCGATTATCGAACCTGTGCTTTTTAACCGTGCGCAAAAACGGCTTGAAAAAAACAAACGTGCGCCTGCGCACACGAAAGCCAAAGAAGAGTACTTGCTGACGGGTAAACTATTTTGTGGACTGTGCGGTAAGGCGATGGCGGGTGAAAGTGGAAAAAGCCATACAGGCGTAATCCATTACTACTATAAATGCATGGGAAGAAAACGCGGTAAGCACTGTTACAAAAAGACTGTTCACAAGAACTGGATAGAGAAGCTCATTGTGCAGCAAACCGTGTCTCTCGTTATGTGTAATGATGTGATCGCCCGTATCGCAGATGCAGTAATAACGGCTCTGGCACAGGAAAACACGACATTGCCAAAGCTGAATGCTGATTTAAAAGATGTTGATTCCCGCCTAAAGCACCTGCTAAGCGCCATTGAGCAAGGGCTGTTTACGCCTGCAACCAAAGAACGGCTTGGTGAACTTGAGCAGCGGAAATCACAATTAGAGGCCGATATTGCGCGCGAATCGCTTCGGCGGACCGTGCTCACCCGTGAGCAGATTGTTTTCTGGCTTATGCAATTTCGGCAAGGTGATGTCAGCGACAAAGGCTATCAGAAGCGCCTGATCGACTGCTTTGTCAATGCACTTTATCTTTATGATGATAAACTCGTTTTGATCTTCAATTATAAAGACGGTAGTGAAACCATCTCCTTCGATCTTTTCCAAGGTTCGGATTTGTGTAAAAGCAGTTCACCAAGATAAATCCCGTCCAAACAAGCGTTTGGACGGGATTTTGTTGTTTTCCGGGATAGGGTTTCGTGTGGCGGCTTTTTTGCTGATCGTCCCGAAAAACACGTCGTTTATCCTTTCGGCAGATGGGACGGGGGACGGCGTGATAAGGTTATCGTAATTCAATGGCGATATGTCTGGGGCTATGGATGAGACGGGCGCGAAGATACATAAGGAGGAAAAATATGTTAAAACATTGGCTTGGAAGATTAGCCGCAAGGGGTAACGCGCGGTACGGAACCAAGGCGCGGCGGGCTGTGGCGCTGGGGCTGACCCTGTGCATGGCGCTGGGTATGCTGCCGGTGCGCGCGCTAGGCGCGGATGATCCGGAGATGCCCACGGGTACGTGGCCCGAATTTGGTGCGGGCTGGGACACCGTGGCGGATCAAGCCGAAAAGGGAACGGACTATGAGATCAGCGAGGATACCACTGCCATTCACATTACGATTAAAACCGCGTGCGGTTTGGCGTGGTTCGCGAGTAAGATTAACAATACAAGTGATATAAACTACGAAAAATCGAATGTAACACTTGCAAACGATATTGATCTGTGGAGTTTCTCGTGGACACCAATCGGCGATTCTACGAGGGCGTTTAACGGTACGTTCGATGGGAACGATAAGAAAATAGAGGGCTTGTACATCGAGGACTCGAAAAGCGTCGCGGGATTGTTTTATCAGCTTGCGGATTCCGCCGAAGTGAAGAATTTAAAACTGGTTGGATCGATCGAATCGACGGCGAACGTTTATGCGCGGGTCGGCGGCATTGCCGGAACAAATAAGGGCACGATTAGCAATTGCACCTTTGACGGCGGCATCATTCAAACAACGGGAGATAATCAGTGTGTCGGCGGCATTGCCGGATTAAATGATGATAAAGGCACCATAACCGGCTGCACTAATAACGGAACGATCGAGGGCAAGGGCGCTACTGAGATATATGTGGGCGGCATTGCCGGGTCCAACCATGGCACGATCACAAACTGCACAAATAACGGCGATGTTTTCGGTGGGGTCACATATAACACCACTTCTGTAGGCGACCTCTGGGGCAGCACCCAATGGCAGACCTACGGCGGCTATGTGGGCGGTATTGCCGGTGATACCCAAAACGAGAGCGTCGACGATCAAACCGGGAACACCAATAACGGTACGGTGACAGATTTAATCAGCAGCGCAAACAACGTATCCGTTTTGGACGTGGCGGGCACGCTGCGGGCGGAATACGACACGCTGACCGCCGCCTTTGCCGCCGCGCAGGACGGGGACACGATTCGGGTGGATAATGACTACGCCGATTTGGATTGGGGGGAGATAGAAGTAGCAGACCCCGCCCGGACGCTGACGCTCGACCTGAACGGCAAAACCGTTAGTTCAAGCATTAACCTTGCATTAAGCAAGGGAGACCTGACCATTACGGGAAACGGGGTTTTCAGCGGCTCGATCAGCCAGTATGGCGGCAAGCTGACGATCAAAAACGGTACGTTTGGCGGGCTGCTTGCGCTGGGCTTTCAGATGGATGAGTTTGACGAACCCGTGCTCTCCATAGAGGACGGAACATTTGGAATCGGCGGTATCGTTTACGAGACCAACCTGACCGACCGGGAGGCGGCCAAGGCGGCGCTGCTGGCTACCTTACCCGAGGGCAAGACCTTCAGCGCGCCGCTGGAGACAGCAAATTCGGCAATCACTGGAAATGACGGGATCGTAGTTTATTGCTCCGGACAATCGATCAGCGTCGTCGACGCAGGCGGCACGCCGCCCGTGACGGGCACGATCAGCGGCACGGTGTACGCTACTGGCGACCACCCGATAAAGGGCGTTACGGTCAGCCTGAAGCAAGGCGGCACGCTGGTGGCGGAGACCCAAACGGGTGAACGCGGCGCTTACGCCTTTGACGGCGTTGCTGCCGGTGTTTATAACATCGTGGTTACGGGCTATCAAGGCGCTAAGACCGTTATGGTGATGTTGACCGACAGCGGGTCGGTGGTGAAAGACATCTTTCTGTCCGGAACAAACACGGAAAGCATTGTCGAAGTAGCGCCCGATCTGCCCGCCGTGGTGGTCGGCGGCGTGGACGCTGTGGCCGAGGCGGATGGGGCGAACGTGACCTTCGCCGTGGGCAAGCAGAAAATGCCGGAGGAGCGGGAGGCTATTCAAGCCATCGCCGTGGGACAGATCGTTGAACTATTTCTGGATCTGAGCCTTTCCAAGCAAACGGAGGGCGGCGAAGCTTCCGCTATTACCGATACCGGAGCGAATGTACTTGAGGTGGTCGTTCCCTATACGTTTACCGGCAGAACGGATGTGACGGTTTACCGCAAACACGGAGACGAGCCCGCCGGGGCGCTGAAAGCCTTGTATGCCGCGCCCGATACCCCGGAGGACGGCACCTTTTGGGCGGACACGCGAAACGGATATGTTCATATTTACGCCAGCAAATTCTCGACCTACGCGGTCGCCTATACTGCGGAGCCAACGCCGTCCAGAAGCGGCGGTTCGTCCACGACCTACTACACCCTGACCGCCACGGCGAAAGAGGGCGGCGCGATCTCGCCCAGCGGCAAGGTTCGCGTGGCCCGGAACGACGACAAGACCTTTACGATCACCCCGAACGAGGGCTTTGCAATCGCGGACGTGACGGTGGACGGCAAGAGCGTGGGCGCGGTGACAAGCTACACCGAAAAAAAGGTTACAAAGGAGCACACGATAGCGGCAAGCTTCCGCGCCAAGGACGAGAAAGCGGCGTGGAACCCCTTTGCGGATGTGAAGGAGGGCGATTGGTTCTATGAAAGCGTTCGGTACGTTTTTGAAAAGGGCTTGATGAACGGCACGGATAGCGACCGCTTCAGCCCCGAGCAGAGCGCCAGCCGGGCCATGCTCGTCGCTATGCTCTGGCGGTTGGCGGGCCAGCCTACCGTTAACGAGGCCGCGCCTTTCACCGACGTGACGGCGAACGCTTATTATGCGGAAGCCGCGGTTTGGGCCGTGGAAAACGGCATTGTCAAGGGGTACGGCGACAACCTGTTTGGCCCGAACGACCCAGTCACGCGTGAACAGCTCGCGGCCATCCTATACCGCTATGCACAGGTCAAGGGGCAGGATACCGCGATGGCGGGCGACCTGTCTGGGTTTGCCGACCAGCCTTCCGGCTGGGCCTCGGAGCCGGTGCGTTGGGCCGTGGGCGCGGGGCTGCTCTCCGGCAAGGGCGGCGGCGTACTGGACCCGACTGGCAACGCCACCCGAGCGGAAACAGCGGCGATGCTGATGCGATATTTGGAACTGTAAAATTGGGAAAAAGCCGCCTCCATGCGATTATGGAGGCGACTTTTTTCGTTTTGATCAAGCGGGAATGGCTACAAACTGGTTTCTTTCTTTAATCTGCAATAAGCCAAGCAAAAGCTCAGCACGCACATGATGAGCAATAAGAAAATGACTTGCAGCAAGGGAACAACTTCAATGGTTCCCTGCAAGAGCAGTGTGCGCAGGGCATTGATCACGTGTGTGAACGGGTTGAGACCGACAGCCGCTTTCCAAGCGCCTGTTAACGATTCTGACGGGAATAACGCTGTGCTAAGGAAGAAAACCGGGAGCACGATCGCGTTCATGGCGGTTTCATAGACGACTTCGTTGGGCAGTATCAAGCTGACGGCGAAGGCCAGCCCCGCCATGAAAAAAGCGCATAAAAACACAATGACTATGATCAGAAAAGCGCCGACAAGGCCGGCAGCGATTTTAACGGAAAAGAAAACGCTGATACCGAACATAATCCCAACTTCGAGAAACGTACATAAAACGGCTTCTAAAAGCTGTCCTAAGATCATGGAGCTTCTTTGTACCGGAGCGATTAGCACGCGGTAAAAGCTGCCGTCGGTTTTCATCAGGTAATTCATCATACCGCTGCTGCTGCAACTGCCGAACGATACCAAAATGATAAGCCCCGGCAGAATAAAGGCCGTGTAGTTGGATATGCCGGTGGCTTTCAAGGATTGCCCCGCAACGGCGCTATATAAAACGAGCCACAGCATAGGCTGCAAAAGGGTAATGATAATGGTGAAAGCATGATGGAAACGCCACTTCATATTGCGCCAGAGAAACCATACAACACTCATGCGGCGCCCTCCTGATCGCCCGTCAGGCGGAGAAAAACATCTTCCAACGTGGGCTGCAGGACCTCCAACGCGTCAAACGGAATTTGCTCACTGCATAAAAACTGTCCCGCGCGGAATAGATCTTCTTGCCTGCCGAAAACCGGGATAATGAGGTATGCGCCCCGCAACTCGGTTTTCCTGCCTGCGAAAAGTTCAGCAATGCGGCTGAAATGATGCTTGGCAGAGCCTTTGTCTAAAAAGGTTATTCGGAGCATATCCTGCCGCAAGTATTTTCGCAAGGCGGCCGGCGTGTCTTGAACGACTGCCTTTCCATCCTTCATAATGCAGACGGCGTCGCTCAAATGATCGGCTTCTTCCATATAGTGCGTGGTAAGAAAAATGGTTGTGCCGAAATCCGCGCGTATATTTTCCATCATGCTCCACATGGCGCGGCGGGACTGAATATCCATGCCTACGGTAGGCTCGTCCAAAAATAGGATTTTGGGATCGGACATCATATGCAGCGCGATATCAAGCCGCCTTTTGACACCGCCGGAATAGGAAGCCACCGGATATTTTAAATACGGTTTCAAATCAAAACAGGATATGAGATGCTCCATGCGCCGTTTGGCCTCCGCATGCGGAATCTTGTAAAGGCGGCTTTGAAACATCATGTTTTCCGCAAGGGATAAATAGGCGTCTATAGAGATATTCTGCGCCACGCAAGCGATCGCGGCGCGGATGGCGGAGGCTTCTCTGCCAATATCTTTGTCAAGCATTTGGATCGTGCCGGCGGTAGGACGAAGATACGTCGTTAAAATGTTGATAAGCGTCGATTTTCCCGCTCCATTTTGACCCAGCAGAGAGAAGATATCGCCCGCGTTTACTGTTAAGGAAAGGCCGTTTAATGCCCGGACCCCATTTTGATATTGCTTGACAAGGTTTTCGACCTGAATGACCGCCATGTCAATTCTCCTTTTCTTTTTTTATCGCGATCCATACTTCGGTGCAGCCATCACACGAACCTTTGTGATAAGGATAGACCTCTATATCGGGCAGCTCCGCGTAAGCGTACCCGGAAAAAGGGAGCCACTCCGTTAAAAAACGTTTGAAAATACGCTGGACGGATTCTTTGAAAGGCCCGCGGCATTCAAAGACGACCCATGTCGCCGCCGGAATCTCATACGCGAACATATTTGGCGGAACAGGCTGGTCTGTGGCCGCGGCGATAAAATAATCAATCGCGTTGGGCGCTTTGCAAGCGGTAACGCCCAAAAGCCCCGCTGGCGGCTGATCGACTAAGCCACAGATAACCGGTAATTCTGTGCCGCGCCACGCCCTTTCCCAAAACTGGGGAACAATATTTTGATTGTGCTCCATGTTTGCCGTAAGCGGAATACGGATACCCACAATCCGCATAGCCGCCTTGTTTTCGATGCGATAGTGCATCGCGTCACCTCCTGTCACCTGTACCGAAAGCCGAATGGGTAAATACGCGTTGAGCGCGCTCCCTTTAATTTTGGCCGCGGCCGGTGAAATGCCGTGCACGCTTTGAAAAGCTCGATTAAAAGCCGTTGGGGAGGTATAGCCGAATTGCAACGCAACATCTATAACCTTGACATTGGCAGCTTGCAATGCAAAACCGGCCTGTGTCATTCTGCGGCGGCGAATATATTCCGATAACGATATTCCGGCGACATAGGAAAACATTCTTTGAAAATAACAGGTCGAGCAGCACGCTATACGGGCGGCTGCGTCATACGAAATGGTTTGATCAAGGTTGCGTTCCAAATACTCAATGGCATTGCTCAAATTTTTTAGCCACTCCATGTTTTTACCTCCCTGTGATAAGCATACGATAGAAAAATAATGGATTCCTCGCTTTTGCTGTCCTCCTTTGTAAACTTTATCGCAATAAAAATGGAATCGCAAGAGTGATTATGAAAGGACACGGGCGCGCAGCCAAGGCCATTGGCCCAGTGCGAAAGGCAATGTCGTTATGTTAAGCTTTATTGCATGTCATTCTGAGGAACGTAGTGACGAAGAATCTCGCGCGAACACGCGATTGTACGGTAGGACCGCGCGTTTGCGCGAGGTCCTTCGCTCCGCTCAGGATGACAAACATATGAAAAGTCCTTAACTAAATGACATTGTTGCGAAAGGGCCTTCTTTCCTTTTGCTATTGAATTGCGGCGAAAGGTGTATTACAATGATTTTAACAGCTGTTTCTAACGCTTTCGGGGAATATGAGGGGCTTTATGATCGATCGTGCCATAATCGATAAATTGTATAAAGGGGTCAAGCTGTCGCAGACGGAAAACGAAGTCATGGAGTACCTCGTCAACCACATCGACGAGGCAATTAAAATCGGCATTCGGGGCGTGGCCCAAAAGGGCTATACCTCGACCGCGACGGTGATACGCTTATCCAAAAAGCTGGGCTTTGACGGCTTTAAGGAAATGACCTACTCGCTCAAAAACACGCTTTCCTCCGCGTCCGGCCAACTGCCGGACGCGTTGCGCGAGGAGATGCATTTTGTGTTCGACAGAAAAGATGTAGCGCATTTTTTCGACATTCTGGATCGCAAGGGCTTTATTTGCGTGCATGGGCAAGGCTACTCCCGCCTGATTGCGGAATATTTGGAGAAAAAGCTGATTAGCAGCGCGTGCACCGCGATCTCGCAGGACTATTTAGAGGCCGACACCATCGTTCGCAATTTCCATCACAAGCTGGATACGATGATCATCATCTCGAAATCCGGCAACAATCCGTTCGCACTCGAGGCGGCCAAGCTTTGCCAGCAGGCCAAGATCCCGACGATCGTGTTCACGGGCAACCCACAGAGCGATCTGAAAAAGTTTTGCAACACGGTTTTCGTCATCAAGGACAACCACCCGTTTGACATTGAAAACGCGCAGTCCAATTACTTTTTCGGTTACTGCATTTTAGCGTTTGAAGAGATGTTCGAGATCTACCACAACCGAACCTAACCGGGAGAACAAAAAGATGCAAAGCGACGATATCCGTATCCGCGCGGCAACGACGGCCGACGCGGAGCAGCTATTGGCGATCTACGCGCCGTATGTCAGCAAGACCGCCATTACGTTTGAATATGAGACGCCGAGCCTCGCCGCATTTCAGGAGAGAATAGAGAACACGCTTAAGCGGTATCCTTACATCGTGGCGGAGAAAAACGGCGAGATACTGGGTTATGCCTACACCGGCGCGTTCGTCGGCAGGGCCGCCTACGATTGGGCCGCGGAGGTTTCCATTTATCTGAAAGAGAGCAGAAGAGGGATAGGACTTGGACGAATGCTGTACGGGGCGTTGGAGGAACTATCGAAAGCGCAGCATATCCTGAATCTGAACGCGTGCATCGGCTATCCGGAACACGAGGATACATACCTGACCCGAAACAGCGTGCAGTTCCATGCGCATTTGGGATACGCCATCGTGGGAAGGTTCCACAAATGCGGCTACAAATTCGGCACATGGTACGATATGGTTTGGATGGAAAAGCTATTGGGCGAACATCCGGACGTTCCCGCGCCCCTGATCCCCTTTCCGGAGCTGCGCGGGAAAATGGGGGATAAAGCATAGGAAAGCGTTTTACAGGAACACCGCTCTTTGGATCGCGGCCATTCTTTGCGCGTGTACCGTCCTTTTAACGATGAAAAAGAAATAGAAAAATCAGCTGCGGGCTTTGCAGCTGATTTTTTTATTCCGATAGCGGCTTGTGAGGGTTACTTTAATTCGTTCCAGTACCCCTTGTTGGCCTCTATCAGTTCGTCCAAAACAGCCTTGCCGACCGCATAGGAGGGGACCGTACGGTTGAGCAGGACCGCTTCGAGCGCCTTTTGGTAGGAACCGGTGAGCGCGGCTTCGACCGCGAGCTTTTCATAGCCCTTCTGCGCTTCCATCAGGGACTTATGAAACTGCGGGATATAGCCGACCGATACCGGTTCGATGCCGGCCGAGCCGACATAGCAGGGGATCTCTACCACCGCGTCGTGGTTGAAATTGCCGATCGCGCCGCGGTTCATCGTATTGATGATGAACCGTTCGCGGGTGTTGTTGATGATCGCATTCGCGATATCGACGATGTAGTTGCCGTGCACGCCGGTGTGCAGCGCGCTGTCCTTCGTGGTGCCGGCCTCGATGCAGCGCTCGCAGTCGTCAAACACAACCTTTTCACGTACATCGAGCACGTAATTGGCGCGGGTATAGCCCTTATCCATATGGGAGACGATCTCGTTGTGGAAGTAGTAATAGGACATGTAGACCAACGGGAAAAATTCGGGGAAGGCGCGGAAGCCGTCGATCGCATGCTCGTACATTTCGCCCCAGTAGTTATCGTGCTTTTCCTCAGCCTCCGCGTTGACCAGACTGATCTTTTCGCCGGAAAGCACCCGCTCGCGCAGGGCGGGCAGCAGGTCGCGCCCTTCCTTATCGTAAATATGGGTGAACCAGCCGAAGTGGTTCAGGCCGAAGTACTGAAAGGTCAATTCCTGATGGGGCACTTGCAGGAAGTCCGCGATGGTCTCCTCCTGCGAGATCGGCATATCGCAGATGCATAGGGCCTTGGCGTTCGGATAGGTGCGGTAGATCGCTTCCGAGATCATGGCCTCCGGGTTGGAGTAGTTCAGGATCCACGCGTCCGGGCAGATTTCCTGCGCCTTGCCCACAATATCGAGAATAGCGGGGATGCAGCGCAATGCGAACGAGAAGCCGCCGAGGCCGCAGGTCTCCTGACCGAGGATATTATGGCTGAGAGGGATCTTTTCGTCCTTCTCGCGCTGCTGGTTGCAGCCCGGGCGGATCTGTACGAAGAGGAAGTTCGCGCCGCGAAACGCCTCTTCCATATCGGTGGTGTAGGTAACCGGCACGCCGTCCGCGCGCTCGGCGGCGTACATCTCGCAGAAACGGCCGGTGCGCTGCACGCGCTTTTCGTCAATATCATAAAGGGCGATCTCGCTGAGCTTCAGGTCGTCCTTGCGGGACAGCAGCACGGCCACGATCGCGGGGGTGTAGGACGAACCCGCGCCCACGACTACAAATTTATTCTTTTTCATACTATATGCCTCCTAAACAGAAAGGAAAACGGTTGTTTAAATGATCTGCTCGATCTCAGCCATGACGTTGTGCACCTCGGAGCCGATGATGATCTGAATGCTCGTATCCGAAAGCGTGACCACGCCCTTGACGCCCATCTGCTTGATCTTGTCCAGATTCATCAGAGAAGCGTCGCGGGTTTCGACGCGCAGGCGGGTCATACACTTGCCGATGTTTTCGATATTGCCCGCGCCGCCAAGGTTTTCGAGGATCTTCTTGGCCATGTAGGCGTAGTTCTTGTTGGACAGGGTAGCGGTCTTTTCTTCCTCGGTGATCTCTTGCGAATCGATGAAATCATCCTCGCGGCCAAGCGTTTTCAGATCGTACTTGTTGATGAGAAAACGGAAGGTGAAGAAGTAGAGCAGGAAGAAAACGACGCCGACCGGGATCATTAAGATCACATTGCTGCCAAGGCCCCAGTTGAGCGTCATATCGATGATATTGCCGCCCGAGGAAAAGCCGAGCCGGATATGGAGCAGATAGCACACCGCGCCCGCAAGGCCGGTATACAGCGCGTGCACGAAATAAAGCTGCGGCGCGACGAACATGAAGGAAAATTCGAGCGGCTCGGTGATGCCGGTGACGAACGAGGTGATCGCAGACGAGGTCATCAGGCCCTTTACCTCGCTTTTGCGCTTTTTGGCGCACTTGTACATGGCGAGCGCCGCGCCGGGCAGGCCGAACATCATGACAACGAAGAACATGGACAGGAACAGGCCCGCGGTTGGGTCGCCCGCGAGGAAGCGGGTCATTTCGCCGGTGACGACGGTGCCGTCCGGCTGGGTGTAGGAGCCAAGGTTGAAGTAGATGTAAGAGTTGAACACGTGGTGCAGGCCGACCGGAATGAGCAGACGGTTCAAGAAACCGAAGATAAACACGCCGATTGCGCCGAGTCTGGCAATACCGATGGCGAAGCCGTCGAGCAGCAGCTGGATGGGCGGCCAGATATAGCTGAGCGCATAACCGAGCGCGACGGTGAAGATGGGCGCTAAGGTAATGACGAACTTTTCACCCGTAAAGAAGTCAAAGATCTTAGGGGTGTTCCATTCCTTACTGTGGTTGAAAATCCACGCGGTGAAGCAGCCCACGACGATGCCGGCGAAAATACCCATGTTGATGGTATCATCCAGCGAAGCGAAGGTGGCCTTCAGTACGAGAATGGACAGCAAGCTCGCCACCATGGGAGAGACTTTGTCCTTTGCCTTGGCAAACGCAACCACCGCGCCAAGCGCAAACAAGATATCCATATTGCCGAATACGATGTCGCCCGCCGTCTTGAGCAACGGAATGTTTAGCATATCGTCGGACGCGATGCGGGAAAGGATGCCCGCGACCGGCATAGCCGTGACCGGGACAAGCATGGAGCGCCCGAGCTGCGCTAATTTCTTTTTTAAACTGTTCAGTGCCGCTTTCATTTCTGTTCCTCCCATAATCCTTTATAGCTTGCAAGGGATACGCCCAACCGCTCCACATAGGCCCGGGTATCGGGGCTTACGAGCAGGTCGACCTCGCACATACGGTGCAGGTTGAAGGACGAGGTGAGCATTACGTCCGTATCGAGGTAAGCGGGATGGCACATGACCTCCACCGTGTCCATGGTTTCAAACGCTTCGCGGACGATGCGCTGCATGCAATCCCAAATGCCGACCGCATATTCGGGCAACGGGGTATGAAAATGGACGTTGGAGTTTTCAATAAAATCGATCAGGCAGTGCGGACACGGCACGCCCTCGATATCGCCATCCGTGCGGCCGGGCTTGGAATTGCGTACCGGCAGGCCGTATTCCTTGGCCAAGCGCACGAACACGGATTCCAGCCCCTTGAAAATGTGTACGTGGTGGTGCGAATCGAAGTGAGTCGGTTCAATACCGGAGGCGAGCACCTTTTCGATCTGCGCCTTCCATTCGTCGTAGACTTCGTTTGGGTCCAGCACCGTGTCCTCCTGTTTGTAGAAGGAAAGGCTGTGGAAGGTCCCGTTTGCTTCCGTGAGCGTTTTGTGGCCGCCAAGCACCGGACGGCCGCAGGTGAGCGTCAGGTGTACGCCGATACCGAGCGTCGGATGGGCTTTCGCGAGTGAAACCGCATGGTCAAACCCCGGCATACCCGCCATGAGTGTGGTCGATGTCAAAATACCGCGCAGATGACTTTCCAGAATACCGTAGTTGACGCCGTAGGAATAGCCGAAATCATCCGCGTTGAGTATCAGTTTCTTCATACTCTTTCTCCCTTTCTTTTGTGGTGCTCTCAGTATATCTTGTTGCCGACGCAGCGTAAATATAAAATATAAGTTATGAAACAGGTTACGCAAATCTGGCGTTTGTAACTATGAATTCTGTCTAAATAAAGCCCATGCGTTTTGTATATATGGTTGACAGAGCGGCGTTTTCGCAAAAAAATAAGCGCGTTGCAGCGGAAAGCAACGCGCTCTTACTCTGTATTTGGTTTACTCGGCGATTTTTGCAATATCATACATGCAGCCCTTACATACATTTTTGTTCTTATAATGGATGACGTTTTTTGCATTTCCGCAAAAGACACAGGCGGGCTCATACTTTTTCAGAACGATCTGGTCGCCGTCCACATAAATTTCCAGAGAATCCCTCACACTGATATCCAGCGTTCTGCGCAATTCCATAGGGAGCACGATTCTGCCAAGTTCATCTACTTTCCTAACAATACCGGTACTTTTCATCATTATCACTCTTTCATCCATCTTTTCTCAAATTGTACCATGATTCGACAACTGAATCAATAGATTATAATTGCATTCTATTGATTATTTCACTTGTTCTTATGGAAATATACTATAGTAATAATGATTTATTCGATAGGTTAAATAGGTGTATAAAATGGCAGAATTTTATCAAATTGTAGGTGGACGCGTCCGTGCGCTGCGCGAAAAACGAAATATGACGAGGGAGGAATTGGCGGAAGCCGCGAACATATCGCCCCAATTTTTGGCTAATGTGGAGAATGGTGCGCGGGGGATATCGGCAAAGACCGCGCTCGGTCTGGCGCAGGGGCTGCAAGTGAGCACCGATTACCTGCTGACTGGCACCGAGCGGCTCGACCCGGTCATGCTGGCCGCGGAAGCGATCGCTTCGCTCAATGCCGACCAGCGCGAATTTGCCGCGGAATCGCTATACGCGATCGCGAATATCATGCTGAAAGCCCGCGAAGAGAAATAAGGAAGCGCCCGGACTTTGCCGTCCGGGCGCTTTTATGCGCTTGAAAATACAGCGCGCTGTGCTATGATGAAAAAAACAGAAAGATGGGGTGGCATAGATGGAGGAAAATAAGGGCATGTGCTTTGTCATTATGCCGATCAGCGACCCGTCGGGTTATGACGAGGGCCATTTTGCAAGCATTTATCGCGACATTTTCCGGCCCGCGATAGAGTCAGCGGGCTATGAGCCGCACCGAGTGGACGAGGATTCCAGCAGTGGACTGATTCAAGCCAAAATCATTGAAAATTTGATCCAAGCACCGATGGCGGTTTGTGATCTGAGCACACGCAACCCAAACGTTTTGTTCGAGCTGGGCATCCGTCAGGCGTTTGATAAGCCCGTGGTGCTTGTGCAGGAAAAGGGGACCGAGCGCATTTTCGATATCAACGGCATTTCCTGTTTGGACTATGACCCCCGTTTGCTATATAGCGAGGTGCTGAAAAGTCAGGACTGCATCCGGCGGGCGATCTTAGAGACCGAGAGTAAGCCGCGCTACAACTCACTGATCAAGCTACTTAAATTATCGAGCGCAAAAATGCCCGAGGAGGGCTTAAGCAAAAATGAGATGAACGAAGTAATGCTCAACAGCATCATGGGCGCGGTACGTGAACTGAAAAAGGAACTGTCTGATGTAAGACAATGCTATTTCTTGGCGGACAAGCGGGAGACGCAGGATGCGCGGGACACGGCTGCGACGCCGGAAGAGCGCGCAGAGCGGGAAGCGATTCAAAATAAATTGTGGAAAACTTATATGGTAACACAGCAAACGCTGAAATCGTTACCGCCACTCGATGAGAAGCAGATGAAAATATTGAAGGACGCGATCAAACAGGCCAAAGAGATCAATCAGTTTATTCCAACGCCGGACGAGTAAAGCGTCGAGGCGATGTCGCTGCGCGGGATACTATAGTTCGTTTGTGAAGCGGTAGCCCTTTTGGCCGGTGTAGTAGGCGACGGTCCAGTTGAGAAAGGACTCGGTTACGCCGAAGTGCTCGGCAAGCTCCCACGGGTCGGTAAGGCCCGCAGCGACCGCCGCGCGAAGCTGGGGCCAAGGGATCAGCCGCCGCGCCGCCCATACGTTGGCGCGGTGTTCGTGCCGGCCGCGGGTCTCCAACGGGCATAGCTCCGTGTAAAACGCGCCGCGCATGCAGTGGCCCAGCTCGTGCGCGAGTTTGACCGTTTCATCCGCCTGCGAGCGAAGCATGGCGGGATCGAGCGCGATGGCGCACGTATCCCCCACTTGGGCGGCCAGCGCTTCCGCTTTTTTCATGGGCGTTTCATAGATGTCGATCTCTTGCGCGCGCGCCAGCGCGCGAAGCTTCTCCCGCTGGGTCATGAGCTATTTTCCTTTCTTTTTCCGCTGCTCCATCATGGTGCGCGCTAGCGCCATAACGTCTTCCATTAGGTCGTCGTCCACATCCGGGTCACCGAAGACCGCGAACTTGATATCTTCCCGCCGAAGGCCCGCCGGTTTACCGGCGGGCTTCTCTTGTGCCGTGCCGCAAAGCAGTTCGTCCGCCGTGACATGCAGAAATTCAGCGATCCTTGTGAGCGTTTCCGAGGTGAGCGATTTCTTTCTGCCCGCCTTTAGATCGGACATGGTGCTTTTGCTCATGCCAAGCCGCAGGCACATGGCGCTGGGCGATATGCCCTGTGCCGCGCAGGCGGCTTTAATATTTGTGTACAGATCGGTCATAAACGTATGCTCCTTTTTGTGCATAACGCTGAAAGTACTGAAAAGCGTTCTTTTGCATTGACAAGTACTGAAATAAGTACTATCATGAATACAGCAAGTACGAAATAGCGTTCGTGCAGTTGGTATAACCTTATGATAGTACGATTATGCGTACCTGTCAACGGATTTTGACCAAAAGAAGCACAGTATAGGGGGATAATTCCATGATACCACAGAACAAGTCCGTTAATCGGGACTTGCAGAACAGCGAGGCGATAAAAAACCGCCCCCGAGGGGGCGGTGATTTAAGGGGTTGCGTCGCCGACGGAGCCGTCGCCCTTGAGCTCATGAAAGACCTTGAGCGGGGTTCGGTCGCCGTTTTCTATAATGGGGCGAGCCTTTTCGTGTCCATGCTTTGCATGCCCCTGTAATTCCGGAACGGGCGCGGTAGCGTTCTTTGCAAAATGGTTGCGCTGGTGCGCTTCCGTGCCGTGCGGCGCCTCCGGATCGGGACGGCGCATACCTGCTTTAGCCATAGCGATAACCTCCTGTTTTAGCTCTGCATGCGGTAGTTTTCATTGTTCAGGCATGCTTCGATGCGGATGTTAGACACGCGAGTGTCGTCATACAGGACATCGACCGCGTGGCTCTTGGCGTCGATATCCATTTCGACAACACCCGGGATTGAGCTGAGCTGAGTTTTCAGCGCGGGGTCGTCCGGCGTGCCGACGCATTGGAAATGAACGTTTTTCAAAGACATAAAAATCACCTCATCCCTAGCGTTTGCCAAAGAAAGGGTAAACATGCATGACAAAAGAGAGGAGAAAAACAAAATGACCATGAAAACGAGCGGCCGATCACGGCCCCGTGGGGAACGCGCCCCGCCTAGGCCGGCCGGCGGCGGGACACGCGGAAATATCCCCGACAGAAAAACATGCGCGGCAGTTTTGGGAGGCGGTAAATGAACATCACACAGAAAATCGCGGATGCGATCCGCACGGTTTATCCGGCGGAAAGCTGCGGCCTGTACACCGAGGAACCGGAAACGGGCTTTGCAAAGCCTTGCTTTGTCATTGCGCCGATAAAGGGCGGCGCGCAGCCGTATCCCGGGGAGCGGCTGTTGCTGGAAGAGCAATTCGCGGTGCGGTACTATCCCAGCGAGATGGGCCCGTATGCGGAATGCGGACAAGCGGCGCAAACGCTTTTCGGCCTGCTTGGCGCGCTGCCCGGTGTGCGTGCGACGGCGATGAGCTGGGAGGTGACCGAGGGAACGCTTCACTTGACAGCGGTCTTTTCCCACTTTGTCCGCACGGCTCGCGAGGTGGAGCCGATGGACACGCTAAACCAGACGCAGGGCGTGAAAGCATGAAAAGCATATCTCGGATCGGAAAACAACAAAACAACAGGAATGGTTTGAAAGGAACGGTGAAGTAAACATGGCACTTGGCGGCGGAACTTGGCAGACGCAGAATAAGCCTCTGCCCGGCAGCTACATCAACTTTGTATCGGCTTCCCGCGCGACGGCGGCACTGTCCGACCGCGGCGTGGCGGCCATGCCCCTTGCATGGGGCTGGGGCCCGGAGGGCGAGGTTTTCGAGGTGACGGCGGAGGCTTTCCAGAAGGATTCGCTTTCGCTCTTCGGCTACGATTACACGCATGAAAAAATGAAGGGACTGCGCGATCTGTTTTCCAATATTCGCAAGGCGTATTTTTATCGCTTGGGCGCGGGCGTGAAGGCGGCGAACGATTTCGCGACCGCGAAATACACCGGCACACGCGGCAACGATATCCAGATCGTGATCGCGAAAAACGCGGCGGATGCGGACAAGTTCGACGTTTCCACCCTGCTTGACGGCCGCGTGCGCGACATGCAGATAGTGGCGGCGGCGGACGAGCTGAAAAGCAACGAGTTTGTCTCTTGGAAGACAAGCGCCACGCTTGCGGTAACGGCGGGTACGCCGCTGGCTGACGGCGCGGACGCGGCGGCATTAACCGGCGACGATTATCAGGCGTTTCTGGATAAGGTGGAGCCGTACAGCTTCAACACGTTGGGCTGCACGGCAACGGACGAGGCGGTAAAATCGCTGTTCGTGCAATTCACCAAGCGCCTGCGCGACGAGCAGGGCGTAAAGTTCCAGACCGTGCTATACCGCCCCGGCGCGGTCGATCACGAGGGTGTGATCGGCGTGCAGAACGCGGTGACGGAGGAAGGCTGGCCGGAATCGTCCCTTGTTTACTGGGTGACCGGCGCACAGGCCGGCTGCGCGGTGAACAAGAGCGTGCAAAACGTCAAATACAACGGCGCATTTACAGTAGACGCGTCGCTCAGTCAAGCGCAGTTGGCCGACGCGTTGGCAAAGGGCCAGTTCGTGATGCACCGCGTGGGCGACGAAACACGCGTGCTGGACGATATCAACACCTTTGTCTCCTTTACGGAGGGCAAGGGAGAAGATTTTGCGGCTAACCAGACCGTGCGCGTGCTCGACCAGATCGGCAACGATGTGGCCGTGCTGTTCAGCGATAAATATCTGGGCGCGATCCCGAACGATAACGCGGGCCGCGTGAGCTTCTGGAGCGACGTTGTATCGCTTTTGGAGAAGTTGCAAGCCATGCGCGCAATCGAAAACTTTGTTTCGGACGATGTGACGGTGGCGCAGGGCGAGAGCAAAAAGGCGGTCGTATGCGGCGCGTCGGTGACCCCGGTCAACGCGATGAGCAAGTTGTATATGACGGTAACGGTAAATTAAGGAGGGACAGAAATTGAACGATACGGTACTTGACGCAAGAGACGCGATCTCCGGTTCGCTGGCAAGCTGCTTTGTCACCATCGACGGCAGCCGCTATAAGTTTTTGCAAATGACCGAGTTTAGCGCGACTTATAAGCCCAACATTGTTGACGTGCCCATTCTCGGCCGCGTCAACAAGGGCCACAAGACGGTGGGCGGCACAGGCGAATTTTCCGGCAAGGCGCACTACAACCAGTCCGTGCTGCGCCGGGTGATGAAGACCTATCAGGATACCGGCTATATGCCGGAGCTTGAGATCCAGATCGAAAACGAAGACCCCTCGGCGGCGGTGGGCCGCCAGTCGACCATCCTAAAGGGCTGCCTGCTGGACAGCGTGGTGGTTGCCAAATTCGCGGCGGGCGAAAACCTGTTGGACGAAGAGCTATCGGGCACCTTCGACAAGTTTGAACTGCCCGAGACTTTTGACGAATTGGAGGGCATGCGATAATGGACTTTCAGGAATTTATGCTGGGCAACGCCCTGCCGGTGGAAAACCGCAAGGTGACGGTATCAAAGCGCTTTGTGAAGGATGGCAAAGCCATCCCGTGGGAGATCCGCGCGATCACCAACGACGAGGACGAAACGCTGCGCAAGAACTTTATGCGCCGCGTTCCGGCCCCGGGCAAGGCGGGCAAGCGCGGCCAGTATGTACAGGATTTTGACGGCCCGGGCTATATGTCCGCTTTGTGCGCGGCCTGTGTGGTCTACCCCAACCTGAACGACGCCGCGTTGCAGGACAGCTACAAGGTGAAGGACGCGGAAGCGCTCCTGCGCGCCATGCTGACCCCCGGCGAGCTGGGCGACCTTGCCGCCGAGGTGCAGGAGCACTGCGGCTTTGACGTTTCGATGGCGGACAAGGTGGAAGAAGCAAAAAACTAATAGAGGGGGGCGACAGTGATGCGAACCTTGCTTACTATTGCCTCCACAAGCTCCACCTGTTGCCTTCTCAGTTCCTTGCACTGCCTGTAAACGAGCGGGCCTTCCTTACCGCCGCCATCGAGCTGCGGATCGAGGCCGAGCGCAAAGCGGAACGGGAGGCAAAGCGAAAGTAAGGGGCCGCGCCGCCCAGCGGGGCGGCGCGGTTACCTTGGAGTTTTTTTAGGAAGGAGGATTCTGGTGACACTGCTACAGAACTATCAAATGTATACCGGGATATCAAACACGCTGGTGCAGGTCAATCAGCAGCTGAATCTGACAAGCATTCATATTCAGAATGCAGCGGCACATACCAGTAGCTTCGGGGGCAAGCTGAAAAAAGTGACGGAAGATCTAGGTCTGGTTGCCAAGGCCAAGGCTTTTGTGGGCATGGAGGACGAGCTTTCGCAGACGACATCGCGACTGAACACGATGAACGATGGTCTGCAATCGACAGAACAGCTACAGGACATGGTGTTCGCGGCGGCGCAACGCTCGCGCACCGCCTATATGCAAACAGCGGATATGGTTGGCAAGCTGGGACAAAGCGCAGGCAATGCGTTTTCCAGCAGCGCAGAGACTGTAGCCTTTGCCGAACAGATGAACAAGCAGTTTGTCCTTGCCGGTACATCGCAGGATAAAGCGGCGGAAGCTACAAGTAAGCTAACGCAGGCGCTAGGTGCGGGCGTACTGCGCGGCGAGGATTTCAATACGCTAATGGAAACCGCGCCAAACGCGATACAAACCGTCGCGGATTATATGGGTAAGCCTGTGGAAGCGGTGCGCGATCTGGCAACACAGGGACAGCTTTCGGCAGCGGTCTTTAAGAACGCGCTGCTATCGGCTACGGCAGAAACGGATGAGAAACTAGCGGCCATGCCGATGACGTGGGGGCAGGTATGGCAAACCTTTTCGGATTATGCCTTGCACGCCTTCGGTCCGATCATGCAGGCGCTGAGCGATCTGGCGAATAGCGATATGGTACAAAATATGATCTCCGGTGTAATTGGCGCATTGCAGGTAGTGGCGCCTCTAGTGACCGAGACGTTCAATACACTGGTAGGCTTGGCCGAATGGGTCACTGATAATTGGAGTTGGCTGGTACCGATTATTTTAGGCGTTGCGGCGGCAATCGGAATATATAAAGCGGCTACCTTGGCTTCAGCCGGCATCGAAGCAATATTGACGGGCGCAAAAAAAATAGCCACGGCAGCACAACTACAGCTGAACGCGGCGATGGCGATGTCCCCAATCACTTGGATCATTATCGCCGTTGTTGCATTAATCGCGGTGTTTTATGCGGTCGTAGCGGCGATCAACAAATTTAAAGGAACCTCTGTCAGCGCGACTGGTCTGATCGCAGGCAACTTTATGAGGCTGTTTGCTTATCTATACAACAACTTTGCCCTGCCTATTTGGAACCTTTTTGCTGATATTGCAAACTTTTTTGGGAATGTGTTTAAGAATCCGGTAGCATCTATTTATATTTTGTTTTTACAGTTGAACCAGAAGGTAGTCGGCACCATGCTGAAGATGGCGCGGTCCATTGAAACCCTGATCAACAAGATTCCCGGCGTAACGATCGATATCACATCGGGACTAGACCGTTTTTATGACGGTTATACCGATCAGATCAATAAGGTGAAGGATGAGACCGGCTGGACTGAGTTTGTACAGCAGGGACATGCGCTAGACACCGAACAAGTATATAAAAATGGCTATGATGCGGGTGCGAATTTTGAGAACGCCTTTAGTACAGATAATATTTTTGGCGGCGCATCAAATCCGCTCAATGGCCTGCCTTATGACGAGTTATTGGGAAACAGCTTGCCCGGCGGCGCGACGGGAGAGGTGCCAGATGGAGTGTCAGGCATTGCTCCCAGCGGACTATATAATGGCATGTACAGCGGGAGCGGTTCTTACGACCCTGCGCAGGATATTAATACAACTGCGGAAAATACCGGTATCATGGCTGAATCGCTGGCCATGTCGAGCGAAGATATCCAGTTGCTGCGTGATATCGCGGAACGGCAGGCGATCAACCAGTTTACCACTGCCGAAATTAAGGTAGATATGGTGAACCATAACTCGATCGCCTCCGACATGGATATTGACGGCGTTGTGAATGTTCTCGAGGCTAAGGTCGCGGAAAAGATGGCGGTATGTGCCGAGGGGGTGCATAGCTGATGTATCAATTCTTTTTGGACGGCGTGCTGTTGCCTGTTACGCCTTCGTCCATGACGCTAAAGGTTGCAAATCAGAACGACACGATCACCTTGATTAACGAGGGGGAGGTGAGCGTACTCAAACGGCCCGGCCTGAGCAAAATCTCTTTTGAAGCGCTGCTGCCAAATCGGAAGTATTCGTTTGCACAATATCAAAGCGGCTTCCAAAGCGCCCAGTACTTTCTATCCCTGCTGGAAAACCTAAAGACCGGCTGTGCGCCGTTTATGTTTGAGGTGATCCGCATGGATGATAGGGGCACGGTGCTGATCGAAGCGAGATCCATGCAGGTATCGCTAGAAGCGTATGAGCTGCTAGAGGACGCAGAGCGGTATGGGACCGATGTGCTGGCAAAGATCGATCTCCGGCAATGGCGGGCCTGTAAGACCGCACGGGTGGAAATTCAGCAGGCTGAGGACGGGACGATCGCGGAAGTGACCGAGCAGCGCGAAACGACCACGGCGCCTTCCGCGCCCACGTACACTGTTCAGCCCGGGGACAATCTTTGGGAGATCGCGCGTATCAAATTGGGGGACGGTATGCGTATGAGCGAAATATATCGGCTGAATCAAGGCACGATCGAGGCGGAAGCAAAAAAACATGGGTTAGCAAGTTCATCAAACGGACACTGGATATATCCCGGCACCGTTTTGATGCTGCCGGGATAAGGAGGATATAACAAATGGGTAAATACGTTTGGCCGTGTCCGAGCTACAGCTATGTTTCAAGCCCATTTGGGCCGCGTAATATCTCCATTCCCGGCGCGTCCCGTTATCATAAGGGCGTTGATCTGGCGGCCGCAGACGGCGTGCCGATCATTGCAGCTGGTAATGGTACAGTAAGTATCTCAGACTATGAAAAGCAAGGTTACGGAAACTGGATCGAGCTGGATCACGGCGGCGGTATTACGACGCGTTACGCGCATGCGAGCAAACGTCTGGTTTCAGCCGGTGCAAAAGTATCGGCTGGACAGACGATCGCACTCGTTGGTACCACTGGAACTTCGTCGGGGTGTCATCTGCATTTTGAAATTCGGGTTAACGGGAAAGCCCGAGACCCCTTGAATTTCGTCAAAGACAGCGACACGGTATCCAACTACACCGGCAAGGCGGGTGCCGGCGCAAAAAATGTTGTCAAGGCCATGTTTACTGCTTATTATCCGGCGAATAACGCCATGGAAGGCGGTTTCCTAGATGCGCTGGGCAACCCGCTGGATACGTCCAAGCGGACCTGCGCGGCGCCGGCGAGCGTGCCCTTCGGCACCAAGATCACGGTGCAGGGGACCGGCAGCGAGCAAGATGGCGTGACCTATACGGTGAATGACCGGGGTGGTGCGATCAATATTCAAAACGGCGTCTATCACTTCGATTTGCTGATGAGCACGAACGAGGAATGTAACCGCTGGGGCGTCAAATATGGCACGGCGATCATAGACGGCGACGGTGAAGGAATAGATGCGGGACAAAGCCCCAAAGAGATAACCAGAGTTGTGGTCAAGTCGATCACTGGTGCGGCGGGCACGCGCAAGGAAATTTTGCGAAAGACCGAACCGCATTTGTCAGCAGGCGTTGAATTACTGTTGCAAAACAGTAGAATGGAGCTGCAAAATCCGATGGTGGAGGGCGACATCGTTTGGGAAACAACGCGGACCGGCTCACCCGCCTCACTCAAATTTACGGTGGTCAAGGATGATATCCTGAGCTTTCATGAAGGAAATCCGGTATCGTTCCGCTTTAACGGCGAGCCGGTGTTTTACGGATATGTGTTTAAAAAAGAACGCAGCGACAGTCGCTTGATCCAAGTGACCTGTTACGACCAGCTACGTTATTTCAAAAACAAAGATTCGATCTCCTATGCGGATTGGACGTACAGCGAGTTGCTGAGAGTGCTGGCAAAGGATTACGGCCTGACCTGCGGGACAATCGCGGATACCAAGTATAAGATACCACAACGCATAGAGGAAACGACACTGTTCGATATCTGTGGAAACGCCGCGGATGAAACGCTGGTAAACACCGGGAAAATATACGTGTTGTACGATGACTTTGGAAAGTTAACGTTGAAACCCTATGAGAGCATGCTGCTGCCCATCTGGATCGATGAGAATACCGCGCAGGAATACAGCTATGCATCGTCCATTGACAACGAGGTTTATGATCGTGTCAAGCTGGCCTATGACAACGGAGAAACAGGCGAGCGCGAGATATATGTAACGAACGATACAGCTTCACAAGGCCGATGGGGCGTGCTGCAATATTATGCGAAACTGGACAGCGCTCTTTCATCGGCGGATATGCAAACAAAGGCAAAGGTGCTTTTGGATTACTACAACGTGAAGCAGCGCGAACTGTCGATTAAAAAGGTATTCGGTGACGTGCGCGCCCGCGCGGGGGCGTCAGTCGCGGTCGGCATGGGGCTGGGGGACATCAATATCTCGAACTACATGTGCATTGAAAAAGCACGGCATACTTTTTCCTTTGGGCTGCACACGATGGATTTGACGCTGAGCGGTATAAGGGGGGAGTTCCATGCCTGATCTGTTTGAACTGATTAAAACCATTGCCGTAAGCGCGGTGGAAGCGCGGAGGCCGGTTGAGATATGCTTTGGCACGGTGCAGTCGGCCATGCCGCTGACGGTCCGGCTGTCACAAAAGCTGGTACTGGGAAAGGAGTCGTTTATTGTACGGCAGGGAGTGACCGCGCAGTCGTTCGAAGAGGGTGACAAGCTGATCTTATTTCGTATGCAGGGCGGACAACAGTATTTGATCTATGACAAAAAAGGAGGATTATAATGCTACCCAACGATTTCAACGACGGGCTGAAAGGTGATTTTACGATTGCTGAGCAGCCGACACAGACCTATCGTCTGGACTTTGACGGCGCACCTGCATCCGGTAAGATTGACGGAGTGGAGGCGATGCGACAGGCGATCCTTCTGGCGCTGAACACCGAGCGGTTCACCTATGCCATCTATTCATGGAATTACGGCATCGAGCTGCGGAGCCTGTTCGGTCAAGGCATAACGCCGTACTTGCAGGCGCGCTTGCAGCACGTAGTAGAGGAGGCTCTGTTACAGGACGATCGTATTTTGCAAGTGACCGGTTTTACCTGTGTGCGAGCCGGGCGGGACGGACTACGGACAAGCTTTATCGTGCACACCACGCAAGGCGAGGTCCCATCAGAACTAAATTGGGGAGGTGAAGTGGCGTGATCGGAAGATATGCGGACCGGATGACGTTTGACGTGATCCTGAAACGAATGCTCGCACGGGTGCCGAATTCTGTCGATAAGCGTGAGGGATCGGTTATTTACGACGCGCTGGCGCCAGCTGCCGCCGAGTTGGCGAAGACGTACATGGAACTGGATGTGGTGATGGACGAGACTTTTGTTGATACAGCGTCGCTGCAATATTTGATACTGCGCTGCAAGGAGCGCGGCGTGCCCGTGCTAGGTGAATCGGCTGCGATCATTCAAGCGGAGACCAGACCGGTCACGCTTGAATTACAGGTGGGCACACGCTTTCGCTGCGGCGCGGTAAATTACGCAGTAAAGGAAAAAATATTGCCCGGCTTGTATCGGCTGGAATCAGAAACGCCGGGTACGGAAGGGAACCAATATACGGGCACACTGATCCCTATTCAGTCCGTGAACGGACTGCAAAGCGCTGAAATCAAGGGCGTGCTTATCCCCGGCGAGAATGGAGACACGACAGAGACGCTGCGCGAGCGCTATTATGCTTCTATCAATGGTGAATCATTTGGCGGCAATGTGGCCGACTACAAAGAAACGGTTAATGCCCTGCACGGTATTGGCGGTGTTAAGGTTTACCCGGTGTGGAACGGCGGCGGAACGGTAAAGTTAACGGTTATATCCTCTGATTATACGGTGCCATCCGAGGAGCTAATCGCGGCGGTACAGCAGGAGATTGATCCACAGGCAAACCAAGGGGAAGGGCTGGGGCTGGCGCCGATCGGGCACTCCGTAACGGTGGCGGGCGTCAAAGACGAACCCGTGTCTATCACAACACGTCTTACCTTTATTGACGGCTGGAGATGGGAGGACGCGCGGGAGCAAGTCGAGTTGGCTGTGAGGGATTATTTTGCCGAGCTTGCCGCCGCATGGGCCGATGCGGATGCAACAGTCATCCGAATTGCGCAAATTGAGACCCGAATCTTAGCGCTTTCCTGTGTGCTGGATATTGCGGATACGGCGCTGAACGGTCAAACCAAAAATGTGCAGATCACAACTGACCACATTCCGTCGCTTAAGAAAATCGAGGTGGTTGTATGAGAAAGGAACTTTCGCTCTATTTACCGCCGATTTTATTGCAAACGCAGGCTTTTCAGCTGCTTTGTAGTGTGGAGGATCCCGAGTTAGATACCCTGTTTGTCTGTGCGGACGAGGTGTTGGATGCACAGTTTATTCACACCGCGCCTGAGCGGGCAGTGGAACGCTATGAAAAAATATACAAGATCGTGCCAAAGGATACAGAAACGTTGGAGGAGCGTCGCTTTCGCGTGCTATCTAAAATCAACGCCCAACTACCGTATACAGTACGCATGCTGAAGAGACAGTTGGAAACGCTTTGCGGCACGGACGGATATGATGTGGAGTTGGATAACTCGGCGTATCATCTTCTTGTCAAGGTCGCTTTGACGGCAAAAAACAATTTTCAGGCAGTCGGCGATCTGTTGAAGCAGATCGTTCCGGCAAATATGGATACTTTATGTATGCTCAAATATAATCAACATCAAACAATTACGAGATTTACGCACAGTCAGCTCGCGAATTATACGCACGCGCAGCTGCGAGAGGAGGTTTTACCCTGATATGGCAACGACAACAGATAATTATGGATTGATTAAGCCGGGTATAGATGATTTTTACGATATTGGTGTGCAGAACGAAAACTGGGATGCGGTGGATACCGCGTTAGAGGAACACGCACAACAACTTTCACCGAGTGGAGAAAAAGAAAACCCTGCGGATTCGGACAGCCTGATCCTAACGGACAGCACGGCAAATGGCATAAAAAAGCGGCTGTCGTGGACCGGTGTCAAAACAGCGCTAGGTAAAGTGTTCGCTGGGCTGCAACATACGCATTCCATGGAGGAAGTCGACGCGCTTGGTGCGGCTTTGGCGAATAAGGCGGACACGTTTATTACAATGAATATCGTTCCGGCATCAATAGAAGAAATATGGGCGCTTGGGCCGGGGCAATATTCATGGGTGCAGTCGGAACCATTGACATGGCAGCCATCGGATACACCAACAGGTGCGTTACGCGTTTTAATTACTGTATCCGCTTCTGAAACTGCGGCTGGCACAAGAACTGTTGATTTACGTTATGTTGACGGAGCAATAGACCGGGTATCGTACATGGGCGAAGACACTGGCACAGGTATTCGTTGGGTCAAAATCGCCACCGCCACCCCGCCGCAGGTGTACGATCTGCCGCTGGCGGCGGGGGTGAAAAAATATTCCGAGGATTGGAAAAACTGCTACAGCAAAGCGCAAGACGGATTGGTTTTGGTGCATTTGGCGGCAGAAACGATATCGGGAGAACCACCTGCGCGCTTTGCTACAATCGCAACGCTTCCTGTGGGTTACCGTCCCGCCAAAAACGTTGCAGGATTGCCGATCCAAGGCGGTACGGGCGTTAACGGATTTATTAACGTCAGGGGAGACGGAGTGATCGAGGCGGCATTTTGTACGGGCCACCAAATGTTTGGCTTTATCACGTTTTATGCAGCTTAGAGCTCTAAACTGCTACAAATGAAATATTTGCATACATCATCTGACCTTGTGAAATATCCGCTCCGTAGTTCTGTAAACTGCCGTTGGTATCTATATATAAAGCGGCTGCGCTCGCAGGGTTTTTGAGTGTGGCGGATGCTTCGTAACTTTGCATCGGGCGATACCCTTCAGGCAAAGTAGCAATTATTTCTCCGCTATGATGAACCGCCGTCGCGTTAATTGCCACATTCACGGTAACTACGTTATCCTGTGTTTTAAAATAGCATGTTTTTTGCTGATATCCCCATCCGCCCGCCAGCGGCAGATCGTACATGGCGGGCGGGGTGGCGGTGGCAATGGGCTTCCAGCCACTCCACACACTCCATGACAATATATTGTACTGCGGGGCCTGTTCAGAGGGGTAGACAACCACAACTTTGTAGTTGTCAGTCGCTCCAGCTTGATTTACGCAAGCAAGCACGCTGATTTCATAATGCCAAACATGTACAGGCAGATTCATTGCCCGCATTTGCTCATTGGTGATTTCTTCGACGCTATATCGTCCCGGAGGAAGCGCAAGCACATTTTGCCCTTTCGTAATTGGCGTTGGCATTACATCCATCTTATTCGCCTAAGGTGTACTAACCGCTAAAAGATTATTGCATATAATTGCATAAATGAGCAATTATACATGGTTTTAGCAATCCTATAATTAAAGAGGCTATAGCAGTAATTAAAATTGATGTGTTATTAGATAATACCCAAAAGCGTTAAAATATATCTACGCCTAAAAATATTCGCCCTTGGCGAATAAGGTGGCCGTGACGAGCGAAAACTGCCCTGATCTGGACGCATTTGTTGAGGTCAACAAATACATGTCCGTAGACGGTAGCACGCGCAACCGACCTGCCTTAATACCTTTAGATTTCGGACGCGTTATCAATATAGGCGCGAATGAAACCACATTTTTGCAGGTGGTCTATTCACGATATGGTGCTACTGCATATCGTGGATATGCCGCTTGGGAAAGCCCCAAGTTTGCCCCATGGAATACCGCCGCCACCGCCACCCCGCCGCAGGAATACGATCTGCCAGTTGGATATGGCCTGTCAACAGTCGGAATTTCAAAATACTTTAAAACACAGGAGAATATTGTGACCCTCAACGCCCGTTTGGTGGCAGGCATTGCTTTAGCGACAGATGCCACACTGGTGATGCTTCCAGCGGGGTTTCGCCCATCTTTTGACCGATATATCAATGCTGTGGTAAACGATACGCCCATAAACGGCACGGTAATTCGCACGGACGGCAGAATCTCACTGCCTTGGACTCCGTTGTCTGCGAATGATGTATTAGCCTTTGCGTCTACTTTTGTTGCCGAGAATTAAGTATCGGCTTGCTTAGAGCTCTAATCTGCCCAAAATTCAGCATCAATCATTAGCCAATTTGCGTTTTGCGGCAACCCTGCTATTGTGATACCGCCACTTGGATATATATGTGCGTGGCAATATCCATTTGGTACACCATGGCTGGCACAATCAGCATGACGTACTATTTCCGTGCTAGGCCTATATCCTTCTGGCAACGTGGCAACTATATCGCCTTCTTGAAAATCTCCGCTTGCCCGAGTAACCCATGCCATTATATATACTCGACCCGTTTGTGATTTCCGGTACTCACAAGGTTCAGGTAGCGCGCGCTGAACCCCCGCCGCCAGCGGCAGATCGTACACGGCGAGCGGGGTGGCGGTGGCGATTTTAACCCAGCCTGTCCATTCTTCACCTGTAAATGTTCTATAATAACTACTACCCGAATAGTACCAAAACAACGTTTGTTTAATACCGAGGGCATAAGTTTTTTCAACTTTTAGGCCGAATGCAGTTTCGCCAAAAGGGTTGGGTGGAGTGTTGGTTGCATCTAAACCTGCTCCGCAATACCATTCTCCAGCTACTTTGCAGTTATTAAGGTTCGATCCAAATGGGATATCTCGTGGCACATCCGCCTTATTCGCCTAAGGCGAACCGACATCTCTTTGCCGCCATGATATAATGGCGGTAAGGAGGTGTTCGATATGGATGCAAAAATGGAACTGAAAGAAAGATTGTGTGCTGTTTTTTGTGCTAATGCGGAACAAATTGAATCGGTAATGGATGGGTTTGTTATTCAACGGGAAACGGATCACCGACGGAGCAACTTGAAAAAACGAATTTTATCATTTCTATCGGCAAAGAGGATCGACGGATTATCGCCTAAAACGTTGAAAAATTATAAGGAAATGCTTATGTGCTTTGCAAAGCAGGTGGATAAGCATGTTGCGCAAATCAATAGCGATGATATCAGAAGCTACGTGGGCTACTTATCTGATGAGCGAAAGCTGAAAAACAGCAGCATTCAGACCCATCTGACCACGCTGCGATCCTTTTTTTCATGGCTGGATGTCGAAGACATTATTAAGAAAAATCCCATGCGTAAAATAAAATCCTTCAAATTGGACCGTAAAAAGACGCGTATGCCGCTGACACCGGAAGAACTGGAAAAGCTGCGAGATGGCTGCCGCACCTATAAAGAAAAAGCGTTGTTAGAGTTTTTGGTATCAAGCGGTTGCCGTTTGGGAGAAATCGTGCGGATCAAGTTGGATCAGATCGATTGGCAGGGCCGCAGTGTCACGGTGCTCGGCAAGGGGAACAAGGAGCGGATCGTTTATTTTTCCGTGCGCGCAAAGCTAATGCTGCAGGAGTACTTAAATAAGCGGAAGGGTGGAGATGCTCTGTTTGCCAGTTCACGAACGCCATATGGCCCAATGAAAGCGCGGGCGGTGCAAAAAGCGATGCAGAAGATCGGAGAGCGGGCAAAAGAACCGCGTAGGGTGCATCCGCATTTAATGCGCCATACCTTTGCGAGTAATGCGATCAATGGCGGTATGGATCTGGCGGTGATCCAGCGTCTGCTGGGGCATACAGATCCCAAAACAACGCTGATTTACGCGGAGCTGTCACCAAGAACCGTGAAATATGAATACGAGAAGATCGTAGCCGTAGCTTAACGGATACAAAGGAAAACAGACATCTGGGTGATTGTAAAGGGCTCAGGTGTTTTTGCTATGCGTGTATATAGGGAGTACGACTGTCCCCTATACAAAAAACGCCGAATGTGCTATATTGGGTACAGATTTATGAGCGGCGGGGGTGCGAGGGTGTATCGGGTGGCGATTTGTGATGATGTGGAGCGGGATTTGGAGCAGATGACGGGGCTGGTGGTCTCGCTCCTGAAGGAGGAGCGGGTCGAATGCGCGGTCGACCGCTTTCACGCGGCGCGGGAGCTGCTGCGCGCAAAGCGGCTAGGCGGGAGCTGGGACCTGATCCTGCTGGACATCATGATGGATGGGCAGGACGGTATTGAGTTGGCCGATGCGCTGCGCGAGGCGGGGGACGAGACCGATCTTGTTTTCATCACCGCAAGCCCGGAATACGCGCTTGCGGGCTACCGGAGCTATCCGGTGAGCTATTTGATGAAGCCACTGACGCGGGACGCGCTGCGCCCGGTGCTCCGGCGCTGTCTGGAAGCGCATCGGCGCGTGCCTACGCTGACGCTGGACGCGATGGAGGGCGGCAAAGCGGCTTTTCCCCTGCGGGATATTTCCTTTATCGAAGTTTTTCGGCGTGAGCTGGTCGTGCACTGCGGCGCGGACCGCGTATCTTGCGCGGGCAGTTTGTCGGCGGCGCTGGAGCGGCTGCCGGGGGAGTGTTTTTACCGCTGTCACCGCAGCTTTGTGGTCAATCTGGCGTATGTGAACGGCATTCGGAAATACTGTTTTTTGCTCCGCAGCGGCGGCACCGTGCCCGTAGCGATGCGGGAGTATCCGGAGGCGCAAAAACGCTGGCTCGCTTATGTGGAAACAGAATAGCATAGGAGCTGTAAAAAAACTGTTGCAAACAGAAGAATACCCAAATGTCATTCTGAACGAAGTGAAGAATCTCGCGCGATCGCGCGGAATTTACGCTGGGAACGCGCGTTCGCGCGAGATTCTTCGTCGCTTCGCTTCTCAGAATGACAAAATTGGTAGCATTCTTCGCTTTG
>NZ_JANGCE010000028.1 GCF_024462775.1 Butyricicoccus faecihominis
GCACCGGGATAAGTGAGAGCATCAAACAGGCTGGTACGGCCGAGCGAAGGGACATAGTTTCTCAGGAAGTGTTACATCCCTTCGAGACGGCGCGCCGGGGGCGTCGCGCCCTACTAGCTCGGTGATTCCCTTGTTTTTTCCTATGCGTTTCCCTTAACTAAATGTTATTGATGCCCCCGCGCCGGGCGGCGCGACCGTCCCCCCGCGGCTACCGCCGCGCATTTTATTGCGAACATAGCAAGCCCCGCTACTTCCCCACATACTCCTCCAAGCATTCGCCGGATTCCTTCATGGCAAGCGCGGCTTCCGGGCCGACATAGCGGTAATGCCACGGCTCGTAGTCGATGCCCGTGATATCCTCTTTTTCCTTGGGATAGCGCAGGATAAAGCCGTAATCCGCCGCGTGATCCTTGAGCCACTGGAAGGCGGCGGTCTCCGCAAAGCCCTCGTCCAGCGTGGGATGATAAGGCGCGACGATATCGAGCGCCAAGCCGATGTGGTGCTCGCTGCACCCGGGCGGCTGCACCGTGCGGCCCGCCTTTTTCTTGGCCTTATCCTCGGAAGCGCCCTTATCGGTAAATTCCTTTACCTTATCCTGATAAAGCTTCGTCTGTTGACTGACGCTGCGGTAGCCGGAGCAGATTTTCAGCTCCACGCCGTCCGCTTTGGCGGCGGCCAGCATCATTTTGACCAGATCGCCGATGCGCGCGTCCACCCGGATATCCTCCACCTTTTGCAGGTCGAGGGTAAAGGCCCGGTCGAGCGGCTTATCCGCGCCGACGAGCAGCAGGCTCCACCGCTTGGGCTGCTCCTGCACCGCTTCGGCGGAAGCCGCGTCCGGCTCGGTTTGATCGGCCGGCTTTGCGGGCCACACCTTCCACCGCAGGAAGAACAGCGCCGCCGCAAGCACCATAATGAGCAAAACGGCGGGCACGGCGCGGCGCTTACGCTTCGGCGCCGGTTTCGCCGGGGGCTGCTCCCGCCGGTTCCCCGGCTGGTTCGTTTGGCCGTATCTCCTTGGCACGTTGCTCCTCCTCCCTTCCGCCGCCGGCGGCCCTTGATCGGGCGGCGACGGACAAAATCTCCGCGTAAATGGTGGCGACCACCTGATACAGCTCCTCCGGGATGCGCGCGCCCACTTCCAGCATGCAAAGCAGGGAGGACGCGCTGTCGTCCCGGTAAACGGGAATGCCGCGCTGCTCGGCCACGTCGATGATATTTTCCGCAACGCGCCCATAGCCGGAGGCAATGACCACCGGAGCCATATCCTGATCCGCGTTGTATTTCAGGGCAACCGCCCTCTGTTCAGACTTTGACATCGACACCCACCCTTTTATACGGCAAGGTTTTAAAAACATCCATCAGCGAGCGGGGCTTTTCCAGCGCCGCCACCGTCATGCGGCCCAAATGGTAGGCCCCATCCGCCAGCTTGCCGGGCAGGCTGCGCCGCAGCGGCAGCAGCAGCGCTTCCATGCCGGGCGGCGCGTAGATCGCCAGATCGACCGTGCGGCGGTAGAAGAACAGCTCGGCTTCAAACCGGCCCACACCCTCCACATCGATCACCAGCAGCAGGTGGCGGCCCCCCGCCGCGCCCTCGGGCATTTCGCCCTCGCCGCTTTCCGGGTTGATCCAAACCTCCGCGAAGGCGCGCACGTCTTCAAACAAGGTGGGCACGACGAAGTGCAAAAGCGGCGTGAAATTGCACGGCGAGGACAGCAGGCTGTGCAGAATGCCGTCCAGCTTGGCTTCGTCCCCGGCGGAAAGCCCTTCCCTGCCGGACTGCCGCCCGATTAGCTGCGTGAGCGTTTCCATGACCCGGGAGCCGCTCCCGCGCGTGCCCTCGGTAAAGCCGGCGCGAAAGTCCGCCAGAAAACGCGATAGCTCGCGCCGCTGGGGCGCGGGCAGCAGCTGGCGCAAATAGGCCGCCGCGTCGTCCAAAAACTCGCCGCTGTCGTTATAGCGGGAGAGATTGTATACCGTGATGGACAGGTTTTTCGCCAGCTTGGGCGAATACAGGATGCTTTCGCTCACCTCGCGCAGCAGGGCGAGCGCTTCGTCCTTTAGCTGGGCAAAGTTATCGCCCGCGTCCTCCTGCCGGAAGCGCTCAGACAACGCGGCGAGCCGCCCGGACAGATCGGCGCTGGGGGCAAGGCTTTTGGACAGAAAACCCAAATTATTCGCCGCCGCGTCCAGCACGTCCCGGCGGCCAAGGCTGCTGTTCATGGCTTTCAGCAAATTGGCCACCGCGCCCGGCAGCTCGGAACCGGAGGGCGCGGAATCGCTCAGTTCGCGCAGAAAATCGAAAAACGGGCCGCGGAACACGGTCGCGTCCTCCCCCTGCCGCACCAGCTCGGCCGCAACATCCCCCGGCTGCGCCAGCAGGCCGCCGAAAAGCTGTTCCAGCTCGGTGGTAACGGTTTCGTTATTCGCGGGAAGCAGCTTGAAAACCTCTTCCAGCAGGAAAATGTTCTTAAGATACGTGGCCGCCACCGACGGGTCCTTTAACAGGTCCATCAGCATGGCCGCGCCCTCGCCGCCGTTCAAGCCGTTGTTTTGGGCCAGCACATCGCTTTGGTTATGGGGCTGCAACACGCGGCTGGTGGCTTGCAGGCTAAAGGGGTTGACCGGGTCGGCCCCCTGCTTGGGCGGCACCGCTTGACTTTGACTGACGAGCGGTGTGGTTACTTTGAGCAGCTCCGCCAAGGCGACGCCCCCTTTCCAAAAATGTTCCTGATTAGATTATGATATGAAAACCGCAAAACGAAAGCGGCGCGGGCAAAAAAACGCGGCGGACTGCGGCAACAATGTCATTCCGTTGAGGCCTTTTTCAACAATTTGTCATCCTGAGCGTAGCGAAGGATCTCGCGCGAACGCGCGGGGTCCACGTAAGCGTCGCGCGTCCGCGCGAGATCCTTCGGCCTAACGGCCTCAGGATGACAACCTGAATAGCGCTGAACAAAATAATATCGTTGCGGCGAGGCAGTCCGCCACGAATAGGGTTCTACCGCCGCAGGCCGTTCACGACCTGCTCCATCTCGTCCGAGGTCTGCACCACCCGGGCGCAGACCTGAAAGGCGCGCTGGGCGGACAGCATATCCATCATGCCGTCCATCATATTCGCGCCCGAGCCTTCCAAAAAGCCGTGCAGCAGGTCGTAGGAATCCTCGTCCGCGCGCTCGGCCACGCCGGAAAACTCGTTCGGCGTGTAGCCGCTGCCCATGGCGGGGGTCAGGGCGTTCGGGTTGTCGAAGCGGAACACGCCGATGCGGTCAATCAAATCGCCGGTGTCGATCGAGCCGTCGTCCTGCTGGGTGACGCGGATTGGGTTGCCGCGCCGGTCGAGCACTTGCGCGCCGTCGATCGTGCACAGGTAATCCCGGCTGCCCTCGACCGAAATGGCGAACGCGCCGTTGCGGGTGTAGCCGATATCCCCATCGTTATTGACGGCGAAGAAGCCGTTACCGACGATGGCGAAATCCAATTCGCCGCCGGTGAGCTGCGGGCTACCCTGCCCCACCAGCACGCCGGTGGACACGGTGCGCACGCCGCTGCCGGTAAGCGGCGCGCGGTCGGTATTGGCGTACATATCGGTATGGAGCAGATCCTCAAACGCCGTCGTTTCCTTCTGGTAGCCCACGGTATTTGTATTGGCCAGATTGTTGCCGATGGTGTTCATGGATTGCTGATAAGCGGAAAGGCCGGAAGCGCCGGCGTAAAATGCGGCTTTCATAATTAATTTCTCCCTCTTCCGAATTTAAATTGAAGCGATCTGCGAAGCGGCCTTGCGGTCCATCCCATCGATGATCTGCAAAGCGGAGCTGCAGCTTTGGAACGCGCGCTGGGTGGCGAGCAGGCCCGTCAGTTCCTGCTCCATATTGACGTTGGACAGCTCGAGGCTGCCCTGCACCAAATGCGCGTCGTTCACGATGCGCATGTTCGCGCCCTGCGGCGCGCGGAACAGGCCGCCGTCCAACTTGGTAAGCGCAGACCCCTCTTCCGGCGCGGTGAGCATCAGCGAGCCGACGCGGCGGTCGTCCTGATTGTAGACCTGACCGGTCTCGTCCACGCGGAAGCCCGGGCCGCCGACGCGGAGCGTGTCGCCGTTCCGGCCGAGCACGCGGCCCACGCCGGGCAAGACCAGATCGCCGTTTTCATCCGTATCGAAATTGCCGCCGCGCGTCAGCATGATCTGGCCGTTTTCCGCGCGGATGTTGAAAAAGCCGTCGCCGTTGATGGCAAGGTCGAACGAGCGGCCGGTTTCGCGCAGGTCGCCGTTTTGCATCAGCGTCGCCACTTCGCTCACCACGGCGGCGGGCGCGCCGCGCCCTAACGCCGCGTCGCCCGAAGCCTCGCGGCGGGTGGCAAGCTCCATTTCAAAGGGGGAGATGAGCGTACGGTCCGCCCGGTAGCCGGGCGTTTGCTGGTTGACAAGATTGTTGCCGATCACGTCCAGATCGCGCTGCTGACTCAGCATGCCGGACGCGACCGTGTAAAAACCGGATAGCATGGCGTATCCTCCTAATCGATATAATCCTTTAGTACCTCGCCCAGCGAAGCGATCGCCGCCGAGCGGATCTGCGACACCCGCTGTTGGGTCAGATCCAGCACTTCGCCGATCTCGCGCAGGTTTAGGTTTTCATAATAGCACAGGGTGATTACCTGCCGCTGCCGGGGCGGCAGCGCTTCGATCGCCGCGCCGAGTGCCGCGGTCAGCTCTTCCCGCATCAGGCCGCCCTCCGGGCCGTCCGCCGGGGCGTGGGGCCGGGCAAGGAGCGCCTCGCCCGTTTGGTCCAAAAGCGCTTCGAGCGATACCGCGTCTACCGCGGCGATTTCGCCCAGATATTGGCCGAGCTTTTGCTCGCTCAGCCCCATGGCGTCGGCCAGCTCGCGGTCGGTCGGCTCGCGCAGCAGGGTCTGCCGCAGCTCCTCCGCGGTTCTCAGTATATCGCGCCGCGCGGCCTGCACGCGGTTGGGCAGCCAATTCTGCCGCCGCAGGTAGTTTAAAAGCGCGCCCCGCACCGCGCGGAAGCTAAAGGTCTCGAAGCTCGCGCCCCGGTCGGGGTCGTACTTCTCGATGCACTCCATCAGCGCCACGATTCCCTGATTGAAAAAATCCTCCGCCGGAATGCGGGAGAGCAAAATGGAACGCATGCTGCGGATCGCGGCGGTGACGTTCGCGGCGTAGTGCAGCACCAGCTGATTGCGCAGCTCGGCGTCGCCCGATTCCTTGTAGCGCAGCATCACGCCTTCCGGATCGGCCAGACAAACGCCGGTCTGCAATTTATCCAGAGCCATGTCCGGCCCTCCTTTCCGCCGGGAACGGGCCCGCGGGTTAAATCTCGATCATGCCAAGGGACTGGATCTGCACGTTGCTGTCGATATCGTTGAAGGACAGCACGGTCACATCCGGATAGAATTGATCGAGCAGCTTTTTGAAATACACGCGCACCACCGGAGAGGTGAGGATGATAGGCGTTTGCACCAGCTTTTTCATCTGGGTCAGCTTATCGGTGGTCGCGGCGATGATCTTTTGAATGGTGTTCGGCTCCAGCGCCAGATAAGCGCCGCCGTCCAGTTTTTTAACGTTGTTCAAAATCAGGTTTTCCAGCCCGCCGTCCACGCTGAGCACCTTCATCTGCCCCGCTTCGGAGAAGCGGCGGGTGATGGTGCGCCGCAGCGCCTGCCGCACGTATTCGGTGAGCATGTCGCTGTCCTTCACGCTGGGCGCGTAATCGGACAGGGTCTCCAAAATGGTCTCCATATCGCCGATGGGGATGTCCTCCCGCAGCAGGCCCCGCAGCACCTTATGCAGCTCGTTGAGCGATACGGACGAAGGGATGGTATCGTCCACAATGGTATCGTTCGTTTTTTTCAGGTTGTCCAGAATGCGCTTTACCTCCTGCCGGGTGAGCAGCTCCCAAGCGTGCTTGCGAATCAGTTCGGACAAATGGGTGATGATGACCGAGGTCGGATCGATCAGCACGTAGCCCGCTACCTCGGCGCGCAGCTTTTTATCCTCGCTGATCCACTTGGCCGGCATGCCGAAGGCGGGCTCCACGGTCTCGATGCCATCGATGTTATCCGGTCCGTCCGCCGGGGCAAGGGCCAGATAATGGTCGATCAGCACCTCGCCGACGGCCACGCGCTCGCCCTTGAGCTTGATCTCGTACTGGTTGGGGTTGAGCTGGCTGGAATCCTTGAGGCGCACGGACGGAATGACCATGCCCATTTCATCGGCAAACTGCTTGCGCAGCATGACGATGCGGTCAAGGAAGTTGCCGCCGCTCGATTGATCCACCAGCGGCAGCAGGCTGTAGCCCACCTCCACGCCGATGGGGTCCACATTGAGAAGGCCGTACACATTGTCGAGGTTCTTGTAAAAGCTCACCTCGCTCGTGACCTCTTCGGTCACGGGCGGGCCTTGCTCCAAAGCGGCGGACGCGGCGCGGCTTTTGCGCAGCAGCAGCGTGCCGCCCACGAGCAGCAACGCGGAAAGCAGCAGCACCTGCGGCACGGGGAAGCCGATCAGGCACAGGAGCGGCAGCGCCGCGCCCGCGATGACCAGCACCAGCGGCTGCGAGGTAAACTGTTTGATCACATCGGTGTTCAGGTCCGCGTCCGACGCGGAACGGGTGACGATCATGCCGGTCGCCACCGAAATGAGCAGCGCGGGGATCTGACTCATCAGGCCGTCGCCCACGGTAGAGGTGGAATAAATGCTGACGATGGAGCCGATATCGCCCTGCCCGTTCAGCAGGCCGACCACAAGGCCGCCGATCAGGTTGACGAAGGTGACCACGATGGAGATGATCGCATCGCCCTTGACGAACTTGGAAGCGCCGTCCATGGAGCCGAAAAAGTCGGCTTCGCGCTGGATTTTGCTGCGGCGCTCGCGGGCCTGCGCCTCGTCGATCAGGCCGGAGGACAGGTCCGCGTCGATCGCCATCTGCTTGCCGGGCATCGCGTCCAGCGTAAAGCGGGCGGATACCTCGGCCACGCGCTCGGCGCCCTTGGTGATAACGATGAACTGCACCAGCACGATGATGAGGAACACCACAAGGCCGACGGCCACGTTATCTTGAATCACAAAGTGGCCGAAGGTGGCGATGACCTCGCCCGCGTAGCCCTCGCGCGTCAGGATGGAGCGGGTGGACGATACGTTCAGGCCTAGGCGAAACAGCGTGGTGATGAGCAGCAGGGAGGGAAAAATGGAAAACTCCAGCGGCTCCTTGATGTACATGGTCGTGAGCAGGATGATAAGGGAAAGCGCCAGATTCAGGATGAACATAAAGTCCAGCACTTGCGTACCCAGCGGCACGATGAGCAGGGTCACGATGAGCAGGACGAACACCGCGATGAAGTTGTTGAGCAGTTTCATGCGTTTCATGCTTTGCCGTTCCCTTTCAAGCTGTATACAAAGGCCAGCACCTCGGCAATGGCCTGATAGAATTGCTCTGGGATCTCCTGATCCAGATCGACGGATTCATAGAGCGCGCGGGCCAGCGGCCGGTTCTCGGTCACATACACGCCCGCGTCCTCCGCGGTTTTGACGATGCGCAGGGCCAGCGCGTCCACACCCTTGGCCAGCACGACCGGGGCGCGGTTCTTGCTGCTGTCGTACTTCACGGCAATGGCGTAGTGGGTCGGGTTACGAATGACCACGTCCGCGTTCGGCACGTTTTGCATCATGCGCTGGCGGGATTTTTGCTGCTGGCGCGAGCGGATGGCGCCCTTGATCTGGGGATCGCCTTCGAGCTGCTTATACTCTTCCTTGACCTCCTGCTTGGTCATGCGCAGGTTTTTCTCGTATTCCCACCACTGGTATAAATAATCCGCGGCGGCGAGGAACAGGAAGATCACCCCGGCCTTGAGCGCGATGGAGAGCACCAGCCCGCCCGCGCTGATGAGCGCCTGCCCGGGCTCCATATCCATCAGGCGGGCCAAGGCGGGTATTTCCTTTTCCAGCGTGATGTACAGCAGGTACAGAAGTACCGAGATCTTCAAAATGGACTTGAGCAGCTCGACCAGCCCGCGCATGGAGATCATTTTTTTCAGGCCGGCGAGCGGGTTGATGCGCTCGCCCTTGAAGGAAAACGCCTTAGCCGAAAACAGGCCCCGCGTTTGGAACATGGTGATCGCCACGGCCACCGCGCAGCAAAGCAGCAGCAGCGGCATGGCGGTGAGCGCGAACACGCGGCACGCGTCCGAAAAGAACGGGAGCAGATCGCCGGGGCCGACCGCCTCGGTCACGGCGCACAGGTCGATATAATCAGTAAGCAGCCCTTCCATATTGCGCAGGATGGAGGGCGAAAGCACCTTGAGCGCGAGAAAGCAGGACAGCAGCGAGGCCACGGTAACGGCTTCCTGACTGAGGAACACATTGCCCTTTTTTCGTTCGTCCGCTTTTCGTTTGGGTGTTGCTTTTTCGGTTTTCTCACCGGCCACGGCTGTGTTCCCCCCTTCCCCGCGTTGATCGGTCTACGCGAACGCTTTCAAAAGGTCGCTCATGCTGGCGAACATCGTTTCGATATACCCGTTCATAAATTCTGTCACCGGCACGGCAAAGAGGAACAGAAGGACCATGCCCAGCAGGATCTTGGTTTGAAAATGTATGACAAACACGTTGATCTGCGGGATCAGCTTCATCAAAATGCCCATGGACAGCTCCAAAACGAACGAAGCCGCCAGAAAGGGCAGGGTTAGGCGCATGATCAGGTCAAAGGCGGTGACGAACAGCCCCGCCAGCACGCTGCCGACCGCGCCGGTCAGCCGCGCCGCCCCCATGGGCACCACGTCGTACGACGCGGTCATCACGCGGATGAGCAGCAAGTGGCTGTCCGTTGCGAAGAAATAAAGGATGAACAGCAGCTGCAGCAGGTTGCCAGACAGCGACATTTGAATGCTGCTGCCCGGGTCGAACACCTTGGCCATGGACAGGCCGAAGCCGGTGTCGATCACATCGCCCGCGAAAAAAAGCAGATAGAAAAAGAACTGCAAAACAATGCCGCAGGCGACCCCGATCATGAGTTCCTGCGCCGAGAGCATGATCAGCCGGAATGCCGCAGGCTCCTGCGGCATTCCGCCCCCTTTAAGAGGGGCGACGATGATTGCCAGACCGAGCGCAAGCCCTGCCCGGATGCCGGCGGGCACGCTGCGGCGGGACAGCACGGGGTTGAAGAACAGCGCGCCGCCCATGCGGCAAAAAGCCAGCAGCACGGCCGAAAACGCGCCGTATGTGATCTCCCAGCTCATACTCACAGCCCCGCCATCAGGGTCATAAGGGATTCAAAAAAATCGCTGAGCGAGGTGAGCATCCACGAACCCAGCACCAGAAGGAGCAGCGCCGTGAGCAGAATCTTGGGCACAAAGGTGATGGTTTGCTCGTGAATCTGCGTGGCCGCTTGAAAAACGGAGATCAGAAGGCCGACGGCCATGCTGACGATCAGCAGCGGCGCGGAAAGCTTTAAGATCAGCCCGATTGTTTCTCCAAATACCACCAGCACATCCTGCTGGGCCATGCGGCCACCTCCCCTCGTTTAAGAATCAAATACGCTAATAGAAGCTGCTCACCAGCATCTCCATGACGCGGCTCCAACCGTTTACCACCACAAAAAGCATCAGCTTAAAGGGCAGCGAGATCATGGAGGGCGGCAGCATCACCATGCCCATGCTCATCAAGGTGGAGGATACCACCATATCGATCACGAGGAAGGGCAGGTATAACAGAAAACCCATGGTAAACGCCCGCTTGAGCTCGCTCGTCACGAATGAAGGCACGACCACGTGCAGCGGCAGCTCGGTCAGGTTTTCGGGGGTTGATACGTCCAATTCCTCCTGCCCGTCGAGCGAGCAGAACAGGTTCAGATCAGCCGAGCGGGTCTGCTTGAGCATGAACACCTTGATCGGCTGCTGCATATTGGCGAGCGCCTGCTGCTGGGTGATCTCGCCCCGGTTTAGCGGCTCGATCGCGGCTTCGTTAATCTCGCCCAGAACGGGCGACATGATGAAAAGCGACAGCGCCAGCGCCAAGCCGATCAGCACCTGATTGGGCGGCGTTTGCTGTAAGCCGATGGCGTTGCGCAGCAGCGAAAACACGATGACGATGCGGGTGAAGCTGGTCATCATGAGCAGCAGCGTAGGCGCGAGCGCGATGACCGCGAACAGAAACAAAAGCTGCATGGTATCCGCGCCGCCCGCGCCGCTGGTGTTGATCTCTAGTGAGGCCGCTGCCGCGGGGGCCGTGAACGCGGCGGCCGCGGCGGCCGAAACCGGCAGCAGCCGTTTCAGGGCGAGCATGCGCCGGGGCGCTTCGTCGCCCGGCTGAATTTGCGTGTTCCATGTCATTGGCGCGGCCCGTCCTCCCCGTTTTGTTTTCCCCGTTTTTCCCGCACGGCCTTTTTCAGGCAATCCATAAAATCCGGCGGCGTGCGTGCCGCCTCCCCTTCCGGGTACAGCGCGGGGTCAAGCTCGTCCAGCTTCTGGATCTGGTGCGGGGTAACGCCCAAAAGCAGGACGCGGTCGCCCGCCCGCACCACGGCGAGCGAGCTGTCCCGGCCCACGGGGGTGCGTTCCAGCACCGTGACCCGGCTGCCGCCGGGCATTTTCAGTTGTCCGGCGCGGCCCACCAAACGCGAGACCCACCAAGCGCCGAGCAGCGTGAGCAGCATCAGCGCCAGCGTGCCGCCCATGGCCAGAATGGCCTTCCCTTGCTCCCAGTTCACCGCCCTATCACCTCGACATATTCAGCGAATCGAGCAAATCCTTGGTGCCCACGATCTCGGTGATGCGCACGCCGTAGTTGTCGCCGATCACGATCACATCGCCATAGGCCAACAGCTGGCCGTTTACGACGATCTCGGCGGGCGCGCCGGTCTGCTTGTCCAGATCGATGACGGTGCCCGGGCCAAATTCCAGAATATCGCGGATGCGCCGTTTGGTCTTGCCGATGACGATGGACACATCGAGCGGCACGTTCATCAGCAGGCTGGCGTTCACGCTGGTCAGCGCCTGCACCGCGCTGCTTTGGTCGGTGAATTGAGGGAACCGGGGACGGCGCACGTCCAGCTCGGGCGCTGTCTGCGCCGCCGGGGGCGCGGCCTGCACGGGCGCGAGATTCTGCTCCGCCGGCGCGGGCGCGGGGGCCGGCGCGGACGGCGCGGGCATTTCCGGCGCGGGCTCGCTATGGCTGTCCGCCAGCGCGAGGCCCAGCTCCGCCGGGATCAGGCAGCACAGCCGCCCTTCCAGCACGTCCCGGATGCTCTGCACGCCGGTCAGCGACAGAAGCGGCCGCCCCGCGGGCAACAGCGCCGCGAATTCCGCCGGAGAATCGACCGCCACGCCCTGCTCCACGGCAAAGCGCACCGGCCGCCCCATATGCGCGGCCAGCGCACCGGCCGCGGCGTCCAGCGCCTGACCGACCACCTCCATGGCCGCGGACATGTTCATTTCGTCAAAGGGCATGCCCTCCATGGCGGCGGGATCGCCGCCCATCAGGATGCCCAGCACCTGCCGCATGTCGTCCTGCGGAAGCAGCACAAGGCCCTTCTGTTCCGCGTCGTCCCCGGCGGTTACCTGAAACGCAAGGCTTTCGCCCAGCTCCGGTACCCGGAGCGCGCCGAAAACGCCCTGCTCCACGCCTTCCTCTCGCAGGCTCACCTGCCGGTTCAGCATGCCGGACAGGGCCGACCCCGCCGAAGCCAGCGCGCCGCCAAGGCCGTCCCTCACGGCGAGAAGCGCCTTATCGTCAAGGTGCATGCCGCCCTTATTCTGCTCTACACTGCCCATCATGGTATCCCTCACTTTAATTCTCTGCTACATCCACGATTTTGACCGCCTTTTTCCTGTCGGTCTCCCCCAGTCGCCCATGGTACCAGGGTACGCCCTCCACGGTGACGCATATGTTATCGCTGATTCGTTTGTTCAGCGTGATCACGTCGCCCACCTGAATGCGGAGGATGTCTCCAAGATTCATTTCGCACTGATCCAAAATGGCGCAGAGCTCTAGGTCGGAACGCTTTAAGTAGTCCATCATCAGGTCTTTTTTCTGAATTTCAAGCTGCGGGTCCGGGTGCTTGACCGCCCGGGTGTACCGCTGTGCAAAGCTGTGGATCAGCTTTTCTAGATTTTCCGCCAGCATACAGATGCGGATGGTGCCGCCGAAGCCCTCGCCCTCCAAGCTTAGGGTGACGCTCACCACCACATCCTGCGGGGAGTAAGCCTGCAGCAGCCTGCCGTTTGTCTCCACGCTGCGCAGCGCGGTCTCTACCTCTAGGTAGCTGCCCCACGCCTCGCGCAGGTAGTCGGATAAATGCTCCATCGCATACCGCAGCAGCGCGAGCTCAACCTCGGTATAGGTCCGCGCCGGTACCCACGGCGCTTCCGAGCCGCCCATCAGGCGCTCGACCAACAAATAGCCGAACGCGGTGGACATATCGAGCAGCAGGTTGCTTTCCTCATACCGGGCGTCCAGCGGCTTAAAATCGATCACACCGACCAGCGCGGTATCCGATAGGGAGTTTCCAAATTCGGTATACCGCTGCTCCTCGATCTTCGCCACGCCTACCTCGCACATGGTGCGCAGCACGTTGGTGAAGTACGAGGAGATCATGCGGCAGAAATGCTCATATAGGCTGGTCAGCGAATTGAGCTGATCCTTGGTGAACTTTTTCGGTGAAGAAAAGTCATATGCCTTGATTTCAGCCGGTTTTTTTACCTCTACCCGTTCCAGCCGGCCCGCCCAGCTCTGGGCGGCGTCCCCCTGCCGGGTCTCCATGTCTTCCATTCGGCTTATAACCCCTTTCTTCCGTGGCGCGCCTCAGTCGTCATAGGGGGAAACGTTCTTTTCCACGTCTCCCGCCCGGCCGCCAGAGGGGGCGCCGGGGTTCAGCAGATCCTCCGCCCCGCCGTAGGTGGGGTAGTAGCCGCTGTCGTAAAAGCTTTTCAGTTCCGCGTTGTCCAGACTGTTGCCGATAATCACCAGCTCGACGCGGCGGTTTGCCTGCCGCCCTTCGGCGGTGCCGTTGTCCTTAACAGGGTTGGTGTTGCCGTAGCCCATCACAATCATCTTATCCTCGGGAAAGCCCTGCTTCCCATCCAGATAATCGGCCACGGCGGCGGCCCGCTCGCCGGACAGCATCCAGCTGGACACGCCGTAGTTCGGGTCGCCCGTCGACGCGGTATAACCGCAGATGTTGATGTGCTGGATCTGGCTTTCGCACTGCTTCAGCGCGCCCGCCACCTTTTCCAGCACCGGCTCGCTGCCGGGCAGCAGCTTTGCGCTGTCCGGCTGGAACAGCATGCTGTTGTTAAAACGGATGTAAAGCACATCGTCGCTCTTGACCAGCTGCACATCGTCCTGCATGGCGGACTCGTTGACAAAGCTGTCTAGGCTGTAATACAGCTCGTTCAGATCCTGAATGGAGCCTAAATTGTCGCCCGAGCCGCCCATGCCGGGTTCTCCCGTGCCGCCAAGGCCCTGATTGCCCGGGCCGGAATCGCTCACGGTGACATCCGGGTAGCGCGCTTGCAGGGATTCGACAAAAGCGTTGAACTTCTCCTCATTGACCGAGGAAAAGCTGAGCATAACGGCAAAAAAGGTAAGCAGCAGCGTCACCATATCGGCATAGGTGTTCAGCCAGGTGCCGGTATCCGTTTCATCGCCCAGTCGCTTTCTGTTTCTCATGGCGCCTGACGCCCCCTTTCCGCCCCAGTTGGGCTTAGCCCCGCGTCTTGCGGGATCTGCCGGAGCCAGCCTCCTCGCCCTGCTCGTCCAGCTTTTGCTGGCGGTACACGGGCAGGATGTTGGTCAGGCGTTCCTCGATAAACTTCGGGTTCTCACCGGCTTGGATCGCCTCCACGCCCTCGCAGATGATGAGCTTGCAGAGGTACTCCTCCTCATGGCGGACGCGCAGCTTATTGGCGATCGGCATAAAGACCACGTTGGACAGGATGCTGCCGTAGAACGTGGTGACCAGCGCGACGGCCATGTTCGGGCCGACGGACTCGACTTCCTGCAGCTTGTCCATCATGTTGATCAGGCCGATCAGCGTGCCGATCATACCGAAGGCGGGCGCGTAGGCCGCACCCTTTTCATAAAAGGTGCGCTCCGAGGCGTGGCGCTCCTCCATATTGTCCATCCATGCGGCGAGCTGCGCCTTGACCTTTTCCGGGTCGACCGAGTCGACGACCATTAAAAGGCTGGCGCGCAAAAAGGTGTCCTCCATGCCGTCCAGCTCTTCCTCCAGCGCGAGCAGGCCGTTGATGCGGGCTTTTTTCGCGCACTCGACCAGCGTTTCGATGTACTGCTGGGGATCGTACTGGGTCGGATGGAAAATGATGCTCAGATGCTTGGGGATCTTCGTGAGCTGAGAAAGCGGAAAGGAGATCATCAGCACGCCCAGCGTGCCGCCCAAAACAATGAAAACGCTGGGCAGATCGCGGAACATCTTTAAGCGGAGCGGTTCCATATGGAAGCCCTCATCGGTCTGCACCAGCATGATACCGATCACCATGACGCAAACGGCCAAAATCAGGCCAAAAATGGACATCAAGTCAGATTTCTTTCTCACGGTCTCAGCTCCTGCCTTCCCCATTTTCTACCCTGCCGGGCAGGCCGGCCCGCAGTCTTTTGCGGAACGCGACCACCTCGTCCACGACCTCCTCGAGCGTTTCCCGCACGATCAGCAAGTGGCCGTTCGTCAGATGGATCGTGGTATCGGGCGTTCGCTCTATGGTCTCGATCAGATCGTCGTTTAGGACGAAAGGCACGCCGTTCAGTTTTGTTAACGTAATCATGTTCAGGGCTCCTTTCCGATCCCGCGTCCGGCGGGTCTGCCCCCGCCGGGCGGGCGCGGATGCGCGTTTTGCGCGCGATATTACCGCTTGAGGTTAATGAGCTCCTCCAGCATGGTGTCGCTTACCGTGATGACACGGGAATTTGCTTGGAAGCCGCGCTGGGTGGTGATCATGTCGGCAAATTCGGAGGAAAGGTCGACATTGCTCATTTCCAGAGCGCTGCTCTTGAGCGCGCCGGTGCCGCTGCTGCCCGGATCGGCCAGCTTGGCGTCGCCGGAGTTCGCGGTCGTGGTGTAGTAGTTATTGCCCACCAGCTGCAAGCCGGCCGGGTTCGAGAAGGTGGCGAGCGAAATTTTGCCCGCGGCCACCGTGCCCTTTTCGGCGTGGTTGACGGTGATGATGCCGTCCGAGCCGATCGAAATGCTGGCAAGCTGGTCGAGCGAGATCGAGCCGCCCTCGGTGCCGCCCACCAGCGCGAAGCTCGTGGTGCCGAGGCCGAGATCGCGCGACGGCTCGGCGGCCGTGATGTCGAGCTCTTGTCCGCCGGTCAGGCCTTCGGCCTTGGAGCCGTCGGCGGCGTCCGCGCCGTTTTGGGTCTTGCTCAGTTCGCCCAGCGCGTCATAGCCGGGGTTGGTGAATTGGAGATAGTCGCCGCTGCTGCTCTTCATCAGAATCGAGGCCGCGGTGGTGTTTTCATCGATCTTCGCTTCATAGGTCTTGCCGCCAAGGCTCATGGCGACCGTCCAGAACGGAGCGTCCGTTCCGTTATCGGTAAAGGTGGCGGTGACGTTGTTCACGGTGCCCTCGCCGGAAAAGTCGTTGCTGCTCTTCTGGAACGTCATCAGGCCGCCGAACAGGTTGTTCGCGCCCGTGCCGGTCACCTTGCCGCCGGTCACATCAAAGGTGCCTCCGGCAATCTCCGCGCCCGTGCGCGCTTCGGTAACGGCGTCCTGCGCGGGCACCGCGCTGTAGTTGTGATGCCCAAGGCTGTTCTGGATGGCCGTATTCAAACCAGCTTCGGCCACGCCAAAGTTTTTCAGCATGGTATCCTTGCTGGGGATGGAGAGCGAAATGGTGCCGTCCGCGTCGCTGCCGGTGGACAGCGTTACGGTGCTGCCAAACGACGCGCCGGTGCATTTGTAGGTTTTACCGCTGGCGGTTTTGGCGGTAACATCAATCTTACCATCCGCACTGATATTGGTGCATTCAAAGGTCAGCGCGCCCTGTCCAGCGAAGTTGTTGCTTACGCTGATGCTCGCGCCGCCCATAAAGAACTTGGGCGGTGTGCCGTCCGCCTGTTTGATCAATGTTTGCGCCGGATTGGCGTTGAACGGGCTGAGCGCGTCCCGGAACTTGGCGGCGTCGGTCACCGACAGGCTGATCGAGCCGTCGCCCGAGGCGGGCTTCATGGTGATGCCGGTATCGCTGGGCTTGAATTTTCCCTCATACGTCATGCCGCCAAAGGTCGCCTTGATTGTATAGGGGTTGGAATCCGCCGCGTTATAGGTCACTTCAAAATTATACTGGGCATCTCCAATGCCCTGCGGGATATTGATATCCTTGATTGAAAGGCCTTGGAAGAAGCTGCTGCCCGCGGTCAATGTAGCCGCCTGCTTGAAGGCGTTGCCGGTAAAGGTGCCGTTGGTCGAGCTGGTGCCGAACAGGTTTTTATCCGCCGAAATGGTAAAGCTGCCTGCCGCAAGCTGCTTGCCGCCGTTCGCCTCCACGATGGCCGCGTTGACCGCGCTGTTCAGGTCCGCCATCGAGGTGAAGGACTCGAAGGCGTTGAGCTGCACGGTCACCGCGCCGTTGGGCGAAATGGTGGCGTGCGCGCGCTGGCCCGCGGGCAGCGATTCGCTGGCGCCGAGGGTGAAGGACACGTTGCCGTACTTGGACGCGTTCGAGGACTTGACGGTGTACTTGACGCCGTTGATCTCCTGCGTATCCTCCGGCTGCTTGGAGTTGACCGAGCCGATATTATCGAGCTTGATCTTCTTGGTGCCGGGCTTGCCGTCCACATTGGTCGCGCCGAGAACGAAGTTGCCGTTGATATCGGTCAGGTAGCCGTTGGAATCATAGTCGAGCATACCGGCCTTGGTGTAGAAAATGTTGCCGTCCGGGTCCATGACCTGCAAAAAGCCTTCGCCGGTGATGGCCACGTCCATGCCGAAACCGGTGTTCTGCATGCTGGACTGGGTCATCTGCGTTTGAACGGCGTTCAGCGTCGAGCCGTAGCCCACGCTGGAAGGGTTGACGCCGCCGCGGCTCGAGCTGCCGGAGGACGCGCCCCTGAGGGTCTGATAATAAATATCGCTGAACACGGCGCGCTGGGATTTATAACCGTATGTATTGACGTTGGCAATGTTATTGCCGATTACGTCCATTTTGGTCTGGTGGGCTTTCATGCCCGCCACGCCTGAAAACATGGCTCTGTTCATTTGAAACTCCTTTTCCGGGAACCGCCGCGCCCGTCAGTCAGTCGGGGCGCGAAAATAGCCTCCTCAAAAGGTCCGGCTTAAACAATTACGGTTCCATCGATGTTGGTAAATACATTGCCCTTCATGTCGCTGCTGTCCACCGTGGTGATCACGGTGCGGTTTTTTACATTGACGAGAAAGGCGGTCCGGTCCACTAGGATCAGGGTATCCTCTAGGTTCTTTTCCTCCGCCAGCTTGACGCCCTCGCCCAAACGGTTGAGGCTGTCCTCGTCCAGCTCGATCTGGTGATCGATGGTGCGCTTGACGGCATGCTTGGAAAACGCCACGCCGCTTGTCTCCTGCAGCTGACGCTTGAGTACGTTTTGGAAGGACTCTCCCGATTCCTGCTGCTCCGCAGTCCGGCCGGGGGCCTGTCCGCCGGGTAGGATCGGCGTTCCCGTTATGATCGGGCGATAAAATTTGATCTCATCCATGCGATCTCCTCCTTCCGCGTCAATCCTGCCGCTTGGTCTTGATGGTCACCGGCTTGTAGACCGATTTCTCACCGTTTTGATCGGTCACGACCACGTTGATATAGTAGCCGGTCTCCGCTTCGAGCCCGTCGATCGATTGGCTGGTGACTGCCTTTTGCTCCTTGGGGCCCGCCATGGTGCCAGCTTCGACTGCCTCGACGGTGTCAAACGGGCCTTCCTTGCCGTAATAGACGGTGTAACGCAGGCCGGCAGCGGACGCTTCGTCCTCCGTGGGCACTTCCCACTTGACGGTGGCCGATGAACTGTCCACATCCTCGGTTTTTACAGAATAGTTGGTGGGGGTGACCAGACTGACGCCGGACGATACGCCGTTCGACACATCCATGATCTGGTTCATGCTATACTTTTTACCGCCCACATAGACGACATATTCGTCGTCCACCAGTGAAATCCGCTGCACGGGGCCCGTGGTGGTGTCCAGTTCGCCGTTCACCTTAAAGCGGGAGGCGGTCACCGTTTTGCCCACAAGGCTCATGGCGTAGTTGCTGCGGGCATAGCCTGCCATCTCCTGCATCTGCTGCATGTTGGAGAACTGCACCATCTGTTCGACCATCTGGTTGTTGTCCATCGGGTTCATAAAATCCTGATTTTGCATCTGCGCCACGATCAGCTTGAGAAAATCGGACTGATCCATGGTCGAATTATCGGTCTTATCGGTAAACACCGCGTCATAAACGCCGCTTGATTTGCCCATGGCCCGTTCCTGACCCGATACATTGCCAACGCCCATATCCATCCTCCTCTCTTTAAATGTAGGTATCCAGTCCCGCCCGGATCAGGGCCGGGGCTGAAAACAGCTGCATGGGATCGTCCCGCGCCGCTTTTTCGCCGTAGAATACGTTTTGGTTTTGCCCGTGGAAGCTTTGCCGCTGGCCGCCAAACTGCTGCGCGAATTGGCGCGCCATGTCGAACTGCTGGCTTTGCGCCTGCGCGCCGGCATTTTCCGCCGCCTTTGGCACCGCCTGCTGCACCTCTACGCCCATGGGACGCATGGCTTCCCGCAGCGCCGCCAGCTCGTGATTGATCGCCTTGGCCGTGCCCGTGCTTGCCGTTAGGATGGACAGGGTGGTTTTCCCTTCCGCTTCCGTGAGCTTGACCGTGATCTCGCCCAGCGATTCCGGCTTCAGCTTCATGCTGAATTCCTTTCGCCCAAGCGCCATCTCGCGAGACAGGCCCTCGTCCAGCTGCCGGGATAGCGGAGGCGCTTCGCCGGTCTCCCGGTTTTCCCGGAGGGTTTCGGTAAAGTCTGTGTGTTTGGCCCCTTCGGTCGCCGCCAAATCCTGCCGCCCTGCCGCGCTGTTTTCCGCCGTGGGCTGCTCCAACTGCCGCTTGGCCGCCTGCACCGCGCTGCGGAACCGGCCTTCCGCCTGATAATCCTGCGCCGCGCTGTCGGTTTGCCGACCCGACGGCTGCTCGACGTAAGAGGTCTCGAGCACCCGTACCTGCTCGTCGCCCGCCGCCGCTTGCTCTGTCTGCGCCGCGCCGGATTCCGCGAAAGGCTGTGTGGCCGCGCCTTCGCGCCGCGCCGCCGCGTCCGATACGCCGGATACGCCTGCCGCCTGCACCACCGCGCCGGGCTGATCGGGCCGCATCACGGGCTGTATCAGCGCCATACCGGCAAGCTCGCTCATCATCGCGCGCGCTTGCTGCTCGGCGTCGCCGCCGTCCGCCGTGCCCATCGCGGCCAGCAGTTCGGCCATCGCGCCTTCCAGTTGCTCCGGGTCGCCGTCCTGCAGCAGCCCTTCGCCGCCGTTTTCGGTCATTTGCTCCATCATGCTTTGGAAGATCGCCATGAACGGATCGCCCGCCGGCTCTGTGCCCAGACCGCGCCGCAGCTGTTCCAGCCCCGCGTTCAGTCTGGCTTCGCTTCGCAAATTCACTTGTTCCATCTCTTTCTCACCTCCTTTCCCTGAAGATATCTATATCGATCGCGCGGCGCGGCCAAGTGCCGTGCGCGCGAATCGAACGAAAGAATGGGCGTATCCGCGCGACGCGTTTATACGCTTCTGCTGCGGATCACCTGTGAGGATACAAATTCAGAAAGAATCTTTTCGCGTTCCTTGCCTTCTTCTAAGCGGTATTCCTCCCGCTGGCGGTCCTCCAGCTTGTCCAGCGAGGTGACCTCCTGCGAGGCGGCCACCACGACCTGCAACTGTGCTTCCGACGCCTGCCGGGCCGCTTCGAGCGCCTGCCGGAGCTGTTCCCCGCTGCGGCGGCCGTTTTCCAGATACAAGCGGTAGACCATCAGTTCGCCCGAATCCATGCCTTGGCGCTGGCGCTCGGCCAGCTCGTGCGATTTTTGCTGCAGCTCGCCGGATAGGGCGCGCATTTGCGCTTCGATCTCCCGCTCCCGTGCCCGGCAGCGGGCCAGCGCGTCCTTCTCCCGGTCGAGCAGCTGGTTTTTATAGGAGCGCATCCGCTCCAGACTGAATTTGAAGTTTTTCATCGAATGACTTCCTCCAACAGCTGCATGGTCTGTTCAAAATCGATCTTTTCCTCGACCCGCTGCGTCAGGAACCCGTTGATGCGTCCCATATGGGCCACGGCGGTGTCCAGCTCGGGGTTGGTGCCGCTTTTATACGCGCCAATGGAGATCAGATCCTCGTTATCGCGGTAGATCGACATCATGTTGCGAATCTGTCCCGCCGTTTGCACATGTTCGGGCGAGGCGATCTCGTTCATCAAACGGCTGACGCTGCCCAGCACGTCGATGGCGGGATAGTGGTTTTTCGCCGCGAGGCGGCGCGACAGGATGATATGCCCGTCGATAATGCCGCGCACGGTATCGGAAATGGGTTCGTTGGTATCGTCGCCCTCGACCAACACGGTGTAAATGCCGGTGATCGATCCGGTCTCAAAATTACCGGAGCGCTCGAGCAGCTTGGGCAGGGCGGAATAGATCGAAGGGGTATAGCCTCTGGCCACGGGCGCTTCGCCGGTGGCCAGCCCGATCTCGCGCTGGGCCATGGCAAAGCGCGTGAGCGAATCCATCATCAGCAGCACATGCCGCCCCCGGCGCTGGAAATATTCCGCGATCGAGGTGGCGGTCATCGCGCATTTGAAGCGCATCATCGCCGGCTGGTCGGAGGTCGCCACCACCAGCACCGAACGGGCCAGCCCTTCGGGCCCTAGATCCCGGTTCATGAATTCGACGACCTCGCGCCCGCGTTCGCCCACGAGCGCGATCACGTTGATATCCGCCTTGACGTTGCGCGCGATCATGCCCATCAGCGTGGACTTGCCCACGCCGCTGCCCGCGAAGATGCCCATACGCTGTCCCTTGCCGATGGTGAGCAGGCCGTCGATCGACTTGACCCCCATCTCCATGGGTTCGCTGATGGGCGGGCGTTCCATCGGGTTGGCGGGCGTGCCGCCGATCGAGATGGTGTCGCCGCCTGTGACCGGCCCGCCGCCGTCAATGGGCACGCCCAGCGCGTCCACGGTGCGGCCGATCAGCTCGTCGCTGACCCGAACGGTCAGCTTGCGGCCCGTATTGCGCACGGGACAGCCGAAGCCGATCCCGTCCGTTTCCTGATAAGGCATCAGATAGACCCGGTTTTCCGCGATCCCGACGACCTCGGAGACCAGCGTTTTATCCTCCCGGTCGCTTCGGATGGTACAGATATCGCCGATGCTGCAGGCAAGGCCTGTGGCTTCCAGCGTCATACCGGCGATCTTGCTGATGCGCCCTTCGTGATCCAAAAGATCGCTCAAATGCACCATACGGCGGAAACGGCTCATATCCAAATCATGGTGCTTCATTGCGCGTCTCTCCCGTACCGGCGTCCATATCGGCAAAGGCCTCGCGCAGGTGCCCCGTCTGCACGGACAGCGTGGCCACCAGCGTGCCTTCGTCTGTATTCACACGGCAGGTGTCGTCCGGGCTGGGCGTGGGGGCGACCTCCGCGGTGCCGCGGTATTCCGGTTTTTTCAGTTCTTCATTTAAGTAACCCACCAGACCGACCAGCCGCTCGGACACGTCCACGGTCAGCCAGCGGGAGTGCTTGACGGAGGAGACCGTCTTTAACACCAGCGGCGCGAGCGCCAGATCGTCCTCCGCGAGCTTTTGCAGCATCACCTTTTCGGCGATGTCCACCGCCAGATATTTCAGCTCTCTGGCGTACTGTTCCATATATTGATCCTGCTGCTCTTGCAGCTCGATCAGCAGTGCGTCCACACGATCCAGCGCCTCGCGCAGCTCGCCGCGCTTTTGATGGATCGCGTCCGCGTAGGCGCGCTCGGCCGCCTCGGCCTTGACCTTTTCCAGTTCCTCTGCAAAAAGAACGGCCATTTCCTCCCGCGTGGGTGGGGTGGGCGGTTCGGGCGGTATTTCTTCCGGTTCCGGCGGTTCGGGTTCGGGCGGCGGGGAAAGGTCGATATCCGGGATGCACACCGCATCCTCCCACTCCCGGAAGGCCGCCTGTTTCAGGATATCAGGCAATGATCTCATCCCCTCCTCTGGAAATGGTGATCTCGCCGCTCTCCTCCAGAGAACGGATGATGTTTACGATGCGCTGCTGCGCTTCCTCCACGTCCCGCATACGGATGTTGTGCAAGTATTCGATATCGGTCAGGATATTTTCCTGCGCGCGCTTGGACATATTGCTCAGCAGGATGCTCTTGACCTCTTCGTTGGAGCCCTTGATGGCGATCGCCAGATCCTGACTGTCGACCTCGCGCAGGAAGCGCTGGATATCCATGTCGTCCAGCTTGACGATATCCTCGAACACGAACATGAGCTTGCGGATATTTTCGGAAAGCTCGGGATCCTTCTGGCCCAGTTCGTCGAAAATGCGTTTTTCCGTTGTCCGGTCGGTGTGGTTCATGATATCGGCCACGTAGTTGACGCCGCCGATCTCGGCCAGATTGTCGGACGCAATGCCCGAGAAGCGCTTTTCCAGCACCTTTTCCACAATATGAACAATTTCGGGCGACACGCTTTCCAGCCTCGCGATACGCTGGATCACATCGAGCTGCACCTCGCGCGGAAGCGCGGAAACCACCTGCGAGGCCTGCTCCGACCGGGCGTAGGACAGGATGAGCGCAATGGTCTGCGGGTGCTCGTTTTGCAGCATCATCATGAGGCCCCGGTAACTGGATTTACGCACAAATTCAAAGGGATGCTTTTGCATGGCCTGCCGGATGCGCTCCATATAGGACCCGGCGCGCTGCGTGCCGAAGGCTTTTTCCAAAATATTGCGCGCGTAATCCACGCCGCCCTCGGAAATGACCTTTTGCGTGACGCAGAGGCCGTAAAAATCCTCCATAACGGCTTCCAGCTCCGCCGTGGGCAGGTGCTTAAGCCGCGCTACCTCGAGCGAGATGGCTTCGATCTCATCCTCGCGCAGGTATTTATAAACGGACGAAGCCGATTCCGCGCCCATCGCCACGACGACCGCCGCCGCCTTGGTCACGGGGGAAAGGCCCTTTTTGCCGCTTTCCTCCGGCACGGCGGCCTGTATCGTTTCCTCACTCACGATTCATCCGCCTCCTTTAACCAAGTGCGAAGCAGCTCCGCGGTGATCTCCGGGTTGGTTTTTGCGAAATTGCGGACCTCGTTGATGATCTCGCTGCCGCTGTCCTCGCTGACAACTTCGGGGGCGGGCTGCCGCTGGGCGGTCTCCTCCGCCAGCCGCCGTTCGGCTTCCAGCTCCGCTTCCAGCAGCGCGTCCTCCTGCCGCCGCCTTTTGCGCCGGACGAGCAAAAGGACCGTTACCAAAATGACGATAAGCAGGATCACGCCGCCCACGATCGCCCAGACCCACCACGGAATTCCGGTTAAGGTCAGCGCTTGGTTTTCATCCTCCGCGGGCGTGCCCGGCGCATCCGCCGCAGCGGTGCGGAAGGTGCCCACGCTGATCAGGGCGGGCGGGATATCCGCGCCCTTGGAAATGTTATCGATCAGCTCCTGCCGGCGCACGTTGTTGAGCGTCGGATCGTCCACCATGACGGCGATGGTCGCGCGGCTGATCACGGCGTTGCCCTTCTCGATCTGGGTCTTGATATAGTTGTAATCGATCGTCACGTCGCGGCTGAAGCGGGTGCCCCCGCCGTCCGCGCCCGGGTCGGCATAGACATAGCCCGGGATATCGGTGTTGTTTTCCTCGCCCGCGATGCCCTTGGAGAGCGATACCTCGCCGTTCACCGCGCCCGCCTGACTGCTGTGCGTCACATAGCCGTTATTCGTCGGCTTGCCGTTTTTGTCGGGCACGCCGCTCATATCGTACTTTTCGGTCATCATGGCGTCAAAATCAAGGGTGATCTTGGCCACGGCCACCACGCCGTCCTTGCCGTAGATAGGCGTGAGCAGGCGCACGATATTATCCTCGATATGCTGCTGCACCATCTGCTCCAGCTCCAGATTTTTGCCGGCGGAGTAGCCGCTCTGCTCCTCGTCCGTTCCGGTGAGCTCCTTCAAGGTGGCGGCGTCCGCCACCTCGACATCGGCGGAGGCGAGCTTATAGATGCTGGCCGAAACCAGATTTTTTACAGTCTGCACCTGCGCGGGCGACAGCTCCACCCCGCTTTTCAGGGTGAGCAGCACGCTGGCCGTGGCTTTGCTGTCCTCCGCGGCCTGCTGCCAAATATAGTCGCTTTCCCGCGCGGGGGTGATGGTCACCGCGGCCCCGCTCACGCCGTCGATCTTTTTCAGCGTATCCTGAATGCGGTCCTGCAGCTGATACAGCTTGTACTGATCCATCTGCGCCTCGGTCGTGGTCAAGCCGGAATGGCTGTCGAACACATCGTAGGCAAGGCCGCTTTTGGGCAGGCCCTCGCTCGCAAGCTGCAGCAGGCTTTTGTCGTACAATTCCGCGCGCACCAAAATATCGCCGTTACCGTCCATCTGCGGCTGCGCGCCCATCTCCTGCAGGCGGCTGTAAACAGAGGAAGCCTCGGCGGTTTCCAGACCGGAATAGAGCACGCGATAGTCGCTCTTTTTGCTGTTCAGCGCGACCGTTACGATCACGGCGAACACCAAAAGCGCAACGATAAAAGCTCCCCAAAAAATTTTTCGTTTCTTGGGGAGTGCGATAATGTAATTTTTAATATTTATCACGGAATCCTTTACGGTATTCCCGTGTTCCTTCGCAGCCACTTCACTCACCCCTATGAATCGTTAGACCAAAACGCGTTTCCCCCCGGTTTTGGTCACACCTGCATTTGCATGATCTCCTTGTAGGCGTTCACGATCCGTGTCGTCAACTGCACAGTGGTTTGAACCATACTTTCCGCCTTGAGCATGTTGACCTGTACCTGCGCCAAATCGTCCACATCCCCGATCGCCAAACGATAAGCGTCCCCCTCGGCCGTGGCCTGCGCCTGCTGCAGCGCGGTCACCGCGTCTTCCAGTACGTTTTCAAAGGGAATCTGCGTCTGCTGCCGAACGGTTTCCGGCTTTGCCGCTGTTTTGATCGGATCCATCGGGGTGATCGGAATAAATACCATTCTGGCCGCCTCGCTTTCCAAAACTCAAAAAAATGGGCCGCCATTGCATGAAACCACTGTTTTACACAAAAAAAGCTTTTTTGTTATAGTGGTTACACTCGTTCACTTTTGCAATGAAGGCGATATTTTTATGTATCTTCAATAAGTATAAGCTTATTTCAACATTTTGTAAAGAGAAACTGTTGAAACGTGTCGATGTTTTTGTAGACTATGCCGAAATTTTTACATGCCGAGGTAAAAAATACCACTAAAAGGTAAAAAACAAAGGCAGCCGAAGCTGCCTTTGTTTTTTACCTTTTTACTTGTTCCGCGCCCGCGCCATCGGTTCACGCCTGCTGCGGCGCGCCGCCTTCTCTGGCGGCAAACCACTCGCGGCGAAACGCTTGATAGCAATCAGTCACCATATCCTCGTATTCGATACCGAAAAACGAAGGCGCGAGATAGCCGAAAATAAAGCCGGGATCGGCTTCGCGCAGAAACAGCGCGGCCATCACCTCGGTGATGAGCACGGCCTCCAAAAACTGAGGCCCCGCATAGCCGGAAGCCAAAATGGTTTGGTAGAGGATGCGGCGGATCTGCTCGACGTTTTTCACATCCATATAAAGCTGAACCGCTTTTTTGAGAAAGGGCGTCGCCTGCTGCGACCACGGGCCGTCCATCAGCTCTTCGAGCGTTTTTACGCCGCCCTGCGCGGAGAACGCCACCGTGGCGAGCGCCGGGATGATGCGCAGGCATTCCTCTTTATCCTTGCGGGAGCACTGGATGTGCTGGGCAAAATATTCCGCGTCCATGGGCCACTCCATACTCATTTGCTCAGCTCCAGCGTTTTATTCACCATCGCCTTGATGACGCCGAGCGCCGTCAGGTTGGTATCGTAGGCGTTGCTGGCCGCCATCAGATCGATCATTTCCTCCGTGGTATCCACGTTGGGATAGCTGACATAGCCGTTTGCGTCGGCTTGCGGGTGGCTCGGATCGTACACCAGCCGGAAATCCCGGTCGCTCTCGACGACCTCGGCCACGCGCACGCCGCCCGAGGTTCCGGCCGTGGCGCGGTAGGCCTGCCCCGCCGTTTCCAGCGCGTCCCCAAAGGTCATGGGGCGTTCCTCCAGCACCACCTGCTTGCGGCGGTAGGGTTCGCCGTCCTCGGTCACGGTGGTTTTATAGTTGGCTAAATTCTGCGCGATCACATCGGTGCGGTACCGTTCGGCGGTAAGGGCGGAGCCCACGATATCCATTGAACCTAAAAAACCCACGGGAACCGCCTCCTTACTTCATGCCGTTGTTGATCACGGCGTTATAATTGGTAAATTCGCTTTTCATCTTATCGAGCAGCATGCTGTACTGGGCGTAAGCCTTATAAAGCTCGACGCCTTCTTTATCCGCGTCGACGTTGTTGCCGTCGGGCCGGATGGAGGTGTTTTCCTCCGTAACGGTTCTGGCCTGATAGACCTTGCCGCCCTGCGCATCCTCCAGCACCTTTTCAAACACCATGCTTTTGGTTTTATAGCCGGGTGTTTCGAGGTTGGCCAGATTTTGCAAATGAAGCTGCTGCTGCTGCCAAGTGACGGCCGTGCCGTTTTCCAAGGCCTTGAACGCGCCGGATTGAAAGAACATGGTTCCGCCCCTCTCTGTCAGGCCTCCTTGGCCCGTGTCTGCCGGTCGGCCTGAATATAGGCGTCGCGCAGCTCGGTGATAAAGCCTGTTACCTCTTTCAGCCCGGCGGGGTCCTTATGGATATTCGCCTGAACCGTGAGGTGGATAAAGTAAGTATACAGCTCGTCCAGATTTTTTGCAATATCATATTTGAAATTGAGCGTGCTCTTCAGGTGGTTCAGGATGCGCTGCACCTTTTGCAGGCCGCGGTTGACCTCGGGCCAATCCTGCCGTTCAAAGGCCAGCTCCGCGAGGCCAAGCTCCTTGAGCGCGCCGTCGTATAGAGTCGTGAGCATATCGCCGGTCGTCATGGTCATAATGGACTGCTGGCGATAGGCCTGATAGGTATTTTTCATCATTTTGCGTTTCCCTCTCTTCCGCGGTCTCAATAGCCGGAGCTGAACTGCTGGGCGATCATGTTGCTTTGCGAGTTAAAATTGGCCAGCGCGCTTTCCATGGCGTTGAACTGGTTCCAGTAGCGCGCCCGCTCGGATTCGTACTTTGCCTGTAGATCCTTGATGCGGGAAGCGATGCTGCTGATCGAATTGGTCAAATTGTTATTGGTCTCGCTGGCCCAGCCCTTCACGCCGGCGATCTGCACCAGCGTGCCGGGGGACGCCGCGCTGGGGTTGGCCGCGTCCTTGATAATATCGGACAGGACGGCGCCCAGACCGTCGGTCTTGGAGGTGAACAGCGTCATCACGCTCGTGGGGTCCGAAGCCAGCGCGTTGCGCAGCGCGGTCTCGTCCATTTTGAGCTGGCCTTTGTCCTCCCACTTGGTGGTCTCGATGCCGATATCGTACAGGGCAAGCTTTGCGCCCGCGGGCTTGGTATACAGCGCCAGACGCATCTGGCTGAGAAAGCTGTCCACAGCCGAATCGCGGTGCAGCAGGCCTTCCTTGGCCTTTTCCTCCCACAATTCGATCTGGCGCTCGCTCATCTTATCCTTCTGCTCGTCCGTCAGGGGCGCGTATTCGCGGAAGCTTTGCTTTTCATCCACCAGATCGGTGAGCTTTTTCACCAGCTTGTTGTAATCCTCCACAAAGGATTTGAAGCCGTCGACGATGGTCTCCGTGTCGCGCTTGGTGCCGATCGTGGTTTCCGCGCCTTCCTTGACGGCCTCCATCGTGATGCCGTCGATGGTGAAGGTGTTGCTGGAACGCGTGGTATCCACGCCGTTCACGGTCATTTCCAGATCCTTGCCTTGCGCAACCGCGTCCGCCGCCAGCTGGCCGTCGCCCACGATCAGGCCGCCCGCGCCGTTTACCGCCGACGCGCCGAACAGTTCGGTGAGTTGCGAGGAGCCGAGCGGGGGCACCGTGCCGGTGAGCACCAGCCGCCCATCCTTAAAGGCGGCGGACAGCTCCGGGGTGATGGTCAGCCCGGCGAGCTGTACCGCGTCTGCCAGATTGTCCTTTGTCGCCACGTTGGACGCACCCTCCAACGTAAAACCCATCACAAGGCCAAGATCGGATTTTTTTGCCTCCGCCAGCGCGGTGGAATTGTACGTATCGACCGAGGTCTTTGCGAACTTGACCACGCTGTCGTCCGTCACGTTGAGCGCGCCGGTGTCCTTATCGTAGGTAAGACGCGCGTTGCCGGAATCGTCCTGAAAATTGGTTGCCAGCCACGCGTTAAACTGCCCGGCGATCTCGTCCTTGGAATAGGTGACGGCCTCGCCGTTCACCTGCGGCAGCGTGAAGGTGTAGTTCACGCCGTCCACGCTGAATTTCAGGCTCGCGCCGCTCTTGGCGGAGTAGTCGTCCTGCATCGCCGTGCCGTCCACATGGTCGACGGTCAGCTCGCGGCTGGTAAGGCTTCCGGCGGCGTGCACCGCGCTGTCGCCGAACATGCCGCTTAAAAGGTTGCCCTGCGTCTGCTCGATCTTGATGCCGTACTCCTTGCCGGTGGCGGTGGCTTCCATCTGGAAGCTGTCGGTCAAAGCGGAGTACGTCATGCGCACCCCGGCGCCACTGTTATTGATGGTATTCATCACCGTGCCGACGGAGTCGTTGCCGGTGAAGGAAAAGTTCGTGCCGTTGATGGTGAATTCATATTTGTCGCCGGTCAGCCCAAGCGTCGCCATGTCCTTGAGCTTGGTGCCGGTGTTGAGCGCGGTGGTGGAACCCGGGGTGATGCCGAGAACCTTGGCGTCCACGCCGGTGACATACAGCTCGTGGCCCTTGCCGTTGTCGGGAAAGCTGGTCGTGAGCGTCAGCTTGCCGTCCGCCGTCAGCGAAGCGGCGACATAGTCGCCAAAAGCTTTTTTCAGCTCGGTATCCAGCGCTTTTTGCGCATCCTGCGCGGTCACCTTGCCGCCGGTCGTGGTAACGGAATTGAGCGTGATCTGTTTTTGCACCCCGTCCAGCGTGACAGTGAAGCTGGGGCCCGCCGCCGCGTTCGCATAGCTGCCGCGCAGCATCCGGCGGTCGTTGCCGTCCGCGTCCGTCACCTTGCCGGTCGAATAGGAACTCAGGCCCGTCATCGAAAGGCCGAGCGAGGTCGTTTTATCCGCGTCCACGCCGACCGCGACGCTTTCATCGCTGATCAGGCGCAGGCGGCCGTCGAAAATTTCGGCCTTTACATCAAGGCTTTGCGCGGCGAACGCGTCGTTGATGGCCTTCACCATGCCGTCGTCCGTGGTGATCCCGTTCAGATCGACCTGCACGGAATCCGCGCCCACGGTAAAGCCGATCTTCTTATCGAGCTTGGCGGTCAGCGTATCTTCATTCAGGACAGCGCCGACGATGCTGCCGGTGCTGACCCGTTTGGAGGAACCAAGCGTGGCCGCGGTAGCGAGCTGGCCGATCTTGACCTTGGTGATCCCTTCCGCGGCGGAGGTGCCGGTGGATACCACGCGCACGCCGTCCCCGCCGGTGACGGAGGAGATCATGGAGTTGAAAAAGGCCGTGCTGGCGAAATTCGTGGTCAGGCTCGAGCCGTAGGAGGTATCCAGATACTTGGCCTGAAAATCGTTGATGGAGGAGATGATATCGCGGTAGATCTCCTGTTTCCACTCCGTTTGCTGTTTCAGACCGAGCTGCTTGTCGATCTTGCTTTGTGTGCCGGCGAGCATCTGCTTGACCATGCTTTCGGTGTCCATACCCGAGACCATGCCCGACATACCTTTATTCGTGCTGGCGCTGACGCTGAAATAGTTGGAAGAGCTGATATCCATATTGCGGCGCCTCCTTATCGATCAATTCTTGATATGAGGATTATCCTCCGTTTTTTCAAAAACGAAAGGCTGTTTTACACTTTTTTCTCCCGCCCCGGCGCGGGCGGCCGGGTCACGCCGGTCTGCACCGACCGGTGATAGCGTCCGGCCACGGCGGAGGCGCTGCTGTTCATCTTTTGCAGCTGCTCGAGCGCGCGCAGGCGCTCGCTTTCGAGCCGCAGGCGGACGGTCTCCTCCACCCGCAAAATGCGGCTGGCCACTGTTTTTACCGCGAGCGACGCGTCGTACAGCTCGGCCAATTCGTCCGGCAGCTCGCCGCGCCCGCAGGTGTGGTTGAGCGCGGCCCGCGCCGCGCCGTCCCCAACGGCCAGCGCACGTATTTCCAGATCGAGCGAGGCGATCCGGTCCAGCGCCCGCTGCCGCTTTGCGACCTGCCCCTCCAGCTCTTCGGCCGGACAGGCGCATAAGTTTTCCGTTGCCTGTTCGCATTCCAGCATCCGCTCGCGTTTTTCCGCGAGCAGCGCCAGCAGCCTGTTCCGTCCGTCCACAGTTTTCCCTTCCTTTTCCCCGGCCGGGGGCTTTTCATTTCCGCCCCGCTGTGTTATGATTTGGGTAAATCTATCCCACTTTCGCAGGAGGCGTCCCATGTTGCATGGAACCATTGAAACTGAATTTCCCGCTTATTTAAAAGATGAAAACGGCGCGCCGCTTGCAGAAGGACGCGCCCGTGTTTCCCGCGCCGACCGCACGGTCACCTTCACCGCGGACTTTGTGCCGCTTTATCCGGTCGGCACGCCCATGCAGGTGGTGCGCGTAAACGGCGGACGGGAGATCCACCGCTTTTTCGGCCAAACCTATCTTTCGGACAAACACCTGCTCCGCCTTGTCTCGGTGGAGGACGAGGTGCTCCCCGGCGCGGAGGAGGTATACTGCACCGGCCTATCCCTGCCCGCCCGCGTCACCGTGCCGGCGGGGGCCGATCCCGGCCTGCTGCGCCGCCTGTTTTCCGGCCCGGCGAAGGAGCGGCAGTACGAGGTGACCGTTACCTCGCTGACCCGGCGCGAGGCCGAGTTTTTGCTTGATTGCAGACCCCCGCTCGAGGAGGGCAGCGCGCTTCATTTGACCTTTGAATCCGCGACCGGCCTGCCCGCCTGCGAGGCGCGCGTCATCCGGTCGATCCTGTTCGGGCCAACGCCCGCCTACCGCTGCGCGCTGTCCGGCCTGAGCGCCGAGGAATCCTCGGCCTTGCAAGCCTACCTGCGGCAGTGGGCGCAGACCGCGTGCAAGTGCTTTTAGGCGGGCCCTTCTTTGCCGCCTAGCTGGCGCGCAAGGCCGCGCAGCGCGGAAACGCCCTCGGCCGCCTGCCGGTTGGCCTGCACGGTCTGGTAAAGCTCGGCGCGCCAGATGCGGCAGCTCGCCGGGGCGGTGATGCCCAGCCGGGCCTGATTGCCCGTCAGCTCGGCCACCTGTATCTCCACCGTCTCGCCGCCCGGCAGTTCGAGCAAAAAGGATTCGCCGGTCTTTCTCGTCAGGATCAGCATGGCCCCGCCTCCGTTTCCCCTGTCAGCGGGCAGCGGACCGGATAATCCTGATCCAGTATCAGCTGCATGCCCCGTCCGGTCGCCCAGTTGACCAGTACGGGGCTTTTTAAATTCACGGTGGAATGCTGTATATCCGCCCCGAGCACCGTCACGACCCAGCAGTCGTACTCGCCCTCGCCCAAGGCCCGCGCGGCCTCGTCCGGAATGCTGGGCGAATAGGGCACGCGCAGCGCGGAAGGGTCCATCAGCACAAAGCACAATTCCGGCGTTTCCAGCGATTGCAGGCAGCCGATATGCGGGCCAAGCGCGGGATCGGTCAGCAGCGCGAAGCGGCGGCGGTCCTCAAAACCGAACATGGGCTGGACAAATTCCACGATCCGCGCTTCGTCCAAATCGATCAAACCGAATTCTCGGGTCTCTATGGTCATGGGGCATCCTCCTGTACGCAGCGTGTGTAAAAACTCCCGCGCCGCAGCGCGCCATTCAATGAAAAGATCCTTTAGGCTGTTTCCGGCGCCGAGGACGGCGGGAAGTACAGCGGCGTGCCGGTATAGCGGATATCCACGCTGGGATACTGCAGAATTTGAAGCCGCACGCTTCCCGGCACATAATTCAGCGCATGGCGCATCTCGTTCCAATCATAATGCAGCTGGCCCGGATCGACCCGCGTTTCCAGCCGGTTCGGCACCCAAGAGATCTCGGCGCCGGCGCTGGGCAAAAAGGCGGTGTACATTTCGCCCGCGCCGCTTTTCAGCTTTTGGCGAATGATCTGCTTGATGGACGCGCCATCCTCCACGCGGGACATGGCCTGCCCCATCTCGACGTATTCCCGGGTCTTTTCGCGGACATGCCGCATGCCTTCCTGCGCGCGGGCGCGGATGCGGTCCCCGACCCGCTCGATGCCGAGCGAGCGGCGCGCTTCATAGGAGTCCAGCCGCAGCTGCACGTTTTGGCTGTGCAGCTCGACCCGGGCGGGCGTGTGCTCCACCTCCGCCGTGGGCAGGTGATCCTGCCGCCGTTCGAGGCGCGCGTGCTCCACCTGTATTTCGTACTGGACCGGCGTTGTCGTGATCTCTAACAGTTGCATTTCATCACCCCACAGTGAAAAGCGCGGGCGTTAACCCAAGAAGTCCATCAGGGATACCGGCAAGATCCGGGAGCCCATCTGCAAGACCGCCTTGAGCACATAGTCGTTCATACTTTGGTTGGTGGCTTCCTCGGCGTCGTTCACGCCGATCAGGTCGCTGATGCGGCGGGAATAGCTGTCCACCGTGTCGCTCAGCCGTCCCTCAATGGTGCTCAGAAAGCCGGTGCGCGCGCCGATATCGGTCAGGTGGGTGCGGAAGCCGTCGGTCAGCTTGGAAAGCTTATCGTCCGCCGCGTCCAGCTTTTCCGCGTCGTACGTGCCGATGCTCTCGCGCACCTCGTTCAGGATATTGAAAATATTGTTCGACAGGCCGTCCGCGTCCGTGCCGAAGCCCAAAAAGTCCAAGCCGGAGAAGGAAATCAAAAAGCCCGTGTCCGGATCGACGTTCGGACCGCTCATCTTAATGCCGAGGCCCACGTCCATATACACATCGCCATCCATGGGGATCTCTTTGCGCACCTTGTCGCCGGTGTCCGGATCGGTGACCTCGTAGAAATAGCCCGCGTCGTCCTTCTGGATGCTGTCCACGTCCACGCCGTTGTAGAGCAGCTTGCCCGTATCCTTATCCTGCGTAAAGGGCGCGGTATAGCTGTTGGTGCCGCCGAACACATATTTTTTCCCGTACTGCGTGTTGGCGAACTGCAAGATCTCCTGCTGGAGCGACTTGATTTCGCCCGCGATGACCGAGCGGCCCGAAGCGCCGGCGTTTTCGCTTTTGGCAGCCGTGACCTTGACGTTATGGATCTCGGTCAGGATATCGGAAATATCGGTCATGGCGTTTTCGGTGGTGGTCATTTCCTCGTTCACGCCCTTGACGTTGTCGAGCTGCTTCTGCGCTTTATACAGGTCGGTCTTGGTGCGGATCACGCGCGAACCCGCGGAAACGTCCTCGGAAATATCCTTGAACCGCACGCCCGACGCCACGCGTTCGTTGGTCTTGGCATAGTCGTTTTTGGCCTTATTCAAATAGGTCAGATAATTTCTGGCCGTGCTGCGATCGGCTACTCTCATGTTCGTTCGCTCCTGTCCAAAGTTACAGGCCCACGCGGCCCGTGCGGTTGATGAGTACGTCGAGCAGCTCGTCCATGGTGGTCATCATGCGGGCCGCCGCCTCATAGGATTTCTGGTACATCAGCATGTTGGTGGTCTCCTCGTCCTTGGACACGCCCGAGATCTCGTCCCGCCGATTGAGGAAATCGTCCGCCACCTCGGCGGATGCGTCGCGCCGTCCGGTCTCAAAGGCCTGATCCGCGCCCAGCTTGGTGATAAAATCGGTCACATATTCTTCAAAGGTGCCGGTGAACTGCTCACCGTACGAAACAAAGGTGCTGTCCTGCCCGGTCAGGGCGGTGACGAGCTGCTGCGCGTACTGCGGCGCGTTCTCCTGCTTATTGTAAATGAAATACCCGGCCCCGCCGTTCGTCCACTGTTCGCTGATTGAGATATTGCCGGCCGAGACCTGCGTTTTCGGGTTGTCCGAGCCGCCCGCGGTCAGCAGGGTCTTATAAACGGTGTTGCCGTTCCCATCCACTTGGGGCTTGCCGTCCGCGCCCAGTTCTGGAATGGTATTGTTGGCCGCCTTGGCGAGCTGGTTTGCAAACAGGTTCAGCCGGTCGCGGTAATACAAAACGCCCTGCTTGGAGGTCTCGTTCGGGCTCTGCACATTGCTGCCCCGGCCGTTCAAGTAATCGAGCGCCGCCTGCATCGAGCCGCCGGACAGGCGCACGTTTTCGCCGCTGCCCCGCCATTTGAGGCTGACGGTATCGTCCTCATTCTGGGTGAGGAACACCTTGTTGTAGTCGCCGCCCGAAACCAGCGCGTGGCCCGCCAGATCGACGTCGACCGAGCCGTCGGACTTTTGCTTGACGCTGATATCGCCGTAGCCGGCCAGCTCGTCCAGCAGCAGGTTGCGCTGGTCGAGCAGCTCGTTGGCGCGGTAATGCTCGTTGTCCAGACCGGAGGTGGCCGCGGCGTCGCCCACGATCTGCTGATTTAGGCTCGCCACCTGCGCGGCGATATCGTTGACCCGGTCCGCGTTGACCCCAAGGTCGTAAATCTGCTGCTGGGCCACGCCGGTGAGCTTGCTGTCCATCTGCTGCAATACCTGCGTGACGTTGCGAAAAGCGGAGAGCACCAGATTGGCCTGCGTATCCATGGTCGGGTCGCCCGCATAATCGTTTAAGCTGGTGTATAGCTGTTGAATCGCGCCCAGCAGGCCGGAATCGGCCGTTAGGTCGCTGCCGTCGCCAAGGGCGCTTTGGATTTCTCCCAATATACCGGCCGCCTGACTGTGGTAGCTGGTTTTGGAGTATTCGTCGCGAAAGCGCTTGTCCAAAAAGGAGTCGCGGGTCTGGGACACGCCCAGCGCTTCCACGCCCTGCCCCGCCAGCTCCACCCGGCCGGCCGCCGTTCTGGTGCGGAACGCGGTGGAGGCGATGGAGCTTGTATCCACCCGCTGGCGGGTGTAGCCGTTGGTGTTGACGTTGGCCAAGTTGTTGCCGACGATATCCAAGGCCTTCTGGTTGGTGAAAATGGCGCTTTTGGCTGTTTCAAGCCCAAGAAAAGATGGACGCAAGGTGATTCCCCCGATCTATATTAAGTAGGTACGGTCATGATTTAAATCTTCTGTTCAAAGGAGGCGCCGCCGTTCCAATTCTGCCCCGGCTGCTGTCCGGGCCGGTAGGTCGGGCCGTCGTTCGCCCGGCCGAGGAACTGCAACTGCTTTTCCGCGATCTCCATGGCGGTACGGTTCAGCTCGCGCAGCTCCTTCGCCGCGGCGCGCAGCCGCGTGAGCAGGGCCGCAAGCTCGCTTTTCGCCGCTTCATCGGCAAGGGAAGAGACGATCTCGTCGCCCGTGGCCCCTTCCGAAAAGCCCAGCGCTTGCTGCGCGCCCAGCCGCTTGCGTTCGAGCACGTCGAGCGACATGACCGCGGCCTGCTGTTCCTTGATCACACTTTCCAGCCGGGGGCCGCCGCCCGCCAGCAGCGCCTGCCGCTTTTCGCGCTCGCTCCCAAGCATGCTTTCGCATTGGTCGGCGCACCGGGCGGTGGCGTCCAGATATTCGCGCAGTTCGGTCGTCATTCGGCACCGTCCTTATCTTCCGGCATGCTCCGGTTCAGCAGCGCGGCGGCCACGTCGCGGCCCGGAACCGGGCAAGCGTCGCCCAAATATTTCTGGCGCAGGCTTTGCAGCCGCCGGGCGTCCATGCTTTGCTCGGCCGCGCCCGGCTTGGCAGTAGCGCCGAGCTTTGCGCGCAGCGCCGCTTCGGGGCTGATCTCGATCACGTCGCCGCTCGTGGCGGCGGCGTCCTGCGCGCCCTCCGCCTGCTGGCGGCGCGCGGTCAGGTTCTTGTTCTGCGTCGAACGCAGCTGGTATATATCGTGCACACCTTTAATATCCATAAAATAACACCTCTTTCAGGCCGCATAACCCTTCTGTTCAGATTATCACACAGACCGTCTGAAAATGAAAGGGTCGCGGCGGAATTTTTTGTTTTTCGTCAAAAAATCCGCCGTACCTGTTTTCTTTTCGCGGCTTTTATATTATAATTGAAAATATTATCATAGCAGGGCCCAGCCGATCGGGGCCCGCCGGAAAGCGGTGCAGATATGGCCAAAATCATCTCTCTCATCAACCAAAAGGGCGGGGCGGGCAAAACAGCGTCTACCAACGCCCTTTCTGTCTGCCTGAAGCACAAGGGCTACCGCGTGCTCAGCGTGGATTTCGACCCGCAGGGCTACCTCACCTTCAGCATGGGGGCGGATACCAGAGAGCACCCCTCCATTTACGATGCGCTCAAGCATCAGGTATCCTGCAAGGACGCGGTGCAGCACGCTCCCGTTTGCGACATCATCCCGGCGGACGCGCTGCTCGGCAACATCGAGCGGGAATTTACCGGCCCCGGCAGCGAGCGCGCCCTGCGCGACTGTCTCAAGACCGTGGCCCCGCTTTACGATTACATCCTGATCGATTCCCCGCCCCAGCTCGGGCCGCTGTCGGTCAACGCCGTGGTGGCCTCCGATGTGGTGCTCATTCCCGGTCTGGCGGACGGCTACAGCCTGCAAGGCATCATTCAGGTGCATGAGACCATCGTGCGCGTGCAGCGGGCTTTCAACCCCACGCTCACCATAGGCGGCATGTTTCTGGTGCGCTATTACCCGCGCGAGGAGCTTTCCCGCATCACCTGCGAGACCGCGCAGCTGATCGCCGAGCATTTGGGCATGCCCCTGCTCGATACCAAAATCCGCCACAGCAACGTGATCAGCAAGGCCATGACGACCCTGCAGCAGGACATCGTCGAATGCGCGCCGCGCAATAACGCCGTGAGGGACTATCTCCAGCTGGTCGAAGAGCTGTTCGAGAGGAGGCTCCTCTAATCCATGGCGAAATCGAAAAAGGTGCTGGATCGGGACATGATGTTCCGCAAGATCATGCCGGCGCTGGCGGACAATCCCTTCTCCGCTCCCGTGACCGAAGCGTCGCTGCTCGGCGAAGAGCCGGACGCGCCCGCGCCGCAGCCCGAACCCGAGGCGGCCCCGGCGCCCGAGCCGGCCGCCGTGACTGAGGCGGCGCCCGAACCGGTCGTCCCCGCGCCCGCAAAACCCAAACCGGCGGCAAAGCCCCGCTGCAAAACGCTGGCGGAAGCGCCCTTTACCCAAACCGCGCCCGCGCCGGAGGAGAGCGACGAGCTTTCCGTTCTGCGCGCCCGGCTGTTCGCCCGGTCGGACAACGCCGAAGCCGGGTTAGAGCAGGTATCCACGGTCAACCTGATGGAAAGTCTGGTGCTGCGCCATCTGGACACGGTGATCCAGCGCTTCAACTGCTGCCGCTGCGACCGCTGCCGCCGCGACGTGGCCGCGTGCTCGCTCAACCATTTGCCGCCCAAATACGTGGTGGCCGACCCCGACCGGCTGGATTCCATGGCCGAGACCATCCCCGCCAAAACCGTGTACGACGCGCTGATCAAGGCCGTTTTAAAGGTCCGCGCCAATCCGCACCACTAAAAAATACCGCTCGCCAAACGGAAGGAAGATTCCTATGACAGCGCAAAACGAATCCGCACCCGGCGGCAAGCCGGGGCGCTCGCTGAAAAGCCGGCTCGCCGCGCTTTTCAGCCCCAGCTTGGAAACGCCGCCGCCCGCGGCGGAAGCGACGCCGGACGAAGAGCCGGCGTCGGCCCCGCTCCCCGCGCCCCTGCCGGCGGCGGGCGCGCTGCTGCGCCTATACGAAGCATGGAAGGGCGAATTGCCGGACGAAGCATGGGAACCCGGTTTTTTCTTTTTGAACAGCGCCGCGCCTTCGCAGGAGGAAAAACGCGCGCTCGATCAGTTCCGGCAGGAAGCCGAGCAGTACCTGACCCCCGCGCCGGACGGCGCGGAGGAGAGCTCCGCCCCTTCGTGCGGTATCCCGGTGGACGCCACCTACAGTCTGCGCCTGTCGGACGACCGGCTTTCCGCGTGGCTGTTCCTTTTTCCGCCCCTTGGCGGCGGCGCCGATCTGACGCGGGACGATGTGGATTCCGCGCTAAAGGGCGGCGGCGTGGTATTCGGCACCGACGAAGCGCTGCTCGATACCATGGCGAAGGACCATATCTATATGAAAATGGCCCTTGTCGCCCGGGGGCGTTTGCCCGTGGACGGCGTGGACGGCTACGTGATCGACCGTGTGCCGCGCACAAAGGAGATTTCCTTTACCGAAAACGCGGACGGCTCGGTCAATTTTAAGGAGACCAACCTGATCGATCACATTGCCGCGGGCGATACGATCTGCGAGATCGTCGCGGCGGTGCCCCCGCAGGACGGCCGCGACGTGGAAGGCACCACCCTGCCCGGCCGCGAGGGCCAGCCGCCCACGGTGCCCATGGGACGGCACACCCGCCTGAACAGCGAAAAGACCGCGCTTATTTCCGAGATAGACGGCCAGATCAGCTTTGCGGCGGGCAAATTCAACGTGGAATCCGTGCTCACCGTGCCCGGCAACGTGGACGCCGCGACCGGTAATATGGATGTGATCGGCAGCGTGGTGATCGGCGGCGACGTGCTGGAAGGCTATACGGTCAAGGCCACGGCCGATATCACCATTCGCGGCATCGCGGAGGGCTGCACGCTGATCGCGGGCGGCAACGTCACCCTTTACCGGGGCATCAACGGCAACCAGCGCGGCGTGATCCAAGCGGGCGGGTCGGTAACCGCTAAATTTTTGGAAAATTGCACGGTGGACGCAACCGGCTCCATTCGCAGCGAAAGCATCATCAACTGCACCGTCGTCAGCCAAGGGCAGGTGCTGGCGAATCAGGGACGCGGCGTGTTGATCGGCGGCGAGATCACCGCCTGTCAGGGCGTGGAAGCCCGCATCATCGGCACCAATTCCCACCGGGCGACCAGCATCGTGGTGGGCTCCACCCCGGATTTTCTGCAAAGCCTAGCCGAAACTTCTTTGGCGGTGGAGGATATGTCGCGCGAGCTCGAACAGCTTGAGCGGAACATTACCTACCTGCGCGGGCTGGACGCCCTTTCCCCCGCCCAAACCGCGAAGTACAACCAGAATAAGCTGCGCCGTTCGGTGCTGCGCATCCAGCACGGGAGGCGCGCGCAAGAGCTTGAAGAGATGGACCGGCGGCTTGCCGGCATGAAAAGCTGCTATGTCAAGGCGCAAACCATTTTCCCCGGCGTCAAGGTCTCCATCGGGCTCGAAACGCGGCACATCACCTCGATCGAGCAAACGTGCCGCCTGTATCTCGGCGCGGACGGCATCACGCTGGGCGCGGTTTGACCCGCGTCCGGCACCCCTACCCGAATTAAAAAAAACCGCTGTCCCGGCCCTGTCCGGCAGCGGTTTTTTGCAATATATGTTATTTTTGCATGTCTTGAGAATGCAAGCATTTTCCTGTATACTATAGGTCAAGAAGGTTTTGTCGAATGGCGGTGAAGCAAATGGGATCAGCCCCCAATGAAAACGCTTATGTTTGCGTGCGCTCGGGCAGCCTGTTCTTTTGGCTGCCGATGGATCAGCTGCTGTATATCACATCCAGCCATACGCTGCGCGACGCTATGGTGGAGCGAAAAGACCCCCGCGACGCGCCCGTGGCGCTGCTGGACGGCCGCCGCATCGGCGTATTTTCTCTGCGCGGGCTGCTCGGCCGCCCCGGCGCGGACGAAGAGCGGCACGCCCTGATCCTGCAAGCGAACGGCGCGCTGTGCGGCCTGCTGGTAGACGAGGTGACCGATACCATAAGCGCCGGCGCATATACGATTCTACCGCTGCCGGACGCGGTAAAAAGCCCGGAAAACACCTTTTTGCAAGGCCTGATCTGGATGGAAAACCGAGGCGCGCCGGCTTTTTTGACCGAGCCGGAACTGCTGCTGTCCATTTCGGGACAAGAAGCGGGGCAAGCGATATGATGATCAGAATAGACGGTGCATGGCACGGGCTGGACCGGCGGCAGGTGGAACAGATTTTATCCGACCCGGCTGTTTTCGACGTGCCCAAAGCGCCCGCGGGCGTAATCGGGCTGGTGTATTATGGGGGGCAAATCGTGCCCGTGCTGGAACATCCGGAAGCGCGCGGCAAGGCCGGCAAGCGCCGTTTTGTGGTCTTGGTGCGGGACGGCGGCGCGCTGCGCGGCTTGGCCGTGGACGAGGTAACAGAAAAATTTGTGTTCGAGGAAGAGAACATTGATCAAATTTACCGATGAAGAATTTCAGCGCCTGACGGCATACATCAGCGAGGGCTACGGGATCGATCTGAGCAAAAAGCGAACGCTGGCGGAATGTCGGATGAGTCTGGAAATGGAAAAACGGCAGATCTCTTCGCTGACCGAATTTTTAAGCCAAATGCGGGCGGATAAGACCGGCAGGCTCGCCGCCGCCCTGATTGACCGGCTCACCACCAATTACACCTTTTTTCTGCGGGAGCAAGCCCATTTCGACTTTTTGGAGCAAGAGATCCTGCCCCAGCTGTCCCCTGCCGCCGCCTCTTTTCAAATTTGGTGCGCCGGCTGTTCCACGGGAGAGGAATGCTACACGCTGGCCATGCTGCTGGCCGCTTACCGCGACCACGGCGGCTGGCTGCCGCCCGTGCGTATTCTGGCCACCGATATCTCCGAACAGGCGCTGCGGGTGGCCATGGAGGCGCGCTATCCCTCCAAGGCGCTGGAACAGCTGCCCGAGGCATGGCGCCGCACCTATTGCCGGACGGACGGAACTGGCTTCTTTACCCTGCGCGACGATCTCCGCAAAATGGTTTCCTTCCGCAAAATGAACCTGATGCGGCCCTATGCCGGACACGAGCAGTATGATCTGGTCCTGTGCCGCAACGTCATGATCTATTTCAACGACGCCGCCCGTAAACAGCTGACGCAGCGCCTAGCCGGCAGCCTGAAAAAAGGCGGCTACCTGTTTATCGGCCATACCGAACTGCTTCCCGCGGAGCAAACACTTTTGACCTGCGTCCGCCCGGCGATCTATCAAAAGGCAAGGAGAGATGGACATGAGAAAGGTCAGCGCCGCGTTAGCGGCGGAATCGGCTGAGCTGCAGCAGCTGGTGCTGGACGTTCTTGGCCCGGCGCAGCGGGGCGCGCTCGCCTTCTCGCTGCTGCGGGCCGGCGAAAATCCGGCCCAAACGCCGGACCTCGCGATCTTTATCGGCAATGCGCCCAACTTTTGGGAGCGGTGCCGGCCCGCGCTCCTCCGTCTGGCGCGGAGGGGCGGCCGGATCGTCTGCATCTGCCGCGCCGCGCCCGACTGGCTCGGCGGCGTTGCAAACGGCGAAATCCTGCCGCTCCCGGAAGCGCAGGATGCGCGCGCGATGGACCTGTTCCGTAAATCGCTGCTGATCCGCGTAAAATCGGTCGCCGCCCACCGCGACGATCCCGCCGGACCGGTTCCCACGCGCCGGCCCAGCGGACGGCTTGTCGGCATCGGCTCCTCCACAGGCGGCCCGCAGGTGCTGCTTTCCATCCTAAACGACTTGCCGCCGGATACCTGTGGGATTCTCATCGTGCAGCATCTCAGCACCGGGTTTTCCTCCCGCTTTTCCGACTATCTCGACGAGCTTTGCGCCATGCGCGTCAAGCAGGCTGAAAACGGCGAGGTCGTGGAGGACGGCACGGTCTATTTAGCCGAGGACGGCCGCCATCTGACCGTCGTCCGCCAGCCGGACGGCTACCGCCTGCGCAGCCTGCCGGGGGAAAAGGTGAACGGCTTTTGCCCCTCGGCCGACCGGCTCTTTGAAAGCCTTGCCGCACAGGCGGGCGGCAGCGCCATGGGCATCGTGCTGACCGGCCTCGGAAACGACGGCGCCGAGGGGCTTTTGCACCTGCGGCAGGCGGGCGGACAGGGTCTTGCGCAAAGCGAAAGCAGCTGCGCCGCTCCTAGCATGCCGCGCGAGGCCGCGCGGCTGGGCGGCGCGGAGGAACAGCTTACCCCCGCCGCGCTGGCCGAGCGCATCCGGCGGTTCGCTTTCGCTTCGCCCCACGCGCCGTTTCGTCAAACATAGCGCATTTGTATTTCTTTTCTTGCATTCCCGCGCGCTTGGGTTAAAATGATAAATAGGGAGATGATCAGATTGGCAGCTAAGATCCTAGTGGCGGACGACGCCAAGTTCATGCGGCGGCTTCTGCGGCGTATGCTGGCCGAGGGGGGCTATCACGATATCATAGAGGCCGCGGACGGCGAGCAGGCGATCGCGCTGTACCGGGCCGAACGCCCCGATCTGGTGCTGCTCGACATCACCATGCCGGGCAAGCCGGGGATGGAAGTGCTGTCCGATCTGCACTCGCTCGATCCCGCGGCCAAGATCGTCATGTGCTCCGCGGTGGGGCAGGAAACCGTGGCCGCCCAAGCCAAGCAGCAGGGCGCCTGCGGCTTTCTGCGCAAGCCGTTTGTCCAAAGCGAACTGATCAACGCGGTCGGTCAGGCCATTTTGCCGCAAGCCGATACGCAAAACAGATAAAGGGGAAGCAAAAAATGGATATGAAGCGGAACAGGCTGAACAACATGAAGGTCGGCAAAAAGCTGATGAGCGCCTACGGCGTCATCATGATTTTTTATATCGTTACGGTCGCGGCGTCCCTTTTGGGCATTCATACCGTGGCGAGCACCATGGACAATTTTTACAACCATTCCTTTCAAATGACCAGCTCCGCGCAGGGCGTGCGGGCTGCGATCCAAGGCATCGGACGCGATATTTTAAGCGCGGCGACCAACACGGATGAAACGGCGGACGCGGCCTATATCGCGGAAGCAAAAACCTATGCCGAGCTGGCAAACAGCGGCCTTGAAAAGCTTGAAACGAATTTTAAATCCGATCCCGCCCTTCTGTCGGAGCTTTCAAGCGGTATGGGGCAGCTTATCCCCCTCCGTAACCAGCTTATCAGCCTTTTGGAGGAAGGTCAAAAAGGCAATGAAGCGGAAGTTCTAGCGCTGTACAGCACACAGTATGAGCCGACCGCCTCCAGTGTGCGCAATCTGCTCAAACAGGTGGAAACGAAGGCCAAGCAGGATGCCAGCGATTATATGGAGGAAAGCCATAAGATTAAGCAGGACATCACCGTCATGCTGGTCGTGCTGGCCGTGGTGCTGCTCGCCATCACGATTTTCCTCTGTGTCAAGATCACGCGCAGCATCACCCGCCCCGTGCGCGAGCTGGAAGCGGTCTCCCGCCAGCTGGCCGACGGCTATCTGGACGCGGCGATCACATACCGGTCGCAGGACGAGCTCGGTTCGCTTGCCGAAAGCATGCGCAGCACCGTCACCACGCTCAAGCTGTACATATCCGAGATCGAGCTGGGCATGCGGGCGCTGGGCAGCGGCAAGCTGAATTACCAGACGCAGGTGGACTTCAAGGGTGATTTTAAGGTGCTGGGCGAATCGCTCGATCATATTTCCGCCATGCTGAGCAGCGCGATTTTGCAGATCGGCAACAGCGCCGAGCAGGTCGCGGGCGGCGCCGAACAGGTGGCCAGCGGCGCGCAGGTGCTTTCGCAGGGCGCGGTGGAGCAGGCCAGCTCTATTGAAGAGCTGGCGGCCAATGTCAACGAGATATCCGACTCCGTGCGCAGCAACGCGGACGACGCCGTGAGCGCCAGCGCGCTGGCCGACGAGGTGGGCGGCAAGGTGCTCGACAGCGACGCGCAGATGACCCAGATGAGCGACATCATCCAAAAGATCAAGCAAAATTCCTATCAGATCACCGAGATCGTCAAGGAAATTGAGGATATCGCGTTTCAAACCAATATTTTGGCGCTTAACGCGGCGGTCGAGGCGGCCCGCGCGGGCGAGGCGGGGCGCGGCTTCGCCGTGGTGGCGAGCGAAGTGCGCCATCTGGCCTCCAAGACCACCGAGGCCTCTAAAATGACGGCGGAGCTTGCCATGCAGACCACCCGAACGGTGGACGAAGGCGCTTTAGCGGCCGATAAAACCACGGAATCCATGAAAAAGGTCGTGGACGGCGTGCAGAAGGTCTCCGCCATGATGGACCGGATCTCCGACGCCTCGCTCCGGCAGGCGGATTCCATCATTCAGGTGCGGCAGAGCATCGACCTGATCTCCGAAATCGTGCAGGGCAACTCCGCGACCAGCGAGGAGAGCGCCGCCGCCAGCGAGGAGCTTTCCGCGCAGGCACAGCTGCTGAAAAAGCTGGTGGAGGAATTTGAAGTATCATGAGTGATAAAGTAATGATCGTGGACGACGCGCTGTTCATGCGCGCCATGCTGCGCAAGACGCTGTCCGCAGCCGAGGGGCTGGAAATACTGGAAGCGCCGGACGGCCCCACCGCCGTGCGGCTTTATCAGAGCGAGCGCCCCGGGCTGGTGCTGCTTGACATCTCCATGCCCGGCATGAGCGGCATCGATGTGCTGCGTCAAATCCGCGCGATCGACAGGCTGGCCCGCGTGGTCATGTGCTCCGCCATCGGGCAGGACAGCATGATGATGGAGGCGATCTCGGGTGGCGCGGTGGACTTCATCGTAAAGCCCTTTAAGCCCGAACAAATCCTCCGCGCGGTGCAAGCGGCCTTCCCCCACCGGCAAGGCAAGGAGGGGAATCCATGAAAAGCTATGCGGAGCTGAGCGAGGACGCGCGCGACGTGCTGGCCGAAATAGGCAATATCGGCACCGGCAACGCCGTTGCCGCGCTTTCCAGCATGCTGGGCGCGCAGATCGATATGGCGCTGCCCGCGATCCGGCTGCTGCCCTACCGCGACGTGCCCGGCCAGCTGGGCGGTTCGGAAACGCTGGAGGTCGGCATCCTGCTGGAAACGACCGGCGATATCAACGGCATGTTCATGTTCCTGCTGAGCGAGGAATTTACCGCCGCCCTGCTGACCGGCCTGCTGGGCGAAGCGCCTACGGACAGCACGCAGCTTTCCGAAATGGACCGCTCGGCTATTTGCGAGGTGGGCAACATCATGTGCTGCTCCTATATCAACGCGCTGGCCCGGATGATGGACGTGACGGTGGAAATCTCGGTGCCGCGTATGTGCAGCGATATGCTGGGCGCGCTGCTCAGCGTGCCGATGATCCGCTTTGCAAACCTCAGCGACGAAATGCTGCTGATCGAAAACAAGTACCATCTGAACGAGACTAACGTGGTCAGCCATATCCTGTTCCTTCCGGAAGTCGATTCGATCGTAAAAATCCTAAAGGCGCTGGATCTGCCCTATGAAACATGAAAGCGGGCTGATCGTAGGCATAGCCGAGGGCAAGGTGGCTCAAGGGGACGGCGAGCTGATCAGCTACGCGCTGGGTTCCTGCGTGGGCGTTTGCCTGTACGACGGGGCGCGGCATATCGCGGGGCTGGCCCACATTCTGCTGCCCAGCCGCGCGCTGGCCACGGAAAAAACCAACCCCTATAAATTCGCCGACAGCGGAACCGAAGCGCTGGTGCTGGCCATGGAGCGCATGGGCGCCGTGCGCGCGGCGCTGACGGCCAAGATCGCGGGCGGCGCGAAAATGTTTCAGGTGCCGGAGGGGCAGCAGTCCGTTGGGGATAAAAACGTTTTGGCCGTGCGGCAGGCGCTTTACGCGCTGCATATCCCGATCCGCGCGCAGGATGTGGGCGCGGAGCACGGCAGAAGCATCTATTTCTCCGTTAGGACCGGCATGCTGCGGGTCAAGTCCATCCGGGCCGGCGAGCGCATGCTCTAACAAAGAAAGCGAGCGATATAGTTTATGGAATTAAGCAACAAACGGACCGTTCTGGCGGTGGACGACAGCCTGATGATCTGCCAGCAGATCGAAGCCGCGCTGAAAAACGAGGACCTTGATATCCATATCGCGCATAACGGCCGGGACGCGCTGGCCCTGATGGAGCAGTGTCAGCCCGATCTGATCCTGCTCGATATCATTTTGCCCGATATGGAGGGGTATGAGCTGTTCGGCAAGATCAAGGAGCGCGACCGCAACAACGCCTCGATCGTGTTCATCACCTCCAAGGACAGCGAGCGCGACGTGATCCGGGGCTTTTCCATGGGCGCGAGCGATTATATCAAGAAGCCCTTCCGGCAGGAAGAGATGAAAAGCCGGGTCATCGCCCACCTATCCGCCAAGCGGCAGAAGGACGAGCTCAAGCATATGAACGAGGAACTGCGCGCCAGCATGGAACGGCTGGGCACCATGGTATACCGGGATGAGCTGACCGGCCTGTACAACCGCCATTATTTTGCCGAAAAGATGGAGCGCGAGCTGGAAACCGCGGCGCGGCAGGACGCGTTCATCATGATCGACGTGGACAATTTCAAGCATATCAACGATTCCTACGGACACGACGCGGGCGACACGGTTTTGGTCTGTATCGCCAGCATTATGGAAAGCATTTGCAGGCGGCACCGGGTCATTCGCTGGGGCGGCGAGGAATTCCTCATCGTGCTGATGGACGCGGACCGGGAAGAGGCCATGCGGATCGCCGAACAGATCCGCGTGGAGATCGCCGAATTCCCGATGCTTTATAAAGACGTGACTTTTTTCTGTACCGTGACGCTGGGCGTCAGCGCCTACCAAAGGGGAAAAAGCATCAAACAGAATATCGACCGCGCCGACCGCGCGCTGTATTGCGGCAAAAAGAGCGGCAAAAACTGTTGCATATGGAGCGATGAGGGCGATGCGTAGGAGGCGGGAGGCCTTACATGTCATTTTTTGATCAGGAAATGGAATCCATGCTCGAGGTTTATCTGCTCGAAACCAGCCAGCTGCTCGAGCAGCTCGACGCGATTCTGCTGCACGCGGAAAAGGCGGGCCTGCTGACGCAGGAGGAGATCAACGGCGTTTTCCGGGTCATGCACACCACGAAAAGCTCCTCCGCCATGATGGGGCTGCATGACCTTTCCGAATTGGCCCACAAGCTGGAAGACCTGTTCGCCGTTTTCCGGGAGGACGCGGGCAAGCTGCAAGGCGTGGAAAAGGACGTGTTCGATCTGGTTTTCGAGGCTTCCGATTTCATACGGGCCGAGCTTGCGGCCATGCAAAACGAGGGGTATCAGCCGCAGCGCGCCTCGGCGCTGCTTTTGCAGATCGGTCTGGTCACGCAAAAGCTGGGCAGCGGCAGCCGCGTGGTGGTGCGGCTGCGCTTTGAAAAGGACTGCAAAATGGAAAACGTCCGCGCCTTCATGGTGGCCCGGCAGGTCCGCCAGCTCTGTACGGACATGCGCCTTTATCCGGAGGATGTGGAAAAGAACCCTGAAACAGCCGACTATATCCGGAAAAACGGCTTTTATATCAGCTTTATCGCGGAGGACCGCGAGCAGGTGCTCGATCTGCTGCGCGGGGCCCTCTTTGTCGAGGAGTGCCGGGTGGTGGATGAGATCCCGGTAAAGGAGCAGGAGCCCGAACCCGAGGTGCAGGGCCATGCCGAGCCGGGCAGCCAATATATCAGCGTGCGCGTCGAGCGGCTGGACGAGCTGCAAAACCTGACCGGCGAGCTGCTCATCGCGGCTTCGGCCGTGGGCGACGGCGGCGCGGGGCAAGCCGCCCTGTCCGACGGCGCCGTGCACCAGCTTGATCAGCTTCTGGGCGAGCTGGAAGGCATCGTGATCTCCATCCGTATGATCCCGTTCAGCGGAATCGCCCCCAAGCTCAACCGTATCGTGCGGGACATGTGCAAAAAGGAGAAAAAAGAGGTAGCCTTTGTCATGACCGGTCAAGAGGTCGAGGTGGACAAAAACATCGTCGACAGCATCTTCGACCCCTTGATGCACCTATTGCGCAACGCGATCGACCACGGCATCGAGCCGCCGGAAACGCGCGAAGGCCTTGGCAAAAAACGCGCCGGCAGGGTCGCCATCCATTTTGAGAGCCACGGCGGCGAGGTGCTTTGCACCGTCAGCGACGACGGGCGTGGCATCGATACCGACCTTGTCTGCAAGAAGGCCCGGCAACGGGGCCTGCTCACCCAGCCGGAGGAGCGCTACACCCGGCAGGAATTGCTGGAGACCTGCTTTTTGCCCGGCTTTTCCACGCGGGAAAGCGCGACCGAGTTTTCGGGCCGGGGCGTCGGTCTGGACGTGGTCAAGGCCATGATCGAGCGGTTCGGCGGTCATTTGGGCATTGAAAGCGAAAAGGGCGCGGGCACGTGCATTACCATGCATTTGCCCTTGAGCCTCACCATCATAGACTGCTTCAAATTTGAGGCCGGCGGCCAGATTTTCGCCGTGCCCGCCTATCAGGTGGAGCAGTTCTTCCCCTTCGACCCGTCCAGCCCCTGTTACCGGGAGCAGGACGGCCGGGGGCACTGGATCTTCGAGGAGCGCTGCCAGCAGGTGCTGTCCCTTTGCGAGTTTTACGGGCTGGAACGCCGGGAAAACGCGCGCAAGCAGCTGATCTGCGTGCGTGGCGCGACCCGATCCGCCTGTATGCTGGCCGATCATGTCATCGGGCGGCAAAGTCTGGTGGATAAGCCCCTGCCCGGCCTGTTCGGCCCCCGTTTCAAGCAGAAAACGGGCATTGCTGGCAGCAGCATTCTGGGGGACGGCACCATCTGCGCCCTGCTGGACGTAGAGGATCTGATCAAATCGGCACTGGAGGGACGCGGGGAATGACGGATAAAAGTGCGGAAAACAGCTTTGAGCTTTTGTGCCTGCCGCTGGACGGCGCGTACTATGGCTTTCCGCTGGATGTGATTACCGAAACGCTCCAACGCGTACAGATTACCCCGTTCCCCTGCTTGCCGCCGCATTACTGCGGCGTGTGTAACCGCAAGGGCTCCATCCTGCCGGTGGTCAGCCTGCGCCGTATGACGGGCGGCGCGCAGGCCGCCGATGAAGGGCACCCGGTCACGGTCATCGTCAAATGCGGCGCGTATGAATGCGGCTTTCTCACCGAAACGCAGCCGGTATTGCTGACCGTTTCCCCCGACAGGCTGGTGCGGGAAGCGGCCGACGAGCTTTCCGGCCCGCTGTGCGTGGTCGACGCGGTTTACGCCACGGACAGCGGCGTCGTGCTCGCCGTGGACGCCGCCGCCACGCTGGAACGCCTCGTGGTAAACCGGTAACAAAAAAGGGGCTGTAAAAAAACTGTTGCAAAACAGAAGAATACCCAAATGTCATT
>NZ_JANGCE010000029.1 GCF_024462775.1 Butyricicoccus faecihominis
CACACTTGAAGTCGGTTTGTATAAAAACCGAGATACATGCTCCCGGTTTTTATGGCTTTTGCCACTTGTGGCAAAAGCCTATTTTATGCACGCTGCTGCGTGAGGACTTTTTCGACAGACTAAAAAGCCGCCCTTCGGGGCGGCTTTTGCCGAAGTGGGGCGAACGGTTCCACGAGTGCGCGGGTTGCGGTTTCAGCCGGTTTGTGGTATACTAAAAATGGAAAGTTATTCGATTTTGCGGAAAAGGAAGGTGTAGAAAATGCGGGCATTGATTACCGGCGCTTCGTCCGGCATTGGGCGCGAGATCGCGAAGCTGCTGGCGGAAAGGGGCTATGAGCTGACGCTTGCCGCCCGCCGTGAGGATAAGCTGCGCGTCCTCGCGGCCGAGCTGCCTACCGTTTGCCACGTCATCGCGGCCGACGTATCGGATGAACACGAGTGCCGCCTGCTGTATCAGGCCGCTGCGGGGGATGATCTGGAGATCGTCGTCAACAACGCGGGATTCGGCCTGTTCGGCGCGTTTCAGGATACCGACCTTGAGGAAGAGCTGCGCATGATCGATACCAACATCCGCGCCGTGCATATCCTGACCAAGCTGGCGCTTAAGGATTTTACCGCGCGAAACCGGGGGTATATCCTGAATGTCGCCTCCTCGGCCGGTTTCTTGCCCGGCCCGCTGATGGCGACTTATTACGCGAGCAAAAACTATGTGCTGCGGCTGACGCAGGCCATCCGAGAGGAGCTGCGGCGCGAGCGCAGCGCGGTGCATATCACGGCGCTTTGCCCCGGCCCGGTCGCCACGGAGTTCAACAAGGTCGCGGGCGTATCGTTCGCGCTGGGCGGGCTGACCGCCGCGCGCGTCGCCCGCGAAGCGGTGGAAGGCATGTTTGCGGGCAAGGCCGCCGTCGTGCCGGGCGCCGCTATGAAGGCCATGACCGCCGCGCGCCATTTCGCGTCCGATTCCATGCTCGCCCGCATCACCTATCATTTCCAACGGAAAAAGGGGACTAAATGACAAAAGAAGAAATTTCCCGCGCACTACAAACCGATTTTGCCCGTACGCTGCGCAAGCCGTTCGTTTACGCGATGCGGAAATACCGGCTGGTACAGCCGGGCGACCGCGTCGCCGTGTGTATCTCGGGCGGCAAGGATTCCATGCTGCTCGCCCTGCTGCTGCGAGAAGCGCAGCGCACGGTCGATTTCGAGCTTTGCTACCTCGCCATGGACCCCGGATACAGCCCGGACGGCCGTGGCAAGCTGGAAGCGAATGCCGCGCAGCTCGGCATCCCGCTACATATTTTTGAAACCAATGTGCTGCGCGTGGCGCAGAACCACGCGGCCGAGCATCCGTGCTTTTTATGCGCCAAAATGCGGCGCGGCTATCTATATGCGGAGGCGCAGCGCCTTGGCTGCAATAAAATCGCGCTCGGCCACCACTTTGACGACGCGATCGAATCCGTCCTCATGGGTATTTTATACGGCGGGCAGGTGCAGGCCATGCTGCCGCGCGTGCGCTCCAAGCACTTTGAGGGGATGGAGCTGATTCGCCCGCTGTACTTTGTGCGCGAGCGGGAGGTCACCATCTTTGCAAAGGCCTGCGATATGACCTTTTTAACCTGCGATTGTCCGGCAAAAACACGCTTAAGCGATACCAAGCGCGCCGAGATCAAGGCCATGATCGCCTCGCTCGCGCGGGACAATCCGCAGGTGGAGCAAAACATCCTCAACGCCGTCAAAAACGTCGACACCGCCAAGATTCTCGGCTGGCGCGATGAAAACGGCCGCCACAGCTTTTTGGATCAGTTCGACTGAGCAGATGAACTCTGGGAGGCGTGCTATGAAAAATACAGTGGTAAGATTGCTGGCAGCACTGATGATGATATGCCTGACCGCCTGTTCCAGCACGCCGCGGCCCACGCAGGAGTCGCGGCAGGGCAGCCTTGTGCCTTATGAGCTGACAGAACGGGAGTCAGCGCTGCTTGAGGTGCTGGGCGTGAAAGACCGCGCGCAGATCATCGAGTTTCAAGCGCAGGAAGGGGTAAAATCGGTCGCCGTGCAGGTGCACCGGCTGAGGCAGGATGGCGCATGGGATACAGAGACCGCGTTTGCGTTCGGTTTTGAGACTTCGGAAACCAATACGATAAGCGACGGCTTTTTTGCTATGATACTTGGCGAAAATAATTCGATTGAGTTCCATGTCAGCCATAACGGCAGCCACATGTCCTCTAAAACAGACGAAATAATTTTAGAGGCCGAGGCCATTGCCTCTACCACCAGCTTTTTGGGAAACGCGGTCGATCTTGTGCTGGATCAGGAGATTCCTGTCGCCTTTTTAGTTTATGACAGCGACGGACATATGCCGGGCGCTTCGGTCGAGGACTATTTTGAGCCGTCTGCGTTCCATGGCATGGACCTTGTGCAGGCCGTCACGCTGACCTTTTCTGATGAACCGCTGTAATAAATGAATACCATGTTGCAAAATAGGTCGCCACATCCGAAGCAGGGGTGCGGCGGCCTTATCATGCCTTACACAACCTATGGAGGGAATCCTTCTAAAAGGACTTGTTCATAGCGCTTAAACACGATACAATAAATAAGTTCGGTATCTATATAATAATGATGGTGATAAAGATGAAACACAAAACCGGCGTCCTGATGGGGCGCTTTGCCCCTTATTTTAAGCCGTACGGCGGCGTGCTGGCGCTCGACCTTTTTTGCGCGGCGCTGACCACGCTGTGCGAGATCGTGCTGCCGATGATGGTGCGCTATCTGGCGCAGCGCGGAATGGAGGATATGGCGCTTTTATCGGTCGGCCTTGTGATGCGCGTTGCCGCACTGTATCTGGTGCTGCGGCTGATCGATGTGGCGGCCTCGTATTTTATGGCCAATGTCGGCCATGTGATGGGCGCGAAGATCGAGACCGATATGCGCTCGGCGTTGTTCCGGCACTTACAAAAGCTGTCCTTCAGCTATTATGCGAATACCAAGGTCGGCCAGCTGATGGCGCGCATTACCTCCGACCTGTTCGATGTGACCGAGTTCGCACACCACTGCCCGGAGGAGTTTTTCATCGCGGGCCTGAAGATCGTGGTATCGTTTATCATTCTGTGCACCGTGAACGTGCCGCTGACGCTGATCGTTTTTGCGGTGGTACCGCTGATGATCGTTATTTCAAGCAAGTTCAACCATAAAATGCGCATCACCTTCGGCAAGAACCGCCAGCAGGTGGGCGAAGTAAACGCACAGGTAGAGGATAGCTTGCTCGGCGTGCGCGTGGTCAAATCCTTTACCGGCGAAGAGCGCGAAATAGAAAAGTTTGAGCAAGGCAACCTCGCGTGGCTCGGTATCAAGCGGGAGAATTACCACTGGATGGGCGCGTTTACCGCCGCCACGCGCGCGTTTGACGGCCTGATGTACCTGACCGTGATCATCGCGGGCGGCCTGTTCATGGTCTATGGGCACATCGATCCGGCGGATTTTATGGCCTATCTGCTCTATGTCACCACGCTGCTGGCCACTATACGCCGCATCGTGGAATTTACCGAGCAGTTCCAGCGCGGCATGACCGGCATCGAACGCTTTTTCGAGGTCATGGACGTGGCGCCCGAAATCAAAACGCCGGAGGGAGCGGAAAAGCTGCCGCGGCTGCGCGGCGATATCCGCTTTGAGGACGTGTGCTTTGCTTATGCGGACGACCCGGACACCACCGTGCTCGACCATTTGACGCTTGATATCAACGCCGGACAGTCGGTCGCGCTGGTCGGCCCGTCGGGCGGCGGTAAAACGACGATTTGCAATCTGATCCCGCGCTTTTACGATGTGACACAGGGCCGCGTGACCGTGGACGGCCATGACGTGCGCACAGCCGATCTGGATTCGCTGCGCGGGCAAATCGGTGTGGTGCAGCAGGATGTGTACCTGTTTTCCGGCACGATCTTTGATAATATCTCCTATGGCAAGCCGGACGCGACGAGGGAGCAGGTAATCGAGGCCGCAAAACAGGCGGGCGCGCATGATTTCATCATGGCTACGCCGAACGGTTACGATACCTATGTTGGCGAGCGGGGCGTCCGCCTTTCCGGCGGGCAAAAGCAGCGCATCTCGATCGCGCGCGTATTTTTGAAAAACCCGCCCATTTTGATATTGGACGAGGCGACCTCGGCGCTCGATAACGAATCCGAGCGGCTGGTGCAGCAGAGTCTGGAACGCTTGGCAAAGGGCCGCACCGTGCTCACCATCGCGCACCGCCTGTCCACCATCCGCTCGGCGGATAAGATCGTTGTTTTGACCGAGGACGGCGTGGCCGAACAAGGCACGCACGAAGAACTGCTGAGTAAAAACGGCGTGTACGCCACTCTGTACCGGCTTGCGGCGGATCAGACATAAAAAGTCGAAAAACCCAAAAGTGGATGTAAAATAGGTTCCCACAAATGAATAGAAAACTGTTGCAAAGCGAAGAATGCAACCAATTTTGTCATTCTGAGGAGCGAAGCGACGAGACCGTAGTCTGCTATCCTTAATCTGCCGCTTAGCGGCATTTTAATGAGCGCGAATCTCGCGCGAATGCGCGGAATTTACGCTGGGAACGCGCGTTCGCGCGAGATTCTTCACTTCGTTCAGAATGACATTTAGGTACTCTTCTAATTTGCAACAGTTTTTTTACGGCCTTTTTTTCAATTTTTTATGGAATGCTATTGACAAACAGCGCCTTCGGATATAATATGAATACATGAACATATGAGCAATCATTCATATATTAGGAGGCGAGCTGACATGGCGGAAGCAATGCGAAAAGAAGCGCATGAACACGGCGCGGCATGCACGTGCGGCCACGAGCATCACCATGAACATGCGCATTCCCACGAAGAGGGATGCGGCCACGAGCACGAGCATACCCACGAAAGCGCTTGTGACTGCGGCCACGAACATCATCACCCCCACGAGGAGCCTTGTGCTTGCGGTCACGAGCATCACCATCCCCACGAGGAGCATTGTGCTTGCGGTAACGAGCACCATCATCCCCACGAAGAGCCTTGCGCTTGCGGACATGACCACGCGCACGAGCACCACCATGAGCATGACGAGCCCTGCGCCTGCGGCCACGAACACGGTCATGAGCAGTTGGCGGCGCCAAGCAAAACGGGCCGCGGCAAGGGGAAGCAGCGCGTTTACACCATGCAGAATCTAGGCTGCGCGCACTGCGCGGCGCAGATGCAGCAGCGCATCGGCGCGCTCGACGGCGTAAACGATTGCGTGCTGGTGTACGAAACAAAGCAGCTGCGCGTGACCGGCGCGGACCCCGACCGTCTGCTGCCGCAAATGCGCGAAATTTGCAGCTCGATCGAAAGCGGAGCCAAGGTGCTCGCGCCCGAGGAAGAGCACGAGGAAGGCTCCTCGCCCCTCGGCGAGTTGGTCGGCGGCGCGGCGCTGTTCGCCGCGGGGCTGCTGGTACCGCAGGGCGCGGCGAAGTTTACGCTGCTGATCGCGGCGTATCTGGTGCTCGGCTGGCGCGTATTGTGGACGGCGCTGCGCAACTTGACCAGAGGCCGCGTGTTTGATGAAAACTTCCTGATGTCCATTGCAACGATCGGCGCGGTCGCCATCGGTGATTACGCGGAGGCGGTCGGCGTGATGCTGTTTTACCGCATTGGGGAATTCTGCGAGGACCGCGCGGTTGAACGCAGCCGCCGCCAGATCATGGACGCGGTCGACCTGCGGCCCGAGGTCGTGCAATTAGCGGTGGGCGGCGAAACGCGTACCATTCCGGCAGGCGACGCGAAGGAGGGCGATATCGTCCTCGTCCGGCCCGGCGACCGCGTGCCGCTGGACGGCGTGGTCGTGGAGGGCGAAAGCAGACTGGATACCTCGGCGGTCACCGGCGAACCCGTGCCCGTGCGCGTGACGCCCGGCGACAGCGCGCTGTCCGGCTGCGTCAACACGGACGGCCTGATCAAAATGCGGGTCACGCACGTGCTGGCGGAAAGCATGGTTACGCGCATTTTGAACAGCGTGGAAAACGCGGCGGCCAATAAACCCAAGCTGGACCGCTTCATTACGCGCTTTTCCCGCCTATACACCCCGGCGGTCGTCGTCGTGGCGCTGCTGACCGCGCTGATCCCCGGCTTTGTCACCGGCGATTGGAGCAAGTGGGTCTATACGGCGCTCACCTTCCTTGTAATCTCATGCCCGTGCGCGCTGGTGCTTTCCGTGCCGCTTACCTATTTTGCCGGGATCGGCGCGGGCAGCAAACGCGGTATCCTATTCAAGGGCGGCGTTTCGATCGAAGCGCTGCAAGATATTAAAACGGTCGTTATGGATAAGACCGGCACGATCACCGAGGGCAACTTTGTGGTGCAGCGCGCGGCCCCCGCCGAAGGGCAGGACGCGGATGAGCTGCTCGCCCTAGCGGCGGCCTGCGAGGCCGCGTCCACGCACCCGATCGCGCGGTCTATTCTGGCCGCCGCCGGAGAAAAGGGCGTTTCGCCCCTAACGGTGGAAGCGGTGAAGGAACAGGCTGGCGAGGGCGTGACGGCGCGGTGGAACGGCAAGCCCGTGCTTTGCGGCAATCAAAAGCTGCTGACGCGGTACGGTATCGACCTTTCGGCCTACCGCGGCGCGAAAGGCAGCACCGAGGTGCTGCTTGCCTGCGAAGGCCGTTTCATCGGCCATTTGGAGATTGCGGATACGGTGAAATCGGACGCGGCCGGCGCCGTTTCCCGCATGAAAAAGCAGGGCCTGAAAACCGCAATGCTGACCGGCGACGGACAGGACAGCGCGGAGGCCGTTGCGCAGACCGTCGGGATTGACGAGGTTCGCGCCCGCCTGCTGCCGGGCGATAAGCTGGACGCGCTGGGCGAGATCCGCGCGAAAAACGGCGCGGTGCTGTTCGTGGGCGACGGTATCAACGACGCGCCTGTGCTGGCGGGCGCCGATGTGGGCGCGGCTATGGGCTCGGGCGCGGACGCCGCGATCGAAGCGGCGGATGTGGTGTTCATGCACGCCGAGCTTTCCGCCGTGCCGGACGCGGTATCCATCGCGCGCCAGACCGGGCGCATCGCGAAGCAGAACATCGCGTTCGCCCTGCTGATCAAGGCGTTGGTGCTGGTGCTTGGTCTCGCGGGAATCGCTTCGATGTGGCTCGCCGTGTTCGCGGATTCGGGCGTAGCGCTTTTGTGCGTGCTCAACTCCGTGCGGCTGCTGTACCGCAAAGCATAACGATGATAAAGGACGTGTTGCAGACCTTTCGATCTGCGGCGCGTCCTTTTGCTTTGATACAGGCATATTTGCTAAACCGCGCCCCTATTTGTTTGTCAGGTTATAAGTTGCAATTCTTAAAATAATCATGTACTATGGAAATATCGGTAACCTGTGAAAAAAGGGGGGACGAGCGGTGGAAGAGGAGAACGTGAAGAGACAAATTACCATATCCAGCGTGCTGGTCGCTGTGATCAGCGTGGTCTTGGTGCTCATAAGCGGGGTGATCTATTCCAGTATCAAGGGCGCGCAGGAAAAGGACGCGCAAAAGTATATGAATGAGATCGTTTCGCAGTATAAAACTATCATCACCACGCAGATCGACGGGGATCTGCAAACGCTGGAAGCGCTCGCCACCTTTTTGGGGCAGGATGAGACCATGGATCTCGGCGCGATCCTTGTCCGGCTGGAATTGGAAAGCGGCAGCAACGCGTTTAACCGGATGGGCTTTGTTTCGCCGGATAAGAAAGGATATTTTATCGATACGGACGGGGAAAAGAACTACGGGATCGATATTAGCGACGAAGCCTTTCTGCAAAAGACCCTGAATGGGGCGTCCGTCGTGTCGGATATTATGGAGGATAAGCTTACCGGACAGCCGATTGTTTGCTACGGCGTACCGGTCGTGCATAACGGAACGATCACCGGAGCGATCACCGCCACCCGTCTGACTTCCAATTTCTCTAAGATCATCAGTCAGGAAATATTCGACGGCGCCGCGTTCGTCCATATCGTTGACCAAGAAGGCAATTTCATCATTCGCTCTGACCACGCGGTGATCCCAAAACCGCTGAACAATATCTTTGACGACGGAGACATTTCGAGCGAAATACGCACGTCCATCCTTGCCGATATGGAGAAAGGCGGAAATGCCTTCGCCACTTTCCGGTATCAGGGCAACGCCTACTGGGTGACCTTTATCCCGATCGGCATCAATGATTGGCAAATCTTCTGTTTGGTGCCGCAAAGCTTTTTAAACCACAACTTCAACACGCTGCTGTTCGTGTTTGTGGGCGTCATGATTTGCATTTTCGTGCTATTCAGCATTCTTTTCCTGTACATTTACAGTATTTTAAGAAAAGAGCAGAGAACGCTGCAAAGATTCGCCTACAAGGATATCCTGACCGGCGCGGATAACCGCAACCGTTTCGTGACCGACCTGCCCGCCCTATTGCAGGAACCTTGGGATCATGCCATGATCCTGATGAATATCAGCGGTTTTAAATTTGTGAACGAGTTTTTCGGCTTTCAAAAGGGCAACCTTTTGCTGCGGCACATATCCGCCGTACTGGCGGCGAATATGGATCAGGGCGAACGCTATTACCGGGACAATGCCGATCATTTCGGCCTGCTGCTGCATTATACGGATAAGGACACGCTCATGGCCCGGATCCGTAAAATATATCAAGAGATAAACGACTATACCGTGAGCCCCAATCAGGATTATCGCATCAACTGCAATTTCGGTATCAGTATTATCCAATCGAACAGCCCGAAGGAAAAGGCGGTGCTCGCGCCCGACGCGGTGCTCAACGGCGCGCTGCTGGCGCTGAACAGCGTGAGTGGTAATACCTCGTACCCGATCGCCTTTTACGATGAGGCCATCCATGAAAAGGCGCGCAAAAAGACCGAGATAGAAAGCCTGATGCACGCGGCGCTGGCAAATGGGGAATTCCACATGTACCTGCAGCCCAAGTACTATCTAAAGGGCCAGACGCTGCACAGCGCCGAAGCGCTGGTGCGCTGGGTATCGGAGGACGGAACGATCCATTATCCGGATGAATTCATCCCCGTGTTTGAAGAAAACGGATTTATCACAGAGCTCGATATGTTTATGCTGGAGCAGGCCTGCAAGCGGGTATCCTACTGGATCGAGCAGGGGTATCCGGCCGTGCCGATCTCGGTCAACCAGTCCAGAGTCTTTTTCTATGATGAGAATTATCTGGAAAAGTTCCGTCAAACAGTGGACCGGTATCATATTGATCCCTCGCTCATCATACTGGAAGTGACGGAAAGTGTGGCGATGAGCGACCTGACACAGGTGAAAATGGTGATCAATAAGCTGCATCATATGGGATTCACCATTTCGATGGACGACTTCGGAAGCGGGTATTCCTCGCTCAATACTCTAAAGGATCTGGATATTGCCGAGCTAAAGCTGGATAAAGAGTTTTTATCCGAGCAGTCCACCTCGCCGCGCGGCAAAATGGTGATAGAAAGCATGATCCACCTTGCCCGAGCGCTCTCCATTACAACGGTGGCCGAGGGGATCGAAAACGAGGGACAGCTTGCGTTTCTGGAATCGATTCACTGCGATATCGGGCAGGGGTACTATTTCGCAAAGCCGATACCGGTTGATCAATTTGAAAACATCATATTGAAAAAAGAAACCTAACAATAACGAAGGTCCTGTTGCGGCAGCAACAGGACCTTCGTTTTATAATTTTTCGATCAGTTCCTTGAGCCATGCGTCGTTCATGGCGGGGGTATCGCGTAAGGGGAAGGGAATGCCTAAACGATCGTACTTTTCGATGCACAGCTTGTGGAAGGGCAGAAATTCCAGCTTCTCAAAGTTGGGCAGGCTTTCCGCCTTGTCGCGTATCAGGCGCAAGTGGTCGACGCCGTCGGTCAGACCGGGCACGACCACGTGGCGAATCCAAAGCGGCACCTGTTTCATGGCGGTCAGGTGCAAAAAACGCTCGACCTGTGCCAGATCCCCGCGGCAGTATTTCATATAATCGGCCTTGGTCAGGAATTTCAGGTCGCATAGCACCAGATCGGTGTGATCCAAAACGCGCGCAGCTTCGGCCAGATTGCCGACGCCCGAGGTATCCAGCGCGGTGTGTACGCCGTGCTCATGCAGCCCCGCGAATAGTTCTTCGACAAAGGGGGCCTGATACAGCGGTTCGCCGCCCGAAATGGTAACGCCGCCGCCGTTTTTCCAATAGGGGCGAAAGCGCAGCGCCTTTTGCACCAGCGCGTCGGCTTCGATCTCCTCGCCGCCGTCCGCTGGCCATGTGTCCGGGTTGTGGCAGTAGGCGCAGCGCAGCGGGCAGCCCTGCAAAAAGACCACATACCGCAGCCCCGGCCCATCCACCGCGCCAAGAGATTGAATGGAATTCAAACGACCCAGCATCAAAACACCCCCCCTTTTTTAGTTAGGAGTTAGGAATTAGGAGAGAGGAGTTACCGCCAAAGGCGGTTTTTTAAGTTATCGCGCGCTGCGCGACACCTAAATTACTAACTACTAATTCCCCATAACTCCTACCTGAGATGATTTAAATCCGTTGGATTTAAATCGCTTCGTGGAACGTGCGCGAGATGACCTCACGCTGCTGCTCGCGGGAAAGCTTGTAGAAATTCACCGCGTAGCCGGATACGCGAATGGTCAGGTTCGGATACTCCTCGGGGTGCTCATAGGCGGCCATCAGTGTTTCGCGGTTTAAAACGTTCACATTCAAATGGTGCGCGTTTTGGCCGAAATAGCCGGTCAGGATGGACACCAGATTGTCTACGCGGGTATCCTCGGTCTTGCCGAGCGCGCCCGGCGTGATCGAGAAGGTGTTGGAAATGCCGTCGCGGCAGTATTCATAGGAAAGCTTGGCGACCGAATTGAGCGAAGCCAGCGCGCCCGAGGTATCGCGGCCCGACATGGGGTTAGCGCCCGGCGCGAGCGGTTCGCCCTTCCGGCGGCCATCCGGCGTGTTGCCGGTCTTTTTGCCGTACATCACGTTCGAGGTAATGGTCAAAATGGACAGGGTGTGCACGGCGTCGCGGTAAAGCGGGTACTGTTTCAGCGCTTCGTAGAACTTTTCCACCTGCTCGCATGCGATCTGGTCGACGCGGTCGTCGTCGTTGCCGAATTTGGGGAAATCGCCCTCGGTCTCAAAATCGACGATCACGCCGGTCTCTGGATCGCGGATGCACTTGACCTTGGCATATTTGATCGCGGAGAGTGAATCGGCCATGCAGCTCATGCCCGCGATACCGAAGGCCATCAGGCGGCGCACCGTGGTATCGTGCAGGGCCATCTGGCTCTTTTCGTAGGCGTACTTGTCGTGCATATAGTGGATGGTGTTCATCGCGGAAACATAGGTCTTGGCAAGCCACGGACGGTAGAAGTCGATGCGCTCGCAGACCTTGTCGTAATCAAGGTATTCGTCCTCGTAAACCGGCATTTCAGGGCCGACCTGAACAAACTTGATGCCGTCGCGGCCGCCGTTCAGGCTCATCATCAAAAGCTTTGCCAAATTGGTGCGCGCGCCGAAGAACTGCATATCCTTGCCCACGCGCATGGCGGAAACGCAGCAGGCAATGGCGTAGTCGTCGCCATAGTAGGGGCGCATCACATCGTCGTTCTCGTACTGCAAAGCGTCGGTGTCGATCGATACCTTGGCGACAAAGCGCTTCCAGTTTTCGGGCAGGTTTTCGCTCCACAGCACGGTCAGGTTGGGTTCGGCGGCGGGGTTCAGGTTGTACAGCGTTTGCAGCATGCGGAAGCAGTTCTTGGTAACGAGCGGGCGGCCATCCTCGCCCACGCCGCCGACAGCCTCGGTGATCCACATCGGATCGCCGCCAAACAGCTCATTGTATTCGGGCGTGCGCAGGTGACGCGCCATGCGCAGGTGCAGCACGAAATCGTCCATGATCTCCTGCGCCTGCGTTTCGGTCAGCACGCCGGCCGTGATATCGCGTTCAAAGTAGATGTCTAGGAAGGTGGAAACGCGGCCCAGACTCATCGCCGCGCCGTTCTGCTCCTTGATTCCGGCAAGGTAGGCGAAATAGGTCCACTGCACGGCTTCCTTGGCGTTTTCCGCCGGGCGGGAGATATCAAAGCCGTAGGAGGCCGCCATCTGGATCATATCGCGCAGCGCCTTGATCTGGTCGGTCAGCTCTTCGGCGCAGCGGATCTCTTCTGCGGTGGTCGGTACGTCGCCCAGCCGCTCCTTATCCTGCTGCTTTTCCGCGATCAGGCGGTCGACGCCGTACAGCGCCACGCGGCGGTAATCGCCGATGATGCGGCCGCGGCCGTAAGCGTCGGGCAGGCCGGTCAGCAGGCCGACGTGGCGGGCGTTCCGCACATCCTTGGTGTAGGCGGAAAACACGCCGTCGTTATGGGTCTTGTGGTATTTAAAGTTTTCTTCGATCGAGGGCGACACCTCGTAGCCGTATTCCTTGCAGGCGTCGCGCACCATGCGCATGCCGCCGAAGGGGTTGCACGCGCGCTTCAAGGGCTCGTCCGTTTGCAGGCCGAAAATGATCTCGTTCTCCTGATCGAGGTAGCCGGGGCCGAAGGCCGTGATCGTGATCACAGTGTCGGTATCGACGTTGCGCACGCCGTTCTTTTCGCGCTCCTCGGCGAGCAGCCCCTCGAATTTCTCGCGCATCGCGTTCGTGCGCGCGGTCGGCCCGGCAAGGAACGCGCCGTCGCCCTCATAGGGAACATAGTTTTTCTGGATAAAATCGCGGACGTTTATCTCGTTCTGCCAATCGCCGCTGTGAAAGGTCAACCATGCGTTCATCAAAGAAATCTCCTTTTCTCCGGTGGCGCCGTCCTTTTACGCTTTATTAGAACAAAAAAGGGCAGCGCCGCAAATCCATGCGACACTGCCCAGACGGTCGGCATTCTTCGTAGCGCCCCTGTTCCCCGGTGGTTTAACGTTCCACCTCGTTCCGTCAGTAGCAGGGGGCCTGTCTATGAATAAAGCATACCATGTTCGTCGCCGCTCCGCAATAGCCGGAACGCACAAAAAAACGCGCCTGAAACCGTCAATCCTCATGCCAAATGGAAAGGCCCGCGCGCAAAAACAAAAAGTTTCCCATATTTTATCTTCACAAGCGGGGCAAAACGGGGTATGATTAAGATACCGAAAGGGAAAACATTTGGAGGAGGGAATTTACATGAAAATCGGTATGCTCACCAGCGGCGGCGATTGCCAAGGCCTCAACGCGGCGCTGCGCGGCGTTGCCAAAACGCTGTACAACCAACTGGGAGACGGGGTGACGCTCTACGGCATTCAGGACGGCTACCGCGGCCTGATCGAGGGCAATTACCATGAGATGCAGCCGCGCGAATTTTCGGATATCCTCACGCTCGGCGGCACGATTCTCGGCACCTCGCGCGAATCGTTTAAAACCATGCTCCAAGCGGACGACAGCGAGGAGACCAAGCTACAGCGCATGCTGGAAACGATCAAGTACGCCAAGCTGGACGCGCTGGTCATTCTGGGCGGCAACGGCACGCATAAAACGGCAAACCTGCTCTCGGAAAACGGCGTGAACGTCGTCACCCTGCCCAAGACGATTGATAACGATCTCTGGGGCACCGAGGTCACGTTCGGCTTCCAGTCGGCCGTTAACATTGCGACCGAGGTGATCGATTCCATCCACTCCACCGCGTTTTCACACTCCCGCGTGTTCATTGTCGAAACGATGGGCCACAAGGCGGGCTGGCTGACGCTGTACGCGGGCATTTCGTCCGGCGCGGATATTATCATCATCCCGGAGATTCCGTACCACATCAAGCATATCGCGGAAGCGATTGAAAAACGCTCCAAGAGCGGCAAGCGCTTTTCCATCCTCGCCGTGGCCGAGGGCGCGATCAGCAAGGAAGAAGCCAAGATGAGCAAGAAGGAATTCAAGGCTTCGCGTGAAAAAATGACCCACCCGTCCATCTCCTACCGCATCGCGGAAGAGTTGCAGGCGTTGACCGGACAGGAGATCCGCGTCACCATCCCGGGCCACTACCAGCGCGGCGGCGCGCCTTGCCCGTACGACCGGCTGCTCACCACCCGACTTGGCGTGGCCGCGGCGGAGCTGATCCGCGAGAATAAGTTCGGCTATATGGTCGGCGTGCAAAACAACAAGATCGTGCCCGTCAAGCTGTCCGACGTGGCCGGCAAGCTCAAGACCGTTCCGCCCGATTCCGATATCGTACAGGCCGCGCGAGACCTCGGCCTTTCCATGGGCGACTAAACCGAATATCCAAGCGCGGAGGCGCGCCGCAGGCGGTTACAACCGCCCGCGGCGCGTTTTTTTGATAAAACTGCAAAAAGAATAAGGTCGTCTCCAAAAATATTTTTGGAGACGGCCTTATTGCTGGACTTTGTGAGAATGCATACGATCGGCAAGGGCAAATAAACGAATGCGGATAAGACGGTACGGCGGTATACTCATGGTGTCGGAAGGGAAGCGGCGGACGGCGCCGACCGGTCACCGCCGTCTGGCTGCGACCTTGGATTTGACGCTTCTTTTCCGAAATTCCTTGGGCGAAACACCGATCATTTCCGTGAAGCGCTGCGTGAAGTGATTGGGGTTGTCATAACCCACCGCGCCCGCGATATAGGTAATCGAATAATCGGTATCGGTAAGCAGGGATTGCGCCTCGCCGATGCGGCGCTGTAAGCGGTAGCCGGTGGGCGAACTGCCGGTTTGCTGGCGGAACAGCCGCGATGCGTAATACCGGCTCACGCCGGCCGCTTCGGCCAGCTCGTCCAGCGTAAAATTCTCAGTATAATGCCGGTCGATAAAGCGGAGCATCTTATGCACAAGGGCGGATTTGCTGTCCACGCCGCCGTCCTCACCGGCGGGCGCGTTCACGGCGATCGACCGCACCAACACGGCAAACGCGGCGGTCAAATGGCGCGCCAGCTCGCCGCAATACGCTTCGTTGCCATGCAGCGTGCGTTCCATCAGTTCCAGCATTTCGCGCAGCGCGTCAAAATGCGCGCCGCTTTGCAGGTGAATCTGCCATTCGTTTTCCGCGAGCCAGCCCGCGGGAAGCCCCAAAAGCCGAAGGCCCGTCATGCCAAGGCATAGGTATTCCACGCCCTCCTCCGTCTGCGCAAAGTCATTGTGCAGCGTGCCGACGTTGTTGATGATCAGGTCTCCCGGACGGCTGTGATAAACGTGGTCGTCCACCTGATGCAGGCCCGTGCCGTGGTAGATCAGCAGCACCTCGGTGATATCCACATGGCTGTGGATGGCGCGCGTCCGTTCCCCCTCGTGATAGCGGGTGTGCGAAACATAGACCGGACGCGGCAGGGCTTCGCCCTCGAAAATAGAGGGGGCGGCGGGGATTCCGTATAGCTGGAACATGGCACACACCTCTTTCCTCTTTTTATGTCATCTTAGACAGGAGACACAACCTATGGTTCAAAAAACAATTTTTGCATGCAAGCTGACCGCCTTTTTGCTGTCCTTTTGCACCAATTTGCTCGCGCCGCTGCTGCTGCCCATCCGCGCCGACCTCGGCGTGGGCCTCGGCCAAAGCGGATTTCTGCTATCCGCCTTTTTCGCCGGCAATTTTGCCGCCTGTTTGTTTGCCGGGCGGATCATGGAGCGGTTCGGCAAGGCGCGCGTGCTTTGCCGCGCGCTCACCTTGATGGCGGCGTTTTCCGCCTGTATAGCCTGCGCGCCGCGTTTTGTACTGCTTTGCGCGTTGCTGTTTGGCACCGGCGCGTGCAGCCTCGGCTTGCAGATCGCGACCAACGCCATCCCGGCTGATCTGGACGGGACGCGCGCGGCTTCCGCGATCGCCGGCGTGATGGCGCTGAACGGGCTGGGCGCGTGCGGCGGGCTGTTGCTCGGCGGCGCGCTGGCAACGCTCGGCCTGCCGTGGCGCATCGCCTACCTTGTGTTTGCCGTGGGCGCCGCTGCCGCCGCCGCTTTTTGCTGGCGCGTCGCGTTTCCGCAAGCGGTATGCACGGCGGGTGAAAGCGGGCTGCGCGGCTTTCTCCGCAAACGTCGTTATTGGCCGGTCTTGCTTTGCTGTACCCTATATTCCGGCGCGGAAAGCGCGGTATGCAGCTGGCTTTCCACCTTTTTGGTGCAGGAGCAGCGTTTTTCCGCGCTGGCGGGCGCGGGAGTCACGGCGGTGATCTGGCTGTGCATTTTTCTGGGCCGCGCGGGCTGTGAGCGGGCGGCGCGCCGGGTCTCCGCCGCCCGGCTGCTGTTTGCGCTCATCCCCGCCTGCATTTTCATGGCGCTGCTATTGCCCCTGCTGCATGGCGCGGCGTTCTGGCCCGCGGCGGCTGTGCTCGGACTTGGCCTGTCCGGTATTTGGCCGCTGCTCGTCGGACGGGTCATGGAGCACGGCGCGGCGGACAGTATGACCGTGCTATCCGCCGCTTTTCTATTCAGCTTTCTCGGCAATTCGATCGTGCCGTTCGCGGTGGGGCTTGCGGCGGAACGCGTCGGCATGGCGGCCGCTCTCGCCCTGTGCGCCGTTCCGTTTTTCGCGGTATTCGCGCTGTTTCTTTTGTGGCTGCACGGAGAAAAGCGCGCCGCGCCGCTGCCTGCGCTCACCGTGGAACGGCAAAACATCGCATAGGCCGGGAAGAAAAATCCGTATTTGTCGCGCGGCTTATTTCAAGATCGCACGACGGGGAGGCGGTACCATCGATATGGAAACATTTTTACGCACGTACCTCCAGATACTTCCGATTATAAACGAAATAAAACTTTTTGACAACAGATGATCGCATAACCAGATTTGGGAAAGGAGCATTGATTATGAAAAAGGTATTATCGCTCACATTGGGGCTTTGCATGCTGCTCGGGTTTACGGGGTGCGGCGGACAGACAGGAACGCTCGATGCGGCGGGGAATGCGGATATCGCGCTGCTGATGGCGGAGCGCGATGAGTTTTTGAGCGTGTTGGAGCAAAATATCGAAAGCGAAGCGGCCAAGGCCGGGTACGAGCTGCAAAGCTATGACGCGGGCGCCGACCCGGCAAAGCAAATGGACTGCATCACCGCGGCGAAAAACAGCGGCGCGAAGGTGCTGATCGTCAACCTGACCGAGAGCGAGCTTGCCGCCAACCTGCTCGAGGAGACCGAAGGCATGAAGGTCGTTTTCGTCAATCGCTGCCCGGCGGACCGCTCGCTTTTGAATGAAAACACGGTCTATATCGGCGCGGATGAAACGACAAGCGGACGGCTGCAGGGGGAGGCGCTTGCCGCATATTTTGAAGCGGCGGGCAAAAAGCAGATTTCCTATCTGCTGCTCAGCGGCAGAGACCGTTTGGAGCACACCGTACTGCGCACACAGGGCGCGTTGGTCGCGCTGGAACAAGCCGGTATTCAGGCGACGCCCGCGGTAGAGCCGCTCGTTTGCGATTACGACCGCGCCAAGGCGCAGACCGCGGTAGAAAACCTACCCGCTGGAACAACGTATGATTGCGTCATTTCCAATAACGATGCGATGGCGCTGGGCGCGCTGGCCGCCCTTGAGCCGCAGGGCGACGGCGCGGAAGCGCTGCCGGTGGTCGGCGTCGATCTGCTGGACGACGCAAAGGTAGCCCTTGCCGAAGGGAAAATGCTGATGACTGCCCGTCAGGACGCCGCAGGGGAAGCGCGGTGCGCGGTGCGCGCCGCCATCAACCTGCTGGAAGGCAAGCCCTTTGACGAGGGCATGGACGGCGTAACGCCCGCGGCGGACAGCGAATACGCGGTCTACCTGCCGTTTGAAGCGGTCACAGCCCAAAACGTTTCCAATTTCTAAATGTCGAAACCAAGTTCGGCCGCTGTTTTTCTACCTCTTCTTCGGCGGCATAAAACGGCGCGTTGCAACTCATTTTGCAACGCGCCGTTTCGTATGGAATATATTGCGGGATGTATAAAGAAGAGAAAGAGAAGCTGTGGTTCAAGCGTTCGCGCCTTGTGCGCTTTCTACCTTCGCGCCGATCTCCTCAAAGCCTTCGCTTTCCAGCGAGTAACCGGCGGTAGCCAAACTGGGGCGGGTGTATACGAACAGATGGGTCTGGGGTTCGTCGAAGGGGTTATAGAACCAGTGCTTGGCGCCGCGCGGCATGAACAGAACGTCGCCTTCCTGCTGAATGCTTTCCTCTCCGTCGCCCACACCGCCGACGATCTTGCCGGAAATGACGTACATGAACTCTTCGCATTCCTTATGCGCGTGCGGCTCGTGGTAATCGCCGGGCTGGAACACGGCGTAGCCGATGGTCAGATCCTCCGCGCCCATGTTGTCCTGATCGACCAGAATCTTGCGCACCGCGCCGACAAGTTTCGGGATCGGGTAGTTCTTGCCGCACTCGACCGGGACAAGATAGGGGCACTTCGCGCGGTTCTCCATCAGTTCCTTCTGCTGTGCGGCGGTGATCGTCAAATTGTGAATATCCATTGTTTCATCGGTCCTTTCTAACAATAAAAATGTAATTTATTGGGTCAACCGGCCATTTTGCCGGGGAGCCACAGGGAAATCTGCGGGAAATACGTGATCAGCAGCAGATTGATGATACAAATGAAGATCAAAATGATCAAATGCCGGTTGATCACGGTCTCTATCTTTTCGTTTTTCAATCCGGCCGCCACGTACAGATTCACGCCGAGCGGCGGGGTGATCAGGCCGACGCAGAGGTTCAGCACCATAATGATGCCGAAATGCACCGGACTGATGCCGAAAGCCATAACCGCCGGATACAGGATGGGCGCGATGATCAGGATTGCGGCGGTCGCTTCCAGAAAACAGCCGACGATCAGCAGCAGAATATTCACCAGCAGCAGAAAAACGATCTTGCTGGAGGAAATGCTCAAAATGGCTTGCGCGGCGTGCATCGGAATTTGCTCGTGCGTCATCACAAGGCCGAACACACCGGCGGATGCGACGATAAACATCAGCATGCCCGAGGTCGACGCGGCGTTTGAGATGATGCGGAACAGGTCGCGCAGCTTGATCTCGCGGTAAAAGACGATGCCGACCAGCAGGCCGTAGGCACACGCGACCGCCGCGGATTCTGTCGGCGTGAATACGCCGCTATAGATACCGCCCAGAATGATTACCGGCATGAGCAGCGCGCCGATCGCGTGATAGGTGGTCTTGGCAAGCTTTCGCAGGGAAAAGCCGACGCGCGGGATTTTTTCCTTCACCCCGTAATACACGCAGTACAGGATCATCATGCCGCCCAGAATCACACCGGGAAATACGCCGGACATAAACAGATCGCCGACAGACGCGCCCGTGGCGGAGGAATAGGTGATCATCATCGTCGAAGGCGGAATGATCGTGCCCAGCATACCCGCGGAAGCCAATATGGCGAGCGAGAACTTGCGGCTGTATCCGGCCTCCTCCAGTGCGGGCGCCATCAGCGAACCAATGGCCGCGACGGTCGCGGTGGGCGAGCCGCACAGACAACCGAACAGCATACAGGTGAACACCGCGACAATGGCCAGACCGCCGGGCAGCCAACCCAAAAGCGAATTGGCGAAATCGGTCAGCCGCCGCGAGATACCGCCGCTGCTCATCAGCGCGCCGGCCAACAGGAAAAAGGGGATGGCGGCAAGCGTAAAACTATCGACCGAGCCGAACAGCTTTTGCGCCGCGACCTGCAAGGGCACGCTGCCGTTGACCAGAAGCGCGGCAAGACTGCCGCCGAGCAGCGCGGTCGCGACCGGCATGCCCAAAATGAGGATGACGGCAAAGCCCGCGAACAGGACAAAGGTGGTCATGCGGCGTCAGCCTCCTTTCCGGCGCGAATGGATTGGACAAGGCCGGTCAGCCCATGCAGTACGCTCAGGAACATTCCGGCGGGCACGCAGCAATAGATCAGGGTCATGGGCAGTTTGGTGATGGTGGTAAGCTGGCGGGTCTGTCCGTATTGCAGCAGCATTTTTACCGAAAGCGCAAGCATTATGGCAAACAGCACGCAGGTCAGCGCGTCGCCCAGCAGCCTTGCGGCTTTCAGCGCCCGTGGCGGCAGCAGGTTGATGAATACCTCAACGCCGACGTGTGCCTTTTCTTTAACGGCAACGCTGGTGCCGAAAAAGATGCTGTAGATCGCAAGATAGCGCGTCAACTCCTCTCCCGCGAGAAAAGGGATCATCAGCACGCGGCGGCAAAGCACGCTCCACAAAACAACGGCCACCATGGCTAAAAAGGTAATAACACAGATCGTGCGTTCGATCTTTACAAAGAAATTATCCAATCTATCAAGCATGGTCTTGCGCGGTCTGCCGGGTACAGACCCTTCCTCCTTTCGGACAGCGCCGGTTCGTTCATTGGTTACCCGCCTTGCGCAGGGTTTCGACTGTGGCTGCGTCGATGCCCGAGGTGCCGACATACCGATCATAGATCGGCTGCACGGCTGCGGCAAAGGCAGCGGTATCCACATCGATAAATTCCGCGCCAGCCTCGGTCATTTTCTCCTTAGCGGTGGTAAAGGAATCGTCCATGGCGCGGAATTCGTACTGCTGCGCTTCGGTCGCGGCCTGCTGCACGATCTGCCGGATATTTTCGGGCAGAGAATCCCATAGCGTTTGGCTCATCAGCAGGGGGGCGGGCGAATAGGCATGATCGGTGAGGGTGATGTAAGGCGCGACCTCTTCAAAGTTGGAGTTGTGCATGTTCACAACCGTGGTCGAGCTGATCGCGTCGATCACGCCCTGCTGGATCGCGGTGTAAATATCGCCCCAAGCAAGTACGACCGCGTTCGCGCCCATCGCGGTGTAGGTATCGGCTTGCAGCGCGCTGTCGATCGCGCGAATGCGCAGGTTCTTCATGTCGTCCAGCGAACGGATGGGCTTGGTCGAGCCAATGGCGTAAATGCCGTTTTCCCAATAGGACAGCCCCTTTATGCCGGCCTCGGACAGCGCGGCAAGCAGCGGCTCGGACGCGTCGCTCAAAAGCGCCGTGCGCGCGCTTTCCAAATCCTGAAACAGATAGGGCAGATCCCATACGTTGTTGGAATCGGTAAAGCTGGAAAGCGAAGCCGTGGAACAGATCGCAAAATCGATGGTGCCCATTTGCACACCCTCGATGCTTTCCTTTTCACTGGCAAGCTGTGCGCCGGAATACACGGTCAGCTGGATGGCGCCGTCGCTCTTTTCACTCAGCAGGCGGGAAAATTCGATCAGCGCGTCGTCCCAAGGGCCACCGGCGGGCTGCGCGTTGGCGGCGGTCCACTGGTAGGAAGGGCCGCCCCCGGCCGAAGCGTCGCCGGCGGATGCGCCGCCGCACGCGGTCAGGGATACGCCGAGGATGAGGGACAGACCCAATGCGGTTACTTGCTTTTTCATTTCTGTATCCTCCCTGTTTAAAATTTAAGTGGTATACCAGTTGAATTCCAAAATCATTATCTCAAGCGCAAGTTTTTTTGTCAACGCCATATATAACTAGAAAATAAAAGTTTTTTTGTGCAGTATGCATATGGAATGCTACACGGTTTTCAGTATAATAGTAGTTGAAAATGGAAAGAAAAGGCCGATTTATCGGCAAATAAACGAAATTCTTGCAAATTCGCCGGTGGCATTTTGAATGACACGATTGGCGTGCAGGTGGAATGCCGGGGCGCTGAAAGAAGAAAAATTGAATCTGCTGACATACCGGCGGTATGCACACCTGTTATCAAGCGGAGGCCCGTTTTGAGGCCGCCTGACGGAGGGAACACGATATGAGCCAGAACAAAAAGGAACCCAAGAAAGCGGCGGCTGCGCCGCCGCTGGAAAAAGCGCCGAGCAAGGCGCAGACTGCGTACGACACGATCTTGCATAAAATTTTGACCAATGCGTATATTCCCGGCACGACGTTGTCCGAGCGGGATCTGAGCGAGCAGCTGCATATCAGCCGTACGCCGGTCAAGGACGCCCTCAATCGCCTGTCGTTCGAGGGGTATGTCGATTTGGTGCCGGAACGCGGCGCAGTGGTATCTAAGGTCGGGCTGACCGATGTGCTGGAACTGTACGAGATCCGCGAAGCGCTCGAAAGTCATTCCGCGCGGCTGACGGCTACGCGCCGGAGCGAGCAGGAACTTGAGGAGATGCGCTCCTGCATCGCCAACCAGCGCCGCCTGTTTGAATCCGGCGTATTCGACAACACTGAGTACGAGGATAACTTTCATATGTGCATTGCCCGGGCCAGTTTTAATCACCGGCTGATTTCCTATATGGAAATGATCATTCGGCAATGCCGCCGTGCGTCGATTTTCCAAAACCAGCGCAACAACCAGCGAATCGCCCGTTCGATCGATCAGCACGAAGTCATTTTCGCGGCGATCGAAAACGGCGACGCGGAGGCGGCCGGTCAGGCAATGGCCGTGCATTTGCAGGATGTGATCACAACGACCAAGGCGTTGATGTGCGATTACTACTTCATGTATAAATAGAGGCATTTCATGCAATAAAACAGCAGGTTCCCTATCCGGTTACGGATGGGGAACCTGCTCTATTTTGCGGATAAATGTGTTACTTCACGTAAAAATAGAGGGTTGGGGGAATTAATTGTGTGAAGCGGCGTCAGACCGTGTGAAATGGAAGCGTTTGTACTTGAAAGAGAAAGATAGAAAGCTTAAAATAACGTATAAGATTGGGTAAAACTGCAGGAAGCACGGGAAAGCGAGGAATTTGCGCAATGCGTATGACGCACAGGCGTTTTTTTATGCTGCTTGGCGCGTGCCTAATTGCCGCCGCGGTCTGCCTGACCGGCCTTTTGCACGAGTTGGCCACCTATCGGTCCGCGCGGCAAAGCTACGCGGCGCTGCGCCAAACCATATCGATACCAATGCCTGACGATTCGCCGCCTTTACAGGAACAAACGGTCGATCTGGATTGGGTTGCAGCGGCAAAGGAAACCCTCCCCGGTATGACCGCATGGCTGCGGTGCGAGGGGACGCAGCTGGACTACCCGGTTATGCAGGCGGTGGATAACAAGTTTTACCTGTCCCATCTGGCGGATGGCAGCCCTAATAAGCTCGGCGCGCTGTTTTTGGATTGCGCGGCGGAAAGCGATTGGTCCTCGCCCGTATCCGTCATCTATGGGCACGATATGCGGGATGGGCAGTTGTTCGGCAGCTTATCCGGCTATAAGGAGCAAAGCTACTACGACGCGCATCCGTCGATCTCGCTCTATACCCCGCAGAAGGCGTATCAGATCGAGCTGCTCGCCGCGTATCTGGTGGATGGCACAAGCGGCAGCTATCCCATTGGCTTTGCGGACGAAGCCGGGATGGCGGATTATCTAAACGAAGTGCGCGCGCAGTCGTTTTTTGAAACGCAGGCGCGCGCGGTGTGGGGCGACCGTCTGGTCATCCTGTCCACCTGTACCTATGAATTTGAGAATGCCCGGCTTGCGCTGGTCGGGCGGCTCCGTGCGGCACCGGCGCAATAAGAAATGGGGAAGTAACAGATTATGAAGCATTCTTACAGAAGAAACAGACGGCGCGGCACAGCCTATCTGCTGGCGGCCATGATCCTGCTGCCCCTATTGGGCGCGCCGCTCCAGATGGCGCTGGCTACGGATACAACATCTAGCGGCACGCTGAAACGGAACGATACCACATTGCAGAGTGGCGATATTGTTCTGCAAAGCGATACGCTTGCGTGGGAGCAGGCGGTTAACTTCGATCAGGCTGGTGATGCAATCTCCATTGATCTGCCGAAAGGCCTAACAGCAATAACCGGCGAGAAAGCGACCTTGATTTCAACGGATGATGTGACGAAGACCTATCAAATTGAGATGGATGTAACCGGGCAAACCATCAAGATAAAGAAGCCCTCGGACCCCGCCCCCACGGTGTATTCTGTACCGACAGTGAACAACACGCTGCCGCCGGAGATCACTCAGCCGGAGCCGGAAACACCCGCGCCCGAACCCAGCGAGCCTGAAGTGCCGGAAGTATCCGAACCGGAGCAGAGCGAGCCTCAACAACCGGAGTTGGTACCGCAGCCGGAAGAGCCCGAAGAGACTGCGCCCCAGACCTCACCGCAAATCGACCCGGAGATACAGGAGGAGCCTACTGCGCCCAGCGAGCCAGAGCCCGCCCCCGAGCCGGAGCAGCCCGAAACGCCCGGGGAGCCCGCTGCCGGTATTGATCCCGAAGCGTTGTTCAGCGCCGCGTTTTTCTCTCTGGTGCCCCATGCCGCCGCAGCGGGGGACAGCTATACCCTTTCGGTGCCGTGTAAAATCACCCCAGACGCGGTGAAGGATGGTAAAATCACGATTGGCGACCCCACATTATTGCAGCTAACAGTTCCGGCGGCGCCAGAAAAAGAGCCGAAGGTAGAATTGTTCAAAGATAAAAAAGGAACACAGCCCCTTAAAGAGGAAGGGGAAGAACTTACCTTAAATACGCCATTGTATCTAAGACTGTATTGGGCAACGCTAGACTGGATCATAACCGGCACGGAATACTCTATTCGGCTGCCTTCGCCGCTGACCAGCTCGGCTTTAGCGCAACAGGGCGAAATTCTTTTGAGCGGCGCTTTGGATGAAGATGGGAAAATGATGAAACCACAGCCGAGTATTGCTAGCTGGAGCGTTGCTGAGGGCAGTGATATACTGCATATCACTTTTAACCCAAAAGAATTTTACTTGAAAGACAAGGCTGACAAGCTTATTAAACTGACCACTAAGGATGCTTCGGATGTTTATTTTACTTTTGAAAGCAATCTGGATGAAGCTCAGCTGGTTAAGGGCGAGGACGCCGAAACAATTTTTACTCTTCCGGGTGACAAGACTTATCATGTAACGATAAATGACTGGAAACCGAAGGAGCCTAAGCTTGAAAAGAAAGCCGGGGCGTTTAACGATAAAGGCGTGGTGACATGGACGGTAAAGTACACCACGGCATCGTCTACCTACGATACTGCTGGTGTGCCAGTAAGGCTTGTGGACACCCTGCCCAAAGGCGTGGAATATGTAACGAATACGTTTAACGGTCCGGACAGTTTGTCGATCGATGCTTCTAAGGAAGGCGTACTAACGTTTACTCCGATCGCAGATAAAATAACGCCAAACACGGAATATGAGTTTACCTATCAAACCCAATTAACTGACGAAATACTGCTCAATCAGTGGGTGCCAGAGAATCTCCAAAGCCTTACGTTTAAAAATGAAATAACGGGCCGGAAAGACGATGGTACAGAAATTGAGGGACTACGCGCATCGGGCTCCGCGACACTATCTAGTGACTGGTCAGGTTGGAAGCTGATAGACAAGATCGGCGAGCTTAAATGGGAAGATGACCAGCCTTATGTGAACTGGACGGTCACGGTCAACACGGTTAGTCGCCAATTTGTCGCTTTAACGGTAAAGGATACGTTAGGAAAGGGACTTACGTTAAACGGCGGTATAACAATTAATAGTAAAAAAGCAGAGTACCAAATAGCCCCTGATACTGATGGTAAAACGCTTGTAACCATACCACTGATTGAGAGGAAGGCGGACAGCGCAGCGCAAACCGCTTTAAGTCAATATATAATCACTTATCGTACGAATGTTGATAAGTCTTACTTCTCTCAAACAGGCGATGTCATTCTAGATGATGAAGCTGTTTCAAACAATGCGACCTTGGAATGGGAATGGCCTTCGGGTAAGGGACCGGGAGATAACTATATTATCCCAACAGTAGAGAAGAAACCAGGAGATGTTGCTGATTTTAACAAAAATATGGTAAAAAAGTCGGCAGGAAACTATGACGCGGCGGAGCGTGCGCTTAACTGGACGGTTACCGTCAACCCAAACCATGTTGATTTAAAGGAAATCACACTGGAAGAAGTGCTGGGGCAATCACCCGATCATACCTTTGACCGGACAAAAGTCGGCAGCTCAAATGCTATTTCGCTTGAGACGACTGTCACCGCAATACAAGAGGCAATAGAAGCGAATCTGCCGACCGGTGCGACGGTCAGCGTAACGGCGGATACGAGTACTACGCCTACGAAGCTAACTATCAAAATTGAGGGCCTTGGTACATCGGTTTGCAGATTCACTTTTCAATCCTATGTAACAGACCCTACAATTTGGGCGAACAACATACAAAATACTGTGTTCAAAAATACAGTTACTGTTACATCGGCTACAACGACGAGCAATCAGGCTGTTAAGACTGAAGGTCTAACGGCCACCGCTAGCAAAGCCGTTGATCTGGAAGTGCTGAAAAAAGAGGTTGCAGAGTATGACGCAGCAAAGCAAGAAATCGTTTGGCGGGTAACGGTTAACAACAGCAAAACACCGCTGAGCACGATTTCAATCACCGAAACCTTGCCTGACGGCCTTACCTATGTAGAGGGTTCCGCAAAAATCGGTGCGCCCTCCATGGAGGAAGAAAACATGCCGAAGCTGGAGAACGTTTCTTCAAGCGGCGAAAAAGTAATATTTACTGTGCCAAATCAAGATACTCCCGCCGCGCGCTGGCTGCTGTTCAGAACCAAGGTGGATGTAAACGCAAAGACATACGAAAATGCAGAGACAGTTACCTACTCAAACTATATATCCATGACAAACGGAGAGGGCTCCACACCGCAAGCGGATTGCAAATTTGAACTAATTAATAATCCGCTGATGAAAACAAGTGTATATGAAGGAAATGTAATAGATTACACAGTATCATTGAATCCATTGGGTGCAGATTTACTTGAGAAAATGGCCGGCGCAACACTCTACATGAAGGATCAGTTGGGCGACTGCCTATATTTAGATGTCGACTCTGTAAAAATTGCTGAGGCGCAACAAACCGCAACTCTGGTAAACGGAAAATATCAAGTAACACTTAAACCGTCTGGCACGTGTCGGCCTGTTACAGATGTAGCGTATAATACCGCTGAAAATTTCTTTCAGATCGAAATTCCAGATGCTGCAAAGCCGTATGTCATTACCTATACTGCTTATGCAACCAGAGGGGGGGACCTGACAAACACGGTTTCCTTGGTGGGAAGTAAGCTGCCGACAGACGGAGACTTAAAGTCCAATAAAAATAATTTTACACTGGATGCCACTTCCGGTGCGCGGCTGCGGCTTCCGGCTGGCAAATTCCTTTCATTCAGTGTCAAAAAGACCGATGAAAATGACAATCTGCTGAAGAGCGGTACAACGGAATTTGGCGTGTACACCGATGCCGCCACCCAAAACCTTATCACAACAGGCAAGGTAAACGATAAAAGCGGATACTGTGAATTAGGCCTGCCGGCAAGTGCGGTTGAAGGTATTGATACTTTATACCTAAAAGAGCTTACTGCGCCTAAGGATTATGTAATCAGCCCCGCAGCCATTAAGATTTCAGTTGCGGCTATACAAGCGGAAACGTCACCCGAGGGCTATGTAGAAACGGTGAAGAATGTGAAACGGGGAGGAGAGACCGGTGGTTCGTTTACGCTAACCAAAACAGATAACGACGGAGACACGCTGCAGGGTGTTACCTTTGGCTTGTATCAGGATGCGGATGCTAAAACACCTGTCTTGAAGGATGGCGAAGCAGTCACCGGTGTTACAGGTGCTGATGGAAAGATTACTTTCAGTGGTCTCTATCCCGGCGCTACCTACTACGTCAAGGAACTGGGCACGCTGGAAACACATGTGCTAGATAGCACTCCTTATCAAGCTAAGGCTGGTGGGGAAATTCAAATCACAAACGATAGGGCCGAAGCCGAGATTCGGGTTATCAAGCTGCGCGAGGGCAAGGGCCATGAAACTGAAACGCTTGCAGGCGCGAAGTTTGCGCTGTTTACCGACGAGAAGGGCGAAAAACAGAAGGGCGACGTTCAGACAACGGATGAAGACGGCGCTGCAACCTTCTCCGGCTTGCAGCCGCACACCGAATATTGGCTCAAGGAAACCGAAGCGCCCGCGGGCTATGAGGATAATGACGCGTTGCTCGGTCAGCTCATAAAGATTAAGACCGGCGAAAACGACGCCAATAACCCGAAGGTCATTACCGTTACCAACAAAAAAATCCTTGTCAGCATCAAGGCCGTCAAGGTGCGGCAGGGCAAGAAGGAGATCAAGCTCTCCGGCGCGGGATTCGAGCTGTACAGAGGCGATGAGAACGACAAAAAGCTGGTGCGCACCGAGCTGAGAACGGATGAAAACGGCGAAATCCTCTATGAAAATCTGGAGCCTGATACCTATTGGCTCAAGGAGACCATACCCCCCACGGGCTACAAGACCCCGCAAAACGTGTGGACTGAGGTAAAGATCAACCCCGATACGGACGCCACCCCCAAGGAGGTAACGGTCGCCAACGAAAAAATTCTGGTATCCCTTCACGTGACGAAGGAGGGCGACGGGGCGGCGGGGCCCCGTCTGCCGGGCGCAAAGCTCGCGCTGTACGAGGCAGACAAAACCACTCTAGTGCACGCGGCGCAAACCACCGATGCGAACGGCGAAACCACCTTCACAAATCTGGAACCCGAAACCACGTATTACATCCGGGAAACCGAAGCGCCAAAGGGCTACCGCATCAAAAACGAGTGGACGGAAGTCAAAACCGGTGCGTTTGACGCGGCCCAACCCGCTGCCACCACGGTAGTGAACGAAAAGATCCTCGTCGGCATTCGGGTGATCAAGGTACGCGAGGGCGACCCGGAAACCAAGCTGGAGGGCGCGAAATTTGAGCTGTACAGCGACGCGGAGGGAAAAAGCCTGCTTCGCGCCGCGCAAGCGACCGACGCAAACGGCGTGACCGAGTTCCTGAACCTGCAGCCCGAAACCGTCTATTATCTCAAAGAGACCGAAGCGCCGAGCGGCTACCGTATTCTGACGGACGGCCTGATCGAGATCAAGACGGGCGAGGGCGCCGAGGGCGCGCAGCCGGTCGAACAGGTCGTGGAGAACGCGCGGCGGCGCTCGTCGTCCTCCTCGCGTCCGAAACCGCCCGCAGAGGAACCGGAAACGCCCGTGGTCCCGGTCGGGCCGACCGACCCGGTCAATCCGGCTGATCCCACGGGCCCGGATCAGCCGGCGAAGCCGGACGATCCGACAAACCCGGATAATCCCCAAGATGCAGGCGACCCATCGAAGCCGGGCGGTTCCGATGACCCCGCAAACCCCGATAAGCCCGGCGATCCCAGCAAGGGGGACGGTACGGTAACCGTACCGTCCGAAAGCACCCCCGGGGGTGCTTTCGGAACGGCCTCTTCTGGCAACCGTGTTTCGTCAATTCCTGAAACCGGCGTGCGGGATCGCATTCCGCTGTGGGCCCTTGGCCTTGCCTGTTCCCTCGGTCTGGCCGCCGTGCTGTGCCTGTCGCAGCTGATCTTCCGGCCAAAGGGCAAGCACATGAAAAAAAGAGGCTGACCGCAGACAAAAAGGCAAACAACCTAGCAAAAACAAAACGTGCGTCCGCATAAGCGGGCGCACGTTTTGTTTTTTGCGGCAAGCAGGGCCGCTAAAAAAATTCCACCTCAAGACAAATCTTTTTCCATTTACGCCTATCCGCAAATCGCATAAGATAGGGATACCGAAACGGACAGTAAGGTTCAGGGGAAAGGATGAAAGCAATGCTTGCATTTAATTCGGATTGGAATGGAGAAAGCAAAAACATTCAGGAACTGGAGGCGACGCTGCGCGAATTAGCGGAAGCAGGAATGACCCATATTCATTGGTGCCATCAGTGGAGCGGCGATTACCTGTATTCAACCTACGAGATGATTCAGATCCGCCGGTGGCTCGATCGCTACGGTCTGAAAGCCAAGGGCGTCCATGCGACGGAGGGCCATTGGATGGACGAGGAGTTGGACACGGTGGACCCCAACTGCAAGGATTTCACCTCGCCCAATGAACTGAACCGTTTGGCGGGTGTGGAGCTGCTGAAAAACCGTGTCGATCTGGCGGTTGCGCTGGGCACCGATCTGATCGTTTTACATCTGCACCCGCCCTTTCACATGTTCAACGAGCAGCCGGGTTCGCGGAAAAGGTTTTACCAAGCGATTTTTAAGACCTTTGATGAAATGGAGGCGTACTGTAAAGTGCGCGGCGTAAGGGTGTGCCTAGAAAACCTGCAGGGCATTCCAAATGAACATCAAATCGCCCAATTCGACCTGATGTTCAACAGATACGATAAAAGCTATATGGGGTTCTGCTTCGATACGGGACATGCGCTGATCAGCAAAGCCTCCGCGCCGCTCGAACTGCCCGAACGGTATTGGGAACGGATGTACTTTATCCACCTGTCGGGCAATCGGGGGGATTATGACCAGCACGCGCTGCCGTTTGAAGGCACGTTCGATTGGACAGGCCTTGCAAAATGGATCGCTAAATCGCCGTATGAACTGCCGGTGACGCTGGAGGTTTCCCGGAATGACGAGAACGAGCCGTTTTTGAAAAAAGCGCTGGCAAGCGGGGCGCGGCTCGAAGAACTGGTGCGGTCCTATCGCTGATATGAAATTTGCAGGGGGATGAACAAAATGATCAACAAGCTGCTGGGAAAACTCGGTTTCAGCAAAAAAATGTTTTTTGCGTTCTTACTGGTCGTGGTAAACAGCAATTTGATTTATTCGATAAGCGGCGTGCGCGGCGTACTTTATAATCCGTATCTGGATGTGCTGGGCGTAAGCAACGCGCAGCTGGGCATTTTGATCGGTTTGACCGGCGCGCTTTCCACTTTCGGCAACGTGCCGCTCGGCTGGATACAGGACTTGCTGTCTCCGCGAAAGGTTTTGGCGATCGATACGATGATCGTGGGCGCGACCTCGCTTTACATTTGCTTCGCGCCCAACCTGACTTATACGAAGCTTCTGGTTTGCTTTGCTATTTACGGCCTGTTCAGCGAACCGCTGTACTGGGCGAGCTACTTAAAGAGCATCCGTTCGCTGGCCAGAGATGACAAGCAGGCCACGGCGTTCGGCTTTGCGGAATCCGGCCGCAGCATGACGGGACTGATTTATCAGATGCTTTCGCTGATGGTGTTTACCGTTCTGGGCAGTTCGGTTTTCGGCATGCGTACCGCGATGATGATCAACGCGTGCCTGACGATCGGCTCCGGCGTGCTGATCTGGTTCTTTATGCCGGAGGTGGGCGTTGTTCGTGCGCAGGCTGGCGAAAGCCAGACCAAGCTGGCGCTTTCCGGCGTGCTGAAAGCGCTGAAAATGCCGGAGGTTTGGCTGACCGGTATCGCGGCCTCCTGCGTTTACGCGATCTATTGCTGCACCAGCACGTATTTTATCCCCTATTTGCAGGATGTGTTTTTATTGCCCGCCGCGTTGGTCGGCGTGTTTGGGCTGGTTAATTCGCAGGTGGTTTCGATCTGCTCCACACCGGTTTCGGGAATACTGGCCGATCAAAAATTCAAATCCAGCGCGCATTGGATGCGGATCTGCTATGTCGGGCTGGCCATCATGCTGACCAGCGCGCTCATCCTGCCCAAAACAAAGGTCATGGTCATACCCTGCATGGTCATCCTGATGGCTTCCGCGCTGTGCGTCTATCTGGTGCGCGGAATCTATTATGCGCCGATCGGGGAAGCCGGCGTGCCGCGTGAAATGAGCGCGACCGCCATGTCCGTGGCGAGCGCGATCGGTTATTCCCCCATGATGTGGGCCTATCCGGTTTACGGTAAGATCATCGATAGCTTTGATGCGCAAAAGGCGTATCAAATCATTTTCACCGTGGTGATCGGCATGGCGATCGCCGGCGTCGCTACGACCACCGTGCTGGGCCGCCGGATCATGAGCCGCCGGCAGACGGTTTGCATACCCGATCAGGCGGCGTAAACAAGGCTGTCATAAAAGCCGCCCGGCATGGCTGGGCGGCTTTTATAATACGGCAGGCCGCGAAAAGGGAGTGGGCTGTATGAGAATCCGGTCCGTTAGGGACTATATCGTATCGGAACAGATGAAGATTGTTTTTGTTCTGCTCCTGCTGATTTTTTTATTCTCCACGCTTGCGATCTATACGGCTGTTTACTATCAAAACGTGCAGCGCGCGGAAGAGAATATTCTTTTTGTCGAACGGGCGGTCGAACGGTTTTTAAAGCCGTATGAAACGCAGGCAGAGCGATACCGGCAGGACCCGCAGATACAGCGCTATTGCCGCGACGCTTCCGGGGACAAGGCCGCCGCGCAAACCTTGGATTTGGAGCAAGGCCTCGCCTTGTTCGATCTGGAACGGCAGATCTATCCGCGAACGGAAGACCTAAGGCCGGTCGCCGGTGGCGTAACGGACGCCGCCGCCCTTTTGCGCGAGACCTCGTCGTCGCTTCGGTGCTATATTCCGCTTAAAGAGGCAACGGGGACCGAGCCAATCGGATATTTGACATGGGTTCTACCGGAAAGCGCGCTTGCCGAGTTTTTAGAGCAAACGATACCCGCCTCCGTCTCTTTCGCGCTGTACGACCAAGCGGGAGGTATCCTTTATGATACCTCCGTGGCCTACCGCTACGAGGAAAAGGCCGCCGCGCGTTTGAAGGGCGGCGTGACCGGCGTTGCGATCGTCAACGCCGAGGTCGGGTATCGCTCCGTATTGGCGTATCTGGCCTGCCTGATGCCGATCGGGCTGTTCGTTTTTGTGATCAATTACTGGCTTGCCAAGCAGCTTTCCGAAAAGCTGGTGCGCCCGATCACCACCCTGATCGCCTCCATTCGGCAAAATAGGCAGGGTCATTTAAACTATATCGATATCGATGGCTCGGAACTGGAAGAGATCGAAACGCTGTCGCAGTCCTATCGGGACATGATGTTGCAGCTAAACGAGTTGATGGAGAAAAACCAGAAAGAAAACCTGCTGCGCATTGAAAGCCAGTTAGGGGTGCTGCAGGAGAAGATCAACCCGCATTTTCTGTTCAACACGCTGGAATTCATCAACAGTCAGGCGATTTTGGAGGATGCCGGGCAAACCGCGTACCTGATACAAAAGCTGGGCGTTTTGTTCCGGTATAGTCTGCGTGCGCCCGATGTTCTTCCGCTCCGGCAGGAGGCGGCGTACGCCAAAGACTATCTATCGCTTCAGAACGCCCTGCGCAATGGGCTGCTCACCTGTCAGTACGATATAGACGCGGCGGCGCTGGAAGCCGAATTGCCCAAGCTGATCCTACAGCCCTTGCTGGAAAACTGCTTTCAGCATGGATTTCGGGAACGGTCGGACGAGGTGTGCCGCCTTCGTCTGACGATCGGCTTTGAGAATACGGCGCTTTGCATCGTGGTGGAGGACGACGGGGAAGGGATGTCGCAGGAACGGCAGCGGGCGCTGGAGCAAGCGCTGCAAAGCGACAGCGAGAGCTTTGCCTGTTTCATCCGCCGCAGCAAGCACATCGGGCTGCGCAATGTCAACGCCCGCCTGTGCCTGCACTGCCGGGTCGCAAAGGCGGTGTGGGTTGATCGCAGCCCGTTGGGCGGGACCAGAGTGACGCTTCGCCTGCCGCGCGGCGGCAGAATGGCGGCGCGCGCGCCGCGGCTGACACGGGAAGGGGGGAGCCAAGCTGCTCAAGGTTTTGATTGTGGATGATAATGCGATGATCCGCAAAAGCCTCATCAAGCGTATCCAATGGGAGGCGCTCGGCATGTGCTGCGCCGGAGAGGCGGAAAACGGACGGCAGGCATGCGAGCAGATCGACCGGTTGCGTCCCGATATTGTTATTACGGATATCAAAATGCCGCGCGCGGACGGTTTTTTTGCGATACGGAAGGCGCGTAAATCCCATCCCGGCTTACAGTTTATCGTCATTTCCGGTCATGACGACTTTTTGTATCTCAAGCAGTCGGTTCAGCTACAGGTGCTGAACTATATCTTAAAGCCCATTGGCACGGAGGAGCTGCACGAAACGCTGCGGCACGCGGCGGAAAAGATCGCGCAATACAGAGAAGCTTCGTCCGTACAGGACACGGCGCACCATTACAAGGCGCTGTACCATAGGGAAAAGCTTGAAAACGTCTTTGCCCAGCTTCTTTTTTCCCGCATGGATCATGCCGCCTTCAAGCGCCTCTTGCAGGAGCTTTCCTATCCCTTGGATATGCCGCGCTGCCAAGTGCTGCTGCTGAACCTGCCTTCGGATCAGACCGGGGACGCGCCGCTTTCCGTGGAACTGCGGCGCGAGGCGGAGCATGCTGTGGAGCGGCTCTGTTACCCCGCCAAATGCCTGCTGCTCCCGGTCAGCCGCCATGTCTGCGCCGCGGTGCTCAATGAACCGGCGGAGGCGGAGCTTTCGCCTTTTCTGCTTTCGGGCGTTTACGACGCGGTGTGCCGGCTGGCGCCGGAGCTGCGCGGGCGGCTGTACCTCTCCTGCGGCGGCTCCATGCCGGTAAAAAGCCTTTTCGGCGCGTATTACGATGCGCTGCTTCAAATGCTGCGCAGATTCTTACAGGATACCGGAGAAACGCGGATATTTGCGCCAAGCGAACAGACAGCGGCGGAGCAGGCGACCGGTTCGTTTCAAAGCGAATTCACCGTCGCGTTCCACTTGCAGATGTATGAGGAATGTAAGCATATCCTCCATCGCGCCATGGAAAAAGCCGTTCGCCAGCCGGAAACATTCGTATCCGCGTTGCAGCGCGTAATGGGTACGGTCAATACCTGCGTTACGCAGCAAACGGGCCAGCCGCTTTTCCTGCGTAACGCGCAGGAGCTGTATCTGCTTCAGTTCGCATCCAGAAAGCACTTTTTACAGGCGGTCTGCGGCTTGCTCGATAGCTGCAAGCGCTCCGACGCGACGCCGGATATCGGGGAGCAGATCGTTTCGTATTTGTATGAACACTATACGCAGCCGCTTACCGTTCAGTCGCTCAGCGAGCTTTTTCACGTCAATCAGATCTATCTGGGGCAGCTGATCAAAAAGAAGACCGGCCGCCCCTTTAACGCCCTGATCAACTCTCTGCGCGTGGATTTGGCGGCGCAAAGCATGCGCGAGCATCCGGATATTCCCTTGAAAGAGCTTGCCTTTTCGCTAGGGTTTGTGGACGCGCACTATTTTACCAAGGTATTCAAGCAGCATCTTGGCGTTACCCCAAGCGAATATCGTGAAAAAGCGAAAGACCGTCAATAAATCGGGCCCTCCTGTGTTGCAGGAGGGCCTTTTGCAGAAAATTGCCCTCAAGTCCTTTGTTTTTTCTATATACCTAAGTCGGACGGCGTGGTAGTATCGGTTACGAAAAGTAAAACGCTTATGGAACCGATAAGTTGGAGATGGGGATGAATGATGGAAAAGGTAATGAGAATACGAAAGTGCCTGAAAAACAGGCGGAGCCTATGCTTTCCATGGAAGTGGCGCGGGGGCGAACTGACGAGATACCGTAAGATCGCGCTGGGCAACCTGCTGATCACATGCGCCTACGCGTTTATCACGGTGCCGCATGGCATCATCAACGGAGGCACCACCAGCTTTGCGATGATCCTGTCACAGTGCACGGGATGGGCCATTCCGGTGATCGTGAACAGCGTGACCGTTCTGCTCCTGCTGCTGTGCCGCATTTTCTTGGGAAAGGTTTATTTGATTGGCGCGCTGTTTTCGGGCGTTTGCTACATGGCGATGTTTTCGGCGCTGGAGTCGCTGCACTGGTCGCTGCCCCTGCCGCTACCGCTCTGCGTGCCGCTGGCGGCGCTGCTTGTCGGCGCGGGATACGCCCTGTGCATCAGCGCGCAGTCCACCGCGCTGGGGTTTGATACGATCGCGCTGATCCTGCATAAGCGATACAAGCGCCTGAATGTATCGTGGCTGATGTTCGGCATCAATATGATTATTTTGCTGCTGGGCTTTGCCATTTACGGAGGGCTGTCCATCGCCTTCGGCATTGTTTTTACCTTCCTGCAAACGAGAATACTCAACACGATCATGGCTAAAACAGCAAAGGAACCGCAAGACGGGTAAGAAAGGCCGCGCCGCGCTCAGTCACAGACTAAACGCAGCGCGGCCTTTGGCGCTATCGCCGTTAATCCGCCGGGAACGCAAAGTTGGTGCGGATATAACTGCGTACGGATTGCAATTCCGGGTAGCCGTAGAAAAACGCGACCTTTTGGTCGGCCATGGTGGAGCCGGTGGGTTTGCCGCCGGTCACAAACACCATGAAGGTTTCCGCGATGTCCTCAAACGGGCTGGAAGAAGCGTATTCATCCACATAGTTTTCCGGGCGGTCAATGTAGGATGCCGCGCCGCCCGCATAAAACTGATCGTAAAAAGCTTTGAGATAAGAGCCGTCGCGGTAGGCGGCGGGGTCGTTAAAGCCGGAGGAATCGTCACGCTTCGATGGGTCGATCTGGCTTGCATTCAGGGTAAGCGCGTGGCCGTACTCATGAACCATGGTCGCCAACGTTTTGTCTATGTTGGAAAGGGCGCCGTCTTCGTTAAAACAATCGAACCGGTCGATACGGATATCAAAAGCGGTCAGGGTGCTGGCGTCTTGCGGCTGGCACATACCGAGGATCGCGCTGTAACCGTCCGTCCAGGAAATAATGCGTTTCACATATTTGTCCTCCGGCGGAATGATTTTATGCATCGTCTCAAGCAGCGTTTTTTCCTCAGCGTCGCATTCGGCCGCATAGGAGGCGGGCGACCGGCTAAAGTCAAACGCTTTCAAATCTACTCCCACCAGCGTGTGGATGACCGGCACCATGGTCAGTACTTGCGCGCCGTCCTGCGCGCTGATCTGCCAGCGCAGCATAGACGGATTTTGATCCATGGAGTTTAAGCCCCAGTATTGGCTGCCGCTATTTTCGGTTTGAGGCTGTCCAAGCGCTGCGGTCAGCCGCGCGGCCAGCTGTTCGTCGGTTAGGCCAAGGCTTGCAGTACGAATGTATAGCTTCTCTAGCCAAAGCGAGTCGTCAATCCGGCGATAGACAAAGTCGGTCGGCAGGGCTTCGCTCCAGCCAAACCATTTGGCATTCATCACATAATGGTCCAGCTGCCAACCCAGCTCGTCGTCGTACTCGGTTTTCTCAAAGGCGCCCGCCGCGCCGATGCGCACCTCCAACTCGTTTTTTTGCATGCCAGTAAAGACCGGCATACGGTCGGTGATGGTAACGGCGCTATCGGCTTTCAGCATGCTATGCGATTGCTGCGCGAGCGGGCCGGTCTCCGCCGAAGCGATCTCTCGTACAACCTCGGCTACCGCCTGACCGGCGGGCAGGGCCTTGGCGGGGTCGATCACGGCGGGGCGGTCGCTCCATTTATGGTTTTCCGTACCCAATCGATCCTGTTCGACCAATACGCCGGGAATGCCCTCGCGCTGAAACGCCATGTGGTCGCTCGCGCCCTCTATCCCGGCCGGCCATGTGTTGCCGGTCACTTTTTTAGAAGCGGCCAGCAGCATATTGCCCAAAAGCGAGGGCGCGCCGTCCGTTGTCTTGACCGTTGTGGTATCGCTCATATAGTGGCCGATCATGTCAATCTGGATATCGCCGACGATGTGGGTCTTTTCCGCGTCGGAAAGCAGCGCGGTATAGTAGGTAGAGCCTTTGAGCCCCTGTTCTTCAGCGGAGAAGGAGATAAAGCGCAATTCGGTATCGGTTTCGATATCCTTTAAGGCGCGGGCCAGTTCAAGCAGCATAGCGGTACCCGAAGCGTTGTCGTCCGCGCCCACGGTGGAAGGCATCGAATCGTGATGCGCGCTGATCACCAGAATGTCGCCGTTCGGGTCACGGTTCGCTTTTTTTACCGCGATCACATTGGTCGCTTGCTTGCTGATTTGCTTGCCCTGCGGCGCGTCCGTAAAATCGAAGGGCTGTTCGGTCACCTCGTAGCCCCAGCCACGCATGGCGGCCGCAATCTCCTTTGCCGCGGCCTGTTCGCCCGGCGTGCCCGACCAGCGGCTTTCGTCCGCCACGGAATCCAGTGTGTTTTCGTAGGATAGGCGGGTCAGCGCGGCGGGTCTTGCCAGCCGTTGCAGGCGCGTCAGCAGCGTTTTGCCCTGCCGGTCGGTCAGCTTGTCCGCCGGAGAAAATTTTCCTTCGCCGGTGCCCAGCATCAGGCCCAGATCGCGCAGCGCATATACGCTCCCGCTAGCCCAGTCTGAAATGGCCGCGTCGTCCCGGTACGGCTCGCCCGAGGCCTTCGCCGGGGTTACCTGAAGCAGCGCTCGCAACCGGTCAAGGATAACGGCGGCTTCCTCGCGCGTCAGGCTGTCGGCGGGGGAAAAGGCCTTGTCGCTCGTGCCTTTGAGAATGCCCCAATGGTATAGGGCGGATACCGAAGCAGCGTCGGTATCCGTAAACGGACGGTCCGCCGTCTGCGCATCTTCCGCCGCGCCCGCGTCAAGCAGCATTTCGTAAGCCGCGTCCGCGTATTGCAGCCGGGTCATCGTTACGCCGTTGTCCGTATACGCCGCGCCGGCGGAGCATACGAGCTGCAAGGCGAGCAATCCGGCACAAAGTCTTTTTTTCCTCATATAAAACACCCCTTCTTCGTATATTATACGCTCCTTTCAGGGGCGGAACAAGCCGGCCGCTTTGCATTCTGCGTGATACGGAAGCACTTTGTGCCAACAAAATACGAAAAAGCCGCCGCCCGTGAAAACGGCGGCGGCTCATTCGTTACATGATGTTTGAATTGGTTCTATGCATGAGGGGGCTGGGCCGCGAGCAGCTGAACCTTGCGGCGTATCGCCTCCAACGCCTGCCCCGGGTCGTCCAGCGCGCTTACGGCTTCATCCATGGGGCACCGGCCGGTGCCCGCGCGGTTTTGAATAATCGGGACGATCCGGTCATAAGAAGCTTCGATACCGTACCGCGTCAAAGTCTGAATCGCGGCTTCGGTCATGACCGGCGCATAGACCGCGCGCACGCGCGCGAGCGCGAACAGCATGGCGGGTGCTTTACCCACCACCTTGTCGGCGGCGGAAAAACCGGTCAGATCGGTGCTGGCGGAGATCAATTCCAGCATGGGCGCGATGCCGCGCGCCGTGCTGGTATAGGTAACGCCTCCGCGGCAAAGCGCGCAGGTATGGCCGCCCGCGCGCAGCAAAGCCTTGGCCTGCTCTATATCATGCATCGCCATGCTCCCGGTGCTCTAGCCAGAACAGCATGAGGGGCAGCAAACTCCACTGGAGCACCAGACCGGGTAGACCCGCGGCGACCGACGTCCAGATCGAAGCGACGGCAACGGTCTGCGCGCCAAGACCGTAAACGGCGGCCAAAACCGCGATGGCGCGCACCAGACGGCCCGCAAGCTGGGCGAGCAGTACCTTAGCGAAAGCGGGCAGCTTGGTCCCGGCCAGCAGTCCGGCGGCAAGCCCGTAGCCCGCGAGCTCCAAGATCATAAAGGGCAGCATGGCCGCGCCGGGCATTCCGGAAAGCGCGAAGCTGGCAATGGGCCCCAGCGCCCCCGCGACCAGACCGGCCGCGGGCCCGGCCAGTAGGCCGACCAGCAAAATGGGCAGATGCATCGGCAGCAGCGTTTGTCCCAACGCGGCGCCCATGCCGGAAGCCGCGCCGAGCATATGGAAGAACTGGGGAACGGCCACCGCAGCGATCACGGCCGCCAGCGTGGCGGCGGTGCGGGCTTTCGCGGTTTGAATGACTGTGGTCCTAGTCAGGGTAAGGGTGTTGTTCATGTGTTTGCGCCTCCTTCAAAAGTATCCGTCACGGTTTTCAGCAGTTCGGCAATGGGCAGGTGCTGCGGGCAGGCGCGTTCGCACTGCTTGCATCCGATACAATCCGAAGCTTTGCCGTGTCCGGCGGTGCTGACGTCGTAATAAAAATCGCTGTTCCAGTCCGCGTACTGTTTTTTGGCGTTCAGGCAGGCAAAAAGGTCGGGGATCCGTATGCGCTTGGGGCAGCCCGCAACGCAGTACTGGCAGGCGGTGCAGGGAACCGTGTCCTGCCGTTTCAGAATGTCCCGCACGCGCTCGATGGCGGCAAATTCATTTTCATCCAGCGGCCGGAAATCCTTCATAAAGCTCAGATTGTCCTCAAGCTGCTCGTAGGTGCTCATGCCGCTGAGCACCATGAAAATACCTTCAAAGGAGGCAGCATAGCGGATGGCGTAGCTGGCCGGGCTGCCGCCGCGCAGGCCGGCCAGAATGGCGCGGGCGTCGTCCGGCAGGTTGACCAGCCCGCCGCCCTTGACCGGCTCCATGACGATCACCGGCTTGCCGAATTGACGGCATACCTCGTACACGGCGCGGCTTTCAATGCTGGGGTTGTCGTAATCGGCATAGTTGAACTGGATTTGCACCACTTCGATCTCCGGGTGCTCGGTCAAGATCTGGGTCAACAGGGCGGGCTTGTCGTGAAAGGAGATGCCAAGGTGGCGAATTTTGCCTTCCGCCTTGAGCTGACCGGCGACTGCAAACGCGCCCGCGGCAGTGAATTTCTGATAATGCTCCACGGTCAGCGCGTGCATCAGATAATAATCGAAATACGAAACGCCGGTGGCTTCCAGCTGCTGCTGGAAAAACGGCCGGATATCCGCTTCGGACCGGAAGTAGTTTTCGGTCAGCTTATCGGTTAACAGATAAGCGTCGCGCGGATAGCGCTTTACCAGCCCTTCGCGGATGGCGGTCTCGCTCTTTCCGTTCAGATAACCGTGGGCGGTATCAAAATAAGTAAAGCCTTCGGCCAGAAACCGGTCGATCATGCGGTTGAAGTGCGCCTGATCAACCCGCCCTTCCAGCCCGCCGATCATCGGCAGGCGCATGCAGCCGAATCCAAAGTTTTTCATAGGGTTTTCCTCCCGTGTCATACACGCCTTCCCATTTCATAGGCTTGCGCCATGGCGGGCGTATGGACGATCTCGCCCCTGTTCCACGCGCCCACACCGTAAACGATACCCTTTTCCACCGCGCCGTCCAGACAGAGCGTAAATCCACGGAAGCCTTCGATCGTGCGCTCCATGGCGGAAATATCCTGATCCGCGGCGGTGACGATAAAATAGAATTCCTTATTTTCCATGCCGGTATAGTAGGCGCAGCAGCGGTCGATCAAAGTCTTCATCTGGGCGTCCATGGTGTAAAAATACACCGGCGTCGCCATGACGATCACATCGGCCGCGAGCATCTTTTGCGCGATGTCCGCCATATCGTCCTGCTGCGAGCAGGTTCCCTTACGGCCGACACATAGGCCGCAGCCCGTACAGTATTGCACCTTGTGATCGCGCAGGAAAATTTTTTCCGCTGCGTGTCCGGCCTCTTCCGCGCCCTTTCGGAACTGGTCGCACAGGGTGTCCGAATTGCCGCCCTGCCGGGGACTGGCGGAAAGGATCAATACCTTTTTCTGCTTCATGTTGCATTCCTCCAAATTTATTTCTGATCCTATCGTACTCCTTGGAGTTCACTCCATGTCAAGCTTATTTGCAATAAATTTTTTAAAAGAATGCATGAAAACGCCCCGCATTCGTTAAAATGCAGGGCGTTTTTATGGTGCCGCCAGCCGGAATCGAACCGGCACGCTGTTGCCAGCGAGGGATTTTAAGTCCCTTGCGTCTACCAGTTCCGCCATGGCGGCGCGCTTTATTTATTATAGCAGACCAAAGGGCTCGCTGTCAAATGTCAACCGCCCTAAAATGGAAATAAAACGCTATTTTGCGCGGAACACCTCGCGGTCGCACGAGCCGTCCTGACAGGCGACGATCGTGGTGCATACCGCGTCGCCCGTGATGTTGACCGCGGTGCGCGCCATATCGAGCAGCCGGTCGATGCCCATGATCAGGCCGATGCCCGCCACCGGCAGGCCGACCGAATCGAACACCATGGCCAGCGTGACCAGACCGACGCTGGGCACGCCCGCCGTGCCGATCGAGGCGAGCGTCGCCGTGGCGATGACGGTCAGGTAGTCCGCCGGAGATAGCGCAATGCCGAACGCCTGCGCCACAAAAACGACCGCCACGCCCTGCATGATCGAGGTGCCGTCCATGTTGATGGTCGCGCCGAGCGGGATGGTAAAGGACGAAATGCGGCGCGATACGCCCATTTTGTTTTCCAGCGTTTCGATGTTGAGCGGGATGGTGGCGTTCGAGGTCGCGGTGGAAAACGCAAAGCCCATCACAGGCAGGAATTTGCGGACAAAGTGCAAGGGGTTCAGGCCGGTGAACAGCTTCAGCAGGATCTGATAAACGCCGAAGCACTGCACCGCCAGCGCGAGCAGCACGGCGACCATGTACCAGATCATCGGCTTCATGGCCGAAAGGCCAAGCTCGGAAAAGGTTTTGGCGATCAGGCAGAACACGCCGACCGGCGCAAGGCTCATGACCATCATGGTCATTTCCATCATGATATCGTTGGCCTGCTGAAAAAAGTTCGTCACCTGCTGTACCTTATCCTGCAGCTTTGCCAAAATGATGCCGATCAGCAGGGCGAACACGATGATCTGCAGCATGTTGCCCTCTGCCAGCGATTTGACCGGATTTTCAGGAATGATATCCAGCAGCGTATCGGCAAAGGCGGTTTTGGTGGCTAACGCGGGCTGCACGGTCTCAACGCTCGACATATCGAGCCCCATGCCGGGATTGATAATACCCGCCACCGCCAGCGCCACGCCGACAGCGAGCGCGGTCGTCAGCAGGTAAAAGCATATGGTTTTGACGCCCACGCGTCCCAGCGTTTTGGTATCGCCGATGGCCGCCGCGCCGCAGATGAGCGAACAGAACACCAGCGGCACGACCAGCATTTTCATCAGCCGCAGAAAACCGTTTCCGACCACGTTAAACACGCCGTCCACCACGATGCGCTGCACCGCGGGGCTGCCCTGCGCGGCATAGTGCAGCGCCACGCCCAGCGCCGCGCCGAGCAGCAGCGCCACGAAGATGCGGGTGGTCAGGCCGGTTTTTTTGCGCTTTTTAGGTTCGCTCATGCGCGGCCTCCCGTCTTTTTATCCGTCAGATAACGGGCAAGCGAGTCTTGCCAGCCGGGCATTTGATAAATTCCGGTCATGCGCATCATCATATTGTCAAGCAGCGTGAACTTGGGCCGCAGGCTTTCTCCGGCGACCGTGGTCTCCACCGGCACGTTTTCCAGTCCCGTTAGGCGCAGAATCTCGCGCGCGAAATCCGCGCGCGAGCACGCGCCCTCGCAGGAGGCGTGATAAAGGCCGTATTCGCGCGCGTCCACCAAATAGCTGATAAAGCCCGCGAGCGCGTCCGCCGAGGTGGGCGAGGAGATCTCGTCGCCGGGCAGCGAAAGGGGGCCGCCGGTTTGGGCGCCGTCCAGCACCTCGTCCACAAAGTCGTACGTGCCCGCGCCGTACAGCCAGGAGGAGCGCACGATCACGTGCTTATCCGTCAATTCGCGCACCAGCTTTTCGCCCGCGTACTTGCTTTTGCCGTACATGGTCACCGGGTGCGGCTCGTCGAATTCGCACAAAGCGCCTGAAGCCGTGCCGTCAAACACGTCGTCGGTCGAGATCTGGATCAGCTTGGCGTCCAGCCGTCTGGCGGCGACGGCAAGGTTGCGCGCGCCGAGCGCGTTTACCTTGTAGGCGTGCTCGGGATCTAACTCGCATTCGCGCACATCGGTCAGTCCGGCGCAGTTGATAATCACATCGGGCCGGTTCATGTCCGCGAAGCGGTCGACCGCGCGGTTGTCGCCGACGGGTACGTCGTGGTCGCTGGTCAGCAGCTTATACGCGGCCGTACCGCCGAACAGGCGGCTGAGCGCCGAGCCAAGGCGGCCGCTCGCGCCGGTGATCCACACACGGGTGGCAATACTCATAGGGAAATACCTCTTTTTCTATGCGTTCTGTGGTAAGATGGTCATAAGCGGATAGGGCGCGGCCGGGCGGTGCGCGCGCACACCGCGTCGATCACGTGGCGATCGGGCAGCCAATCGCAAAAGGCGGCGGCGCTGCCCGCCGCGACGGCAAGGCGAAACGCTTCGCGACCGTTTTGGCCGCAGGCAAGGCCGCTGAGATATCCCGCGACCATGGAATCGCCCGCGCCGACCGTGTTGAGCACCGTGCCCGTGGGCGCGGGCAGGCGCAGCGCTTCGTCCGCGCCGTCCAGCAGCACCGCGCCCTTGCCGCCCAGAGAGACCATAACGGTCTGCGCGCCCGCGCTTTGCAGGGCGGCGGCGCTCGCGGCAACATCCAAAAGGGTCTGCGCGGCGCTGCGGGTCAGCTCGGTCAGTTCGGCCAAATTGGGCTTGATCAGGTCGGGCTGCGCCGGAAGGGCGCTGGTCAGCGGCGCGCCCGCCGTGTCGACCGCCACGCGCGCGCCGCGGCTTTTGGCCAGCGCGGCGAAACGCGCGTACAGATCGGTCGGCGCGCCCGCCGGAAGCGCGCCGGAAAGGACGAGCCAATCGCCCGCCTCCAGCCGCCAAAGCTCGCGTTCCAGCGCCCCCAGCGCTTCGGCGGAAAGCCGGGGGCCGGTGCCGTTGAGCTCGCTTTCCTTTTCGCCCTTGATCTTCACGTTGATGCGGGTCATGCCGTCCGTTAAACGGAAGAAGCGGCAGGGCAGTCCGGTGGGGGCGAGCAGCCGCTCGAACATGGCGCCGGTCTCGCCCGCGGTCAGGCAGAGCGCGCGCACGGGAAGGCCGAGCCGTGAAAGCACCAGCGCCACATTGATCCCCTTGCCGCCCGGATAGACCGCTTCGCCGTTTGTACGGGTGAGCGCGCCGGGATTCAGCCGGTCGACATGGGCAATATAATCAATCGAAGGGTTAAGCGTGACCGTATAGATCATAGTGTGGGCCTCCCGTGGCGCCGTCATACCAAAAAGCTGGAAACGGCGCGAAAAAAAGATTTTCAAAAAGCGTTGACTTTGACGCTGCGTCAACCATTATACTGACCTCATGAGGAGGCGAGAGCAAATGGAATACTCGATCGGAGAATTGGCGAAGCTCGCGGGCATCACCACCCGCACGCTGCGCTATTATGACAGGATCGGTCTGCTAAAGCCCGGCGCCGTACGCGAGACCGGCTACCGGAGGTACGGCGAAAGCGAGGTCGATCTGCTGCAGCAGATTTTATTTTACCGTTCGCTGGGCGTGGAGCTTGCCGAAATCGCCCGCATGATCAACGCGGATAATTTTGACCGGCTGCACGCGCTCCGGGGGCATTTGTCCGCTCTGCACGCGCGGCAGGCGGAGACCGCGCTCCTCATCGAAACCGTAAAGAAAACCATTGCAAGCATCGAAGGAGGAACAAAAATGGCCGATCAAGAAAAGTTTGAAGCGTTCAAAGCGCGCGTGGTGCGTGAAAACGAACAAGCTTACGGCGCGGAGGCGCGCCAAAAATACGGCGACGCGGACATGGACGCGTCGAACGCCAAACTGCTCGCCATGACGGAAGCGGATTACGAGCGCTTCCAAACGCTTGGCGCGGAAATTCTGCGCCGGCTGGAGCAGGCGGTGCAAAGCCACGAGCCGCCCGAGGGCGACGCGGGGCAGCGGATCACCGCCATGCACAAAAGCTGGCTTGGCATGACGTGGCGCGCTTACAGCGCCGAGGCGCACCGCGGTTTGGCCGAGGGCTATGTGGCGGATGAGCGCTTCACCGCTTATTATGACCAAAACGTAAAGGGCTGCGCGGCGTTTTTGCGCGACGCCGTTGCATATTGGGCGAAATAACGACTGATCGAGGGGAACTGAACGGTTTCCCCAATGTCATTAAGATAAGCTTTATCCGATTGTCATTCTGAGGAACAGAGTGACGAAGAATCTCGCGCGAACGCGCGATTTCGGTAAATGCCGCGCATTCGCGCGAGATCCTTCGCTTCGCTCAGGATGACAAACTTATAAAAATTCCTTAACTAAATGACATTGACGGTTTTCCTCAATCTTTTTCGCGCAAATAGGCTTTGATGGTTTCCAGAAAGGGTACGCCGTAGCGATCGGCCTTGGCTTCGCCCACGCCGCGCACTTCAAGGAATTCCTCGGCGGTAATGGGCTTGCGGGCGGCCATGTCGCTTAAGGCGGCGTTGGAAAAGATAATATAGGGCGGCACGTGCGCTTGCCGCGCCAGACGGGCGCGGCAGTCGCGCAGCAGGTCGAACAGCGTGGGGTCGGCCGCGTCCACGGCGGCCCCGGCCTTTTCCGCGGCCTTGAGCACGGGCGGCTTTTCGCGCGGCAGCTTGATTACAAAGGTGTCGCGCCCGCGCATGAGCGCGTTGCCCGCGGGCGTCAGGTACAGCGTGTTGTGGCGTTCGGCGTCGCTTTGCAGGCAGCCCCGGTCGATCAAGGTATCGATCAGCTGCCGCACGCGCTTTGCCGTCTGCTCTTCCATAATGCCATAGGTGGAAAGCGATTGCAGGCCGAACTTTTCTATTTTTTCGCTTTGGCTGCCGCACAGCACGGCGCTGACGACGATCTTGCCGAAATGCAGCCCGCGTTCGGCCAGCCGGTATACGCAGGATAGAATCTTCTGAGCGTCCAAGGTGGCGTCCACCTCTTCAAACGTGGTGTCGCAGTTGCCGCAGTGCCCGCACGATACCGGCGCGGCTTCGCCGAAATAGCCTAGGATGAACCGGCGCAGGCAATCGGTCGTGGTGGCGTAAAAGGTCATTTGGCGCAGGCGTTCATATTCCCGATCCAGCAGGGCGGCGCGCGTTTGCTCGTCCAGTCCCTCCTCGGGCGCGGCCTCGCGGCTGCGTTCGATCAGGAAGCGGGCGGTGTGCACATCCTGCCCGCTGTATAAAAGGATACAGTCCGCCGGTTCGCCGTCGCGCCCCGCGCGTCCGGCTTCCTGATAGTAGCTTTCCATGTTTTTCGGCATGTTGTAATGAATCACGAAGGAAACGTTCGATTTGTCGATGCCCATGCCGAAAGCGTTGGTCGCCACCATGACCGGCTTCAGATCATACAAAAAATCATCCTGATTTTGCTGCCGTTCCTCCGCGGGCAGGCCCGCGTGGTAGCGGGTCGCGGCAAGGCCCTTGGCGCAGAGCATGTCGCACACATCCTCCACGGTTTTTCGCGTCGCGCAGTAGATCACGCCGCTTTTGTCCCGCCGTCCGGCGAGCAGGCGCAGCAGCGCCTGCGGCTTGCTGGATGGGTGCTCGACCGCGAAATAGAGATTGGGCCGGTCGAAGCCGGTCGTCAGCGTGAACGGCTCGCGCAGGGCGAGCGCGCGCACGACGTCCTCGCGCACCGTGGCTGTCGCGGTCGCGGTGAAGGCGGAAACGAGCGGGCGGCGCGGCAGAAGCGAAAGAAAGTCGAGTATTTTTAAGTAGCTGGGGCGAAAATCCTGTCCCCACTGGGAAATACAGTGCGCTTCGTCCACTGTGACCATGGAGATCTCGGCTTCGCGGGCAAAGGCGAGAAAATCCGGCGCAGTCAGGCGCTCGGGCGCGACATAAAGCAGCTTGTAGCCGCCCTGCCGCGCTTCGTACAGCGTATCGCCCATTTCGGCGGCGGAAAGCGCGCTGTTTAAATAAGCGGCTGGCACGCCGGACTGCCGCAGCGCGCCGACTTGATCCTGCATCAGCGAGATCAGCGGCGAGATAACGAGCGTCACCCCGGGCAGCAGCAGCGCGGGCACCTGATAGCAAAGCGATTTGCCCGCGCCCGTCGGCATCACGCCGAGCACGTCGCGCCCCTCCAGAATGGCCTCGATCAGCCGATCCTGCCCGGGCCGAAACGAATCATAGCCGAAATATTGCTTTAAAACCTGCTTTGCCGCCGCGCTTTCCATATACTTCTCCTCTTTGTATGCGTTTTCCCTTTCCTATCATACCATCTGGTGGGAAAAAGGGCAATGAAAAAGCAAAGGTCCCGGGGGGGGGGGGGGGGGGGG
>NZ_JANGCE010000003.1 GCF_024462775.1 Butyricicoccus faecihominis
AAACGGATTTTACGTCGCTTCGCTCCATTTTCCTTTCTATGCGCGCTGCGGCGAGCGACCTTATTATTCGATGCGAAACGCGGGATGGCGGCGCAGCGCGTGTTCAAAACCGTTTTGCGCAAGATAGCGCTCCTTGCTTTGCAGCAGCGCTTGCAGGCCTGCGTACTGCGACCAAACGCCGGTCTCGTCCAAATAGCGGGCGGCGGAGATCAGATCGTTATAGGTGACGGTGACATAATCATCCTTTTCCATCTGTCCGTCCGGACGGATGGCGTACCACAGGTCGCCGTTTTCCCGTATCCATCGCGGAGCGGAACGGTCGATCGCGCGCAGGATGGCGTGACCGCGCGCGATAAAGGCTTGGTTTTCATAGACTTCGCCCGCCTGCAGCAGCGTCAGTCCCTCGGTGAGATAATGGTTTAGCGAGCAGGCCGCGCCCGTGCGCCGCGTCAGGTCGCTGTCGCCGTAGTCGGGTGTGAAGGGGATGCCGTCAACGGTAAATGCTGCGCTGTCCGCAAAACGCAGGTAGGTCCCAAGCATGCTTTGCACGGTCTCGCCGCACAGCGGCTCGCGCCAAAGCTCGCCCACGCGCATCAGCCGGCTGATCGTATCGAAGTTGAATCGCGTATCGTAAAAGCTCGGACCGATGCCGTAGTCGTCGCGCAGCCATATGGAGGCAGGCTCGGTCGGAATGAAGCCCGTATTTGCCGCCGCGTCAAGATAACTGTATAGAATGGAGCGGCCCAGCGCTGAGAACAGCGGGCCGTTGCTTTCATAAGAGCAGGGGCCAAGCAGCCACGCCGCGGTCGAACGGTACACATGCGGCCCGCCGCCCTTTCGCTGGGGCAGGTAGGTGTCGGGCAGGGGCTGGTAAACGCCGGAGGAAAGCAAGCGGTAATCGGTCTTGTCCGCATCGAGAAACGATACGTTTTGGCGGGCTTGCTCGTCCGCCCAGTTGATCGGATCGCCATCGGTCACAGCGCCGGCGGCCGCCGCTATGGAGCCGGGCACGGCGTGCAGCGGGATGGATACCGTTGCGCCGCACGCGCCGCGCGCGAGCACTGCGCCGCTCTCCGGCGTATCACGCGCGTATACCGTTTGCCCGAGCGGGGTCAGCAGCGCCAGACGGGAAAGATAAAGGTTGGTGCCGCCCGATAAATACAGCGCGGTATTCGCGCCATAACGAATCGCGCGCCGCCGCACGGGCGCGGGCGCGAACGCGGTATTGCTGCCGCCGTAGGGGCAGTACCGGACAAGCGTCGCCTTTCGCGGCCCGCCGCTGATGCGGCAGTCGATTGTGCCGGGCGCGTCGCTCTCCAGATAAAATACGGTACCGGCGCCGCTTTCGTCAAGGGTAAGCGTGACCGTGCCGCCGGGCGTTTCCGCGCCGCTGTAAACGGGCAAGGTGTATACGGTGCGCGTGCGGAGCCGGCGGATATCGGGCGCGCTTCTTTGGGGCGCGCCGACGGATTGCCCGGGAAGTCCGGGCGAAAAGGTAAAGGTATAGCAAGCTTCGCCGCAACGCAACGACACCGCCTGACGCGCGGCGGTTTGCCGCGAGGCGGCGCAGGTAAGCAGTGCGAGCGTGAGCAATATCAGCGCAAGCAGCGGCCGTGCGCGCCGGATGAAAAACATAGGAAAACACCTTCTTTGACAGCCAACAGAGAAAATACCGGTCTGCTGAGGCGAGCGAGACGGCGGTCTTTTAAAGCACGGCACTATTATATGTCATTTTCGCGGGCTTTGCAATCGCGCGCGGGGTGTGGTATACTGCATTCATATGTAAAACGATGGAGGTTTACGCTTTTGCGAGTCATGCATGTGATGGGCGGCGGCGACGTGGGCGGCGCCAAGACCCACATTATGAATATGGTGACCGGCCTTGCCGAGCGCAACGCGGTGATGCTCTTAAGCTTCCACGCCGGTCCGTTCGCGGATGAGGCGGCTGAACGCGGCATCGATGTGCGCGTGATCGAGCGGCACAATCCCTTTCGCGCCGCGCGCGCGATGCGCGGGCTGATCGACGAGTTTCAGCCCGATATCATCCACTGCCACGGCGGCCGCGCCAACCTGATGGGCGCGATGGTGCGCCGCAGCCGTTCGGTGCCCGTGATCACCACGGTGCATTCGGATTATAAGCTTGATTATTTGGGCAATCCGCTCAAACAGCATACCTTCGGCGCGGCCAACGCGGTCGCCCTGCGCTTTTTGGATTTTTATCAGCCCGTGGCCGACCGGATGGCCCGCACGCTGATCGAGCGCGGCTTTGACCCGGAGCGCATTGTGAAGATCTACAACGGCATGGATTTTCAAAAGCCGGAGGGTCCGTTCGACCGCGCGGCTTATTTAAAGGAAACGTTCGGCGCTTCGATCGAAGAGGGCGACGTGACCTGCGGCATCGCCGCGCGCCTGACCGCGGTAAAGGACATCGCCACGACCGTGCGCGGCTTTGCCGAGGCCTTAAAAGAAGCGCCCCGGCTGCGCCTGTTTATCGCGGGCGACGGCGAGGATTTGCCCATGCTGAAAAAGCTTTGCGCGGAGCTGCGCGTATCCGAGCGCGTCACCTTTTGCGGCTGGGTCTCGCCGGTGGAGCCGTTTTTCCGCGCCATGGATATCAATCTGCTATCCTCGGTATCGGAAACCTTTCCGTATTCGATCTTGGAAGGCGTTTGCGCCGGGTGCGCGACGATCTGCTCCGATGTGGGCGGCATGCCGGAATTGATCGACACCGGCGAAAACGGCTATATTTTCAGCGTCGGCGATCACGAGCAGCTGGCGCGCTATATGGCAAAGCTCGCAAACGATCCGGCGCTAAGGCAAAGCTTTGCCGACGCGCTGTATGAAAAGGCGGCGCGCGACTTTTCGCGCGCGCGTATGTGCGAGCGGCAGGAGGAAAACTACCGCCACGTGCTGCACCGCTTCCGCCGCCCGAAGGACGCGCGCGAGGGCATCGTAATCTGCGGCGCGTACGGACGCGGCAACGCGGGCGACGACGCGATCCTCAAGGCCATCGTTCAGGAAATGCGCGAGCTCGACCCCGACCGGGCGATCTGCGTCATGTCGCGCAGGCCGCGCGAAACGCGCCTTGTCTACCGGACAAGCTCGATCTATACGTTTCATGTGTTCAAGGTGCTGGCGCGCTTTCGGCGGGCCGCCCTGTATATCAACGGCGGCGGCAGCCTGATGCAGGACGTCACCTCCAACCGTTCGCTGTGGTATTACCTTTATACGCTGCGCGCGGCGAAAAAGCACGGCTGCAAGGTGATGATGTATGGCTGCGGCATCGGGCCGATCAACCGCCCGCACAACCGGCGCATGGCGGCCCGGACGATCGACGCGTATGTGGACCGCATCACGCTGCGCGATGAAAACTCGCGCAGGGAACTGGATACCATGGGCGTGACGCGGCCGAACATTTTGGTTTCGGCCGATCCGACCATCATCCTCGATCCCGCGCCGCGCGAGGTGGTCAATATCGCGCTGGAACAGTCCGGAATCGACCCGCAGGGCAAGTATATCGGCTTTGGCCTGCGTTCGTGGAAGGGGCTGGAGGCCGCGCTGCCCGAGATCGCCGCCGCGGCGAACTACGCCTATGAGAAGCATGGGCTGACCCCTGTGTTCGTGCCCATTGAATTTCCGAGCGACCTGATCCCCGCCGACCGGGTGGGCGCGCTGTTAAAGTGCCCGTTTTACGCCGTGCGGACCCGTTTGCCGATCGAAACGACCATTGGCATCCTCGCGCGGATGAAGGTGGTCGCGGGCATCCGCCTGCACGCGCTGATGTTTTCGGCGGGGCAGGGCGTGCCGGTCGTCGGCATGAGCTACGACGTGAAGGTGGACGGCTTTTTAAAGTATATCGGCAGCCGCACCTGCCTGCAGCTTTCCTCGGTGCGAGCGGACGCGCTCTGCGCGCTGATTGACGAATGCGTATCCGGCGAGCTTTCTGGACAGGTGCGTTCCTCCGCCGCCCTGCTGCGCGAACGCGAGCAGGAAAATTCGCGCGGCGCGGCGCTGCTGCTCGGCATTGACCGGGACGGCGGGAAAAATGTGCAATCTGAATAAAAGGATGTTGTAGCTCCATGAAAAACCATATCGTCTGTCTGTCCACCACCAATTATCACCCGCTGCCGACGCGCAAGCAGAACGTGATGAACCGCTTGCGGAACAGCGAAATCCTATATTTCGATCCGCCGGTGTCGGTCATCGCGCCCCTGAAGGATAAAAAGTGCCGCGAGCGCTTGTCCAAGCACAAGCAGGCGGGCGAAAAGGTACAGGAGAATATCACGGTGTACGCGCTGCCGCCCGTTTTGCCGTTTTTCAATAAGTTCCGTTGGGTAAACCGGCTCAATCAGAAGCGGCAGGCCAAGTTCGTGCGGGAAAAAATGCGCGCGCACGGCTTTGGCGGGGAAACGGTTTTGTGGTGCTACTCGCCCTCCTCGTGCGATATCGTGCCGCATGTGCCGCACAGCCGTCTGGTGTATGACTGCGTCGACCGGCACTCGGCCTATCAGGGCCATATCACGCCCGCCGTGGTCGATCGGATGGAGCGCGATCTGGCTTCGCCCGCCGATCAGGTGTTCGCCACAGCCGTCGGCCTGACGGAAACGCTGGAAAAGATCAACCCGACCACGAAAACGATACCGAACGGCGCGGCGTACGAGATCTTTTCCCGCGTGCAGACCGAAAAGGACGACCTGCCCTGCCCGGAGGAAATGAAAACGCTGGCGCATCCGGTATACGGCTTTGTCGGCATGCTGCAGGAGTGCATCGATTACGCGCTGATCGAAACGCTGGCGAAGCAACGGCCGGATGCGACGATCTTTATGATCGGCCGCACGCTGCCGGGCGTCGATCTGTCGCATTTGCAGCAGTATCCGAACATCGTGTTCCATGGTCTGGTGCCGCAGCCCGAGCTGCCAAAGTATCTGGCGCAAATGGACGTTTGCCTGAACGTGTTCCGCGCGGGCGCGCTTTCCAAGGACGTGTCGCCGCTCAAATTTTACGAGTATCTCGCCACCGGCAAGCCGGTCGTTTCCACGCGGGAGCCCTTGCAGGTGGAGGACTTCGCGGACGTCGTCTATATCGCGGACGGCGAAGCGGATTTCGTTAGCCTCTGCGAGAAAGCGGCGGCGGAACGCGACCCGGAAAAGACCGCAAAACGCCTTGCTTACGGCAAGGCCTGCTCCTGGACCGAGCGCGTGCGCCAGATTGAAGAAACACTGTATGCAAAGGGCGTTCTGCACGAAAGCTGACGCGCCCGGAACGTTTCTTTGGTCATTTGCACGAAACGCGAAAAAACCGCGTAAAATGCTTGCAATAAACGCTTTTTTTCGATAAAATATTAACGTATTGTCACCGATGGTTTGAAAGAGAACGAAAGAGGTGTTGGGCATGACCGGCTGCGTGTTTTTGGAGAAGGCATCCCAGTCTATCCATATGCAGTTTTGGGGCTGTTTCGCCGGGCATTGCTGCATGCTTTCGGGCATCGGTGCAGCTCATTTAAGCGCACGCTAGGACACGGGTATACCCGTGTCCTCATTTATTTTTGAGGAGGAAGCGTAAATGAAAAAAGTTCTCGTCGTCATGGGGTCGGACAGCGATCTCAAGGTCATGGAAAAGTGCATCGATCGCCTGAAATCGTTCGGTATCCCGGCGGAGGTTCGCATTTGCTCGGCCCACCGTACGCCCGCCGTGGCGGAGGATCTGGCGAAAAACGCGGTGCAGAACGGCTTTGGCGCGATCATTGCCGCCGCGGGCAAGGCCGCGCATCTGGGCGGCGTGCTGGCCGCTTACACCACGCTGCCGGTCATCGGCGTGCCGATGGGCACCTCGGTCATGGGCGGCATGGACAGCCTGCTTTCCATCGTACAGATGCCCAAGGGCATCCCGGTCGCTTCTGTCGCGATCGACGGGGCGGATAACGCCGCGATCCTCGCCGCGCAGATGCTCGCCATTTCGGACGAAGCGCTCGCGGAAAAGCTCGTTTCCTTTAAGGCCGATATGGCGAAGGAAGTCATGGCCAAGGACGAAGCGGTAAAGGCGCAGTATTAAACCGCGTATCCCGTTATTTTGCGTATGTATCAAAAATAAAGAAACATAAATGGAGGAACCCACCATGGAAAAGAAAGAACAGCTTTACGAAGGCAAGGCCAAGAAGGTATTCGCGACCGACGATGCAAACCTTGTCATCGTAGACTACAAGGACGACGCGACCGCTTTTAACGGCGAAAAGAAGGGAACCATCGCGGGCAAGGGCGTGATCAACAACGTGATGAGCAACCACATGTTCCAGATCCTTGAGAAGCAGGGCGTGCCGACGCACTTTGTCGAGCAGCTGTCCGAGCGCGAGACCGTGGTCAAGAAGGTCTCCATCGTGCCGCTCGAGGTCATCATCCGCAATATTTCCGCCGGTTCCTTCGCCAAGCGCTACGGCGTGGACGAGGGCATCGTGTTCGACCAGCCGACCGTTGAGTTTTCCTACAAGGACGATTCGCTGGGCGATCCGCTCATCAACGATTACCACGCGCTGGCGCTGAAGCTCGCCACCAAGGAAGAGCTGGAGCTGATCAAGGAGATGGCGTTCAAGGTAAACGAAGTGATGAAGGCCTACTTCGACACGCTCAACGTCATTCTGGTAGACTTCAAGCTTGAGTTCGGCAAGACCGCGGACGGCGCCATCGTGCTGGCCGACGAAATCAGCCCGGACACCTGCCGCCTGTGGGACAAAACCACCAAGGAAAAGCTGGACAAGGACCGTTTCCGCCGCGACCTCGGCGGTGTGGAAGAAGCCTATAACGAAATCATGAACCGCCTGATGGGCAAGTAAAGGAATCCATGAAATATCGCATAAGCAAAAAACAGCATACCCTACCCCTTGATAAGGTGCGTGAGGAATGCGGCGTGTTCGGCATCGCCGCACCGGACGGACAGGAGATCTCGGCGGCGCATGAAGCGTATGTCGCCCTGTTCGCCCTGCAGCACCGCGGTCAGGAGGCCGCCGGCATCGCGGTGAACAAAAACGGCGTCATCCGCTGCCATAAGGACGTCGGCCTCGTCAGCAAGGTGTTCAGCCAGCAAACGCTGGATTCCATGCCGGGCCAAATGGCGATCGGCCATGTGCGTTACTCGACGACGGGGGACACCCGCCGCGAGAACGCGCAGCCGATCTCTATCACCCATGTCAAGGGCAACCTTGCCGTTGCGCACAACGGCAATCTGGTGAACGCCGGTCAGCTCCGGCGGGAGATCGAACTGAACGGCGGCATTTTCCGTTCGTCGAGCGATACCGAGGTGCTGGTGTACACGATTGTGCGCGAGCGCCTGAAATGCGGCTCGATCGAAGAAGCCGTGCAGCGCACGATGAGCGTGATCGAGGGGGCTTACTGTCTGGTCGTCATGTCCCCGCGCAAGCTGATTGCCGCGCGGGACCCGCGCGGCTTCCGGCCCCTTTGCATCGGCATGTTGGAGGGAAGCTACGTCTTTGCCTCCGAGACCTGCGCGCTCGACGCGCTCGGCGCGGCGTTTATCCGCGACGTGGCGCCGGGCGAGATCTGCGTGGTCGAAAACGGCGTGCTGCGTTCGCTTTACAGCGAAAAGCAGTGTCCCACCTCGGCCTGTGTGTTTGAGTATATCTATTTTGCGCGCCCTGATTCCGTGATCGACGGCGCGTCCGTCGAACTGGCCCGGCAGGAAGCCGGCAAATATCTTTCGATCGAGCACCCGGTCGGCGCGGACGTCGTGATCGGCGTGCCGGATTCGGGTATTCCGGCGGCGATCGGCTACGCCAAGTATTCGGGCATCCCGTACGGCGTCGGCCTGATCAAAAACCGCTATATCGCGCGCACCTTCATCCAGCCCGGGCAGGACAAACGCGAGCGCTCCGTGCGTCTCAAGCTGAACGCCCTGCGCACCGCGGTGGAAGGCAAGCGCGTCATCATGGTGGACGATTCGATCGTCCGCGGCACGACCTGCGCGCGGCTGGTAAAGCTGCTGCGCGACGCGGGCGCGGCCGAGGTGCACATGCGTATCTCCGCGCCGCCGTTCCGCCACCCCTGCTTTTTCGGCACGGATATCCCGGAGCGCAGCCAGCTTTTGGCGCACGGCCGCACGGTGGAGGAAATGCGCGAGATCATCGGCGTGGACAGCCTCGGCTTTCTGTCGATCGAGGCGGCGCGCAAGATCGCGGCCGGCTGCAAGCTCGGCTTTTGCGACGCTTGCTTTTCGGGCGAATACCCGATGGCGGTGCCGGAGCAGGCCGAAAAGAATATGTTTGAAAGCGAACTGCCGGATCCCAAGTGACCGGCAAACTGACAATATAAAATGTAAGGAGAGCTTATGGGAGGATTCTTCGGCGCGATCTCGAAGCGGGATTGCGTGCTGGATATTTTCTTCGGTGTGGATTACCATTCCCATCTGGGCACACGCCGCGGCGGCATGCTCGTATACGGGGAGGAAAACGGCTTTCAGCGCCAGATCCACAACATTGAAAACACCCCGTTCCGCACCAAGTTTGAAAAGGATATACAGGAATTTGCCGGGTGCAGCGGCATTGGCTGCATCAGCGATACCGATCCGCAGCCGCTTCTGGTGCGTTCGCATCTGGGGCTGTACGCGCTGACCACGGTCGGCATTGTCAACAACGCGGAGGATCTGGTGACCCGCTATTTTTCCGACCATGGCCATCAGTTCATGGCCATGGGCTCGGGCAAGGTCAACCAGACCGAGCTTGTCGCGGCGCTGATCAACCAAAAGGACGATCTGGTATCCGGCATCCGGCACGCGCAGGAGATGATCGACGGGTCGATGACCCTGCTGGTGCTGACGAAGGACTGCATCCTCGCCGCGCGCGACCGTTTGGGCCGCCTGCCGGTGCTGATCGGCAAGAGCGAGGACGGCCACTGCGTTTCGTTCGAGTCCTTTGCCTACCATAAGCTTGGCTATGAGGACGCGTACGAGCTTGGCCCGCGCGAGATCGTCAAGGTCACGGCGGACGGATTTGAAACGCTGTCCGCCGCGGGCAAGGAAATGAAAATTTGCGCCTTCCTTTGGACGTATTACGGCTACCCGAACTCGAATTACGAGGGCGTCAACGTCGAGCTGATGCGTTACCGCAACGGCCAGATCATGGCGCGTTACGACAGGGAGCACGGCTTCGACGCCGGGCTGGATTATGTGGCGGGCGTGCCCGATTCGGGCGTGCCGCACGCGATCGGCTACGCCAACGCGGGCACCGCGCCCTTCGCGCGCCCGTTCATCAAATACACGCCCACTTGGCCGCGCTCGTTCATGCCCTCCAATCAGAAGATCCGCAATCAGGTCGCCAAGATGAAGCAGATCCCCGTGCCCGAGCTGATCGAGGGCAAAAAGCTGCTCTTCGTGGATGATTCTATCGTGCGCGGCACCCAGCTGCGCGAGACGATCGATTTTCTGTATGCGTCGGGCGCGAAGGAAGTGCACATGCGCTCGGCCTGCCCGCCGATCATGTACGCCTGCAAGTTTCTGAACTTCTCGTCGAGCAACTCGGATATGGAGCTGCTCGCGCGGCGCACCGTGCAGGAGATCGAGGGCGACGAAGGCCAGAAGCATCTCGAAGAGTACGCCGATGCGGATACCGAGCGCGGCCAGTGCATGCTGAAAACGATCTGCGACAAGTTCGGCTTCCACTCGCTGGGCTATCAGTCGCTCGACGGCCTGCTCGAAGCGATCGGCATCGACCGTGACAAGGTATGTACATACTGCTGGAACGGTAAGGGATAAACGCCGGCTGGCGTTCCGAATCCCCATCATCCTGTATTTATGAAAGTGAGAGAATAACATGAATAATGAAAGCCGTTCTGAAAGCTACAAGGCGGCGGGCGTAGACGTCGTCGCCGGCTATGAAGCCGTCAAGCTGATGAAGCCGATGGTGGAAAGCACCTTCACAAAGGGCGTTTTAGGAACGCTCGGCGGCTTCGGCGGTATGTTCCAGCCCGATTTCAAGGGCATGGCCGAGCCGATTTTGGTTTCCGGCACAGATGGCGTCGGCACCAAGCTCAAGCTGGCCTTTTTGATGGATAAGCACGATACGGTAGGTATCGACTGTGTCGCGATGTGCGTAAACGATATTGCGTGCTGCGGCGCGCAGCCGCTCTTCTTCCTAGACTACATCGCGGTCGGCAAAAACCACCCGGACAAGATCGCGGCCATGGTTTCCGGCATCGCGGAGGGCTGCCGTCAGGCGGGCTGCGCGCTGATCGGCGGCGAGACCGCCGAAATGCCCGGCTTCTATCCGGAGGACGAGTACGATATGGCGGGCTTCTCGGTCGGCATGGTCGACCGGCAGAAGATGATCGACGGCTCGGCCCTCAAGGCGGGCGACGCGCTGATCGGCGTGGCGTCCTCGGGCGTGCACTCCAACGGGTATTCGCTCGTGCGCAAAACGCTCGGCATCAATGAAAAGGCGGTTCGCCGTTATATTGACGAGTTCGGAAAGACCCTTGGCGAGGAGCTGCTCACGCCCACCAAGATCTACGTGAAAACGATCCATTCGCTGATGGGCACGGTGGATGTCAAGGCCATCAGCCATATCACCGGCGGCGGCTTTTACGAGAATATCCCGCGCATGCTGTCCGACGGCCTGTGCGCCAAGATCGAAAAAGCGGCCATGCCCGTGCCGCCCGTGTTCGAGCTGATCCAAAAGACCGGCAAGATCCCGGAGCGCGATATGTACAATACCTTCAACATGGGCGCGGGCCTTGTGCTGGCCGTCGCGCCGGAGGACGCCGACCGCGCGGTAGCCGCCATTTCGGCGGCCGGGGAAAAGGCGTACATCATCGGCGAGTGCGTCGCCGGGGACAAGGGCGTAGAGCTCGCTTAAAACAATTTAGAAAAAAAGGAGCCATCCCAAGCGGGAGTTGGACAAGGGGACGGTTCTTCCTGTCGGAAAGGACAGAAGAACCGTCCCCTTGTTCAGCGGCGCTCCGGTAAGGATAAAAGATCTATGATAAACATCGCAGTGCTCGTCTCCGGCGGCGGGACGAATCTTCAGGCGCTTCTGGACGCCGAAGCGCGGGGCGGGATCGAAAACGGGCGCATCACGCTCGTCGTTTCCTCGAACCCGAAGGCGTATGCGCTGGAGCGCGCTGAAAAAGCTGGCGTATCCACCGCCGTGCTGCGCCGCCGCGATTTTGCTTCGGCCGAGGACTATGGCGAGGCGCTGGACCGGCTGCTGCAAGAGCGGCGGATCGGCCTGATCGTGCTGGCGGGCTTTATGACCGTGCTGTCGCCTTCCTTTTGCCGGCAGTATGAAAACCGTATTTTGAATGTCCATCCGTCGCTCATCCCCTCGTTTTGCGGGGAAGGGTTTTACGGCCTGCGCGTGCACGAAGCCGCGCTCGCCAAAGGGGTGAAGGTGACCGGCGCTACCGTTCATTTCGTATCCGAAGTGGTGGATGGCGGCGCGATCGTATCCCAAAAAGCCGTTGAAGTGGAGCCGGGCGATACGCCGGAAACGTTGCAGCGGCGCGTGATGGAGCAGGCGGAATGGGTGCTGCTGCCGCAGGCGGTCTCCGATTTCTGCGCCGGGCGCCTTGGCGTAACAGACAGAGCCAAAAACGTGTAAGGAGTGTTTTTCCATGAGCAAGAATGTGTTCAATATCAGCACCGAGCTGATCTCTAACGCTTATCCGGGCCGCGGCATCGTGCTTGGCCGCACGCCGGATAATAAGAAGGACGTAATCGCTTATTTCATCATGGGCCGTTCGGAGAACAGCCGCAACCGTGTCTTTGTCGAGACCGAGGACGGCATCCGCACCGAAGCGTTCGATCCCTCCAAGATGACCGATCCTTCGCTCATCATCTACCATCCGGTCCGCGTGTGCGGCGGCAAGACCATCGTCACCAACGGCGACCAGACCGACACCATCTGCGAGTACCTGCGCGCGGGCAAGAGCTATATCGACGCGCTGCGCACCCGCCAGTTCGAGCCCGATCCGCCGAACTACACCTCGCGTATTTCGGGCGTGGTCAACGAGGATGGCTCGTACAGCCTTTCGATTCTGAAAAACTTTACGTCCGACCGTACCTCGAACAAGCGATTTTTCTATGAGTATGACAAGCCGGTGCCCGGACTGGGCCATTTTATCCACACCTACCTGTGCGACGGCGACCCGCTGCCGCCCTTCCGCGGCGAGCCCAAGTGCATCCGCATCGAGTGGCCGATCGGGGAAATGGCCGACCTGATGTGGGATTCCATGGACGCGCAAAACAAGGTGGCCCTTTTCGTCCGCTACATCGACCTAGAAACCGGCACGTATGAAACCGTTATAAAGAACAAAAACGCGAAATAAGGTAGGAATTAGGAGGTAGGAGTTGATCGGAAAAAACGGCGTGATGCATCAGAAGAGTTTATCGTTTGCTAAAAGCATCGTTAGTGCGTATCGATATTTGACAGATGAAAGAAAAGAATTTGTTTTGTCTAAACAAATATTACGCAGCGGAACAAGCATCGGAGCCAATATAGCGGAATCGCAATACGCTGTTAGCCGAAAGGATTTCTTAAACAAGCTGTATATCGCACTGAAAGAGTGTGCGGAAACTCTGTATTGGCTCGAGCTTTTAAGAGATTGCGCCTACATTACGCAAACGCAGTACAAGGAATTGCAAGAAAATTGTGAGGAACTGCGCAAAATATTATCTGCTGCCACAAAGACCCTTCGCGAAAATAACTCCTAATTCCTACTTCCTACTTCCTAACTCCTAACTTGATGAAAGGATTGATAAAATGAAGGACTTATCCTTAAAGTACGGCTGTAACCCGAACCAGAAGCCGGCGCGCATTTTTATGGGCGAGGGCGAACTGCCGATCGAGGTGCTGAACGGCCGCCCGGGTTATATCAATTTCTGCGATGCGTTCAATGCGTGGCAGCTGGTGAAGGCGCTGAAACAGGCTACCGGCCTGCCCGCGGCGGCATCCTTCAAGCATGTTTCGCCCGCGGGCGCGGCGCTCGGTACCGCGCTTTCGGATATTGAAAAGAAGATTTACTTTGTCGAGGACGATCACGAGCTTTCGCCCATCGCGTGCGCGTATGTCCGCGCGCGCGGCGCGGATCGCCTGTGCTCCTACGGCGATTGGGCCGCGTTAAGCGACGTGTGCGACGCGGACACGGCAAACTATTTGAAGGGCGAGGTTTCGGACGGCATCATCGCCCCCGGTTACACCGAGGAAGCGCTAGAAATCCTGCGTTCCAAGCGGAAGGGCGGCTATAACGTCGTTAAGATCGATCCTAATTATGTGCCCAAGCCGATCGAACAGCGCGATATTTTCGGCGTGACCTTTGAGCAGGGCTACAACGATCTGGCGATCACGAAGGATATGCTGCAAAACATCGTGACCGAAAATAAAAACCTGCCTGAAAGCGCGCAGCTTGATATGCTGGTCGCGCTGATCACGCTCAAATACACGCAGTCCAACTCGGTCTGCTACGTCAAGAACGGACAGGCCATCGGCGTGGGCGCGGGCCAGCAGAGCCGCATCCACTGCACGCGGCTGGCGGGCAATAAGGCGGATAACTGGTTCCTGCGTCAGCATCCCAAGGTGCTCGCGCTTGACTTTGTGGACGGCATCCGCCGCCCCGACCGCGACAACGCGATCGACGTTTACCTTTCCGACGAATACGAGGACGTGCTGGCCGACGGCGTTTGGCAGCAGACGTTCAAAACCCGCCCCGAGCCGCTCACGCTCGAAGAAAAGAAGGTCTGGTTACAGGGCAACACCGGCGTAACCGTCGGTTCGGACGCGTTCTTCCCCTTTGGCGATAATGTGGAGCGCGCGCATAAGTCCGGCGCGGCCTATATCGTGCAGCCCGGCGGCTCTATCCGGGATGACCACGTGATCGACACCTGCAATAAATACGGCATCGCCATGGCCTTTACGGGCATGCGGTTGTTCCACCATTGAAAACCGCGGGTACAAAAGCGCGGCAAGCGGCAAGCCTGTTGCTGATTGCGCTTGCCGTGCAGCTCGGCGGTTCGCTGCTTGCCGAGATGGCGAATTTGGATACGGCGTGGCTAATCGGCATTTTGTTTTATGTGCTGAGCGGCTGGGCGGCCGTGCTGCTCGGCAGTAGGTTGTCGCTCGCGGCGGCAATTTGCGGGGCGGGCGTCTGTCTGGCGCTGCCTTTTTCGCTGCTGCCGCAGGCGGCCAGCTTGATACTGACCAATGTGATCTATATCGCGCTGTATCTGCCGGTACAGCGCGTGTTCGACCAGCGGCTAAAAATAGCCGAGGTATCGCGCGCAACGCTTACCATCGGGCGCGGCTGGTCGCTGTTTACGCTGATCGGCCGTGCGCTGTCCATCGCCGACCGGCTGCCCTATTTCGCGGGACAGGATAAGCTTTCCGCGGCGCAGGGCCATTTTACCGCGCTGTTTCAGGCCCAGCTCGCGATCGAGGTCGCCGGGCTGCTGGCCGTTGTGATTTCCTATGTGTTTATGGTGCGCTATCTATGGCGCGCTAAAAATCTGCTGACCGATTAAAGAGGGGAGGTATCCGCTTGTTCGGGACGTATTACGCCTATTTAGCGATCGCGGGCGGCTACCTGCTGAACCTTGCGGGCGGTCAAATCGGCCATGCGGCGGTTTATATCGTCGCCTATGGGCTGATCGCGCTCGGCGGCATTGCGCTGCGCCGGTTTTCGCCGTGGTATTTCCGCGCCGCGGGCGCGGCCCTTGCTTGCAGCGTGCTGCGCCTTTTGCAGCTCGCTTTGCCGGTGGCGGCGCTGCCGTTTTTGCTGGCTTGCGGTGTGCTGCATGTGCTGGTCTGCCTCGGTCTGGCGGGGCAGCGGAAGCGGTGCGGCCTTAGCCCCGCCTTGGAATACGTGCTGCTGGCGCTGGCGGCCGCGCAGTCGCTTGGCGGCGCGGTGCTGCTGACCGGGCTGGCGGATGGCAACATATTTGTCTTTCAAAACCTGCTGCTGGCCGCCAATGCCGGCGGCGTCATATTCCTAATCGGCATGGTTTTCGACGTATTCCGCACCCAAAAGCTGGCGCTGAGAAGCGAGGCGGAGCAATGAAGGAGCTTCGCCAGTTGTTTCTGCCGTGCGCGCTGGGTATCGCCATGCTGATCGTCGCGCTGTGGGCGGGTTCGTTTGCTTGGCTCGCGCAGTTGCTGGGCTTTATGGGGGTGGCCAACGGCGCGCAGCTTTTGGCCGAATACCGGCCGAAGCTCCAGCGTACGGTGCGTTTCGCGGTCGGCGCGGTCGCGGCTGCCGTTTTGCTAAAGCTGCTTGGGATGGTGCCCGCCGCAAGCGCCTATCGGGGCTGGGAGACGCCGATCGTCCTAATGATGGACGCGGTGGTGCTCACTTGCCTGTGCGCGCAGTTGGCGGCGCTTCTCGGCGGCGGCTGGCGGTTTACTTGCTGGGTCGGCGCGCTGCCCGGCGCGGTGGGCGTTTTGGCCGCGCTTGTGCAGTGGCATGGCTACAAGCTCGCTTGTGAACCGGCCGTGTCCGTGCTGCTGCTCGCGGCGCTTATTTGGATTCTCGCGGCATACCGCCGCTTTCATCAACAAGGAGGACTGAAAATGAAGGTTCTGGTCATCGGCGGCGGCGGGCGGGAGCACGCCATCGTTCATACCTTAAAGAAAAGCCCGAAGGTGGATCATATTTGGTGCGCGCCGGGTAACGGCGGCATTGCGGAAGAGGCGGAATGCGTCGACCTGAAGGCTACCGATATCGACGGCGTGGTCGCCTTTGCCAAAGCAAACCAGCCCGATCTTGTCATGGTCGCGCCGGACGATCCGCTTGCCCTCGGCATGGTGGACGCGCTGGAAGCCGCCGGATTCCGCGCTTTTGGCCCGCGTAAAAACGCGGCCGTGATCGAAGGCTCCAAGTCCTTTGCCAAGGAGCTGATGGAGAAATACAACATCCCCACGGCGGGCTATGCTGTGTTTGAAAATTCGGCGGAGGCGATCGAATACATCCGCAAAAACGGCGCGCCGATCGTCATCAAGGCGGACGGCCTTGCGCTTGGCAAGGGCGTTACCGTTGCCATGACGGAGGAAGAAGCGATCGAAGCCGTGAAGGACGCGATCGACGGCGGCAGCTTTGGCGCGGCTGGCGCGCGCGTTGTGATCGAGGAATTTCTCACCGGGCCGGAGGTTTCGGTTCTGGCGTTTGTCGATGGCAAAACGCTCAAAACCATGCCCTCCGCGCAGGATCACAAGCGCGCTTATGACCACGACGAAGGGCCGAACACCGGCGGCATGGGCGCATTTTCGCCCTCCCGCTTCTATACGGACGAAATCGCGGCCACCTGCATGGAAACGATTTTTAAGCCCACCGTCGCCGCCATGGCGCAGGAGGGCCGCCCGTTCAAGGGCGTGCTGTACTTCGGACTGATGCTCACGCCGAAGGGCCCCAAGGTGATCGAGTACAACGCCCGCTTCGGCGATCCCGAAACGCAGGCCGTGCTCTCGCGCTTGGACAGCGACCTTTATGATATTTTTAACGCCGTGATCGATGAAAAGCTGGATCAGATCGACATCAAGTGGGCGGATAACGCCGCGTGCTGCGTCTGCATGGCTTCCGGCGGCTATCCGGGCGCTTATGAAAAGGGCAAGGAAATCGCCGGTCTGGATCAGGTAACGGATGCCATCGTGTTCCATGCGGGCACGGCGGTGAAGGACGGTAAGCTTGTTACCGCCGGCGGCCGCGTTCTGGGCGTAACCGCGGTAGCGGATACGCTGGACGAAGCCATCCGCAAGGCCTATGCGGATGTTGAAAAGATCCATTTTGATCAGGCACATTACCGCACGGATATTGGAGTGAAATAAATGAAAACCGAACAGCAGAACCGTATTTTGACCTGTATGGCCGATGTGCTGAACCAGAACGGCTTCCGCGCCGAGGTCATGCAGAGCGAGAACGCGCCCACGCTGCTGCGCTGCGAAGCCATGCGGCAGGGCAAGGTAGCCAAGGATGTGGTGATAGAGTGCTGCTTTATCCCCATGCAGCTGCCGGAAGAGGACATGGGCCTTTTGCAGTTTTTCGTTACCCTGTTCCAGAACGCGCCGGAAACAAACGCGGCGCAGACCCGCAAGGCCTGCGCCTACTGCAACGATTTCTGCGCGCTTGGCTCGTTTGGCTATTTTGAAGGAGCGGGGCAAATCTACCTGAAGCATAACACCCTGCTGGACGGCTCGCTGGAGCTGGAAAAGATCATCACTTTTGTGGCGGATAATATTTCCGTTTTGCTCGCCGCAGTTACTCGTTTTATCGACGGCCTAGCCGCGGTATCGTTCTCCGGCATGCCGCTGGATTCCGTGATCGATCAGGAAATGTTTCCTAAGCTGTAAAGCGGGATAATAGAAGAATGCAAAACGCTCCTCTAAAAAGAGGAGCGTTTTGCATAGATATAGAAATGAAAAAGTGATGTGGGCGGTAAGGAATAGGGGGACACAAGAGAACCGTCCCCCCCTGTGCACAGGAGAACCGTCCCCGTGTGCATTGACTTAATTGAAAATGTAGTAGCTTAGCAACCATCCGAGAACAAAAAATATTAAAACAATGAAAATACGTCGCGTCAACGATGCTTTTGCATGAAATTTTTTTTTAATCATTGGTTCCTTTTTCATGTTGCGGCCCCTTAACTCTGCACAATGGATTGAAGACGAGGGGACGGTTCTTCCGTCTCAATGCTGCTTCTTGGGAGAACAAAGGAACCACCGCCTTGTTTTTAACTCTTCTTATGTCATGTATGGTATTTTAATTATAACTCTAAATGATTAGTTTGAAAATGGTTTTGACGTAAAACACTCTTAAAATGACGTGAAAAGACACTTTGAGAGTAAGGGAAGACAAGCGGACAGAAGAACCGTCCTCTTGTCTTGAAGAATGCAAAACGCTCCTGAAAAGAGGAGCGTTTTGCATAGATATAGAAATGAAAAAGTGATGTGGACGGTAAGAAAAAGGGGGGACACAAAAGAACCGTCCCTGTGTGCATGTGTGCAAAAAAGTGATGTGCGCAGTTATTCAAGGTTGTTGCTATCTTCATTCTGCATGAGAGATTCCACTTCGTCAAGCATATTAAACGGATTGATAGAAGCTTCATCAATAGAATTTGCGGCAATCATAGCATCGTCAAAAGATACAAAAGATGTTGAACAAATTTCTTCAGCGGAATTAACATTTTGATTTAACGTGTCTTCTCCGATTGGAGCAACTGTGTTTAGCTGATTAATTTTTGCCATAGCATCATCAGCAAATTCTTTATTCATGCTTAAAGTTTCAAGTAGTTTCCAATTACCGCCTTCTTTAACCATAGTGGCGGTAACGGTATTACGCGCTACAGGAACTGCAACTTCAAAATTTCCAGCTTCATTGCTTTCAATACGCTTATCCCAGCTTATATATTGTGCTTCTACAGTGGCTGACTGTGCATCAGCAGCAAGGTGAACACCATTAAATTCACATTGCAAAACACCATTGCTCAGTGAATATAGAATTTCATCACTGTTTTCATTCATATAGAATTCGTGTAAGGATATATATTTTGCACGACAAGGATTATCAGATGCATAGTATTGTTCAATTAAAGAAGTATAGGCGTTAATATTATCGTTACGAGCTTGCTCGCTTAGAGCGGAGGGGGAACCGGTTTCTGAAACAAAGGTTCCCATGTTTAGCCGAGTTTCAATGGCGCCAACAAAAGCCTCTTTAATTAGTTCAACTTCTTCTGTTTGTTCAGTAGCCATATCTGCGTCAGAAAATGCTGTTAGACCAATACAAGAAACAGTAGCCACCATTAGCATAAAAATAGATACAAGTCGTTTTTTCATTTTATTCACCTATAAGACAAGGGGGCGACGCTTTCGTTTTGTTGGTATTGATGCTGGGGAGAAAAATAGCACCACCGACTTGCTTTCAATCTATGTCAGATAGGATTTTCATTATTATAATCCAATACGATCGGTTTGGAAATGTTTTTATCGTGAAACATGCCTGAAATGACGTAAAAAGGCAATGAGAGAATAAGAGGAAGACAATGGGACGGAAGAAACGTCCCCATGTGCAAAACTATATTGGACGATCAGGAATATGCGTTGCAGGATTCAAATTAGAAAGAAACTCATGTAACTGCTTATAGATATCTGAATAATTGTCGCTAGTTGAGAAGATTGAAGTACCCACTTGAAAATATGTGGGGTAAAATATCATAAATGGCACTTGCACGTTCTTCATTCGGATACAATATTGTGATGCTTTTGAGTCTGGCTTTTTTATGATATGCGGCTTCTCTATTTTTGCAATAATTGAATTCACTGTATTACTTTCATACTCTGAAAGTTTCAGTCTCACATCGGACTCAATTTGCAATGAGTGATTTATCCAATGCTCTAAAGCTACATAACTGTCTCCTTGCTGTATACTATTTGAATTGTTGCGATGCTCAATGATTAAAGTGTAATACTGGTAGTCCCTTACCCATGGTTGCCAATATGGCGTTGCCGCCAGTAGTAACACGATCGTGATTAAAAGACTAAATCTTACTTTTTTTCCATGAAGACGAGGGGTACGGTTCTTCCGTCTCAATGCTGCTTCTTGGGAGAACAAAGGAACCACCGCCTTGTTTTTAACTCTTCTTATGTCATGTATGGTATTTTAATTATAACTCTAAATGATTAGTTTGAAAATGGTTTTGACGTAAAACACTCTTAAAATGACGTGAAAAGACACTTTGAGAGTAAGGGAAGACAAGCGGACAGAAGAACCGTCCTCTTGTCTTGAAGAATGCAAAACGCTCCTGAAAAGAGGAGCGTTTTGCATAGATATAGAAATGAAAAAGTGATGCGTGCGGTAAGCAATAGGGGGACACAAGAGAACCGTCCCCGTGTGCACCCGTGTGCATGTACACTGTGCACTTCCATCATTTTGAAAGAACAATTATGCCTTTTATAATTAAAATGCCTAATCCTATTCGCAAAAAAAAGTCTAAAAAAACGGATAGGAGACTAATTAATGAAAGTACGTTTTCCAAAAGACTATCATCTCCATGCTTATACGTTAGTTGTTGTAGTCGTTAATGTGGATGTAAGCTTGTGAACTATTTGCAGGATCAGCCCAAAGTTCAAAGTCGTAATTAACAGTACCATTTAGATCGCCGGTTCCAAGATTATGACGTGTCAGTAAACCAGTTGCACGGACTTTGGCATAATTATTATTAGATGCAGATTTTACAGTAATATTTTCAGAATGCTCGGTGAGCTCGCACATCCAGGTACTAACTGAAAGCCCTTTATCTAAGATCGTTACTTGACGATTACCCCATGTGCAGTCTGCCCATAATACTAAATCAGCGTCCCAAGTAAGCCTGTTGATACTACGCGTTACGTTAATGCGATTCTTTCCTGCGCGAGTCATCACATTTTGATTCTCGTTCAAGGTAAAAGTTTCGCTGCTACCATCAGGATAAGTTATTGTAACCGGTTTATCCATTTTCAATAAAATAGTTTTGCTAGACTTTTCAAATTCCGACGAAGAAATATTGCTTGCTGTGAGGACTTTTTTAGAGTCGCTTTCAGATTGAACATCTACAGCACCTGCAGATACAAATGTAAACATCATCACACATGCGCAAAACATACTTATTAATTTTTTCATTTTAAACCTCCATATAAATCATTGCTACAAAACTTATAAACATACTTTAGGTATATAGATAATAATTAATGCATTGGAAGCACCTCTTTCATAAGAATCGTAAAAACTCATCTTTTTAATTGTTGTGGCACTTCTGGCTGATAGAGTCCGTTGCACGAAGCGGTACCTACAGATACCATGGCTGCAAGAAACGCGCACGCAGCAAGTTTGGTACAGAGTTGGAAAATGACGTTTTTCATGATGTTTTCCTCCCTTTTTGTGAGTAAATATATATCGCCGGGATCATGCACAGTGATATGATCCAGAGCGTCAGGGAAATGGCGGCGCCTTCCTGCCGGTTATGCAGGCAGAGGACGAAGGCCAGCAGCGTTAGGCAGAAATATAGCACAATGGAGCGTATGCGGTTTTTCTTCCGCACCGCCTCGGTGAGCGGCTTGTTCGCGTGGGGGATGGGGGCGAAGAGCACGACCGGCACGGAAGCGAGCAAATTTTCGCCAAGCAGCAAAAGCGCGTTTTGTGGGGATAGACACATATTACACACAATGAACACCAAATACGCGCCAATGGTGCAGATATGACAGCGCAAATGCGTTTTAGCATGATAACCGCCGCAGAAGCTGCGCAGGCCTACGAAAATAAGCAGGTACAGGATGCTATACCAAAGCTGACCCGCAAGGCCGCCAATCAGCAGAATAGCGGAAAAATTGATCAGATCAGCGATCAGCAATTCAAATCCATATTCGTATATTTCGCGGTCAGTCGAAGGGATGATAGAGCGGGCTATAAAAAAAGCAGTTATTTTAGCAGATATACTCATTCGGGAACCCTCCGTGAAAAAGTCTATCTGTAAAATAGCTGCTTTTATCAAAGTTTGCAAGGGGTTAGGCAAAATTTGTACGTATACTGGCAAAATTGGTAACGAGCATCATAAATTATGAAAGAATATGAAAGAAAATACAGTTAAAATTACAATGCGAACGCTAGTAGGAAATCGGATTTGTGGCCGGGTGAGTCAGCAATGCCAGTAAGTTAAAGATAACGCATACAAAAAAACATAGGAATTACCGAGGTAGTAGGGCGCGACGCCCTCGGCGCGCCATCTCGAAGGGACGTAAAACTTACTGGGAAACAATGTTACTTCGCTCGGCTGTACCCAGTCTGGTTGGTACTCCCGCATATTCCGGTGCTTCGCTCTCGGCGCGCCGAGGGCGTCGCGCCCTACTACCTCGGTGATTCACATGTAATTTGTATGCGTTACGTTTATCTTAATGGCATTGGGTGCGTCGCCCGGCGGCTACTACTGCGCATTTTTTGCGAGCGGGGCGAGCCTCCTATGATCGGGCAAGTAAAATCTCAGTGATGAAGCGGTCGTTTTCTTCGTAGTTGCGAAGGTGGCCGCTGTATTTTTGCACGACTTTTTTAATATTTTTTACGCCGTAGCCGTGCCCCTCTTTTACTGTCTTGGTGGTGCTTAGCAAGGGGTTATCGCTAAGGACGGATTGGGCAATGCTGTTGCGGATGGTAATCATAGCGTATTCGTCCGAGCTGGCAATGGTAAGGGAAATCTCTTTTACCGGCGCTTTGCTGGCCGCTTCGATCGCGTTATCCAGCAGGTTTCCGAAAAGAACGCAGATATCCTCTGCCGCCATAAAACGCAGCGTTTCGGTAATGACGGGGCTGAACGAGATACCGGCATGAAAAGCGGCGGATTGCTTGACGTTCAAAATAGCGTCCAAAGCGTCGTTCCCGGTAAAGACGAAGGTGCGGTTTAAATCCTCCTGCTGGCGCAGCAGGTTTTGGATATATTGCCTGACATCGGCTTGCTTACAGTCCGCTGCTTCCAGCATACGGGACAAGGAAAGAAGATGATTCTGCATATCGTGCCGAATAGAGCGAACCTCTTCATACAGGTTTTGAATATCCGCCGCGTTTTGCTGGTCGCTGGCATGCTTGAGCGCAAGCAGTTGGTAATCGCTCTTGAGCTGGCTGCTGCGTGCCAGACTGATGAACAGCCAATAAGTCAGAAGATATAATACCATTAGTAGACAAACTGCAAGGGAAATAAATGTTTGAACTTCGGGCGCATGCATGGCGGCATATGTTAAAATGACAATAATGATTATAGATATGATAGGACTAATCAGTAAAGGGAAAGCATCTTGTTTATCAATATGAGCTTTTTTTTTGAGACGCAGAATAATTCGCGAAATTTGAAAAAAAAGAATTTTGGCAGTCAAAATTGCAATTAATCGAATAGAGTCAAACTGTGTATATATTTCAGCTATATCAGAACCGGACAAGGTACCAATTAAAAAGGCGGTAAAACCGGCGATTAGAGCAATTCCACCCATAGTAAATGCCGATAAAAAGGCTTTTACTCCAATACTCCCCCGTAAAAGAAATAGACAAAATACAAAATTTATTGCAATTTGTGTTAAACTGGAGGTGGTTTCAAACGCGGCATTCCATGAAAAAAAAGTAATAGAGGCTGTTGAAATGATCCAAAACAGAGCACAGCCCCACCATCGTTTAGCACTTTTTACGCGAAAACCTAAATATGACCAGAGAAAATCCAGTATTAAAAAGGCTTCCAGCGCGTTGATCGCTGTTTCAAAAGCAAATCTCATTTTTTCAGGCTCCCTTTGCTGCGGAAAAAGGCGTCTTGGGTATCCTTCCACCTGCTGCGGCTGACGGGGATAATGATTTCTTTTTTTGCGCGCAGCGTTACATTTTGTTTATCCAGCCTTTTCATATAGTGGCAGTTGACATAGTAGCTGTTATGGCAGCGGACAAAGGCCGGGCTGTCAAGCTGCGCCGCAATTTCGTCCAGCTTGGCCCGGAAGCAGGGCGGCTCGCCTTCGTCGTTTACCGCCGTATGGATTAAAATATAGTGCCCCTTGCTTTCAAAATAAAGGATATCTTTCAGTAGAAAATGCCGTATGATACCGTCGATCGTGATTGCAAATTCTGGCGTTCGCTGTAAGGCGGCGATCAGCTTATCGATCACCACGGGCAGCTCCTCCAAATGGTTTTTCCGCAGAAACCAGAAGGGCTGGAATTGGAATGAATCAAAAACCAAATCCTCCATGCTGGTCGTAAAGATCAATAGCGGCTTTTGGGGGCGGCCTGATAATTGCGCCGCGATGGTGAACCCATTCGCTTCCGGCATATCGATATCCAGAAAGACCACATCCGCCGGACTTCGCTCGATCTCCTCGAGCAGCCGCGCCCCGCCATCGCAGCGCCGCAGGTCTACCGTTATCTCCCGCTGTGCAAATTCAGTCATAATTGCCCGGCCAAAGTGGTATAAGAAGGCTTCGTTATCGTCGCAAAGTAGAATACGCATAGACGCTCCTCTCTTCAATACCAAAATTATATATCATTCACCCAAATAATACAATAAAATCATGGAAATGTATTTTAGAAAAAGAAAAGGGGCTGTCAAAAAACTATTGCGAAATAAAAGAATGCCTAACTGTCATTCTGAACGAAGTGAAGAATCTCGCGCGAACGCGCGGAATTGACGTAAGAAGCGCGCGTTCGCGCGAGATTCTTCGTCGCTTCACTCCTCAGAATGACAAAGCTAGGCACTCTTTTTCTTTTGCAATGGTTTCGCCCTTCTAAGGCGGACTTTTTTGACAGCCTCTGGCTTTGATCAAACAGAATCACGCAGGTTTTGGTAAAACAATGCCGCCTGCTGGTTGCCGCTGGAAAAGGAAAAAGGCAATCGATTGTTTTCCAACTTTAGCGTGCAAGTGGTAACATCTTGGTATCGCTCATCGTCCTCTAAATAAACGCTTTGCAGCTTGTGCAGGGGAATATAGGTAAAATCATATCCATATTCGCTTTCCTGCGCGTCCTTTTCCGCGTTTTCCTGTACAATGAGCAGCAATTCGTCGTCATTGAACAGGTGCAGCGCGCTGGGCAAAAGCTGGGGCTTGAGCAGCCGAAACAGCCGCTGCGTCAAGCTGGGCTGCCGTGGCAAAAGATGCGCCGCGGGCTGAAACGCGCCGGTTTGAAAGCACTCGCCCGCGTCGCGCAGGTCGTTTTGCAGGTTGATAAACAGCGCGTCCGGAATTTCTTGCTCAAACGCCGGGCCGACGCGCACCTTCGATTTGGCGCGCGCCTGCTCCCGCGCCTGATAATTCGAGCGGATCAGCCGCACAAAACGCTGCATGAGCTGCATCGAGGTGGTGTTGAACGTAACGGTAAGCGCGCGGCCGCTCAAGTAAAGCGTGCACAGGCCGAGCAGGAATTTTCGGAACAGCCGTATCCCTTCGATCGCCTCATAAGCAACCGTAGTGGAGGAGACCGCCTTGCCCTCGCGCTTTAAAATAAGGATATGGTGTTCGTACGCGGCGATCACATAGTCGTACAGCTCCATGTCCGGCGTGGCCCGTCGGCGCTCGATATCCCGGGGAATTTTAAAGCTCATAATGGGTTCGGGCGACTGGGGATAATAGGGCGCGAACAAGGCGGGCAGCGGGTGTTCCTCGCTGATCTCGTATATCCAAGGGCCAAACGCGTCGTATTCGGATACAATCATCCCATCACTTCTCATTTCACATATTGCAGCAGTACGCCGCTGAATTTTGGCAAATGCAAGAATAATTTGTCCTCATCTGCCGAAAATGAACGATCGTTCTCTTTTGATGCGCCGCCGAAAGCCGTCCAATCCGTGTGCAGCAGCAGGGTGGCCGGTGCGTCGATCGGGAAGTCGCAAGGCTCGTCCGAAAAGTTCAGAACAGCAAGCAGGCGTTCGCCGTCTACACTTCGGGTAAAGGCAAAAACGCTTTCCGTTTGCTCGTCCTGAGGCAGCCAGACAAAGTTATCCGCGCGGTAGTCCGCGTGCAGCGCGGGGTGCGCGCGGTACACTTGGCACAGCGCCGCGAAAAATGTGTGGAACGGGCCGTGCTCATACGACCAATCCAGTTCGGCGGCTTCGTCCCATTCCGTGCGCAGGCCCAATTCGCCGCCCATAAAATTCAGCTTTTTGCCGGGGTGGGCAAACATATAAAGGTAAAAGGCGCGGGCTTCGGCGTATTTGTCCTCTAAATCGCTGCCATACATCTTCTGCACGATAGCGGCCTTGCCGTGCACCACCTCGTCGTGCGAAAGGGGAAGCAAATACCGCTCATTCGGGAAGTATTCCATGGAAAACAGCAGCTTGCCGCGGTCACGCGGCCGCTCTTCCGGCGGGGTTTGCATATATTCCAGTGTGTCGTGCATCCAACCGAGGTCCCATTTGTAGTCAAACCCAAGGCCGCCCTCCTGAATGGGCTTGGTAATGCCCGGATAGGCGGTCGAATCCTCGGCGATTAGAAGGGCGGTGGGGTGGCGCTGCTTCAATCCTTCGTTCATATTGCGCAAAAACTGTAGCGTATCGCCGTTCACGCCGCGCGCGGGGTCGCCCTGCCAGTAGATCAGGCGGGATACCGCGTCCATGCGCAGGCCGTCAAAATGGAACTCGGTCAGCCAATAATCGGCGGCGGATTGCAAAAAGCAGCGCACCTCGCGGCGGGAATGGATAAAGTTGTAGCTGCCCCATTCGCTTTCGCCCACGGCGGGGTGGGGGTATTCGTACAATGTCGTGCCGTCGTACCGGGCAAGGCCGTAGCCGTCCACCGCGAAATGTACGGGCACAAAGTCCATGATTGCGCCGATCCCGGCGTGATGCAGCTTGTCGATCAGCATTTTCAGCTGCGCCGGGGTACCGTAGCGCGAAGTCGGCGCGAAAAAGCCGGTGTTTTGATAGCCCCATGAGCCGTCAAACGGATGCTCGGATAGGGGCAGGAACTCCACGTGGGTGAAGCCGTGCTCGCGCAGGTAGGGGATCAGGAGATCCGCCAGCTCGTCGTAGGTGTACCAGCCGTTTTCATCCTTGGGGTTTCGTTTCCAGGAGCCGGGGTGCATTTCGTAAATGTTCACGGGGCCGTCATGGCTCGCGGTGCGCGCGGCCATCCATGCGTCGTCGGTAAAGGTATATTCCGAAAGGTCGGTCACGATGGAGCAGCAGCCGGGGCGAAGCTCCATGGCGAAGCCGTAGGGGTCGCAGTGGTCCTGCACCGTGCCGTCCCCAGCGTAAACGCGGTACTTGTAGAGCTGGCCCGGCTTGGCCTCGGCGCTTTTCAGCTCCCAAAAACCGCTTCTGCCGTCCGGGATCATCGCGTCCTCTTGCCAGTCGTTAAATGCGCCGGTTACGGTTATTTTGGCGGAATTTGGCGCAAAAGTGCGAAAAATGACCGACCGGTCGCTAACGTGAGCGCCGAACCAGCGGTAGGCGTTGAAGATTTTACCATCAAAAAAAGCCTGTTTATCCATGAGAGGGGGTTCCCTCCTTTACTATTCTTAGTTATAGTATAAGGGAAGGCGCGGACAAACACAAGGAACAAACCACCCATAATATGTAGATTAAGTTTTGGCGCTATATCGTAAAAAAATTTTTGAACCAAATGCACCCTTCGGTGCTCTTATATACAGGTGCACCAAATACATGGAAGGAGGGAGCACATGACCGACGAAGAACTTGTTCGCCGCTGGAAGCAAGGCGACATGCAGGCGTTCGACGAATTGTACACCCGCTATAAAGATGATGCGTATCGCGTCGCCTGCCTTGTCACCGGAAACTGTTCGGATGGTGAGGATTTAACGCAGGAAGCGTTCGTTACCTGCGCGCAGTCCATCTCATCGCTGCGGGACGGATCGAAATTCCGCCCGTGGCTGCTCAAGACGCTTACCCGGCTCGCGTGGAAATACTGCCGAAAAAAGCGCCGCGAGACCCCGGAAGCCGAATTGATAGGAACGGGGCAGGAAGAAAGCGCGCTGAACGCCGTATTGCGTACCGATGAGCAGAAGCGCCTATACAACGCGCTTTACACGCTGGATGAAAAACGTCGCACGGCAGTGATCCTCTATTACTACAATGAACTTTCTGTTCACGAGATCGCCGAGGCGACCGGCGTGATCGAGGGTACGGTCAAATCCCGTTTATTTTCCGCCCGCCGCCATCTGCGGCAGGCGCTGACAGACAATACGGAAGAGGCCAAGGAGGCTGTCAACCATGGATGAAATGAATTTGAACCGAGCGGTAAGCGAGACCCTGCATGCTTGCGGAGACGGGCTGAAAGCGCCCGATAAGCTAAAGACCCGCGTCGATTTTGCGATCAGAAGCGGCGCGCCCCTGCCCAAAAGCAGGATGAAAACTTGGAAAAGAAACGCGATCGCGCTTTGCGCGGTGCTGGCCGTGGCCGTTGGCGGCGCGTTTGCGGGCGGCAAGGTGGTCAGTTGGTCAACCCACAGCTATATTGCCAACGGCTGGACTGATTTTGACAAGACTGCGTCGGAAGCGGAAGCGATTTCGCCCGATCTGAAGGTCGTGGACAGCTTTTTAAGCGAGTTTACCTTTGTACGGGGCAATCGCGACTCGATCGATAAAGTTGACGAATCGGGCAACAAGGTAGAATCCTTCCCGCTGCTGACGCTGCGTTATAAAAATGATAAGGACGTTAGCCTCGATGTTTCCGTCGAGCCGGTCCAGCCGGAAGGCATATATGACGATCCGTTTGACGAGACCCGCCAGATCGGCGACGTGACCGTGGGTTACCGCGCAATCCCGCAGATTTTCCTGCCGGGCGACGAATCTGAAAAGCCGACCGCGGAAGAGCAGGCGAAAATGGACGCGGGCGAGATCAACATCGCCTACGGCACCGAGACGCGCGAAGAGCGAAATTATTATCGTGTCCACTGGGTGGAAAACGGCCTGACGTACAGCATCGCAACCTTTGACGAGAGCGATCTGACGGCGGACGACTTTTTCCAGATGGCGGAAGACTTGATCACGGCGAAGTAAAACAAAAGGCAGCGAAAAAGCCCTGTAATTTATGGTTACAGGGCTTTTTTGCCCATGACCGAAAGGGTTTTGCATGATGAAAAAAAGACTGCTCGCAGTGCTGCTCTGCGCTGTGATGATCGTATCGTTTTTGCCGGTCGGCGCGGGGGCGGCGGATCGCTTCGGCGCATACGGCTTTACCGAAGAAAAGGTACAAAAACGGGAGGAAGGCGCCTACCACCTGCTGCGGCACACGGCTTCGGGCGCGCAAGTCCTATGGCTGGAAAACGACGGGGAGGAACGCTCCTTTGCCGCCGGGTTCCGCACCCCGCCCAAAGATTCGATGGGCGAAAACCACGTTTTGGAACACGCGCTGCTTTGCGGCAGCGAGAAATATCCGGTGCGCGAACTCATGCACGTACTGGCGAATACCTCGGTCGCCGATGAGCTGAACGCCTACACCTCGGATGATTTCACCTGCTATGTGGTGCGTACCAAAAACGAAACGGATTTTTACAACCTGTCCGATGTGTATATGTCGTCCGTGCTGTTTCCGCTGCTGCGGACAGAGCCGAATATTTTCAAGCAGCAGGGCATCCGTCTGGAATATGTTGACGGCAAGGCGCAGTACAACGGCATCGTATTCAGCGAACTGAAGCTGCGCAGTCTGGATACGAACGAAAATTCAATCGATTTTGTCAGCGAGCAGATGTACCGTAACCTTTATGGCGACGGCACGCCCACGCTTGCGTCCGGCGGCGCCATTCCGGACATTTTAAACCTGACCTATGACGATGTGATGCGCGTTTATAACACCTATTATAAGCCTTCCAACATGCTGATCTATGTGGCGGGCGAGCAGGATATCAGCAAAACGCTTAAAATGCTGAACGGTTATTTGTCTAAAGCAGACAAAGGCAGCGCGCCGGAGATCGAATTTGACAGCGCGCCCATCGAACAGACCAAGAGCGTGCAGGAATACAACCTGACCGCATCGACCAAAACCGTGGATATCGGCTTTATGATGCACGGGCCGGACGTGCTGGACCTTAAAAATGTCGAGGCATGGAACGCGCTGGTTACTTACTTAGAGATGAAATTGCAGGAGCAGTTCCCGGATACGATGGATTATACGGTCGGCGGCATGGGCGGCGGCATCTATAATTTGGGTATCATCCTTGCGGGCGTGCCCATGGAACAGAAGGATCAAGCGGTGCAGGCCTTTCAAAAACTGCTGGACGAAGTGGCCCAAAACGGTATTCCGTCCGACCGCCTCAACAAGCTGCTCGATCAGCAGAAGGCATGGCAGCAATTTGGCCGCGAGGAGATCTTCAACGGCTTTGCCTACGGCGGCGATCCGCTGGCCTGCATTGACCGTGTGGATGTGATCGACAAGCTAAAAACCGATACGCAGATTTATAAGACCCTTGCCGCCGATTGGCGCGCAAGCAAGTACCAGACGACCGTCATTTCCGGTAACGGCGGCGCAAAGCCGGGCATTCCGGAGCCTAAGCTGACGGAAGCGGAGCTGCAGCAGGTAAAGCGGGATACCGAGGCGTTTAACGCATGGATTGGCACGCCGGATTCTCCGGAGAACATTGCCAAGCTGCCACAGCTCTCGCTCGCAGACTTTTCGGAAAACACCTTTGCGTTAGAACAAAAAAGTGAAACAACGCCCGAAGCGGCGTGGTACCACACCGTGGATACGGATGCGGAGCAGGCATCCTTCTCGCTCTATTTTCCGATCGAAGCCAAGGCGGACGATCTTGCCGCTTGGTGCCTGCTGGCCGAATTTTTGAACGATCAGATGGAAAAGGGAAATATTGGCGCTTATTTTGGGGTCGATGGAAATGCGCTGTACGGCGATGCGGAAACTTTGGCCCCGGCGCTTGTCGCCGGCGGTTCGGTCGCGCCGGCCGAGCTGAAAACGCAGGTCGATCGTCTGATTAAGCTGCTGGATGCGCCGCCCTTACAGGATACGGCCGCGCTGCGTGCCTTTTTGACCGAGCGGAAAAAGCAACTGAAAGCAAATTTCTCCAATCCATTCCAGACGGAGTACGGCCTCAGACTCTTGGCGAGCACGCAGAGCAACCGCTTTTTAAGCGGGGCGCCCGCCGGGTTCTACGGCTCGTCGCGCTCCTATCAGGCGTTTGTGGAAAAAGCGGTGGATGCGCCTGAAAAGGATGAAGCGCTGCTCGCACGGCTGCGCGGCCTGCTGGGCGATGCTTTAAAACGCGGCGGCGTAGTGACGAACTTTCAGGGGAGCGAAACGGATTACAGCACCTTCCAAGCGGCGGCTAAGTCCTTTTTGGCGGGACTGCCCGAAGGCGGCGGCGCTTCCTCCTGCGCGTTTTTGCCCGGCGGGTGGCCGTCCGCGCTCGTTGTTTCCAACGGTACGCAGGACGACAACCACGTGATGATAGACGGCGTTTACGATGGGCCCGTGGATGACGCGGCGCTGCGCGTGCTGGGCTCGGTGCTGGGGGCCAAATACCTGATGCCCGAGCTGCGCGACAAGCGCGGGGCCTACGGTACGAACATCAGCTTTGACGCGCACGGCATGACCATGGCGTGCGCGGGCGGCGTGCCCGTGGACGAGGTGATCGCGGTCTATAAAGGCGTGGGCGCGTATGTGCGGGGTCTGACGCTGTCGGACAGCGAGCTGAACGGCTACATTATCGGCGCGATCAAGGAATACGACGAGGAGGCGTCATGGTCGCGCGGCAACGCCGCGGCGCTCGCGCGTTCGGGCAAAACGCAGGCCGATTTTGAGCGCGAGCGTGCGGGGCTGATGAACGTAACATTGGACGATCTGAGAGCGTGCGCCGATCTGCTGGACCGCATGACCGCGCAAAACCGCGTGTTTGCGCGGGTAAACAACGCGGAAGCGAAGGGCGTTCAATTCCCGTTCGCCTGCCGCGCGGACGCGGATACCGGACGGGTGCGGCCGATGCTGCGCGCCGATCTGCCGCAGGAAGGCGCGAAAACGCCGCTGACGCGGGCGGAAGCCGCAGCGCTGATTGCGGAAAGCTTGATCGACCAGTCCGCTGTCGAGCGGCCCGAACTGCCGCGCTTTACCGACGCGTCGTCGGACGCGCTTTCGCGCTTGCACGACCGCGGCCTGCTGCGCGGCTATGAGGACGGTTCGTTCCACCCGGACGCGGCCATCACCCGCGCGGAGTTTTGCTCGCTCGTGGATGCGCTCGCTCCGGCGGGCACGGCCGCTGGCCCGTCGTTCAGCGATGTCGGCGGCGGGTACTGGGCGCATAAGGTCATCAGCCGCATGTCGGGATTGGGCTATTTGAAGGGCGACCCGGAAGGCACCTTCCGCCCGGAGGACACCATCACCGGCGCGGAGGCGCTGACCATCCTGCGGAGACTGTCAAAAAAATAATTTTGACAGTCTATCGATCGAAACAAAGCCCCATTTCGATCGAGTGTTCCGGCTCTGGCGCGCGCCTTTCAGGCAGAAGGTGAATTGCCCCTTCGGGGCAAGAGAGGCCGGCCTGGGCCGCACTTCGCCGCTGGTTTGTTCAAAAAGCGAGATACATGCTCCCGCTTTTTGGTCAAATTGAAGCTTAGCTTCAATTTTCAATTTTATTGCGCGCTGTGGCGCGAAGGCTTTTTGACAAGCTGTGCAGCCGGTCGAAACGATGTTTCGGCCGGCTGTGTTTTTCTCTTGTGTTTTATGTCCTTTTTGGCTATAATAAAGGGTAACGGGAAATAAAAGGAGCGGAAAAGCAATGGAGAAAAAACCGTATTATATATCGACGGCGATCGCCTATACCTCGGCCAAGCCGCATATCGGCAATACGTATGAAATCGTGTTGGCGGATGCGATCGCGCGTTATAAGCGCATGACGGGGTACGAAGTCTATTTCCAGACCGGCACCGATGAGCATGGCCAGAAAATTCAGGAAAGGGCCGAGGCCGCCGGTATTTCGCCCCAGCAGCATGTGGACAATGTGGCGGGGGAAGTGCGCCGCATCTGGGACCTCATGAACACCACCTACGATAAGTTTGTCCGCACGACCGATCCGATGCACGAAAAAAAGGTGCAGCGCATCTTCAAAAAGCTGTACGATCAGGGCGATATCTACAAGGGCAGCTATAAGGGCAAGTACTGCAAGCCCTGCGAATCCTTCTGGACGGACAGCCAGCTCAAGGACGGCTGCTGCCCGGATTGCGGACGCCCCGTGGTGGACGCGGAGGAAGAAGCCTACTTCTTTAAAATGAGCAAATACGCCGACCGGCTGATGAAGCATATCGAGGAGCATCCCGAGTTCATCCAGCCCGAGAGCCGCAAAAACGAGATGGTCAACAACTTCCTAAAGCCCGGCTTGCAGGATTTGTGCGTGTCGCGCACCTCGTTCTCATGGGGCATTCCGGTGGATTTTGACCCCGGCCACGTCGTTTACGTTTGGCTGGACGCGCTGACCAACTATATCACCTTCTGCGGCTACGACCCGGACGGCAACCACGATGAGCATTATAAAAAGTTCTGGCCGGCGGATGTGCACCTGATCGGTAAGGACATTATCCGGTTCCATACCATCTATTGGCCGATCTTCCTGATGGCGCTGGGCGAAGAGCTGCCGAAGCAGGTGTTCGGCCACCCGTGGCTGTTGGTGGGCGATGGGAAAATGTCCAAATCGCTCGGCAACGTGATCTACGCGGACGATCTGGTGCGCCTGTTCGGCGTGGATGCGGTGCGCTACTATGTGCTGCATGAAATGCCCTTTGGCAACGACGGCGTCATTTCGTACGAGCTGATCTGCGAGCGCATCAATTCCGAGCTGGCCAACGTGCTGGGCAATTTGGTGAACCGCACGATCGCCATGACGAAAAAGTATTTCGGCGGCGTTATCCCCGCGCCCGAAGCCGCCGAACCGGTGGATGAGGAACTGAAAAGCCTTGCGCTCGCCCTGCCCGCGGCTGTGGAAAAGCGCATGTCGGGCCTGCACGTGGCGGATGCGATCGACGAAATTTTCACCCTGCTGCGCCGTTCCAACAAATATATCGATGAGACCATGCCTTGGGCCCTTGCCAAGGATGAGGCAAAGAAGGCCCGTTTGGGCACGGTGCTTTACAACCTGCTGGAATCCATCCGCTTCGCGGCGGTTGAGCTTGCGCCCTACCTGCCCGAAACGGCGGATAAGATCTTCGCGCAGTTAAATGTGGAGAATAAGGGCGTGGAGAGCCTTAACTCGTTTAACGGCATGCCGGTAGGCGGCAGCGTGGGCGAAGCGTCCATTTTGTTTGAGCGCATCGATATCCCGAAAAAGCTGACGGAGATCGAGGAAGAAAACGCCGCGAAGAACCCGCCCGCGGTCACCTTCCTGCCCGATATTGCGTTTGACGATTTCTGTAAGGTCGATATGACGGTGTGCAAGGTGCTTGCGTGCGAAAATGTCAAGAAGAGCGAAAAGCTGTTGAAGTTCCAGCTGGACGACGGCTCCGGCAAGCCGCGGCAGATCCTTTCCGGCATTGCGAAGTACTATAAGGCCGAGGAACTCGTTGGCAAGACCGTGGTAGCCGTTACCAACCTGCCGCCCCGTAAGATGATGGGGCAGGAGAGCTGCGGCATGCTGCTTTCCGCTGAAAAGGATGAGAAGCTGAACCTGCTGATGCTGGACGACGGCATCCCGGCGGGCGCCAAGCTTTGCTAAACCAAAAGGCCGCCGTTCGGCGGCCTTTTTCGCTAGATAAGGAGAATGGATATGTACCAGTACGAATATGTGTCGCTGCATACGGGCGGCGGCTTTTGGGTCGATAATTCCGCCGGCGAGCATCGAGATCTGATCGCGCAATACGCGGCGCAGGGCTGGCGATACGCCGGCTTTGTGCCCACGCGCTTTTCCAGCTACGGCGGTATCAAAGAGCTTGATCTGGTGTTTGAGAAAGAGGTTCCGTAATGCTGTTTGACACCCATGCCCATTACGACGACGAGCGCTTTGACAGCGACCGCGACGAGCTGCTCCGGTCTATGCCGGCGCAAAATGTCGGCCTGATCCTCAATCCGGCGGTCGATTTGGCGTCCAGCCGCAAGGCGATTGGCTATGCACAAAAATACCCCCATATGTACGCTGCGGTTGGTATTCACCCAGAAGATATCAACGAAAACTGGGAAAATGACCTATCGGTCATTTTTGAATTGGCGCAAAACGAACCCAAGGTGCGCGCCGTCGGCGAGATCGGTCTGGATTATTATTGGGAAAAAGAGGAACGCGCCCGCGCCCGCCAGCAGGTCGTGTTTCGCCGCCAGATGGAGTTGGCGGAACGGCTGTCTCTTCCCGTGATCGTGCACGACCGGGACGCCCACGGCGACTGCATGGAGATCACGCGCGCATTTCCGGGTGTGCGCGGCGTGTACCACTGCTATGCGGGCAGCGTGGAGATGGCGCGCGAGCTGCTCCGGCTGGGCTATTACCTTTCATTCACCGGGGTGATCACCTTTAAGAACGCGCGCAAGGCGATCGAAGTGATCCGCGAAACGCCGATCGACCGCCTGATGATCGAGACCGACGCGCCCTATATGGCGCCCGAGCCGTACCGCGGCCGCCGCAATTCCTCCTTGTATGTGCACCGCATGGCGGAGACCATTGCCGAGGTAAAGGAAATGGACGTACAGGAGGTCGAGCGCATCACGACGGAAAACGGCAAGCGTCTGTTTGCGATCGACTGAAAAAATAGAAAAAAACTGCTTGACATTTCCCCTTGTTTTCCGTATAATATATTTTGTCGTCAGGACAAGTTCTGCGGCAAAACTTGGGGGCGTAGCTCAGCTGGGAGAGCGCCACACTGGCAGTGTGGAGGTCATGAGTTCGATCCTCACCGTCTCCACCAAGGGTACTAGAAAAAGGCTTGTTTTCGTATGAAAACAAGCCTTTTTACTGTTTTATGCGCGCTGCGGCGTTCCGAAAGGAACGCCCTTTTTTTATTTCCGCTTTTTTCCGAATGCCTAACCGGATGGTATGACTCACCGCGAGACTGTTTTTGAAAACCCCTATTCCGTTGGCTTTTTCGGCCAGTTGATCAAAAACTGAAAGCGGAACATCTCGTCCGCCAGCTGATAGCTGTACACCGCGTTGTATTTCTTCATAAAGGCGGCGATACTCCGGGTGCCCAAACCGTGGCCCGGCTCCTTGGTGACGGGAAAGCCCTCGCCGTCAAAGGCTACTTCGCCGGTATAGGTGTTGGCGATCTCGATACAGAAGTGGGGCGAGGACACCGCCGTCAGCTCGATGCGGCGCTTCACGTCCTCCGGCAGCTTGCCGCAGGCGTGAATGGCGTTTTCCATGGCGTTGGCGAACACCGTGGACAGCTCCAATTCGTCGGCGGGGAGTTCCACGCCCAAATCCATGTGGGCTGTGACCGTGATGTTCTGCTCCTGCGCTTTCTCCGCATAGTAGGCAATCAGCGCGTCCAGCACCGCGTTGTCACAGTAGTGGACCAGACTGGTGTCGTTTAATTTAGCGTCGGATTCGCCCAGATACTTCAAAGCGCCCGCCACATCTCCCCGTTCCAGCATGGAAGCGGTCACCTGCATGGTAAAGCGCATATCGTGCCGGTATACCCGGATCTTTTCGTCGTTGCGGCTCACGGCGTCCGCCTGCCGCTGAAGCGCCTCCACCTGACTTTTCAGCGCGTCGTTCTCACTGGTGGCTTTCAGCAGATTGTAAGTATTGTGGAACACCTGATAAATAACGAAATACACCACACAGAGGATGACGTAGAGAAACACCACCCCCATGAGATTGTCCTCCCGCTTGTGGGGATACAGTCCCAAAAACATCACCAAGGCGAAGAACAACAGCGGCAACACGGCCATGACGCGCCAGTCCCGCCGCATATTGGCGGCGATAAAGCGGTAGGCTTCCCGCAGCCAGCGCACGAACACAAAGACGATCAGCCCGAAGAACGCCAAGCGGAACAGTACGCCCGCCCAGATCGGCTCCTCGTCCGCGCCCAAAAGGAAATGGGAGAGAATGGCGGTCAGATAAAAGGCGTTGACAGCCGTAAAGAAATTGAACAGCACTTGGGAAGGGCGGTCCGTGGTGGCAAAGAGCAAAAACAGCAGACTGGGTACGAGCAGGACGATAAAGTAGACCCGCCACATCTGTTCCAAGCCCACGGTCAGAATCAGGGTGAAGCACACCGCCGTGCCGAGCAGCGCGATCACCCAGAAAGCTGCCCACGCCGTTTTCCGCGTGCATCGGAAGCCGGACATGGCAAACAGCAGCGCCAGCGGGCAGGCACAGGTCACCAGTGTGCGGAATAAAACCTGAATTGTCTCGCTCATACGCCTCGCCCCCTTTTAAGCATAAAATCAAGAAACGCCTGCCGTACCTCGCCGCGGCGCAGCCGGGGGATGGGAATTTTCAGTCCTCCGTGCATGAAAAATTGCTCCTTTGTCATGCTGTCCACATAGAGCATATTCACTACAAAGGAAGCCCCCACCCGCAGAAAACGCGGTTCGGCCAGCAGAGTCGCCGCCACCTCGTCAAAGGAGCGGACGGTCCCCGTGGTCAGCGTCCGCCCGCCCGATAGCGTGTAGCGGGCGGCATGGTCGCCGTTCTCCACCGTGACGATCTCCGCGAGGGGAACCACCACAACGCCGTCCCTTGTCCGCACCGTCACGGAGGGCATGTCGTCTAGCGACCGCTCCGCCGCCCGATCCAGCAGGGAAAAGAGGGCGTCCCGCTCCACGGGCTTTAAGAGATAATCCATCGCCCGCACCCGGTAGGAAGCCACGGCGTAGTCCGGGGAGCTGGTGAGATAGACAAGCATGGCGTCCTTATCCCGCTCCCGAATGGCCGCGCCCACGGCCAGACCGTCCGGCTCGGGCATCATCACATCCAGCAGATACAGGTCGAACCCGCCCCGGCTTTTGACGCACTCCAGCAGGTCGTAGCTGGACTGAAAGGGCCGCACCGTGCTGTCCAGCTCCGGGTGCAGCCGGATATACGCTTCCACCAGCCCCGTCACCCGCTCCAATTCCTCGACCCGGTCGTCGCACAAAGCGATTTGCAGCACGTCTGTCACCCCCTCCGCTATGACCAATTTCGTATTTTCAGGTACCAATTTCGTAAAACGCCGCCGCGCCGCCCATAAAAATTTTATAATTGGGGCAGTCAAAGCTTGGCGGCCGTAGTTCCATTTTAACCAGCTCGAACCGATTCGTCAAGGCTGGACGGGTATGCAAAAAGCAGAGACACGGAAACGCACAGCGGATGGAGGAGATTATTTGCCGGATATGTTTGCCGTCCTAACGGATGTGACGGTTATCTTTTTTGATCTGCTCATTTATTCTATGATCTTTAAGCTGAAAAGGGATACGCCGTTATACCGCGCCTTCATGTACGGCGGCTGTGGGATCATTCTGCTTTTCTACTTTGTTGGGGTTTATCTCTGGGACATCCCGGCCTCGCTGGCGGCGGCCGTTTTTATGACGGTGCCGAGCTTTCTGCTGTTTTGGGCATTGTCGAGGCACAAGGGAAGCCGCTTCCTGCTAACGTTCTGCTTTGTGGATACCGTATCGCTGATCGTTGCGTTCATCGGCCGCTATGCGGGCATCCTGTTTCGCGGCGGGGCGGTCGGGGCGTTTTTTGTGGTACTTACACTGTTTTCGATCCTTTTGGCCGCGGGCTATAGGCGTTTGCGGGCCTATCACGTTTTGCTGGACACAGTGGATTCTGGGTGGGGGACGATGGCGTTTTCCGCCGTGCTCATCTATTTTGCCCTTATCTTTTTCGCCGTCTATCCCAAGCCGATGATCCAGCGCCCCGAATACGCGCCCTGCTGGCTCACGTTTGCCGCCGTGGTGCTGGCCTGCTATGCGGTGTTTCTGCAATCCATCCGCAAGACCCTGCATATCCAGAAGCAGAACGAGCGACTGGAACGGGAAAAGCACCTGTACCAGCTCGTGTATCTGGACGCCTTGACCGGCCTGTATAACCGGGCAGCCTATGTGGAGCGCGTGAACATGCTGGAGCGGGAGCGCGGGACGGATGCGGTCTGCTGCGTCATGCTGGACTGTAACCACTTTAAGCAGATTAACGACCGTTTTGGACACCATGCCGGGGATATGGTGCTGCGCCGCTCCGCGGACGCGCTTCGCGCCGTCTTTTCCGAAACGACAGAGCATTTATTCCGCATCGGCGGGGACGAATTTTCCGTAATCCTGCCGGGGTGCCCGCCAGAGCGGGCGGAAGCCCTGCTGGCAGCCTTGGCGGCGGAACTGGAATGTGCGTCCGCGGAGCAGGGGATGCCGATCTCCATCGCCGCCGGCCATGCCTGTACCCGGCCGGGGGAAAGCATCGAGGACGCATTCATACGCGCCGACGCAAATATGTATCAAAATAAGGCGGCTTTGAACTGCCAGTCCGTGCGTGCACTTTCATAGGGGTACGTCACTTTGAAATTGGGGGGACTAAAAATATCATGCTTACTTTTTTTGCAGCGCTCGCCCTGCTGATTGCCGGCTATCTGACCTATGGCGGGCTGGTCGAGCGGGTGTTCGGCCCTGACGACCGCGAGACGCCTGCCGTCGTTCGCGCGGACGGGGTGGACTACGTCGCCATGCCGCTGTGGAAGGTGTTTCTCATCCAACTGCTCAATATCGCGGGCACCGGCCCCATCTTCGGCGCGCTCATGGGCGCGGTGTTCGGCCCCGTGGTATTCTTGTGGATCGTTTTCGGCAGCATTTTGGGCGGCGCCGTGCACGATTACTGCACCGGCATGATCTCCGTTCGCATGGGCGGCGCGTCGGCTTCCGAAATCGTGGGCAAGTATCTGGGCCGCGGCATGAAGCAGGTCGTGCGCGTATTCTCGGTGGTGCTGCTGGTTCTGGTGGGCGCGGTTTTCACAACCAGCCCCGCCGCCCTCATCGCGCGGCTCACACCGCCCGCGCTCGGCGCGCCCTTTTGGGTTTTCGTCATTCTTTTGTATTATCTTCTCGCTACCCTGCTGCCGATCGATAAACTCATCGGCAAAATTTATCCCGTGTTCGGCGTCGTCCTCATCGTCATGGTGCTGGGCATCGGCGGCGGCATCCTGCTTGGCGGCTACCATATTCCCGAGCTGACGCTGCAAAACCTCCATCCGGACGGCAGACCCGTCTGGCCCTATCTGTTCATCACCGTGGCTTGCGGCGCGGTAAGCGGCTTCCACGCCACCCAGTCGCCCATGATGGCGCGCTGTCTTGCCCGCGAGCGGGACGGCCGCCGCGTGTTCTACGGGGCCATGATAACCGAGGGCGTGATCGCCCTCTGCTGGGCTGCGGCGGGCGTCGCGTTTTACGGCGGCACCGGCGGCCTGCAAGCCGCCCTGTCCTCGCTCGGCCAGTCCGGCGTGGTGTATGATATTTCGACCGCCTTGCTCGGCGTTTTCGGCGGCGCGTTGGCCGTTGTCGGCGTGGTCGCCTGCCCCATCACTTCGGGGGATACGGCGTTTCGCTCCGCCCGTCTCACCCTATCGGACTGGTTCCGGCTCGATCAGTCGAAAATCCGCAACCGCCTGCTGCTCACCCTTCCGCTTTTGGCGGCGGGCGCGCTGCTCACCCAACTGAATTTCGATGTCGTCTGGCGTTACTTCTCTTGGGCCAATCAAACGCTCGCCATGATCGCCCTCTGGGCGGCGGCGGTCTATCTCCGCCGGCACTGCGGGCGCGTGCAAAGCCTTATGGCGGCGCTGCCCGCCGCGTTCATGTCGGCGGTCTGCTCCACCTACATCCTCATGGCGGAGGAAGGCCTGCGCCTTTCCGCCGGTATCGCCTGTCCCGCCGGCGTTCTGTTCGCCCTTGCCCTGTCCGCCCGTTTCGCTTACAGCGGCCGGACGGGTAACGCACTGAAAAAATAAAGAGAGGGGTATACCCCTCTTGGCGATAAATGTCCCATTTATCGCCAAGGCTTCTTTTACTTACAAAACACAAAGGGAGGAAGAAATATGAGAGAAATAAAGAAACTGCGGCGGCCGCTTGCATCCCTGCTGGCAGCGTGTATGCTAATGACCCTGCTGCCGGTCTCGGCGCAGGCCGGGGGGACGGAGAACGGTCGGGACGTGATAGTCGCGGCCTTTGAGCCGTTGGACGCGGCGGTGGCGGAGCAGACCGTCTCGGTTGGCACGGTGCGGGAGGCTTTAAACCTGCCCGACACCCTCCGGGCCACCGTGTACGCCACGGCCCCGGACACCGAGCCAGTTGTGATTGACGGCGTGAGCTGGGAAGCGGATTACCCCTTTGAAGGAGCGGCGGGCCGCTATACCTTTACCGCGTCCGCGTCAGGGTACGCCTGCGCCGAGGGCGTGGACTGGCCCGCGATCACCGTCACCGTGGCGGAACAGACCGCGCCGGAGCCGGACGAGGTGGACGCCCTCTGCGCCGCCATCGACGCCCTGCCCACGGTGGACGAACTCTATGAAAGCGCCCCCGGCGACGCCGACCCGGCATTCCCTGTTTGGGTTACCGAGACCCGCGCCAAGCTGGCGGCGGTCCCCGCCCTGCAAACGCAGCTTTCCGCGCTGTCCGGGGACGCGGCGGCTCTGGAGCGGATCACCGAGGCGCGCGCCGACAAGCTGGCGGAACTGAACGATTTTGCGAAGCAGCTGGGAGGGATGGCAACGCTGGACATTACCACCGTGGACGGGCTGAACAATGCCATTGCAAGCAGCAGCGGCACGGCGGCTACCCCCACACTGATTACCATTGACGCGTCGGGCATATCCGTTGGCGCGGCCATTACCGTCGACAATAAGCACGTCAAGATCACCGGCGGCACGCTGACCCGCGACGCAGCCTACAGGGGCAATCTCATTGAAGTAAAGAAAGGCGGCAGCCTGACGCTGGAAAGTATCACCATGGACGGAAATAAGGCTAATGCCAGTGGCGGCTGTCTCATCAATCTGAATAATGCCGCATTGGTTCTGGAGGACGGCGCGACGCTGACAAATAACAATGGCAGCGCCATTAACATAGGCTATCATTTTAATGGTTTCAGCAGCGTTACAATGAACGGGGGCGTCATCGGTAACAATGTCGCAGAAAACGGCGGCGCAATTAAGGATACTGATGGTAACACAGTTATCACCATAAAAGGCGGCAAAATCACAGACAATATCGCCAACGGTACGGACACGAACAGCACCTACGGTGGCGGCATTTACAGCAACGGCAAGCTGATTATCGAGGGCGGGGAGATCACCGGCAACTCCGTCCCCAACGGCCGGGGCGGCGGCATCTTCAAGACCGGCGGCAAGGAAAAGGTGTTCACCGTCACCGGCGGCACCATCAGCGGCAACACTGCCCGGACGGACGCCGAAAAGGGCGACGACGTCTACGTCAACCAGTGCGCCTTCACTCTGGGCGGCTCGGCCAATATCCCGGACGGGCTGTATTTGAAGCTGGGGGAAAACTATTCCACCTTCACCATCGCTTCCGCGTTGGAACACCCGGTGGAGATCGAGGCGATCTATAACCATCCCACTGCCGGGACAATGGTAGCCTCGGGCGCGTCAGACTATACGATCACGGCAGAGGACTTGGCCAAATTCTCCTACAAGGGCGGCGCGTTTGGCTTCGCGCTGGAGAATAACCAGATCAAGCTGGCGGAAAAGCCCGCCCCCGTCTGGGCGGCCAGCGGCAAGGGCACGGAGGCAAGCCCCTACATCATCGAAACCTACGACCAACTGGCGGGCTTCGCCGCTAACGTCAGCGGCACCGGCGATTATGTCAGCACGGCTAATACATTTGAGGGCCAATACATCAAGCTCTCCGACAGCTTCCCGGCCACCAGCGGCACGGCCACGGCGCTCACCGCCGCTATCGGCACGAGCAGCAGCAATTCGTTCAAGGGCCACTTCGACGGCAACGGCAAAACGGTGGCGCTGAATATCAATAGCGAAAACGACAATCAGGGCCTGTTCGGCTACGTGGCCACGGGCGGCGTGGTGGAGAACGTGACCGTCACCGGCACGGTTACCGGCCAAAACTATGCCGGCGGCATCGTAGGCGCGAACGCCGGTACGGTGCAAAACTGTGTCAACGGGGCCACGGTCTCCGGTGTGGGACGGCTCGGCGGCGTGACGGGCGGGAACAACGGCACGGTGCAAAACTGCGTTAATAAAGCAGCAGTCAGCGGCACAGGCGATCGAGTCGGCGGCGTGTCGGCCTCAAGCAGCGGCACGGTGCAAAGCTGCGTCAATGAGGCCGCAGTCTCCGGCAAGGACAAGGTCGGCGGCGTGGCGGGCCATAGCATCGGCATGGTGCAAAACTGTATCAACAAGGCGGCGGTCACCGGCACAGGTTCTTCCATCGGCGGCGTGGTGGGAGATAACTATAACAGCGTGCGGTTCTGTTATAACACCGGCGCGGTCACCGGCGGCAGCAAGGTCGGCGGCGTGGTAGGTGGGAACGATAAAAGCATCTCGACTGTTGTGACGGCCACAGTGCAAAACTGCCTCTCTCTGGGGCTGACCGTCATTACCACCGACAGCAGCAAAACAACCGTGGGCCGCGTGGTGGGTTTTAAAGACGACGCCCCCCTCTCGGACAATCTCGCTCGGGCGGATATGAAGGTCTACCAGAAATCCACCGAGGCGGTTACGCCTATCACCGGCGCGGCGGACGGAATCCACGGGCTTGACGTGGCGGTGGACAATACCATGCCGCTGACCGACGTGTTCAGCAGCTGGGATTCCAGCGTCTGGACCGTCCCCACCGGAAATCTGGTCCCCGGCTGCGACTTACCCACGCTGGTAAGCAATGCGCAAGCCCCCGCGCCCACTCTACCGAGAGAAGCGCCCGCCGTCACAAGCTACGGAATTTGGGTGGGCGGCACGCAAGTCAACCCGGAGAATTCGGCCAACGTGCTGGGCGACGGGAAGGTATCCTACGACGCCGCCAGCAATACGCTGTCCCTCAACAGCGCGGCCATCACAGGCACACACAAAGGCGCGGGAATCTACGTGGAGGGCAGCACGGACTTTACCATCGCGTTGACCGGCGATAATGTCGTCGGCAACGATGCGGACGCCGCGCTGAACTGCGGCGTCCGGTGCCTAAACAACCAGCTTCTCATAAAGGGCGCGGGCAAACTCACCGTCTATCTTCAGCGCGCCCAGGACGGAGGCGGCGTATCGGGCGTGAGCGCCAACAAGGGGCTAACCCTAAAAGGCGCGACGCTGAAGATCATCAACAAGGATACGACCTTAGAGCCCGAAGCCTCTTACGTCGGATTGCAGGCGGATGAAGGGATCACCCTCAGCGGCGCGAATCTTACCCTCACAAACCTCATGACGGGCATCAACGCGGCGGGCGGAGACATCGCGATTGACCAGTGTTCCACTCTAACCGCACGCACGGGGGACAGTGCCATCAACGGCAAAAATGTACTGATCTCCGACTCCAAGGTGGACGTTGAAAGCACCCTGACGGGCAAAAACGCCATCATCGCTCTGCTGCATATCACCGTTAACGGCGATGCGGACGTCAAGGCGGTGAGCGACTTCCCCGCGTTATATGCGGAGCATGCGGCGGATTTGCCCGACGTGCCCGATTATACGAAAAACTGCATCACCATCAGCGGCGGGACCGTCAGAGCCACCTCCAACAACGACGCCGCAATTTATACGCCCGGCACAATCTCCATCAGCGGCGACACGACAAAGGTGACGGCCAAGGGCTATTATGCCGGCTTGCAGGGCAACGGCGGGATTGCCATTTCCGGCGGCACCGTCAACGCCGCCTCCACCGACGACTGCGGCATCTTTACGCCCGCCGCCCTCGCCATCAGCGGCGACGATACCAAGGTGACCGCCAACGGCTATTATGCCGGCCTGCGGAGCAACGGCGGCATCACCATCTCCGGCGGCACCGTCGACGCCGTGAGCACGAACGACGTCGGGATTTTCTGCATGGGCCACATCGAAATCACCGGTGGCAGTATCCACGCAAAAGGCGGGCCCGGCTTTGCCGCCATCGCCGCTAGAACGATGAAAAGCGGTGAGACACAGCCGCCGGTAACCATTACGCTGACTGGCTTGGGGGAAGAAAACGGCTGCAAGCCCATGGCGTCGGACTGGTTTACCGTTACGCTGTCGGGCGGAGGAACGGAAACCAGAAGCTGGACCGCCTTCGTCCCGGAGAACGCGGACGCGCTTACCGTTTCCAACGGCGCCATGACCAACGCGGTCAATGAGGTTTGGTTGGGAACGCCCACCGTCACCGCCGTGAGCGTCACCCCACCGGCGGCCATTGTACAGAAGGGGCACACCCGGCAGTTTAACGCCACGGTGGCCGGCACGTATTCCCCGGCGCAGTCCGTGACGTGGACAATCGAAGGCAACTACGACACCGGCACCGTCATTTCCGAAGCGGGTCTGCTGACCGTGGCCGCCGGTGAGACGGCAACTTCAATAACCGTCAAGGCCACCTCCACCATAGCCAGCGGCAAGAGCGCCACGGTCACCGTGACCGTCACGGACAAGGCCGCGTTGACGGAGGCGCAGATGTCCCTCGCCATGGATGGCTGGACCTACGGCGAGGCGCCTAATGTGCCCTTGGGCTCCGTGACTGTCACGGACGACAACGGCGGCATCACTTATCAATACAGCGCCGACGGCGGAAATATCTGGGCGGACGATCTGCCCGTTTCCGGTGCGGGCGAGGCTAAGGCGGGAACCTATCAGGTGCGGATGAGCTACGAGGGCGACGCCTACACCGGCACCAAGGCGGCCAGCTTTACCGTGGCCCCCAAAGCCGTCATTCTGGGCGTGGGCACCCTCGCGGCCAGCAAGGTCTATGACGGCGACACAATAGCTACACTCACCGGCGCGCCTGCCCTTACCGGCGCACTGGAACATGACGCGGTGACCGCCGGGGGCGGCACTGGCGTGTACGCCACGGCGGACGCGGGGACGGGAATCGCCGTTACCGTCACCGGCGTCACACTCAACGGAAATGACGCGGGCAATTATTTCACCACCGGCACGGTACCCGGCCTGACCGGAACCATCACCCCGGCGGACGGCAAGACCTATTCCAGCTACGCCGACGCGCTGGACGCGCTGCACAAGGTGCACATCGTCACCAACGTGACGCCGACGCTGGGGGACGTGACGCTGCCCGCCGGCTGGGCGTTTACCGGCGACAAGACGGCGCGGATCGCCGCCGGCAACGACAACGGCGGCAAGCAGGCATTCCCGGTGCGGTACACGCCCGCCGATCCAAACTACGCTCCCGTAGACCTGACGGGCGAGGACGCCCTGTTCCCGGTATCCACGGTAGAACTGACCGCCAGCGAAGGACTGGGCATACAAACCGTCGCGGCCGGGCAGCAGTTGACGCTCTCCGGGGTAACGCTTCAAGTGACCGGCGCGGCCCTGCCCAATGAGGGCGACTACGCCATTGCCAACATGAAATGGAGCAGCAGCGCGGAGGCGGTCGCCGCCGTGACCGGCGCGGTCTCCGGCGGAAGCATGACCGCCACCGTTTCGGCAGTCGCCGGCGGCGTGACCATGGTGGGTGTGGCCTACCAGAATGGCGACATGCTGGGCTACGTGCTGGTAAAGGTCACGGGCGGTAGCGGCGGGACCGCCAATCAGGTAAGCGACATTACGGACATCGCCGATACGCTGGATAAGCTGATCGACCCGGAGCGACCCACCGAAACCGACAAGGCGGCGGTGGACGCCGTGGCCGCCGAGGTGACCAAGCTGTCCGGCGCGGCCAAGGAAAACCTTACCGCCGATGACGTGAAGACGCTGGATGAGCTGAAAAAGACCGTGGGCGAGAACATTTCCGACGCGGACAAGAAACTGACGATCACCATCGAAAACGAAGCCGAGGGACCGGTTCCCGCGCCGGAGAACATAAAGGTGGTGGGCGCGGCCATCGCCTGCGGCGTGGACAGCGGCAACGTGGTGGTCACCGTCAAGCCCGTTATGCCCAGCGGCTCCGACACCAAGCTGGAACTGAAAATGCAACTGACGGTGAACAACAACGAAGCGGAGCTGGCGGCACCGATGTTCTTCCAGATGGTCGTGCCGGAGGATATCGACCTGAACAACCTGAGGCTGTACCATGTGAAGGACGACGGCAGCAAAACGGAGCTTCCCTTTACGAAGGGAGAGGGGCGCGCCATTTCGTTCAAAATGCTGTCCTTCTCCAGCGTGCAGTTCGTGGTACCCACCGGCGGCGCGACGGGCGGCGGCTCCACCACCTATTACACCCTGACCGCCACGGCGGGCGGGGGCGGCAAGATCGCCCCCAGCGGCAAGGTGCGCGTCAGCCGGAACAGCGACAAGACGTTTACCGTGACGCCCGGCGATGGCTACGAGATCGCCGACGTGCTGGTGGACGGCAAGAGCGTGGGCGCGGTGGATTCCTATACGTTTGAAAAGGTCAGGGCAAACCACACCATCGCGGCCAGCTTTCAGGCCGAGGGCCAGCGGCCCGTCTGGAATCCCTTTGCCGATGTGAAGGAGGGCGCGTGGTATTACGACAGCGTGAAGGATATCTATGAGCGCGACCTGATGAACGGCACCAGCAAAACCACGTTTTCGCCGGAGCTTGCCACCACCCGCGGCATGATCGTCACGATTCTGTGGCGGTTGGAGCAGGAGCCGGAGAGCGGCGCGGCCATGTCATTTACTGATGTAACGGCGGGCAGCTACTGCTTTGACGCCGTTCGCTGGGCGGCGGAGCACGAGATCGTCAAGGGCTACACCGCCACGGCATTCGGCCCGGTGGACGCCATCACGCGGCAGGAGCTTGCGGCCATTCTGTACCGCTATGCCCGGTACAAGGGCGCGGACATAAGCGCGGCCGACGATTTGGCGGCCTTTACCGACCGGCCCGACGGCTGGGCGGAGGCCGCCGTGAAATGGGCCGTGGGCGCCGGCGTCCTCTCCGGCAAAGGCAGCGGCGTTCTGGACCCCAAGGGGCGGGCCACCCGCGCCGAGGTCGCGGCTATGCTTCACCGGTTTCTTTCCAACACAGCAAATTGAACGACCCCAGAACACATTTGCCATTACCTTGCTCTCCGGGCGGGGTGGTAGAGATACCGCCCCGCCCGGCCGATTCAAGAACCCGTTTTTACAAGGAAACGGGTTCTTTTTGCCTGTCTTCTACTTTTTTTCGCAACGGGAAAGCGTAGCGGGGCGGCGCTTGGCTGAACCGAGTACGCGGTGGAATTGACGCGCGCGGGCAAATTCGGTATAATGAACAAATGATAGCAGCGCAAATGCCGGAAAAGGGAGGAAGCCCACGTGAGCAGCATGTATGAAACAGATTATTTCGCGCGAGTGATGCAAAAATCCGGAATAGACAGAGTGGCGATGCCTTCGCTGCTCTATATCACCAAGCAGCAGGCGGGCGGCAAGAAGCGCGACCGGCCCATGCACGGGCATGATTCGCTGTGCGAGATCCTGCTGGTTTATCGGGGCGTTGGCTCCTATGCCATCCGCAACCATACCTATCCCATACAGGCGGGCGACATCCTGTATTATAATCAGGATGAAGCGCACGAGGTGCGCGCCATGTCGGATGAGGAGATCGGCACCTACTGCTTCGGTATCGGCAACCTGCATTTAAGAGATCTGCCGGTAAACCACATGATCCCGGCGGACAGCCCGCCCGTGCGGCCCTCCGGCGCGATGTTCGGTTTCTTCGAGGGCCTGTGCGAGCGCGCCTATCAAATGCTGGATGATAACCCGATGCACCGGGCCGTGGCGCAGTGTCTGGCCATCGCCTTTTTGCTCGCGGCGATCGGGGTGGAGGACGAAGCGCCGCGAGCCGTCGCTTCCGCGCAGGATACGCAAATGGGCGACCGCATCCGCGAGTATCTGGATATCCATTACACGGAGCCGATCGATCTGAAATCGATCGCGGCGGCGTTCCAGTGCAGCGAGCCGTATATCTCGCATGTGTTCAAAAAGGCGATGGGCTATTCGCCCATCCAATATGTGATCCGGCGGCGCGTCGGGCTGGCGCAGACCTATTTAATCAGCAGCGATTACACCGCCACGCAGATCGCCACCTTGGTCGGTTACGACAATACGAATTACTTTAACACCATCTTTACCAAGGTGGTCGGCGTGTCGCCGATCCGCTATAAAAAACAGTACATAGAAGCGCTGCACGGCAACGTGACGCAGTAGCACATAAAAACCGGAGCCGCGGCCCCTTACGAGGGGACCGCGGCTCCGGTTTTTATGTAAGCTTTTTACGCCTTCTTTGCGTTCTTGCGCATATCGAACACCACCGCGAGGATGATGATCGCGCCCTTGAAAACCTGCTGCACATAGGGCGAAATCTTGAGCAGCATCATGCCGTTTTTCAGCACGCCGAGGATGAGGATACCGGCGATAACGCCGGAGATCCGGCACACGCCGCCCGAGTGGGAGGTGCCGCCCACAGTGGCCGCCGCAATCGCGTCCAGCTCGTAGTTGACGCCGACCGAGGCGTTGCCCGCGCCCGAACGGGCCGCCAGCAGAACGCCGCCGACGGACGCGCAGAACGCGCACCAGGTGTATACCTTAATCAGATTCTTTTCCACGTTGATACCGGCCACGCGCGCGGCTTGATCGTTGCCGCCGATCGCATAGATCGATTTGCCGAACCGCGTCTGTGTGAGCATAAAGCCGGATATCACCGCAAAGATGACGAAAATGACGATGACGACCGTGACGGACGCGCCGCTGATGTTGAACAGCTCAAACTGCGCCACATTTTTCAGGCCGGGCTTTAGCTCCGGGATGGGGTAGGCGTTGGTGTAAAGCAAGGCGAGCGCGCGGGCGATCAGCTGGGTGCCCAGCGTGGCGATGAAAGCGGGGATTTTGGTGTAGGCAATCAGCCAGCCATTGAGCACGCCGAACAGCGTGCCGACAAGCAGACCGGCCACAATCGCGACGACGACCGGGATATCCGGCAGGTTCGGGAACAGGCGGGACGCGCCGTACTCAAACTTCTGTGCGAGCGAGGCGGTCACAACGCCGGTCAACGCGACCAGCGCGCCGGGCGAAAGGTCGATGCCCTTGGAAAGAATACACCACATAACGCCGACCGTTAGGATGCCGGTGATGGATTCGGTGGTCAGTACGGAAACAATATTTTTGGCCGTTAGAAACGTTGGCGATAAAAAGGCCATCAGGATGACCATAAAAACAAAGACGACCCAGATCGAGTTCTTGCTCATAAATTTTTTGGCTTTTGTCGCATTCACAGGAAGTACCCCTTTCTCTTTTTCCCTTATTCTTTTTGACCGTGGCATAGCGCCATGATGTGTTCGGAGCTCCATTTATCGCTGTCGCGCTCGACAACGCCGGTGACCTCGCCCTCGTACATGGCGACGATACGGTCGGCCATGCCCATGACCTCGGGCAGCTCGGAGGAGATCAGGATGATCGCCTTGCCTTGGCCCGCAAGCTGCGAGATCAGCGTGTGGATCTCGGCCTTGGCGCCAACGTCGATGCCGCGCGTCGGCTCGTCCACGATCAGCACGTCCGGATCGGTCAGCAGCCACCGGCCGATCAGCACCTTTTGCTGGTTGCCGCCGGATAGGTACATGATCAGCTGCTCGTTCGAGGGCGTTTTTGTGTTCATCGCCTTGACGTACTTGTCGGTATCCTCCCGGATTTTCTTGTGGTTGATCGGGAAGCCGTAGGCCGGCAGATTCGCCAAGATCGTGTTGTCCATCACGCTGCGGATGCCGACGATGCCGTTGCCGCGCCGGTCCTCCGTGAGCAGGGCGATGCGGTGGGCGATCGCGTCGTGCGGGCTGCGGATGGTCAGCTCCTGACCGTCCTTAAAGACCTTGCCGCTGTCCTTATGGCGCATGCCGAACACGGTCTCCACCGTTTCGGTGCGGCCCGCGCCGACCAGACCCGCGAAGCCCAGTATCTCGCCGCGCCGCACATCGAAGGAAACGTTTTTTACCTGCTTGCCGGAGTTGAGCCCCTGCACCTCGAATACGGTCTCGCCGATCTCGCAGGGGATTTTCGGGAACATTTCCGCGACTTCGCGGCCCACCATTTGGGTGATCAGCGCGTCCACCGTCGTGTCCTTTGCAAAATCATGGCCGACGAACTGGCCGTCGCGCAGCGTGGTCATTTCGTCGCAGATCTGGAAGATCTCGTCCATCTTGTGGGAAATGTAGATCAGGGCGCAGCCGCGCTCCTTCAGCTTTCGGATGATCTGGAATAGATGCACGACCTCGCCCTCCGTCAGCGAGGAGGTCGGTTCGTCCAAGATCATCACGTCGGGGTTATAGGAGACCGCCTTGCAGATCTCCACCATTTGCATCTGGGCGACCGTCAGGTTGCCCATTTTTTCGTCCGGATCAATGTTGAGATCCATTTCGCGGAACAGGTCTATGGTATCCGTCCGCATTTTTTTATGGTCGATATGAATGCCCTTGTACGGTTCGCGTCCCAGCCACACATTTTCGGACACCGGACGCTCGAGCACCGGACTCAGCTCCTGATGGATCATGGAAATGCCGCTTTGCAGCGCTTCCAGCGGTCCTTTAAAGTCGACCTCCTTGTCGCGGAACCGGATCGTGCCCTCGGTTTTGTGATAAATGCCGATCAGGCATTTCATCAGCGTGGATTTTCCCGCGCCGTTTTCGCCCATCAGTGCGTGTACCGTGCCGGGGCGAAGCTTTAACTCCACGCCGTTCAGCGCCCGTACGCCGGGGAAATCCTTGACGATCCCCGTCATCTCCAATATGTACTCGCTCACTTTGCCACCTCCACTTTTCTTCTCTCCTCTTCGTTGCTTGTCGGGGCGGAACTGACGGGGTCCCGCCTGCGATAATACTATTGTAGCGTATTCTATCCGGCCGCCCCTCCACTATCTTGTAGCGCGTCCGGCGAAAGCGCCCAAATTTTTCACAAAAAACAGGGCATTAAATTTGGTTGTTCCACAATCTTGTTATCTGCCCCGCAAACAGCAGAATCGAAAATATCAAAATGAATTTCCAGTGTGTTCCTGTGTAACGAAAAACGGTGCGCGCGGACGCACGTGCGAAAGAATAAAATATACTAAAACGGAATACAAAAGAGGCGAATGCGGCAATACGTATATATATAATAAGGTATCACTAAACGCGGGGAAAACAGGGCGTGATCTGGCCGGAAAGGCGGTATTTATGTGTTTTTAAGGGGCGTGCGAACAGGATAGTGGAGTTGCCAAAGTTGGCGGCGGTATATTTGTGCGAAATATCCGGGAAACAACGAAGGGTGAAAACAATATAGTGAAGGTTTTCTATCCGGGGGATGGTATAATGATTAGCATAGAAGCAAGACACTGCAAACAGTGCCGTGCACACAATCGAAAAAGAGAAGGAGAGAATGACATGAAGAAGAAATTAATTGCTTTATTGCTGACGGGGGCCCTGAGCATCGGCCTGTTGGCCGGCTGCGGCAGCACGCCCGCGGCAACGCCGGATACGGACGCGGACACGGGCGCGCAGGGCGGCGACGCGGGCGGCCCCTATCAGGTGGGCTTCTCGATCGCTATGCGCGACCAGTTCTGGACCTCGATGGAGAACGCGATGAAACCCTTCGCGGAGGCCAACAACATAGAGCTGAACACGCTGGACGCCAATCAGGACGTTGCAACGCAGCTGAGTCAGGTACAGACTTGGGCGGCGGACGGCTATGACGCCGCGATCATCGGCCTTGCCAACAACGATTCGGCGGAGGACGTGCTGAAGGCGGCGGGCGATATGAAGGTGGTATTCGTCAACCGCCAGCCCAGCCTTGACCTGTTACAGGACGGCAAGGTCGTTTACGTAGGCACCGATGAAACGCTGTACGGCAAGGAACAGGGCAATTTCCTATCCAAGATCTTTGAGGACGAAGGCAAGACCGAGGTCAACATCGCCATGTTCATGGGCACGCTGGGTCTGGATAACGTGACCAAGCGCACCGATTCCGCGAAGCAGGCGCTGGCGGACAACGGGATCAAGGCCAACTATGTATTTGAAAACACCGCTGAGTGGGACCGCATCAAGGCGATGGACCAGTTCAGCCAGTTCATGGGCACCGGCGAAACGGTGGACGCCGTGATCTGCAATAACGATGAAATGGCGCTGGGCGTTATTGAAGCGATGAAGACCAACGGCGATAAGACCGTGTTCTGCCCGGTCGTCGGTATCGACGCGACCGACGTTGGCTGCGCGGCCGTCAAGGAAGGCACGATGGCTTGCTCCGTGTTTCAGGACCCGGTCGCGCAGGGCGAAGGCACGCTCAAGTGCGCGCTCGGCCTGATCGAAGGCACCGCGGTGGACGGCCTGACCGATAACTACTACAACATTTTGCCCAAGCTGGTCACCAAGGACAATGTGGATGAGTTCATGAAGTAAATAGAGTACGGAATCTGTTCGCTTGATTGCGCTGGCAGGGGGACGGTGCACACGGATCGACCGGTTGCACCGTCCCCCTGCTATGTTGCGCGGCGCGTGGCGTTCGGGCGGATGATCCAATCGCTACCCCACTTTCTTCTTTTCATAGAGGCGTGCAGTTTTATCTCTTCTGTACGTCGCCAAGAGCCGCCGGAAAATTCCGGCGGCTCTTGGTTTTTTGTTGGTCAGCCGTCGATCTGCAACAGTTTTTGGCAGAGATTTTATACAATGTTCCGCTTGTTTTTTGGGGCATAATACTTTAAAATGAAACTTGGTTTCACAATATAAAACCGTTACAGGAGCGAAATTATGGCTGAACATTCCAACGTACAATCACTCGACCGGGCGTTCGATCTGCTGGAAGCGCTGTGCGGCAGCCGGAACGGCATGACGATCGCCGCGCTTTCGCAGCGGACCGGCTTGCATAAATCCACCGTGCACCGTCTGCTTGCCAGCATGTGCGCGCGCGGCTATGTGCTGCGCGATGAAGAAACCAGTATTTACCGCGCGGGCATGCGCCTGTGCGAGCTTGCGGGCTGTATTACGGATAATATGGATGTGATCGACCGCGCCCGCGCGCCGATGGAGCGTTTGGGGCGGGAAACGGACGAGACCATCCATCTGGTCATGCAGGATGATTGCGATATCGTGTATATCCATAAGGTGGAGAGCCTGAGCGGCGGCATTCGCATGTTCAGCCGCATCGGCATGCGCAGGCCGCTTTACTGCACGGCGGTCGGCAAAGCGATTTTGGCCACATGGCCGGAGGACGAAGCCTTCGCGCTGTGGCAGGGCAGCGAGGTGCGCGCCTGCACCGCGCACACGATCGTATCCGAACCGGAATTTTTGCGCGAGCTGATGCGCGTGCGGCGGCAGGGGTACGCGGTCGATAACGAGGAGACCGAGCTGGGCGTGTGCTGCATCGCGGCGGCCATACCGGATTACCGGGGACGCGCGTCCTACGCGCTTTCTATTTCCGCCCCTCTGGCCCGGATGAGCGACGACCGGATCGACGAGCTGCGCCGCCCGCTGCTTGCCGCGCGCAATGAGATATCCGTGGCGCTCGGCGGGTAAACGGCGCCTTTTGTGTGAAAAACACGCCGAAATATTCCTTGGCGGCAAGGATTGGTTGAACCTCCGGCGGCAGGGACGTATAATAGAAGCAGCATAGAAGGGTGGGAGCGGCATGGGCAAGACGGAAAAGATTGATAAACGCGCCCTAATCCTATTCGCCGTCTGCCTCGCGGTCATCCTCGTGCTGATCAACCTGCTGTTTATCCGTTACCGGCGCGGGTTGGATCAAAACTTTTACACGCTGGAAGAGCAGCTGCTCGATTCGTTTATCGGCGGGCAGCGGGACGCGGCGGAAGCCAAGCTGACCGACCTGCAAAATAACCTGAAAGCCACGGCTGCGCTGATCGAGCAGACCGGCGTAGACCCGGACAGTCCCGGTCTGATCGACTACTTAAAGGAAATGGGCGAGATACACAGCGGCTATCAGGTGCAGTACATACCGCTGGAAACGCTGGCCGCGGGGCTGGAAGAGCAGGGCATTCAGCCGAGCGACTATGAAATATATCAAAAGCTGGCCGCCGGTCAGTCCGTCGTATCCGAGCTGCGGCGCTCCAAAAGGCTGAATGGCACCTATTTCAGCATTGCCGAGCCGGTGCTGCAGGATGGAAAAACCATCGGCGTGCTGCGCAGTCTGCTCGACGCGGAACTGCTTTTAAAGGAAACGCAGTCGTCCACGCTGTACGCTATCAGCTTCCAGTGCGTGACCGATTCCTCCGGCACGGTGCTGTATACGCCCAACCGTCAGGACTGGGTGGGGGCCGATCTGGTATCCGGCTTGTCAGAACGCGGCATGAAGGACGCGGTATCGAAACGCCTGCGCGCCGCGCTGGGAAGCGCGGACGCGACGACCATCCTGATCGGCGAGGGCGATGGGGAAACGCACTTTGTTTCGTCGGTCGGGCTGAAGTATAACAACTGGCATTTGGTCAAAATTGAAACGACCACCGTGCTGGACGAGGCTTCGCGCGAGATCATGCATCGCATGATCTGGATCAGCGGCTCGCTGATGCTGCTCACCTTCCTCGTCGGTCTGTTGTTACTTGCCGGTGTGCTGCGCCAGCAGCGCAAGCAAAAGATCGAGCATGCGCGCTATGCCGCTATCGCCAATTTTACCGATACGGTCTTGTTTGAATACAATTATAAAGAAGACATTTTGGAAATGACGGACAACGGACACGGGCTGTTTTCCTCTGTGGGCGACCGCATACGCAACCTGCGCGCGCACCGCTTTGATCTGCTGGGGGAAAAGGACCGCGCGCGGTTTCTCGCCATGCTCGACGAGGCGGCGAAGAGCGACGCGCCGCGCTCGATCGAGCTATGCTTTGCCGATTCTTCAAGCGTGCGCTGGTACGAATGCAAGGCGCAGGCGCTGGGCGGCAAGCCGGGCAGCCCGGAGATCCTCATCGGCAAGATGACCGATATCACCGCCCGCAAGAGCAAGGAATTGCTGCTGATCGAGCGCGCCGAACGCGATCAGCTGACCGGCTTGCTCAACAAAGTATCGACGGAGCAGGCCATCCGCGCGCTGTTGCAGCAGGATGGACGGGGCCTGTTGTTCATGATTGATCTGAACCGCTTCAAAAAGATCAACGACACCTATGGGCACGACGCGGGCGACCGCGCGCTGCGCGCCATGAGCGAAGCGCTGAGAGCGGTATTCCGCGCCTGCGACCCCGTGGGCCGCATCGGCGGCGACGAGTTTTTGGCGCTTATGGCGGATGCGGACGACGAAACGGTCGCCGCGCGTAAGGCGGAGCAGATCGAAAAGCAATTGGAACGGATTTCCGCGGCGCAGGGGCTGGAGATCACGGCCAGCATCGGCGTGGCGTGCTGCCCGAAAAACGGGAGCAATTATGACGCGCTGTTCAAGGCGGCGGATAACGCGATGTATCAGGCCAAAAAGCAGGACAGCGGCGTTGTCCTGTCCGATGAAAAATAAAAAAAGCGCCCCTTGCACCGGCCTCCCGGACGTGATATCATGGGAAACAGAATGCTGAAAAATAAGGGGGTGCGGGCATGGCGGTGACCATAGCGAAAATCGCGGAGATCGCGGGCGTTTCACGCGGCACGGTGGACCGTGCGCTCAACAACCGCGGCCGGGTCGATCCCAAGGTCGCCGCCCGCATCCGCTTGCTCGCCAAGGAACTGGGCTACCAACCCAACCGCGTGGGCAAGCTGCTCGCGCTGGCGAAAAACCCGATTCGGATCGGCGTGATCGTGCAATCGGTCGAAACCGCGTTCATGGGCACCGTGCTGCAAGCGGCCGAGCGCACGCGCGACCGCCTTGCGGCCGAAGGGGTGGAGGTGCTGGTGCGTTCCACCGGCACGGTCGACGTCGAGCGTCAGCTTGCCGCGATCGACGAACTGGTGCGCGCGGGCGTGGGCGGCTTGGCGCTTTCCCCGGCGGAGGATGGCCGCATCCGTCAGCGGGTGCGCGAGCTGGCGCCGCATATGCCGATCATCACCTTTAATACCGATCTGCCGGATTCGGGGCGGCTGTGCTACGTCGGTTTGGACAATTACGCGAGCGGCCGCACCTGCGCGGGCCTGATGGCGCTGCTGCTCGGCGGGCAGGGCAAGGTGCTTGTCGTTTCCGGCGTGATGCAGAACCGTTCGCACCGGCAGCGGGTCGAAGGCTTCTGCGAGGAAGCGGCAAGCGAATTTCCGGGCCTGTCCATTCTGCCGCTTGAAACCTGCGGGGACGACCAGCAGCTTTCGCACGATATCGTCTGCCGCGCGGTGCGGCAGCATCCCGATCTGCGGGGTGTGTACATTTCGGTAAACGGCCAGCTTGGCGCGTGCGACGCGCTCAGAGAACTGGGGCTGCGGGGGCGGGTACATCTGATCTGCCATGATTTGTTTCAACAAAATGTGGACAATGTACGCGCGGGGCTGATCGATTTTCTGATCGATCAGGATGCGGAAACGCAGGGCTCCCGCCCGATCGAATTGCTGTTCGACCGGCTGCTGGTCGGCGCGGAACCGCCGGGGGATAAGCTGCTCACCCGCATCGACATCCGCAACCGCTACAATTTATAATGGGCCTGCCGGGGCTGCGCGTTCCGGCAGACTTTTGCTATTTTAAGGAGGGCAACCAAGCCATGGAACACTTTGCAATGCCGTTTGGCGGCAGGCTGACGCGGTATCCGGCGGCGGGCGCGGCGGTAAAGCCCGCGCTCATCCTGTGCCCCGGCGGCGGGTACGAGCACTGCTCGATCCGCGAGGGCGCGCCGGTCGCCCGCGCGTTCGCCCGATTAGGGATCGAATCGTTTGTGCTGGAATACGACTGTGAAAAGCCGCCGCTTGGCCTGCGGCCCCTTGCCGCGTTATCCGGCGCGGTGGCGCTGGTGCGGCGAAACGCGGGCCGGTTTGGGGTAAACGAAGCGCGCATCGCGGTGGGCGGCTTTTCCGCGGGCGCGCATCTGGCGGCGCTGCACGGCGCGGTATGGGAACGGGCGGACCGCTACCCGGCGGATACCGACCTTACTCTACACAAGCCGAACGCGCTGGTGCTGGGTTATCCGGTCGTTACGGCGGGCGACGCCGGGCACCGGGGCTGCTTTGACCGTCTGGCCCCGCGTGAACGGCAGGCGGATTTTTCCGTGGAGACACTGGTCACGCCCGCCATGCCGCGCGCCTTTCTCTGGCATACGCTGGACGACGCCACGGTGCCGGTGGAAAATACGCTGCTGCTTGAAGCGGCGCTGCGCGCCGCGGGCATTTCGCACGAAGTGCATTTGTTCCCGCACGGAACGCACGGGCTTGCGCTGGCCGATCTGGAAACCGCTGATCCGCAAAAGGGCCGCCTGCCCGACCGGCATGTGGGCCGCTGGCTTGCGCTGGCCGCCGAATGGCTGAAGGAGCAGGGCTGATGCGGGTACGCAAAGCGACGTTTTCAGATCTCGCCGCCCTGCAACCGCTGTACGCCGCCGCGCGGCGGTTCATGCGTGAAAACGGAAACCCCGGCCAGTGGGGCAGCGCGCGCCCATCCACCATGCAGCTGTTCCGCGATATAGCGGAGGGGCGCGGGCATGTGTTATTGGAAAACGGCCGGATCGAGGCGGCCTTTAGCTTTACCTGCGCGCCCGACCCGGATTACGCGGAGATAGACGGCGCGTGGCTGAATGACGCGCCGTACGGCGTGGTGCACCGGCTGGCTTCCTCGGGCCGTGTACGCGGCGCGGGCGCGGCCTGCCTAGCGTGGTGTATGGAGCGGTGCGGCAATATTCGTATCGACACGCACCAGGATAACCGGCCCATGCGCGCGATGCTCGCCAGACAGGGCTTCACGCCTTGCGGCACGGTGTACCTGCGCGGGGTGGGCGAGCGGCTGGCGTTTCAGAAATCGGACGAGCGCGGCCGCCCTTAAACGCCGCAGTTGCAATCGCCCGCTGTGGCCGGCGTGGTGAGGTCACCACGCCCTACCAATACGGCGCTTTGCGCTGCTGGTGGCTCGCGATGCTCGCAATAAAAGCGCGGCGGTAGCCGCGAGGACGAATGCGGCGCCCGCCGCGGGGGCAAAGGGGAAAGGAACACCGGCTGGGTTTGGCGCGCCCGCATATCCCGGCGCTTCGTTTAGCAGGCGAACGCGCGGAGGATTACGCTATGATAGATTGATTCGGGATAGGTCAAAATACCCCTAGCACTACTTCTGTTTTTTGTTATGATTAGCAAGAAGGAGTGAAATGATTTGAGAACGAATATGCTGGAATTATTGGCGGAGGGAAACCTTGATGCAAGAGCCGCCTCTTTTGATAAGGGCTCTCGCTATGCGAAGGCGCTTCATGAAGTGGTTCTGACGAAAGATCTTGTACTAAAACTTTTGGATCATGAAGGGAAAGCACGGTTCGACGCATTTTGTAATGCTAGCAGTGAAGAGGAGACCTTGTTCGGTATCAGCCGGTTCATTACTGGATACCGCCTAGGCACGTTGCTCATGGCAGAGGTTTTTCTTTCAGAGGATGCTATTATGTACGGGTCTGCAAGCTCGGAATAGTAGAGTTGGAGTGGTTCGGAACGCCCGATGGGGTCGGCGTGGTGAGGTCACCACGCCCTACAAAATAGTGCAGCAGATGCCGTAGGGCGGCGTGACTCACGCCGCCGCGCGTTTAATTGTTCGCGTCAGCGAACTTCCGAAAATAGGGCCGCGTTGCAACCGATTGTGCAACGCGGCCCTAGTCTTATATTTCGCTTTGCCGCGCGGCGGCGATGTTCTCCATGATCTTTTGGCGGGTATCGTCGAACAGCAGGCGGTCGTTATGCCGGTAGTAGGCTTCGCAGCCAAAGGTTTGAATCAACCAAGAGGTGAAGAAGTTCGCGGTCAGCTCGGTCGCGAAAAGGATGAGCTCCTGACTGTCGGGCAGGGCGTCGTCCAGAAAGGCAAACGCGGCTTCGATCTGGCGGCCCGCCTCGTGGGCAAGCTGCAAACGCTTTTCCGGTTCCGCGGCAAACAGCGCGCGCAGGCGGTCAAAGGCCGCGTCCGTGGGCACGCCTTCGGTGAGCAAGGTCTTTTGCGCGTTTTCCAGCCACGCGGCTTCGGCCAGCAGCGTGCGCTGTGCGTCCCGGTCGGCGGAGCCGGATTCGCGGCGGCGCTCGATGTGCGCCTGCTTTTCGGCAAGGTTCAGTTGAAGCGCGGCGGGCGCGGCCTGTTCCGCGTCGCGGATGCGCTGCAGCGTTTTGTGCAGCGCGTCGGTCAGCGCGTCCTGCCGGTAGGCTTCGCGCGCGGTTTCGGACAGGCGGGCGAGCAGCAGACCCAAAACGCCCAGCCGCTCGTCGAACGGGGCGGCGGCAAGCTCGGCGCCGCGCAACGGCTCGTAGGCGCCCGCTAGGATATCCTCCACCTTGTACACGCGGCGGTACTTTTCGTACAGCGCAAGGTAGTTGGCAAAATCGCCCGCGATGCGCGGCAGCTGGATATACTGCCCGATCACCTCGCGGTCGACCGGCAGGCCGAGCGATTCATAGGCGTAAAGCAGCTCGGAAAGGTCCTCCCAGCCGCGCGCGGTGGCAAATTGCAAGCCGTCCGCCGTGGTTTCGATGCGGTAAAAATGCTCCTTCCGAATTTCCAAATAGGAGATGACCGCCCCGTGCAGCCCGCGCCGGTAGGCGTATTCCTTCCAAACCCCGAAATCCTCGTTTACATCGATGCGCTTGACGCGGTCGAGCGTGACCACGTCGAACTCGCGCACGGATTTATTGTATTCCGGCGGGTTACCCGCCGCGACGACGACCCAGCCCTCGGGCAGCCGCTGGTTGCCGAAGGTCTTGCACTGTAAAAATTGCAGCATCATGGGCGTGAGCGTTTCCGAAATACAGTTGATCTCATCCAGAAACAAAATGCCCTCGCGGACGCCCGACCGCTCGATCGAGCGGTAGACCGACGCGATGATCTCGCTCATCGTGTATTCGGTCACGGCGTATTCCCGCCCGCCGTACGCGCGGTGCTCGATATAGGGCAGGCCGAGCGCGGACTGGCGCGTGTGGTGCGTGATCGTGTAGCACACAAGGCCGATGCCGGTCTCCTCCGCGATCTGCTCCATGATCTGCGTTTTGCCCACGCCGGGCGGCCCCATCAGCAAAATGGGGCGCTGGCGCACCGGAGGGATGCGGTACTGCCCGAACGAATCGCGCGACAGATAGGCGCGGATGGCGTTTTTAATCTCTTCCTTGGCTCGTTTGATATTCATATGGTTTCTTCCTCTGCGGGTAATATTTCATCTTCCGATAGCGTCACGCGGATGGCCCACGGCGGCAAATGCTCGGGGTAGCAGCGGTCCCGCAGCATGACGAAGGCCGCGTCGTACGGCGGGCGTTTAGCGGGGTAAACACCCAGCCCGTCGGTAAAGTACAAAAGGCCGCGCAGGTGGCGGAACGCGCCTTCGGCCTGTAGCTTCGCCACGTGGTCGAACACGGGGCGGAAATCGGTGGCGCTGCCGCCGGCCAGTTCAAAATTTGCCATATAGTCCGCCAGTTCGTCCGCGCTCGTGACGCGCTTGTCCGCGCGCACCCGGTCGTCGCACTGCAAAATGCGCAGATTGACGCGGCGGAAAAAGCTTTCGCTGTCGCGCAGCATGGCGTAGGTGTAGGATAGAAACGCGCGCACCAACTCGCCGGAGGTGGACATCGAGGTATCGATCGCAACGACAAAATCCTCGATCCGGTGCGCTTCGCGCGTTTCCAGCGGCTCGATCAGCGGCATGTTGCCGTAGTGACGCAGGCCGTAGGCATAATAGCCGTAATCGAACGCGTCCGGGTCGATCGAAACCTCCTCGCCCAGCACGGCGAAGCGGTGCAGGAACGCGCGGTAATCGGTCTTTTCGCGGGTCTCTACCCGCAGCTGGTCAAGCACGGCTTCGCCGCCCGCGCCGGATGCGCTGAACACGGTTTCCATGCCGGTTTGCGTGCGCGCGGTGATCTGCTGCCAGCGCTCGTCCTGCCGGCGCTGCTCCTCGTCCTCGTTTTCGGCGTACCAAAGCGTGTGGTCGTCCTCATAAAATTCGCGGGCAAGGGTGGCGCGGTCGTATTCGGATAACGGGGCGCGGCGAAAGCGGCGGTAAATCGCTTCCGCGGTCAGCACCGGCATATCGCTTTGCAGGCTTTCATATAGGTTGCGCCGCCGCACGCTGTGCGTCAGCGGGGTTAGGCAGCGGTAACCCAGCCCGTCGATGATGCTTTCCACCGCGATATCGCAGCACAGGTCCCAAAGCGCCTCGTCGCGCCCCCGGCTTTTTCCGGGATGGCGCAGCAGGCAGTGCAGCGTTAGGTGCAGGTAGGCGCGGCAGACGAGCGAGCGGGCGCGCTCATATCGCCCAGCCAAATGCGCGCCGTTCCAAAACAGGCGCGCGCCGTCGGTCGCCAGCGTGGCGGTATTGTATTCCTCGCCGTGGCGCAGCGCGCCGAGCGCCGCGTCCAGAAATGGCATGTTCAGGTACAGCTCGGCACGCGCCGTGGATAATATCTCGCGGCCGACCGCATGCCAATTCGTTTGTTGCGCCATGCCTGCCGCACCTCCTTACAGCTCGAATGATTTGGTTTGCTCCGGCGCGCCCAGCCTGCCAAGCGCATCGAGCAGCAGGCCGAGCGCCTCGGTCTGCCCGCGCTGCCGCGCGCGGTCGCACGCGGCGGAAACCGCGTTAGGCCCCAGCGCGCCGCATTGCAGCAAAAAGGCGAGCGGTTCCGTGTCTCCGTTTTCGGCATAGGCAAGCGCGAGCGCGCCGCCGTGCGCGGCAAGGCAGGCGAAATAGCGTTCGCGCGCCCCTTCGCCCAGCGCGTAGGGAAAGCGCAGGCGGGTGAGCGCGACCCGCGCGGCCGCGTCGAACGCGTGCATGCGCAAAAGCCGTTCCAGCGCCGCGTCGTACTGGTGAAACTGGATCGCGCCGCGCGTGAAGCACTGCCGGTAGGCATGGCCCGCGCCGCCGATGCGGTAGCGGAACACGTGGGGCGCGGACAGTTCCTCCAAATCCTCCACATACTCGGGGAAGATCAGACGCGCTTTGCCGCCGTTTGCAAAATCCAAAGCGGCGGTGATTTCGCCCGCGTGTTCGCTGAGCAGCTTTTGCAGCAGGCTGGTTTCGCCGGAAAGAAAACGTAGGCGGATCAGCCGCAGCGCCGCGCAGTTCATCAGCGCGCCGCCGCCCAGCGTATCCGCCGCGTCGGTGAGCGAAAGCTCGGCAAGGCTCCGGCAATTAAAAAACGCATACGCGCCGATGCGGCGCAGGCCTTGCGGCAGCGTAATGCTATGGATGGCGGCGGCGTTGTGCACCGGCGCGGGCCCGCCGCAGGTAACGCGAACGGAAAACGCGTCCGCCGGGATCGCGGGCGCGCGCTCGGCCAGCGCGTAGTCGCCAAGCGCGACGACCGGCTTGCCGAACAGCGCGTCCGGCAGCGTTACATGCTCGTCGCGCGTTTCACAGCGCAGCAGGCAAAGCCCGTCCGCTTGCTCGCGGCAGGTAAGCAGCAGATCGTTTTCTCCCGCAAGCTCCCGCATGGCGCAGCCCTCCTTCATTTAAAAAATGAATTTCATGCAGCTATAATAGCCGCTTTACGGTTATTATAGCACGTCCCGCGGCGGCGTAAAAGCGAATCGCCGTATTTCCGGGGCGCGCCAACACCGAATCAGCATAGTAGACAAGAAAGAGGAGAAAATATTATTAATATTTATTATCAATAAATAAAGAAAATCACTAGACAAAGCAGTAAAACGATGGTATACTTTAGGCATAAAGGAAATACCATGAACGAAACATATTTGGGAGGAAAAAACCATGTGCGAAGTTAAGTTTTATAAATGCAGCCACTGCGGCAATCTGGTAGGGATGATCCATGACGCGGGCGTACCGATCGTCTGCTGTGGCGAGAAAATGACCGAGCTTGTTCCGGGCTCGGTGGACGCCGCCGCTGAAAAGCATGTGCCGGTCATCCGTGTGGAAGGCGATACGGTAACGGTATCCGTTGGTTCCGTGGCGCATCCGATGGCGGAGGAGCACTTCATTGAGTGGATCTATTTACAGACCGAGCGCGGCGGCCAGCGCAAGTGCCTTGCGCCCGGCGAAGCGCCCGAAGCAACGTTTGCGCTTGCCGGAGAAAAGCCGGTTGCGGCGTATGCCTACTGCAACCTGCACGGCCTGTGGAAAGCGGACGTATAACCGGAACATAAACAAAAGAGCTTGTTTCGCAACAGGCTCAAGACAGACAAAAAGACCGGCGAAAGCCGGTCTTTTTGCGTTTTCAGGCGCTCGCCGTATTCCATGTAAATGACAAGCTCTGACCACGCCTCGGTAAAATCTGATGTCATCATTATTCTGGATCGGACCAATATTAGGAATCCGTAGCCAATGTCATTTGGTGAAGCATAGCTGGCTCCTAAACGACGTAGCACCACCCATTGGCCTCCCCCCAACGAGGGCATATGCGTAAACTTAAGCAATGCGCGGGGGGTCAAAGACCGTTTTCTGGCCTTCCCCCCACGAGGGGAAGGTGGCGCGCGCCGCAGGCGCGTGACGAAAGGGGGGCGTAACGAATAGCGCATTGGAAGGTTACTGCGCACATCAATGCCAATGGTTCTTACGCCCCCCTTCAGACCCGCGCTTCGCGCGGCCCAACTCCCCCTCGTCGGGGGGAGCCTATGGGACGTTTGCCACGTATTTACCATTAGTTTGCCCTGAACGAAATGGCATTGAATCCATCCCTTTGGTTTTTGGGTTATGGCTTACTGCCATTTCCAGTCGCGGACCTCGGGCAGGTCAAGGCCGTACTCGTGGATATACTGCTTGTGCTCCACAAGCTTGTCGCTCATCCGTTGGTACAGATACGCGCCCCGGTTGCCAAGCTGCGGCAGGCGGAGCAGAGCGTCCTGCACCAGATGGAAGCGATCCAGATCGTTCTGCACGCGCATGTCGAAGGGCGTGGTGATCGTGCCCTCTTCTTTATAACCGCGCACGTGCAGGTGCCGGTTGTGGCGGCGGTAGGTCAGCTCGTGCACCAGCGTCGCGTAGCCGTGGAAGGCAAAGATAATGGGCTTGTCGCGCGTGAACAGCATGTCGTATTCCGCGTCGGACAGGCCGTGCGGGTGCTCGGCCTTGGGCTGCAATTTCATCAGGTCTACCACGTTGACCACGCGCACCTTGATATCAGGCAGGCTTTCCCGCAGGATGGAGACCGCCGCGAGCGTTTCCAGCGTCGGCGTTTCGCCGCAGCAGGCCATGACCACGTCGGGCTCGCCGCCCTGATCGTTCGAGGCCCATTCCCAAATGCCGATGCCCTGCGTGCAGTGCTTGACGGCCTGCTCCATGGTCAGCCATTGCGGGCGCGGGTGCTTGGAGGCAACGATTACGTTGACATAGTTGCGGCTGCGGATGCAGTGGTCGAAGCAGGAAAGCAGGCAGTTGCCGTCCGGCGGCAGGTATAGGCGCACCACATCGGCCTTTTTGTTGGCGATATGATCGAGGAAGCCGGGGTCCTGATGGGTAAAGCCGTTGTGATCCTGCTGCCATACGTTGGAGGCGAGGATCAGGTTCAGCGAAGCGATCTTCTGCCGCCAAGGCAGTTCGCTGCACACCTTGAGCCACTTGGCGTGCTGGGCGGCCATCGAATCGATGATGCGGATGAAAGCCTCGTAGCTGGCGAAAAAGCCGTGGCGGCCGGTCAGCAGATACCCCTCCAGCCAGCCCTCGCACAAATGCTCGGACAGCATGGAATCCATGATGCGGCCGTCCCGCGCGAGAAATTCGTCCGAGGGCAGGGTTTCCGCGTTCCACACGCGGTTTGATACCTCGAACGCGGCGGTCAGCCGGTTGGAAGCGGTCTCATCCGGGCCGAACACGCGGAAGTTGCGGCTCTCCTCGTTCAGTTTGAGGATATCCCGCACGAACTTGCCCATTTCGAGCATATCCTGTCCTTCGACCGCGCCGGGCGCGGGCACCGAAATTTCATAATCGCGGAAATCGGGCAGGCGAAGCTGACGCAGCAGCAGGCCGCCGTTCGCGTGCGGGTTGGAGCCGATGCGCTTGAGCCCGGTAGGAGCGAGGGCGCGCAGCGCGGGGATCAAACGGCCCGCTTCGTCGAACAGCTCTTCCGGCCGGTAGCTGTGCAGCCAAGCGTTCAGCATTTCCAAATGCTCGGGGCGATCCATCATGATCGGCACCTGATGGGCGCGGAAGCTGTTTTCGATCATTTTGCCGTCCACTTCCTTGGGGCCGGTCCAGCCCTTGGGCGTGCGCAGCACGATCATCGGCCAGACCGGGCGCGAAGCGTCGCCGGTTTCGCGGGCGTGCTTCTGGATGGCGAGGATCTCCTCGATTACCTGATCCATGGTCTCGGCCATTTTCCGGTGCATGATCATCGGGTCGTCGCCCTCGACGAAGTACGGCTTCCAGCCGCAGCCCTCGAAGAATTTCCGCACCTCGTCATGCGAAATGCGTGAAAACACCGTGGGGTTGGCGATCTTGTAGCCGTTTAAATGCAAAATGGGCAGCACGGCGCCGTCCGTGATGGGGTTTAAGAACTTGTTGGAGTGCCACGAGGTCGCGAGCGGGCCGGTCTCGGCCTCGCCGTCGCCCACGGTCACGGCCGCGATCAAATCCGGGTTGTCGAACACCGCGCCGAAGGCGTGCGCCACGCCGTAGCCGAGCTCGCCGCCCTCGTTGATCGAACCGGGCGTTTCGGGCGCGACATGGCTCGCGATGCCGCCGGGGAAGGAGAACTGCTTGAACAGGCGGCGCATGCCCTCCGTATCCTCGCTGATGTTGGGGTAAACCTCGCTGTAGGTGCCCTCCAAATAGGTGTTGGCAACGAAGAAGTTGCCGCCGTGGCCCGGGCCGGACAAAAGGATCATATCAAGGTCGTAGCGCTTGATCTCGCGGTTCAAGTGCACGTACACAAAGTTTTGCCCGGGCACGGTGCCCCAGTGGCCCACGATCTTCTTTTTGATATGCGTGGGCTTTAACGGCTCGCGCAAAAGCGGATTGTCCAGCAGATAAAGCTGGCCCGCGGCAAGGTAGTTGGCGGCGCGCCAATAGGCGTCCATCTTTTGTAAAAGCGAATCGGTCAGCGCGCCCTTTTCCTCGCATGGGGTAGGGTCGGTCAGCGTCATAGTATTGCTCCTTTCAGCGGTAGGTCCTGTTGGGTTTTTCTCTTCTGCGTTTATTGTACGCCGTCGTGTCGCGCACTACAAGGGATGAATTGTTAAATTTTTAGCAAATCATGTGATTGGGTCAAAAAAGGCCCATGCAAGGCAAAAACGCCTTTTTTAAGGCAAAATTAACCCCTATTTCGTTATTCGTACAAAAAATAAAGTCGTTTTTGTGCGAAATGACTAATAAAAGTTGATGCGTTTTGAGCATGTTTGGTTAAATCGCAAGAATCGTAATAAAACGTTTAAAAAATGCCGCGCGGGTGAGCAAAACGGTACCGAACACCGCAAGAAAAGTATAGCGAAATCGAAGGAAAGTGAGATATAATTAGCTCACAAAATGAATCGCTGAAACGCAGAAATATACAAAATGAGGCAATAATATGAATATTTTTGGGTTTTAAAAAGCGATGAGCATCCCCTCGGGCAAGTGCGCCCTTTTCTAGGTGTAGACCGTAATGAGGCGGTTTATGATACACATTTTAAGGAGGATGAAAAATGAAGAAGAGGTTACTGGCCATGTTGATGGCGGGCGCTATGGCGCTTTCCCTAACTGCGTGTGCAGGCACCACCACCGGTAGCGATGCGGGCGGCGGCGACGAACCCTCGGACAGCTCGGCGTCAGGCGGCGAGACCAAGGATATCAAGGATATCGTCGTCGGTCTTTCCGTAGGCAACACCACGGAGGAACGCTGGAACCGCGAAATCCAGATGTTCGAGAATTACGCGAGCGACAAGGGCTTTACCCTGAACACCCAAATCGCCAACAACGACGCTAACAAGCAGGTTTCCCAGTGCGAAAACCTGATCAATCAGGGCGTTGACGTGCTGATCGTACAATCGCTGGACGCGGAAGCCGCGGGCCCGATCGTTGACGCCGCGCACGACGCGGGCATCAAGGTCATCGCGTACGACCGGTTTATCATGAACTCCGATCTGGATTACTACATCACCTTCGACTCCTACAAGGTCGGTAAGGTAGAGGCTGAATTCGTCGTCAAGGAAGCGCCGAAGGGCAACTACATCTGGCTGAAGGGCGCGCCGGAAGACAACAACGCGCACCTTGTCGCACAGGGTCAGGAAGACGTTCTCAAGCCGTACATCGATTCCGGCGACATTAAGATCGTTCTGGACCAGTGGTGCAAGGGCTGGGATCCGAACGAAGCACTCAAGCATGCGGAAAACGGCCTGACCATGGCCAACAACGACGTACAGGGCGTTATCGCCTCGAACGACGGCACCTGCGGCGGCGCGGTACAGGCGCTTGCGGCGCAGGGCCTTGCGGGCAAGGTTCCGATTTGCGGACAGGACGCCGACCTCGCGGCTTGCCAGAGAATCGTGGAAGGCACCCAGACAGGCACCGTTTATAAGCCGCTGGCTCCGCTGAATCAGGCTGCTTGCGAACTGGCTGTCGCCATCGCCACCGGCGCGGACCCGATGAGCGGCGTCGATTCGAGCCTTGGCACTTGGACCAAGCTGAACAACAACCAGAAGGACGTCGATTCCTTCACGGTAGACGTAGAAGCGGTTAACAAGGACAACATCTACGACATTATCGTAAAGCGCGACGGTTTCCATACGCTTGAGGAAGTTTACGCGAACATCCCCAAGGATCAGTGGCCGGCGTAATCTCTACGTAAGGGCGACTAAAACAAAGTAGAGTGCGGGGTGCACGGCTGCGACGCGCAACCATGTGCCCCGCTCTTTTTCCCAAAAGAACTCCGCGCCCTTCGCGGAGACAGGACGTATTTTGTGAATTTGGGGGTGTTACTATGCCAGATTATATTTTGCAGCTGCAAAATATTACAAAGATATTCCCCGGCGTGAAAGCGCTGGACAACGTTACCTTTGATGTGCAGCGCGGCCATGTGCACGCGCTGGTCGGTGAGAACGGCGCGGGTAAATCCACGCTGATCAAGATCATCAGCGGCGTTTACCCGAACGGCACGTACGACGGCAAGGTGCTGTTCGACGGTCAGGAATGCAAATTCCGCAGCATCAAGGACGTGGAACGGACCGGTATCGCCTGTATCCATCAGGAACTGAATCTGGTGCCGGATATGAGCGTGTCCGAGAATATCTTTATCAACAACCAGCCGAGCAAGATGGGCGTGATCGATTTTGATAAGCTTTATTATCAAACGGTCGAGCTTTTGAAGCGCGTCGGTCTGGATACGAATCCGAACGAGCTGGTCCGCAACCTCGGCACGGGCAAGCAGCAGCTGGTCGAGATCGCCAAGGCGCTTTCGCGCGACGTCAAGCTTTTGCTGCTCGACGAGCCGACCGCCTCGCTGACCGAAGCGGAGGTAGACATCCTGCTCGACATGGTGGATAAGCTGCGCCGGCAGGGCGTTACCTGTATCTATATCTCCCACCGTCTGGACGAGATCATGCGCCTGTGCGACGATATCACCGTCCTGCGCGACGGCCAGACCATCGAGACCCGCGCCCGCAAGGACATGGACAAGGATACGATGATCTCCCTCATGGTAGGCCGCGAAATGACCAACCTGTTCCCGCGCGTCCCGCATACCCGGGGCGAGGTCGGCTTTGAGATCAAGAACTTCACGGTGCCGCATCCCGAGATCCCGGGCCGCGATTTGATCCAGAACGTCAGCCTCAAAGCGTATAAGGGCGAGATCCTCGGCATTTCGGGCCTGATGGGCGCCGGACGAACCGAGCTGTTCACCGCCGTTTACGGCGCGTTCCGCACCAAGGGCAGGGGCGAGGTCTATATCGACGGCAAAAAGGTCGAAATCAAAAACCCGATCGACGCGCTGAACGCAGGCTATTTTCTGGTCACGGAGGACCGCAAAAAGCTGGGTCTGAACCTGATCATGAGCATTAAGGAAAACACCACGCTGGCTTCGCTCGATAAGGTGTCGAAATTCGGCATCCTCAACGAGGACGCCGAGGTGGCGTATACCACCAAGTATGTCGAAGAAATCCGCACCAAGACGCCTTCGATCGAGGTGGCGGTCAACACGCTTTCGGGCGGCAACCAGCAAAAGGTCGTTTTGGCCAAGGCGCTGATGAGCGAGCCCAAGGTCATGATCCTTGACGAGCCGACGCGCGGTATCGACGTCGGCGCAAAATATGAAATCTACAAAATCATGAACGAGCTGGTCGAAAAGGGCGTTGTGATCATCATGATCTCGTCCGAAATGGAAGAGATCCTCGGCATGAGCGACCGCATTATCACGGTCGCAGGCGGCGAGGTCACCGGCGAGTTTGAGATCGCGGAAGCGACACAGGAAGTACTGATGCGCGCAGCAGTAGGGAGGGGCTAAACTATGTCTAGTACAGATACAAAAAAGAAATCGCTTAGCGGCAAGCTTGATATCCGCACCCTGACGATGGTCATTGTGCTGATCGTTTTGTGGGTTGGCTTTACCGCGGCAACGGGCGGCAACTTCATCACCACCCGTAACCTGTCCAACCTGATCCGTCAGGCGGCGTTTACCGGCATTATGGGCGTCGGCATGACGCTCGTCATCGTCACCGGCGGTATCGACCTGTCGGCCGGTATGGTCATGGGCTTTGTCGGCTGTATCATGGCGGCCTGCCAAGTATGGTTCGGCCTGCCCACGATCGCGACGATCGCCATCGGTCTGGTGCTGGGCGCGGTCATCGGCCTGATCGAAGGCGGCCTGATCGCCTACACCGGCATCGCCCCCTTTATCGTCACCTTGGGCGCGCAGCTGATCTTCCGCGGCGGCATGCTGGCCGTCACGGGCGGCCAGACGGTCGCGCCGTTCCAAGAATCCTACAAGTTCTGGGGCACCGCGTATGTGCTGCCGCTGTGGGGCTGGGTCATCGCGGTCATCGCCTGCGTGGCCATGCTGGGTATTGAGCTGAACAAGCGCCGCGCCAAGAAAAAGTACAACAGCCTGCAGGAAACCATGGGCGAAATGATCGTCCGCTGGCTCATCTTCTGCGCGCTGGTTCTGGTCGCGGTGTACATCTTAAACTCCTTCAAGGGCATTCCGATCCCGGTGCTCGTCATGGCGATCGTGGTCGTCATCTTCACCTTCGTTTCGCAGAAGACCACCTTTGGCCGCAGCGTATACGCGATCGGCGGCAATATCTCCGCGGCGCGCTACGCCGGCATCAATGTAAAAAAGAACCTGACCGTGGTCTACTGCCTGAACGGCTTCCTGTGCGCGGTCGCGGGCGTGATCTACACCGCCCGTCTGAACGGCGGCACGGCGCAGGCGGCAAACGGCAACTATGAGCTGGACGCGATCGCGGCGGCCGTTATCGGCGGTACCTCGATGACCGGCGGCGCGGGCAAGGTCGCGGGCGCGATTCTCGGCGCCGTGATCATGATGTCGATCGACAACGGCATGTCGATGATGAACCTAGACGCTTACTGGCAGTTCATCGTCAAGGGCCTGATTCTGGTGGCCGCTGTTTGGTTCGATACGCAGACGCAGAAGAAGGGCAAATAAAAATACGATTTGGAACATACCGTTCCAGGCGGGGGACGCTGTTTCAGGAATACTGTGACAGCGTCCTTATGCCATAACGGGCGTATCCGATCGGTTGTTTAACGAAAGGGGTGTAGGAATGGAGTATCTTCTTGGCATCGATATCGGCACCTCGGGGACAAAGACGGCGCTGTTCGATACGGCGGGCAAGCTGGTCGCGTCTAAAACCTATGAATACCCGATGGCGCAGCCGAAAAACGGCTGGGCCGAGCAGGACCCGCGCGATTGGTGGCGGGCCGCCGTGCAGGGCATCCGCGGCGTGCTGCGCGAATCCGGCGCCAAACCGGAGAGCATTCGCGGCGTCGGCCTTTCCGGGCAGATGCACTCGCTCGTCCTCTTGGACGAGCACGACGAGGTGCTGCGCCCGGCCATTCTCTGGTGCGACCAGCGAACGGCGGCGGAGTGCGACGAGATTCACGAGACCATCGGCAAAAGCCGCCTGATCGAGCTGACCGCCAACCCGGCGCTCACAGGCTTTACCTCGGGCAAAATTCTGTGGGTGCGGAGGCACGAACCCGAGCTGTTCAAGAAATGCCGCCGCATCCTGCTGCCCAAGGATTATATCCGCTTAAAGCTCACGGGCGAGTACGCGACCGAGGTGTCGGACGCTTCCGGCATGGGGCTTTTGGACGTGCCGCACCGCCGCTGGTCGGACGAGGTGCTGCAAAAGCTGGGGATTGATCAGGAGCTGCTTTGCCGCGTCTACGAAAGCCCGGAGGTCACCGGCACGGTGACGAAGCGGGCGGCGGAGGAGACCGGCCTTGCGGCGGGTACCATCGTCGTCGGCGGCGCGGGCGATAACGCAGCCGCCGCCGTGGGAACCGGCGTCGTCACGGACGGCAAAGCCTTTGCGACCATCGGCACCTCGGGCGTGGTGTTCGCCCATACGGATCAGCTCTCCATCGATCCGGCGGGCCGGGTGCACACCTTCTGCTGCGCGGTTCCCGGCGCGTGGCACGTGATGGGCGTCACGCTGGCCGCCGGGGCTTCGCTGCAATGGTTCCGCAACCAGCTCTGCGGGGACATCATTGAAAAGGCAAAGGCGCTAAAGATCGACCCCTATGTGCTCATGGACCAAATGGCGGAAGCCGTGCCCATCGGCGCGGAACGCCTGCTGTTCCTGCCCTACCTGATGGGCGAGCGCACGCCGCATCTCGACCCGGACTGCCGGGGCGCGTTTGTCGGCCTTTCGGCCATCCACACGCGGGCGGAGATGATTCGCGCCGTGATGGAGGGCGTGACCTATTCGCTGCGCGACTGCGCGGAGATTCTGCGCGAAATGGGCGTGGCGAGCGAGCGCATCGTCGCCTGCGGCGGCGGCAGCCTGTCGCCCCTGTGGCGCGGCATGCTGGCCAACGTGCTGCGGTGCGAGGTATCGACCGCGGCGAGCCGCGAGGGCCCGGCGCTCGGCGTGGCGCTGCTCGCGGGCGTGGGCGCGGGGCTGTATGAAAGCGTGCCCGCCGCGTGCGAAGCGGTCATTCGCACCGAATCGCCGCTCCGGCCCGAAGCGGAAGCCGCGGGGCGCTACGAGGCGTATTATCAAGTATACCGTTCGCTTTATCCCGCGCTGCGCGATAGCTACGCGGCGCTGGCAAAGCTTTAAGGAGGCGAGACATGGAACTGCAAAGCGTATTCAGCGAAGCCTTCGCGCCCTATGGGCGCGTGGTAAGCGGCGTCAATGTGAGCGAGCTGCGCGAGACCCTGCGCCGCGAGACCGAAAAACCGGAGGCGGGCACCCTGTATGAGCCCTCGGTCGCGGCGCTGGAAAAGCTGCCGGTGTTTGGAATTCTGCAAAACAGCGTGTACGGCGGCCAGCCGATCCAGATTGGCTGCTGCAACGGCACGAATACCAAGCTGAACTGTCTGGAATACCACCGATCGAGCGAGATTAACATCCCGGACGACGACATGGTCTTTCTGCTCGCGCGCCAGCAGGAGATAAAGGGCGGCAAGCTTTCCACCGGCAGGGTGGAAGCGTTCCGCGCGCCGGCGGGCGCGGTGGTGGAGCTGTATGCGACCACGCTGCACTACGCGCCGTGCGACGGTGCGCGCGGTAAGGGTTTCCGCGTGGCGGTCGTGCTGCCGCGCGGCACCAATACGGAAAAGCCCGCGCAGATGGCCGGGGGCGGGGAAGAGGACCGTCGACTTTGGGCGAACAATAAATGGCTGCTCGCCCACCCGGACAGCGCGGAAGCCGGGCAGGGCGCGTATGTAGGCCTGACCGGTGAGAATTTGGATATTGCATCCGATCTTTAGAACGGAGGAAATAAAAAATGAACAATATCCCGGTAATAAAAATGGGCATTATCTCGGTCAGCCGCGGCTGCTTCCCGATCGCGCTTTCGGAAAAACGGCGCGCGAACGTGGTCAAAGCCTACGGCGATGGGCTGTATGAATGCCCGGTGTGCGTGGAGACCGAAGCGGACGCGAAACGGGCGGTGGACGATGTGAAGGCCGCGGGCGTTAACGCGCTGGTGGTTTTCCTCGGCAACTTCGGGCCGGAAACGCCGGAGACCCTGATCGCGGACTGGTTCGACGGGCCGATCATGTACACCTCGGCCGCCGAGGGCGACGGCGACCTGCACGATGGCCGGGGCGACGCCTACTGCGGCATGCTGAACGCCTCGTACAACCTTGGCCTGCGCGGCAAGCGCGTGTACATACCGGATTACCCCTGCGCGACCGCCGGGGAAGCGGCGGCGCAGATTCGGGAATTCCTGCCGGTCGCGACCGCGCTGGTCGGTCTGGCGGGCCTGAAGATCTTTGCCTTCGGCCCGCGGCCGAACGACTTCCTCGCGTGCAACGCGCCGATCAAGGCGCTGTACGATCTGGGCGTGGCGGTGGAGGAACATTCGGAGCTCGACCTGCTGGTGGCCTACAACAAGCACAAGGACGATCCGCGCATCCCGGCCAAGATGGCCGAAATGGCGGCGGAGGCCGGCAACGGGGAAAGCAAGTTCAGCGGCATCCTGCCGCGTCTGGCGCAGTACGAGCTGACGCTGGAGGACTGGATGGCCGAGCATCTGGGCGCGAGCCAATACGCGGCCTTTGCCAACAAGTGCTGGCCCGCGTTTCAGACGGAGTTTGGGTTTGTGCCCTGCTATGTCAACGCAAGGCTGACCGGACGGGGCATCCCGGTGTCGTGCGAGGTGGATATTTACGGCGCTCTGTCCGAGTATATCGGCGTTTGCGTTTCGGGCAAGGAAGTCACGCTGCTGGATATCAACAACTCGGTGCCCGCGTCCATGTATGAGGAAAGCATCGCGGGCAAGTCGCCTTACCGCCACCGCGAGACCTTCATGGGCTTCCACTGCGGCAACACCTGCCCGAGCCTGCTGCGCGACCCGCATATGGGCTACCAGCTGATCATGAAGCGCGATCTGGAGCCCGATTTGGCGGAGCCGGACATCACGCGCGGCACGATGGAGGGCGACCTCAAGGCGGGCGATATCACGTTTTACCGCCTGCAATCCACGGCCTCGACCGAACTGCGCGCCTATGTGGCCGAGGGCGAGGTGCTGGATGTGCCGACGCAGTCCTTTGGCTCGATCGGCGTGTTCGCCATCCCGGAAATGGACCGCTTCTACCGCCACGTGCTGATAGAAAAGCAATATCCGCATCATGGCGCGGTGGCCTTCGGGCATTACGGCAAGGCACTGTTTGAGGTGTTCAAATACCTCGGCGTGCAGGATATCGCCTATAACCGCCCCGCAAGCCTGCCCTATCCGACGGAAAATCCGTTTCGCTAAAGGCCGCTGAAAACCGTGCCGCGCTCCCAAAGCGCGCAAGAAAGGCATGGAAATAAAACGGTAAAGCGATATAATAATGGTATCCTGATGCGTTTCGTTGCCGTACGGCATTCCGGTTCGGTTTCGATTCTTTCTCTCTTTTCTTTTTTTCTTTTTCTTGTGCGCGGCCGCGGCTGCAAGCGCAGCCGCGGCCGGCATGGGAAGCATCAATTCAGGCGCGCGCGCATCTTGGACAATACTGAAAAAGAAGGGTTGTAAGCTATGCTGAAACTTGGATTTAACGAGGCCACCTGTAAAGAAAATTCTACGGTTGAGCGTGACCTCGCGCTGTGCGAAAAGTACGGCTACGATTATATTGAACTGCGCCTAGACATGCTCAAGGCATATTTTGAAAACCATACGATGGATGACCTTAAGGCGTTTTTCGCGGGCAGCCATTTAAAGCCGTTCGCCTTCAACTCCATCGAGGATATCAACTTCAACACGCCGGAGCAGTGGGAAAAGCTCGTCGACCTGTTCACCTTCGGCTGCAAGACCGCCGAGGCCATCGGCAATCCGTACATGATCGTCGTGCCCACCATGGGCCCCGACATGGACCGCAAGACCGAGGCCGAGGTGTTCGAGGATTCGGTCAAGGTTTTGAACCGGCTGGCCGATATCGCCGAGCCTTACGGCGTGAAGCTGTCGTTTGAGCCCATCGGCGACCGCCGCTGGTGCTGCAATTCGATGCGTCAGGCGTGGGAGATCGTGCAGGCGGTGGGTCGCGACAGCGTGGGTCTCACGGTCGACTGCATCAATTTCTACATGCATGACAAGTGCGCGGACCTTGAATATCTGCGCAAGATCCCGACCGAAAAGATCTTTGTGTATCACATCAACGACTGCGAAGACCTGCCGCTGCGCGTGCTGGATCACTGCCACCGCATCATGCCCGGCAAGGGCTGCATCCCGGTCGCGGATATCTCGCGCGTGATGAGTGAAATCGGCTACGACGGCCCCGCGTGTCTGGAACTGTTCCGCCCGGAATACTGGGCCATGGATGCGGAAGAAGTCATCAAAATGGGCGCGGCATGCTGCGCGCCGTTTTTGAAAGCATAAGCTTGTTTGACAATAGGAGGAAAATGAAATGGAAAAAGTGAAAATCGGCGTGCTGGGCGCGGGCCGTATCGGCCGCCTGCACATCACGAATCTGGTACAGGCCGTGCCGAACGCGGAGGTCGTCGCCATTGCCGACCCGTTCCTGAACGACGACACGGTGGCGTTTGCCAACGCGCTGGGCATCACCAAGTGCTCTAAGGACCCGCAGGATATCTTTGCCGATCCCGCGATCGACGCGGTATTCGTCTGCACCTCGACCGACGCGCACGCGGAGATGATCTCGCGCGCCGCCGCCGCGGGCAAGCACGTGTTCTGCGAAAAGCCGATCCATACCGATCTGGGCAAGATCCGCGAAGCGATCGACGCGGTGGAAAAGGCGGGCGTCAAGCTGCAGGTCGGCTTTGTGCGCCGCTTTGACCATAACCATAAGAAGGTGCACGACGTCGTCGCGTCCGGCCGTCTGGGCAAGCCGCACATCGTCAAGGTATCCTCGCGCGATCCCGATCATCAGCCGATGTCCTACATCGCCACCTCGGGCGGCATCTTTATGGATATGACCATTCATGATTTCGATATGGCGCGCTATCTGGCGGGCAGCGAGGTCACCGAGGTCTGCGCGTACGGCGCGGCGCTTTCGGGCGAGGGCTATGAAAAGTATGACGATGTGGATACCACTATCATCATGCTCAAGTTTGAAAACGGCGCCATCGGCGTGATCGACAACAGCCGCGCCTCGCACTACGGCTACGATCAGCGCACCGAGGTGCACTGCGACAAGGGCTGCGTGCAGGTCTCGAACGATCTGGACGATCAGGCCATGATCTCCACCGCCGAGGGCGTGGAAATCGCCAAGCCCACCTGGTTCTTCCTAGAGCGCTACAACAACGCGTTCATTCAGGAGGCCAAGGACTTTGTAGAAGCCATCCAGAACGACACGGAAACGCTTGTCGGCGCGAAGGACGGGCTGATGCCGGTCGCCATTGCCATGGCCGCCGCGAAGTCCTTCCACGAAGGCCGCTCGGTCAAGCTGAGCGAAGTTCTGTAAGACAATCTAATCAAAAGCCGCCGCTCCCCGGTCGCAGAGGGGAGCGGCGGCTTTCTAAATCGTGGTGTGTGGGTAGCACATTACAAGACCAAAGCCCTCTCAAACGGAGGGCTTTGGTCTTATGTAGGAGAAAAAGAAGAAGAGATGGTCAATCGTTAATGCCGTTCGGGTAGATGATGACCCGGCTGGCCTGCTGGGTGTTCAGCAGCTCGATGCCGCGCGCGATGTCTTTCAGTTCCAGCTTGTGGCTGATGATGCGGTCAAGCTCCAGCGCGGGATTTTCTAGCAGCTTGATCGCGAGGGGAAAGGTGTTGTGCGCGCAGTAGGAGCCCATCACGGTCAGCTCGTTGCGGACGATCACGGCGGGCGGCACCTGACTGACCGCGTTGGCGTTCTGGCCGAAGATTAGCAGCCTGCCGCCGCATTTCAGCAGCCCGACCGCCTGCCCGAACACCGGGCCGACGCCGACCGCGTCCACCACGATATCGCAGGTCTCGCCCCACTCGCGCAGCAGAATGGCCTGCACGTCCTCGCGGGCCGGGTCGATCGCCAGATCGGCGCCGCATTCCAGCGCTTTTTGCCTGCGCACGGCGGACATTTCGCATACCGCCAAACGGCGCACGCCGTACAGCTTCATCGCGCGGATAAAGGTCAGGCCGATCGGCCCCATGCCGAAAATGGCCACGGTGTCCGCCGGGGTGGGGTTCAGCTTGCGCATGGCGTTCATCACGCAGGCAAGCGGTTCGGTCATCGCGGCGAGATAGGAGGGGATGGCCTCCGGCATATCCATCAGCTGCGCTTCGGGAACGACGCAGTACTGGGCAAAGCCGCCGTTTCGCTGCTGGCCGAAGATAACCGCGTTCGGGCACAGGTTGTCCATGCCGGTGGTGCAGTAGGCGCAGGTATGGCATTTCATAATGTTGTCGACCACGACCTTGCCGCCGGGGTGAAAGCGCGTGACCGCGCTCCCGGTCTCTTCCACGAAGCCGAAAAATTCATGGCCCAGTATCACGCCGGGATCGGCGTGCTGTCCGGGCGGCACGTGCAGTACATGCAGGTCGGACCCGCAAATACTGGCCGCGCCCACGCGGATGAGTACGTCGTCCGGCTTTGTCACCCGTGGTTTTTCCACGGTTTTCACGTTCAGTACGCCGTTGCCTTCAAATACGGCGGCAAGCATGGTGGACATAGAAAAGACACCTCCCAAACGGTATGCACGGGTAAGATTACCCCTTTTTCTTATTTTTCATGGTATCCAGAAACACGGCGAGAATGATGATGCCGCCGGTCACGAGCTTTTGATAATAGGGGGAAACGTTGTTGATCGTCAGCCCGTTTTTCAGCACGTACAGCAAAACCGCGCCGATGCTGGTTTTCAGCACGCTGCCCGAGCCGCCCGTCATCATCGTACCGCCGATCACGACCGCCGCGATGGTCTCCATTTCATAGTTTTCACCGGCGGAGGGCGAAGCGAAGTTCAGGCGCGAGGTCATCAGCAGACCGCCGACGCCGGCGAGCAGGCCGCAGAGCACGTAGGCGATCATTTCGTATTTCGAGGTGCTGATGCCGGATAGGCGCACGGCTTCCCGGTTGCCGCCGATCGAATAAATATAGCGGCCGGTTTTGGTCTTGACGGAGAAAATCCAGAACAGGATGTAAAGGGCGACGGTCAGCAGCAGCAGAAACGAGACGCCGCCCAGCTTCGCGGTGCCCATCCAGTCGAACCCGGTGGGGAATTCGGAAAAGGGCATGCCCTGCGAGATGATCAGGGATATGCCGTAGCAGATGCCCTGCGTGCCCAGCGTGGTGATAAAGGCCGGGATACGGATGTAGCCGATCAAGTAGCCGTTCACCACGCCGACCAACACGCCGCACGCAATGCCGATCAGCGCCAGCCCGGGAATGCCGACGCCGCGCGTGGCGAACACGCCGATCAGGATGCCCGCCGTGCCCATCAGACGGCCGACGGAAATATCGATGCCGCCGGTCAGAATGACGAGCGTCTGGCCGATCGCCACGATGCCGATGACCGAGGCTTGAATCAGAATGTTTTGAATATTGCCAAGGGAAAAGAAATCCGGATTGAGAAAGGCGAACACAATACAGATGATGACAAACGCAATGTAAATGCCGTAGCTGAGCACCATGTTGGAAAGGGAAACCTTGCTTTTAGCCATTTAATTCACCCCAAACGAATAGTTCAAAATCGTATCCTTGGTCAGCTTGCGCACATCGGTCAGTTCGGCGCATTTCTTGCCGTCCTTCAAAACGATCACGCGGTCGGCCGCGCGGAGGATCTCGTCAATATCGGAGGAGATCATGATGATCGCCTTGCCGGACGCCGCGAGATCGAACATGATGCGGTAGATTTCTTCCTTCGCGCCCACGTCGATGCCGCGCGTCGGCTCGTCGAAAATCAGGATCTCGGCGTCGCGCAGCAGCCACTTGGCAATGACGACCTTTTGCTGGTTGCCGCCCGACAGATTCATGGCGAGCGCGTTTTCGCCCGGCGTGCGGATGCGCAGCTTTTCGATATACTCACGGGCGATCCGGCTTTCCTTTTGCTGATCGATCAGGCAGCCCGAACGCACCTTGTCCATGGTTGGCAGAGAAATGTTGTCCGCGATCGAGCGGATCAGAACGAGCCCTTCGCCGCGCCGGTCTTCGCTGAGGTAGGCGATCCCGTTTTTTACGGTTTCTGTGTAATTTTTGACCGGAAGCGGTTTTCCGTGCAGGGTGATCTGGCGCGGGCCAAGGTTATCGATGCCGCAGAGCGAGCGGGCCAGTTCGGTTTTGCCCGCGCCTACCAGACCGGTCACTCCTAATATTTCGCCCCGGTACAGGCTGAAGCTGATGCCCTCTTGTTTGTTCAGTACGGTAGGCATGCGCTGCACGTCCAGCACGATCTCATCGGTCGAGAAGCTTTGCTTCACCCGCTCCTCAACCTTGTGGCCGGACACCATGGTGACGAGCTGTTCGGGCGTGACGTCCGAAATGCTGTGCGTTTCGATCTTTTTGCCGTCACGCAGCACGGTTACGCGGTCGCCGATCTCGTAAAGCTCGGGCATGCGGTGCGAAATATAAACGATGCCGATGCCCTTGCTTTTTAAATTGCGGATAATGCCGAACAGCGTTTCGATCTCCTTGGGGGATAGGGATGCGGTCGGTTCGTCAAATACAATGATCTTACACTGGCTGGAAACCGCTTTGACGATCTCAACGATCTGCTTTTTCGCAATGCCAAGCGTTTGCACCAGCGCGCGGGGGTCCAGATCGTAATCAAGGTCGCTTAGGAACGCGCCCGCCTGCCGGTGCATTTCCTTCCAATCGATCAGACCGTGCTTTTTCAGCTCGCGGCCTTGAAATATGTTTTCCGTCACGGTAATGTACTCGTTCACCATCAGTTCCTGATAGATGATGCGCACGCCCAGACGGAGCGCGTCCTTGGGCCGCTCGATGGCGACGGGGCGGCCCTCCAGCTGGATTGTGCCTTCGGTGGGCGTATACGCGCCCGCGAGAATTTTGATCAGTGTGGATTTGCCCGCGCCGTTTTCGCCAAGCAACACATGGACCTCGCCCGGCCGAAGATCAAAATCCACATGATCGAGCGCGACCACGCCCGGGAATATTTTTGTAATGCCGCGCATTTCCAGAATGTTGTCCATATCCGCACTCCTTGCCGGTATCAGAATGGTAGAGCGCGGGCCGGGCCTTGCGCCGCGCAGCCCGGCCCGCGCTTTCCGTTTCGGTTTTTATTTACCGCTGTATTTGGCGGCATAGGCCATCCATTCTTCCACGTTGGAAGCGTCCGCGACTTCAAGGTTGGTGTTTACCTTTTCCTCTACCGTTTCACCTTTGAGAAAGCGGTCTGCCAGTGTAACGCCCTCTATGCCCATATCGGCGGGCTTCTGTGCGACCGAGCCGCATAGGCCGCCTTCCTCGATGGATTTGAACGCGTCGGTGATGCCGTCAAAGCCCAAAATGTCGATGGTGAGACCTGCTTCCTTGGTCGCGCGCAGCGCGCCCAGCGCCATCATATCGTTGCAGCAATAGATGAAGTCCACATCCTTGTTGGAGGTGAGCAGGTTGGTGATTACATCGTAGCCCTTGTTAAAATCGGAATCGGCATTTTGCGAGGCGACGATATTCACCGAATCGCCCGCCGCGTCGATAAAGCCTTGCTTGCGCAGTTCCATGTTTTCCTGTCCGGGCACGCCGGTGAGGATGATGACGTTGAGCGTCTTGCCCTTTTCATCGGCTACCTTTTTGGCGTATTCTCCCGCGACTTTGCCGCCGTTATAGTTGTCCGACCCGATGTAGGTCAGTGTGTGCGCGCCCTGCTTGTCGAGCGCTTCGCGGTCCACCTCGGTATCGAGAATGACAACGGGGATGTTTGCCTCGTTCGCCTTTTTAATGCCCGAAATGATGCCGGTGGTCGAGCACGGCGTAATCATGATCGCCTTCACCTTTTTTTGAATCATCGTTTCCATCAGTTGGAGCTGCTCGGCCGCGTCGCCGTGGCTGGTGCCGGATTGCGCGATCAGCGTGTAGCCGAGCTCCTTGCACTTTTCCTCGGCGCCGTTTTTCATGGCCACGTAAAATTCGTTGTCCAGCGTCATAGGGAGCAGCGCGATCTCGCCCGAACCGGCGGCGGTGCCGGTATCCTCCGCGCCGTTATCGGCGCCGTCCGAAGCGGGGGGCGTTGAGCCGCAGCCGGTGCAAAAACCGGCCAAAAGGAGTGCTGCGAGAATGGCGGAGAGCATTTTCTTGTTGGTGCGTTTCATTTTTCTTCCTCCTTGCGTTTCAGTTGTTTCCGGGTTTCTGATTATTCAAAAGTCCCGCGCGCAATGGCGAGGTCTCTTTTGACGATCTGGAAGGGATCGGCGCACAAATGGCAAAGGGGCTCGGTATGGTAGTAGTTTTCCAGCAACAGCCATTCGGCGCACCGCGTTTCGCGAATCACGGCGGCGGTTTCAAAAAAGCCGCTTTCGCCGGCGCCGAGCAACGAGCCGCTCAACTTGCCGTTATAGCCGTCCTTTAAGTGGATTTGCGCCACGTGAGGGTGCAACGCGCGGAGGATGGCGGCGGCGTTCTGCCGCCCGTGCAGAAAATAATTTTGCGTATCGAACATGATTTTGAAGTTTTCACAGCCGACCTGACGCACCATACGCAGCGTTTCGGCGGCGGACAAGGCGTTTTCGCTGGCGATGGTGATACCGCAGGGCGCCGCGATCTCGCAAAACAGCTTGAGCTTTTCGCAGGTGTTGTAAAAATCGCGCTCCGTGCGGATCGCGCCGTCGTTGAAGCTGGGCAGCTGAACCACGGGGATTTGCATTGCGGCGGCGGCCTCGATGCCGCGCTTGACGCCGTCCGTGCAGATCATACCGGCGCGGGAATCCATGGGCCGCGTTAAGCCGAAGCGGTTCAGGTGGTCTACCGTCATGCTGGGCAGTGATATACCAGTCTCGGCGGCCATATCCAGATAAGCGCGCTGGATCGTGCGGCTGGAAAGCGGATACGATCGTTCATAAGGGCCGAAATCCAGTTCCATGCCCGCAAAGCCGAGCGCGGCGGCCGTACGCAGGGCGTAGGGACCGGGCATGGGAAAGGCCCACTGACAAATGCCGAATTTAAAAGCGCTCATAAATTTCGTCCTTTTTGAATACGGTCATCGAAATTCTAATTAAATTCTTATAAACTTAGCTTGGGTTTATTAAATCATTTTAAAGACGACGTGTCAATAAGAATTGTGCAAAAATTATAGAATCTGCTGATAATTGGCGATTATATGCAAATATAACCGAAAAAATCTGTGCGCATTGCGAAAAGCAAAAGATATTTTATTAAAATTTAATAGAAAAATTAAAATACATCTTGATTTTTGCGGCGACCATGTTATGATGAAAAGAGAAAACAATCTCGCTTCCATGGTCATGACAGCGCACGTATTTCACGCCTGCGCCTTTATGGAAATATCGACTTTGAAAGGTAAGTCATGTATAATGGAAGCATATAGACTGGAGGTCGGCTATGAATATCAAAGAAATAGCGCGTACAGCCAATGTTTCCATTTCAACCGTATCCTTGGTTTTGAATAACAAACCGGGTGTAAAAAGCGAAACGCGGGAACGGGTCGTACATCTGCTCCATCAAAACGGGTATGAATTGAAGGCTCCGGCGGCGAGGCAAGGGGTGATTGGCAACCTGCTGTTTGTCCGCTATCGCGGTTCGGGACGTTTGATGGAGGTAAAGGACGATTTTTTTATTCAGATACTCGACGGGGTGGAAAATCAGGCGCGCCGGATGAGCTTTAACCTGTCCATTGCCAACGCGGGACGCGATAATTTGGCGGAGGTGCTCGCGGGGGCGGAAAATACCGCCGCCGGCGTGATCCTGTTCGCCACCGAGTTTGAGCCGGAAGGCGCCGCGCTGCTGGAAAGCTGCCCGGTGCCGCTCGTTGTGCTAGACGAGGATTTTCCCAACGAGCCGATCAACACCATTGGCGTAGACAATATGGGGGCGATCTTTACCGGTGTTTCCTACCTGCACGCGCTGGGCCATACGGATATCGGCTACCTGCACAGCACCGAGCATACGGGCGCGATCCCCGAGCGCGAACGCGGCTACCGCGCGGCCATGGCCCAGCTTGGCCTGCCGGTCGCGGAAGAGCATATTTTTATGCTCGACCTGTTTATGAGCAAGGTGTACCAGCAGATGAACGAAATATTGGAGCGCAAACCCTCTTTGCCGACCGCGCTGATCGCGGATAACGACATTTTGGCGGTGGGCGCGATGCGCGCGTTGCAGGATCACGGCTACCGGATTCCGGGCGACCTGTCCATTCTGGGCTTTGACGACAGCTATGTCTGCTCGGTCGCAAACCCGGCGTTGTCCACCCTGCGCAGCCCGAAGGCGGCGATCGGCCAGCAGGCGGTCAAGCGTATCAAGGACATGATCGACGATCCGGGCGGCAGCGCGATGAAATCCCGCCTGTGCGCCCGGCTGATGAAGCGCGGCACGACCGCGCCCCCGCCGGACCGGGCAAACAAAGCGTGAACGGCCTCGCCGGGCGGCATTACCGGCAAAGGCCGCCCGGCGGACCATCAATCAAAACAACAGGATAGGAGCGATACGACATGAAACTGAAATTCGGCATGGTAGGCGGAGGCGGGGGCTTCATCGGGGATGTGCACCGCCACGGGGCGCTGATGGACGATCTGGCGGTGCTGACGGCGGGCTGCTTTACCCGCAACGCGGAGAAAAACCGCGCGGTGGCGGAAAAGTGGAACGTTAGCGATCCGGCCCGTGTGTACGGCAGCTATACGGAAATGGCAAAGGCCGAGGCGGCGCGGGAGGACGGCATCGATTTTGTCTCCATCACCACCCCGAACGACACGCATTTCCCCATTGCAAAGTGCTTTTTAGAGCACGGCATCCACGTCATGTGCGACAAGCCCCTTGCCCTAAACGCGAAAGAGGGGCGCGAGCTGCAACGGCTTGCCAAGGAACGCGGCCTGCTGTTCGGCGTGACCTATACCTACACCGGCTACGCCATGGTCCGGCAAGCGCGCGAGATGATCGACGCGGGCGAGATCGGCAAGATCACCTGCATTCAGGGCGAATACCCGCAGGAATGGCTGGCCGTATCGCTGGTGGCCGAGCACTCCGAGCAGGCCACTTGGCGGCAGGACCCCGCGCGCTCGGGCGCGTCGGGCTGCTGCGCGGATATCGGCACGCACGTTGAGTGCCTGATCGCGCAGATGACCGGCCTGCACCCGAAGCGCGTCATCGCGCGGTTCGACCGCATCCCGCCCGAGATGCCGCTTGAATCCAACGCGCAGATGATGGTGGACTTTGACGGCGGCGTGCCCGGCCTGCTATGGACTTCGCAGGTCGCCATGGGGCACGAAACCGAGCTGAACGTGCGCATTTTCGGGGAAAAGGGCTCGATCGAGTGGAGCCACCTGCGCCCGTGGGAGCTGCGCGTCACCCGCATCAACCAGCCGCCGCAGACCTACACCGCGAACCGCGATTATCTGTACCCGGCGGCGAAGGAGCTGTGCCGCCTGCCCTCCGGCCATATCGAGGGCTTCTACGAAGCCTTCGGCAACCTGTACCGCGGCTTTTGCGTCCACCTGCTCGCCAGAAAGACCGGCGGCGACCCGGGCGCGTTCCGCTATCCCACCATCGACGACGGCGTGCGCGGCATCGAATTTGTCGACGCTTGCCTCGAATCCAACGCCAAGGGCAACGTTTGGGTCCCGGTAGGTCAAACGGAAGCTTAAAATAAGATGAAAAAACAGTCTCTGCACACCTGTGCGCAGAGACTGTTTTTGTGTGTATATGAGAAAATATTTTCTTCCTATTTTATGAATAATGCACAATAAAAACGAAAATTCGACAAAATATTGCAAAATCATTGACAAGGAAGTTTGGGGTTGATATCCTTAAGAAGTAAAAACTGGTTTGCAATGTGGGCGTTCACGCGCGGAAGAACAGAGGGAGCCAATGATACGAAATTTGTATTATCCGATGAAACCGCTGAAAGCGGAGGATTTTACGCTGGAGCAGCAATACGGCTGCGACGCGCGCGCCGATCTGGCCAAGGACGCGCTGGGCGCGGGCGTGCTGCGGGGCTTGCAGGTGACCGAGCGGCATGGAGCGCTGTGGGTCGGCGCGGGCCGCGCGGTCGATGGGGAGGGGCGGCAGATTCGGGTGCCGCAGGACACGCTTTTGACCGTGCCGGAGGACCTGCTCTCGAGCGGCTATGTGACGCTGCGCTACCGGGAACAGCCGGTCGGCCCGGCGGCGGATACCGGTGGGGCGGAGGACGCCGCCCCGGCGGGCCCCCGATACGGCCGGGTAGAGGAGACCTTTTCGCTGGCGGTGCGCAAAACGCCGCCGTATGATCCGCTGCCGCGCAGCATGGAAGCGCTGCTGCAGGAGCAGGTGCTGATAGAAAACGAATCGGTGCGCGCCGTGCTTTGTGCGCCGCGCTTTTTGTGGGCCGGACGCGGCTGTACCGTCACGCTGCGGCTCACGGCAAGGGAAACCGTGCGGGAACAGGCGCTGTGGGCGGTATCGCTTCGGCTTGCCGCGCCCGGCTTTCTCTGCGGCGGCGCGCTGGATGGGGCCGAGCTGCGCGGACAATGGCGGCTGGTACCCGGCCAAACGGAGGAGCTGCGCCTTTGTCTGGCCCCGCGCCGGGCGGACCGGCAGCCGGAAAAGCCCGTGCTGCTTTGCGCCGCGGGCGCGCTGCAGCTCGTTCGCGGGGAAATGCTCGTTTACAACAAACGGGACGCGTTGTTTCAACCGGCTTGGCGCGGCGGTTCGCCCGAGGAGCTTTACCGGCGCGCGCTGGGAGAAGCGATGGCGGACAGCGGGGAATTGCTGCTGGCGCATATCAGGCCCGGCGGCCAGCCCGGGGCAACGGACGCCTTGTGGCAAATCCGCGATCTGCGGCGCTTTGCGCCCGGCGGCGCGCTCGCGCTCACGGCGGCCAGACTCGCTTCGGCTTGCCCGCCGGTGTGCCCGCCCGCGCCGGAACCTGCGCCCGCGCCGCAGCCGCGGCAGGCGAGCGGCGTGGTGGAGCTGACGCCGCCGCACGGCTGCTTTCAGCGGGGGCAGACCTATTATTCGGACTGGGTTGAGCATGGCCTTGGCGCGGTGCCCGTGCTGGCGGAAGCGCGGTGCCTGCTGCCCACGGAGCGGGGCGGCGAGCAAAGCGTTTGCCGGCCCCAGCTATTCGCCGGATGCACGGGCCGGATGCTGCCCGATGTGGATACCGGGATAAGGGCGGATGAAGCGCAGGGAAGGGTACAGCTCGCCGTTTATTTCCATAAGCGGTGGCAGGCGGATTGCTTCCGCCTGCGCTGGTATGTGATTTTGGCGGAAAACGATACGGAAACCGGGGACGGCGCGCGCCTGACCGGCGTGCGCCCGGCGCAGGTCAGGCTGCCACCGGGCGGTAAAACGGTGTTTTGCCCGGTGTTTGCCGGTAAGGGCGCGTGGTCGCCCTGCCTGTTCCGCGCCAAGGGCGGGCGAATCGAACAGGACGGCCGCTTTACCGCCCCGCTCGAGCCGGGCGCCTACGAAATTACCGTGCAGCGCGAAGGCCACCCGGAGGAGCGCTCATATGCCATGGCGGTCGTGGAGGAGCAGACGTGACGGGCGCGGCGTGGCGGCGCGAGCGGCTGCTGAGCGAGAGCGGCGCGGCCAAGCGGTGGCTGTACAGCGAAGGAGAAGAACGCTGGGATGTGCTGATCACAACGCAGCGCGGTTTACAGCGCGTGCTGCTGGCGGAAGGCGAGTCCGCGCGCACCATGACGCGGGACGGCGCGCTGTATTACGCGCTGCCCTATCGGGAGGGCGCGCCGCTGCGCGCATGGTGCGAGGGGCGGCCGCTGGAGGCGCGCCGCGCGCTGTGCTTGGCGCTGCTGGCGCTGACCCGGCAGAACGCGCTGGTGTGGCGGCTGTTTCCGCTGTTTGCCAAGGGGCGGCGCCTTGCGGCGGACGCGGCGGGCGGGGTGTTTGCCGCATACGATATCGAGCTGCGGCCCGGCCCGCCCCTGACCGACCGCGAACGGATGGCCGCGCTGCGCGCGGAGGTGCAAGACCTTTTGGGCTGCGCGCTGCCGCCTTGCGCGGATCGGGAAGCGCTGGACGCGGCGGTGCGGTCCGCCGCGGAGCCCGCGCCCAGAACAAAGCCGCCGCCGGTTTGGCCGCGCGTGGCGGCGGGGGCGCTGGCGCTCGGGGTCGTTTTGGCGCTTTTGTGCGCGGTGGGCGCGCTGCTGCGCTGGCACGACGGCTGGCGCGGCCCGCCGGTCAAACGGATCGGCACGGAAACGCTGGCCGCCGCGACGGAGAGAGGGGGCGATGCGCCGTGCGCCGATGGGGCCCGCAGGGGAAAAACGATTACTTTCATATAGGCCCGGTGTTTCTTTACCGCCCGCTCGCGGTCTTGCTGGCGGCGCTGTGCGCGGCGCTCGTCTGCCTGTGCGGCGGCTCGGCGGTCCGGTATGCGAAGGCGCGTTTATCGCCCCAACCCTACCCGGTATTCGCGTATGACGCGAAGGCGCTGGGCGGCTTTACCGGCACGGGACGCATCCGCGACGCGCGCGGCGTGATCCGGTACGAGGGCGCGATCGCGGACGGCCTGTGCACGGGCGAGGGCGTCGTGTACGACGGGGCGGGGCAAATGGTATTCAGCGGCACGCTTGCGCAAAATGAATACCAATACGGCGCGGCCTATCAAAACGGCGTGCTGCGCTATCGCGGCGCTTTTCAAAACAGCGTTTACGAGGGCGAGGGCACCTTGTACCGCGCCGATGGCGGGACCGAATACGAGGGCGGCTTTTACGCGGGCCGGCGGCAGGGACACGGCGTGGCCTACCGGCAGTCCGGCGGCGTTTTATACGAAGGCGCGTTCGAGGCCGGGCTATACCACGGCGTAGGCACGCTGTATGAGGAAAACGGCCGCCCGGCCTACGCGGGCGAGTTCCGGCGGGGCGCGCCTGAAGGCGAGGGCGTTTTTTACGGCGCGGAGGGCCAGCCCCTCTATGAGGGCCGGGTGCGCGCGGGCCGGCCGGACTATCTCTCTTTTCTGGGCGGAAGCGTCGCGGACGCGCTCGCGGCGCTGCAAACGCCGTGCGAAATCTATACGGCAAAGGATAAGACCGCTTTTTGCAGCCGCGCGCTGAACGTTCTGTTCCTAACAGAGGACGCGCCGGTATTCCAGCGCAAGGCGGCCCAGTGGCCCGGCACGGCTTCGGGCGAAAGCGTGGAGCTGGACCCGGAAACGCAGACAGACCAAATGACGGTGACCGAGGTGCTCTTGCTTTCGGACAGCCTGCCCGAGCTTTGTCAGGGACTGACCACGCGCGGCGATATCGAAGCCGCTTTGCGCGAGGCTGGCTGCGAGAGCGCGTGGGAAAAGAACACGCTGCCGGACGATCGGGACTTTTTCGCGGGCTACGCGCTCCCCTATGAGCGGCAGCATGTGCTGCGCGAACTAAACGATAAGACCGAGCGGGCGGGCGACCATGTGGTAAAATTCACCGACGTCCCGCCCACGAAAACCGCCGCGCGCGCGGCGCGGCTCAACTTTGAGCAGGGCGGGATCCGCTACGTATATTCGTTTCTCGGCGACAGCGCCGAGTATTTGTACAGCGGCGCGCGCCTTGTGATCAAGCAGGCCGAGCCGCCTCATCCGGGCAAATCGAAGTAGGAGGCGCGGCATGAAGGAAGAATTCGCAAGGGTGAGCGGCGCGCTGCTTTCGCTGCTGCGCGACGGACTGAGCCCATGGCCGCTCGCCGCGCGGGAGGATATCGCGCTCGCCTCGCCCGCCGGGATCGGCGGCGATTGCCGCATGGGCGTGTTCCTGTATGATTTGCAGGATCATACCGAGGTATCGCCCGCGCAGCTCCGTTATACGGAAGCGGGGCGGCGCGTGCCGCCGCCCGTGCCCTTCGCGCTTTCCTACATGCTCTTTTGCAGCGAGGGGCAGGCCTTTGGCGGGCGCGACCCCGCGGAGGCGCACGCGCTGCTCAGCGCGGCGGTGGCCGCGGTGAACGGGAACCGTTCGCTTTGCCTTGCGGAGCAGGAGGAGCCGGTCGCCTTGTCCTTTGCGCGGCTGCCGCTTGCCACCAAGGTGCAGCTGTGGAGTTCGTTTCAAAAACCGATGCAGCCGGCGGTGTTTTTGGTCGCCGCGCCGGTATACGCCGATTTGCGCCAGCCCGAACCGCTGCCCCCGGTGCGGCAGGTGCGGGTGCATGGCAAACGGAGAGAGGAGGCGGGCCGATGAGCCAAGCCGTGGTCACAGGGGCTATGCTGCGCTGCTCCTTCGGTTTGGCGCCGGCGCCGTTCAACGTGCTGCCCACGGCGCGGGTGTTCGTCTGCGGCCGCCCCGTCGCGGCGATGATGGACAACGTGCCGCTCGCCGGCATTCCGCCGTTCGGCATGTGCTCTTGCCCGGCGAACCCGGCGGTCGCGGCGGCGACGGCGGCGGCGCTCGGCGTGCTCACGCCGATGCCCTGCATGCCGGTCTGCCCCGCGCCGTGGGCGCCGCCCAAGCCAAACGTGCTGATCGGCGGCAAACCGGCGATCGACGCGGGCGCCAAGCTGATGTGCGCGTACGGCGGCGTGATACAGATCGTCAGCCCCGGGCAGGTGCAGGTTACTTTGTGAGGACCAAACCGTAAATAGCCAGTAAAACTGGATCGACAGGAAAGGAAGGCATAAAAATGGCGGAATACTTATCCCCCGGCGTGTATGTGGAAGAGTTCGATTCCGGCGTCAAGGCGATGGAGGGTGTGGGCACCTCGACCGGCGGCTTTATCGGCATGGCGGAGCGCGGACCGGTGGACGGCAAGCCCGTGCTGGTGACGAGCTTTGCCGATTACCAGCGCGTATTCGGCGGCTATCTGCCCGAGGAATCCTATGGCGAGCGGCGCTTCCTGCCCTACGCGGTGGACCGCTTTTTTGCAAACGGCGGCTCAAGCTGCTATGTGATGCGCGTAAAGCCCGACGGCGCGGCGGCAGCTTCCGGCACGGCCACGATCTGTCTGGGGGAGGAGCCGCAGGCGGACGACGACCCCGTGCAAACGATACAACTGACCTTTGCCGCGCGCGACATCGGCGCCGCGGGGAACAGCCTTTCGGTAACGCTCGAAACCGCGCCCAAGTCCCGCAGCGCGGTGCTGGAACAGCAGGATAACGGCGCAAAGCTGCGCCTGAAAAACGCATCCCAGTTCGCGGAGGGCGACGCGGTGACCTTCGGCTGCACCATTGTGGGCAGCGACCAAAAAGAGACGCCCGTGGTGGCGGACGCGATCGTCGCCGCCAAAAGCGGCGACTGGATCACGCTGAAAGAGCCGCTGACCTATCAGGTGATGAACGGCGCGGAGCAGGTCGATACGCCGCTGCCGGCCGGTAAGCTGGTGGATACGGCGGCGGTGCCCAAGCTGGCGCTGAACGCGCTGGGCTATCGGGCGACGGTGCAGGCGGACGGCGAGCAGGAAGTATACGAAAACGTTTCCCTTTCCGCTTCGTCGGATAGGTGGCTGCCCGAGGTGCTCAAGGCTTCCAAATGGATCGCGGCCTCGGCGGCGAACAAGACCATCAAAAAGAAGGAATTGCCGCAAGGCGCCGTATGGCTGACAGCCGTCGTTGGCGGCAGCCCGCTCGTGCAGTTCCTTTCCGGCGGCAGCGACGGAACGCCCGCGACTACCGCGGTATCCGCCTATACGGGAACGGACGGCGGCCCGGGCAAGCGCACCGGCCTGCGCGCCTTTTTGGAAATAAACGATGTGAACATCATGGCCATGCCGGGCATCACCGATCAGGGGACGCTGCTGGAAATGGTGAGCCAGTGCGAAAACAGCGGCGGCTGCTTTACGGTGCTGGATTGCCCCTCTGGCGCTGTTTCAGTGGATGATCTGGCCACCTACCGCGAAGCGTTCGACAGCAGCTATGCGGCGCTGTACCATCCTTGGCTGCAATTTTTCGATCCGCTGCTCAAGGCGAACCGGTATTTTCCGCCCTCCGGCGCGCTCGCCGGGGTCTACGCGCGGGTGGATCATACGCGCGGCGTGCACAAGGCGCCCGCAAACGAGACCGTAACGGGCTGCACCGGCCTGCAAGTGACCTATAACGAGGCCGAGCAGGCCAAGCTCAATCCCAAGGGCGTCAACCTCATCCGCGCGCTGCCCGGGCAGGGCATTCGGGTGTGGGGCGCGCGCACCCTGTCGAGCGACGGCAACTGGAAGTATATCAACGTGCGCCGCCTGTTTATCTTCTTGGAAAGCTCGATCAAGGCGAACACCAGCTGGGTGGTGTTCGAGCCGAACGACCAAACGCTGTGGTCGCGCGTGGAAAGCACGATCCGCGCGTTTTTGACCACGCAGTGGCGAAACGGCGCTTTGACGGGCGGCAGCCCGGACGAGGCGTTCTACGTCAACGTGGGTACGAGCACGATGACGCAGGACGATATCCTGAACGGCAGGCTGATCTGCGAGATCGGCGTGGCGCCGGTGCGTCCGGCTGAATTTGTCATCTTCCGCATCACGCAGAAGATGGAAGAAGCGTAAAGGGAGGGCGAGGACATGGCAAGCATTTATCCGTTTAAAAAATATAATTACGATGTTTCGATCGACGGCAAGTCGGTCGGCGGTTTTTCCGAGGTGAGCGCGCCCGACGTGACGATTGACCCGATCGAATACCGCGAGGGCAATTTTAAGGCGAACACCGCGGGCAAGCAGCCCGGTCTGGTCAAATACGGCAACGTAACGCTCAAGTGGGGCACAACGGCGGTGACCGATTTGTACAACTGGGCCAAAGAGGTGGAGCACGGCACGATCAACCGCAAAACGGTGACCATTTCTCTGCTGAGCGACACCGGCGATGAGCTGGCCAAGTGGAGCCTGACGGACGCGTGGCCGACCAAGTACACCGCGCCGGATTTCAACGCGACCAACAACGAGGTGGCGATCGAAAGCTTGGAGCTGGTGCACGAAGGACTGACACGGGAAAAGTAAGGAGAATAAAAAATGGAATTACAGACCGTTTATCCCTTCCGCCTGCCGCGCGGCTATGTGGATGAAAAGGGCGAAATTCACCGCGACGGCGAGATGCGCCTTGCCACCATGGCGGATGAGATCATGCCGATGAACGATCCCCGCGTGCGCCAAAACCCCGAATTTCTGACCGTGATACTGCTCAGCCGGGTGGTCACGCGTCTGGGCACGCTGCCCGTAGTCACGCCCGAGGTGATCGGGGCGCTTTACACGGCGGACGCAAATTTTTTGCAGAACATGTACCAGACGATTAACGACGTGGAGGAACCGGTCATCCACGTCACCTGCCCGCACTGCGGGAAGGAGTTTACCGATACCGTAAATTTTACCGAAATGGGCTGAGGCTGTACGGAAAGAACGAGCTGTACCGCCAAATGTCCTTCATCTGCTATTACTTCCATTGGTCGATGGAGCAGGTGATGGCCCTGTCCCATCTGGACCGCCGCCGCATCTGCGATGAGATCGGCCGGATCAACCGCGAGATCAGCGGCGAGAGCAAAAACATATTTGAACTGTAAGGGGAGGAACGTAAAATGGCGGAGCTGCTGACCGGCTGCCGGTTTCGGGTGTTCGCGGGCGGGATCGAAATGGGCTTTCAGCGCGTTTCCGGCGTTCGCCGCGAGATCGAGATGGAGACCTACCGCGAGGGCGGCGTGAACGACCGGCTGCACGTGTTCCCCAAAGGGCCCGGCGGGGAAAAGACGCTCACCATGGAAAAGGGCGTGGCGGCGGGCGCGGCGCATCCGTTCCATCAGGTCGGTCTGGCGCTGGTGACGCCGCTCATCGTGCAGATACTCGACGGCGCGGGGCAGACCGCCAAGACCTATACGTTTCTCGATCCGGTCGTCAAAAGCTGGCAGCCGGGCGAACTGCACGCCGCGGAAAGCCGGTTGCTGATCGACCAGTTTGAGATCAGCTATTCCAGCTTTTTGGAGGTGTGAGCGGTATGCGCCTTGTATGCGCGGGGCGGCGGCTGCGCACCTGCGTCCGGCCGCTTGCGGGTCTGCTGCGCGCGGCCGGGCAGATGCGGCGGCTGACGCTGCGCCACGCCCGCCGCCCGCCCGCCGTGACCCATACCCATGTGCTGCACGTGTCCCAAACCGTGCTGACGCGGCAGGTGCGGCAGCTCAGCGTGGTGTACGCGCCCGTTTCGGCGCGGCGCGGCGCGCAGATCTCGCTTTGGCATTCCACGCTTCTCGTGCCCGTGGTGCTGCGCGCGGCGCAGCGGCAGGCGCGCGGCGAATGGCGCGCCCTGTTTCGGCCCGCGGCGGCGCGCACCGTACGGGTGCTCGCCCCCGCGTTCAGCCAGCTGTTCCGCCGCATGATCGAGGAGGAACAGCGCTATTACCACACCCGGCCCACGCAAACGCGTCAGCTTTTGTGGCGGCTGCTCGGCGCGCGCAGCACGCTGCATCTGCTCACGCAGTTTTACGCGGGCGAGGTGCCGTATCACACGCTGGGCGGCATGGGCGGTACGGCGGCCGCGCGGCTGCTGCCCGCGGTGCTGGGCGGCGGGAGGCTTCCGGACGCGGGGGAAAGGCGGGCCGACCCCGCCCTTCGCCTGCTGCAGGGTCAGAAGGAAACGCTCAAGCTTTCCTATCACCGGCAGACGCGCGAGACGATCCGGGCGGATGCCGGCGCGAGAACGCGGGACGAAGCGGCTTCGTCCGCGCCCCGCGCCTATGCGCCCGAAGCGCCGCGCCTGAGCGAGCAGGAGATGCGGCATATCGTTCAGCGGGTCTTTCGCGAGCTGGCCCGCGGCCACGCGCGCGACCGGCTGCGCGGAAAGGAGTAAGCGATGGACCCCACGATTCTGGCGTTTGAAAAGGCGCAGGTGTTTTCCTGCGACGAGCAGGGCAGGCCCGATTGGAAGCAGCATTTTTCGGTGCAGTTCAACCCATCCTCCATTTCGATCACCGAGCCGATCGGGGACGACGCGGCCGCCCCTGCCACGGCGGATAAGGCGCCGCGCCGCCGCCTGTTCGGCAACAAGCCCTCGCTGCACTTTTCGGCGAAGCTGTTTTTCAATACCATTTTGGGGCTTGACCTGCCGACCGGCGACGTGCGCGACCAGCTGCGCAAGTTCTACTATTTCTTTAACGACCAAGCGCACGCGGCCGCCGGAACCGGCGACCGCAAGCTGATCTGCTTTGCGTGGTCGACGATTCAGGTGTACGGCTTTTTGGCCGGTATGCAGGTGAGCTATACGATGTTCGCGCCGAACGGCACGCCCGTGCGGGCGGAGGCCGATATCGCGATAGACGGGCGCTACTGCGGCAATAACGGCGATTATCTGCGCGAAGGGCCGGGCGACGAGGCCGCGCGCGCGGCGCAAACGGCGCGCGATGTGCTGGAACGCGCCCAGCGGACGGCAAACGGCGCGGCCGGGTGGCGCGATGTGGCGTTGGAGCTGGATTTGGCCAACCCGCGGCTGATGACAACGTGCGGAACAAAAGGCTGACGCGAAGGGGGCCCGGCAGATATGCAGACCTTTGAAGAACTGAAAAAGCATTATGGCGGGTTCGACCTGCCCATGGCCTCGGTGAAGATCGGCGGGACGGAGCTGTGGAACAGCGGCCTTTTCACGGTGACCGAGATACGGATCGAAATGAGCTGCGGCGAAGCGGCGGGATACGCCGGGATCCGGCTGGACGAGCTCGCGCACGAAAGCGATCTGACCGGGCGGCTTGACAAGCTGTTGCAGCTGGGCGAAACGGTAAGCGTCGCCCTCGGCTACGCGGGGCGGGTAAAGCAGGTGTTTTTGGGCTACCTCAGCGGCGTTGACTACGAGATGGGGCCGCGCTGGGAGCAAGCGCCCCTTCGGATACAGCTGGATTGTCTGGACGCCAAGGGACTGATGCGCCCGGTGCGCTGCTTTGCCAGCGGCGGCAAGCAGAGCAAGCTGGTGAGCGAGATACTGGGCCGCGCGGCCTACCGGGCCGCGCTGGGAAAAAAGAAGACCGCTTCCATCCCGGCTTCGCGCGATACCGAGATGTTATGGGATGGCTGGAGCGACTGCGAGATGCTGTGCCGGATCGCGCGGCGGCAGCATTTTTTGTTTTACTGCGCGGGCGGCGAAACGCATTTCCGGGAGGATGAACCGGCGGGCGCGCCCGTCGCCGCGCTGGAATGGGGCGACGCGGCCGATACGCTTTCGCTGCATTATTCCATGGACAAGCTGGTGGGGCGCGTGCAGGTCGCGGGCGCGAACCAAAAGGGCGAGCGGGTCAAGGCCGAGGTAAAGCGCGGCTCCAAGACCCCGCACGCGGGCCGGAGCCTATCCGGCCGCCTGCCGCCGGAGGGCGAGTGCCTGCCCCTTGCCGGGGCGAGCACGCCGGAGACCCTGCGCGCCGAAGCCGAGGCCCGCATGCGGGAGCATGAAAAGGAATATGCCACCGGCTCTTCCGAGGGCGTGGGCCTGCCCGAATTATTGCCCGGCGCGGCGGTGACCGTGCGCGGCGCCGGGCTGGGCGGCAGCGCGATGCTGCTGGAGACCGTGCACACGCTGGAAGCGGGCGGCTATCGCACGGCGTGCCGGTTCCGGCTGCTTTAAGCGGAAGGAGTTGGAAATCTTGAGCGAATGGGATACGCCGTTTGGGGCCGCCGCGTTTGAGATCGGCGTGATCGAAGCCTCGGGCGAGGAAAAGGACAAGGGGCTGGTGCGCGTGCGCCTGCCCTTCATGCCGGAGGGCAAGGACGTGCTGGAGGGCGTGGAGGTCTTGCAGCTGCCGGGCGGCCCGAAGGACGGCAGCTTTCTGCTGCCGGAAAAGGGCGCGCGCGTGCTGGTCGGCTGGATGGGGGCCGAGCGGCGGCCGGTGGTGCTCGGCAGCCTGAACGACCCCGCCGGTACCTTGGCGCAGCAGTGCGGCAAAAAGGGAAACGCGGTAAAGCGGCTGCATACGAACAGCGGCGCGGGCCTTGCGTGGGACGAGGACGCCGGACAAAAGTCCCTTTCAGTGGAAACGCCGGGCGGTTTGCGCCTGACGCTGTCCGACAAGGCGAACACGGTGCGCGTGACGGGAAAAGGCGGCAAGAACGTGATCGAGATCAGCGAAAAGGATCAAAAGATATCGGTTTGCGCGGAAAAGGGGATCGAGCTGGCGGTCGGCAGAAACAAGCTGACGATCCATACCGACGGCATCGAGCTTTCCGGCGGCAAATTCACCGTGAAAACCGATTCAATCGCGCTCAACGGTAAGCAGAAGGCCGCGATAGAGGGCGCTAACGTGACGCTCAGCGGCAGCCAGACCAAGGTGGAGGCAAAGGTCAATCTTTCGCTCAAGGCAAACGGCATCGCGTCGCTGGACGGCAATCTGGTCAAGATCAAGTGAGGAGGATGGCGGCATGGCGCAGGAGATCAAATTTCCGCCGCGGCTCGACGCGGCAGCCGGCTTCGCGGAAACGGACGAGGCCGAGCAAATCCGCCAGTCGGTGCGGCTGATCCTGCTGACAAACGTGGGCGAACGGCCGATGCGGCCGGAATTCGGCAGCCGTATAAGGCAGTACCTGTTTGAGCCGATGAACGAAACGACGCGCCAGCTTTTGAAGCAGGAGGTCGTCGGCGCGCTGACGCGGTGGGAGCCGCGCATCCGCGAGCTGGAAGTCGAAACCGACACGGGCGGCCTTCGCGCGGGCCTGCTGCGGCTGGATATCCGCTATGTCGTCCGCGCCACGGGCGCGCCCGACCGGCTGGACGTGGCGCTAAGCGGGGAGGCGTGACCATGAACGGAGAACAGGATCTGCACGCGCTCCTCCGCTCGTATTTGCCGGACTGGCCGGTTGACGCGGGGGAGAGCGACCCCGCGCGGGCGCTGCTGGAAGCTTCCGCGCCGCTTTTCGAGCGCACGGACGCGCTCATAGGGCGCATGATGGAAAAGCACCGCGCCGTTTTTCTGGATATGCTCGCGGGCGAAAACCAACCGGGACGGCCCGCGTGCGGCTGGGTGCGGCTTTTGCCCGCGCCGGACGCGCCGCCGCGCGTGCTTCCCGCCGGCACGCGTTTTGTTGCCGAAACGGGCGGCACGGTGGAGACCGCCCGTGCGGTGTGCCTATCGGCCAACCGGATCGAACGGATCGAGCTGGTCGATCCCGCGAAAAGCCTGCGTCTTACGGTACCGGCCATGGAGGACGGCTCTTTTCCGTCCCTTTGCCCCGGAGACCGCGCGGCGGGGCAGTATCGGCAGACGGTGTGGCGCGCTGTGTTTGCGGACGGCTTTTTCGCGGGCGCGCCCTTTCTGTTGCGCCCCGCGCCGGTCTGCGGCGAACCATGCGAATGGACGCTGCAAAGCGCGGACGGCACGGAAACGCTTTTGGCCAAACCGCAAGAGGGGGGCGTTTGCCTGTCGCCGGTCGATCAAAACGCGGGCCATGCCGGGGAAACGATCGTGGAGGGAAAAATACCGGCCGGCTTTCGCGTGTCCGCCGAAGCGTGCGCGGCCGTGCTTCCGGCTTGCGAGCGCCCGCCGGACGCGGTGCTGGTGGAAGAGAACCCGGCGGACGGGGATGATTTCATGCCGTTCGGCGACCGGCTCCAGCTGGAAAGCTGCTGCTATCTGGCGTGCGATGCGCTGTTTGGGCGCGTATCGTCGGTGATCGAAGCGGGCTTTGCCCTTACGCTGTCGGAACGGGCGTTCGGCATGGAGCTGCTCGATCAAACGGAGCCGGAATACCGGCTGGTCATGCGCCGCATGCCCGAGCCGTACAAGCCGCCCGTGTACCATGCCGTACCGCAGCAAGTGGTGTGGGAGTATTGGAACGGGCAGGTCTGGACGGCCCTGCCCGGCTGCGAGCGGCAAACGGGCCTGTTTGCGCAGGCCGGCGTGGAGCGGGCGCGCCTAAAGTTTGCGGCGCCCAAGGATTGGGAACGGATCGAATGGCAGGGGCGAAACGCGTTTTGGCTGCGTCTGCGCCTGAAACGAGCGGACGATTGCTATGGGTTGCCCTGCCGGCAAATGGTGCCGCGCGTGCGGGGGCTGACCTTCCGCGCGGGGGAAGCGCCGCTTGAGCCAAGAGAAACACGCCTTGACGGCGACGGCGCGCTGGACGGCTTGACCGCGACCCGGCCGCCGGTCATGTATTGGAAGCTTGCGTGCGCCGACCCCATACAGCTTTTGTGGTGTGTGGAGGACGCGGCCGAGGAAGCGTGCTCCACACCGCAATGGGAGTATGGCTTGGCGGACGGCGGCTTTCGTCCCCTTGCCATGGAGGACGGGACCGGCGGCCTGCGGCGCACCGGCACGATCACGCCGTCCTTTCCGGCGGCGTTTGCACGGTCGCGGCACTTTGGCGAAAGCGGCTTTTGGCTGCGCGTGTGGAATCCGCCGCAAACGCGGGGCGCGCTGTACAGCCACGCGGTATGGGCTAGAGCGGAGCAGATGGGCGACGTACCGGCGGGCGCGCTGCAACCGTGGGAGCAGGTGGAAAGTCTCGCGGGTGCCGTTATACTGGGCGCGTTTGGCGGCAATACGCCGCCTGAAACGGATGAACAGGCGCGGCGGCGGGCCGGGCATGGGCTGCACCACCAATTTCGCGCCGTTACGGCGGAGGACGTGTCCATCCTGCTGTGCGATGCGTTTCGAGAGGTTGCTTTTGTAGCCTGCGGCCATACGGATTTGGGCGCGCTGCGCGTTGCCGTGCTGCTGCGCGATAACAGGCAGACGGCGTTTGAGCAGGTCCGGGAACGGATGGAGCGGTTTTTAAAGGATCGCCTGCCGCTTGGCGTGGGGCGGGCGGAGATCACCGAACCGGATCAAGCGAAGGTTTGCGCGGCGGTCTCGGTCGCGGGCATCGCGCCGCAGGACTGGCCCATGGCGGAAGCCGGGCTGCAACAAGCGTTTGAGGCTTACCTCGATCCGTTGACGGGCGGCGGGGGCGGCGGCTGGCCGCTTGGCGTTCGTCCCACGGAAAGACAGGTGGCCGACCGGCTCGATCAAGCGCTGCGCAAGGCGGGCGGCTGGGTCGAGACCTGCCGCCTGTTTGCGGAGGAGCCCGTGGCCGGGCAAACGTGGTGCGCGGTCGCGGCGGGCGAGCTGTACGCGCGGCGCTGCGAAGAGAAAGGGGCGGAGTAAATGCCGGAGCCGATCGGTCTGGACGAAGGGGGATATGACGCGCTTTATCAGGCGCTGGTACAGGGCGTATCCGCACGTACGCCCGGGTGGACGGACGCATATGCCGCGTCGCCCACGGTTACGTTTGCCGAAACCATGGCGTGGCTGATCGACATGCAGCGCTTTTACATCGACCGGATCACGGAGGAGCACCGGCTTTGCCTGCTGCGGCTGCTTGGCGGGCGGCTTACCGCCGCGCGCGCCGCACACGGCGTTATGCGGCTGGACAGCGCCGGGCGGTACGGCGTTTTGCCGCGCGGCACGCTGTTTTATGCCGGAGAAATCCCCTTTGAAACCGAGGCGGCGCTGACCTTGCGCGGCGAAGCCGCGCTGGTGCCGGTCACCCAGTGCCGCACCGAAGCGACCTGCGAAGCGGACTATGGCGGCATGGATTGGGAAGCGCTTTCGTGGCAGGGCGGCGTATGCCGCGTGCGGCGGTGCGCGGAACCGACGGTCTGGCAAACGGACGGCGCGGCGGGGCAAATCATACAGCTTGAAAAGGACGTTTTACCGGCCGGACTGCGTCTGCTCGTGGCGGAAGGCGAAACCGGCTGGCGCGAACTGCCGGTCGACCCGCCCGGTCGGCCGGATCAGCCGACCGGGCCGGGCTGCCGGTATGATCCGCTGCGCCATGCGCTGGTGCTGGGCGACGGGCGCGATTTTTTGATCCCGCCGGCCAGACGGCTCGGACTGCGCCCGCTTGTCCTGCGGCGCAGCTTGGGCGCGGCGGGCAATCTGCCCGCGGGCGCCGCGCTGATCGGCGCGGACGGCGCGCGGGGCACGCTGGTCAAGGACGCTTGCGGCGGCCGAAACGCCGGAAACGTGCGGGAGGCGCTGCAAGCGCGGCTGAAAGCGCTGGAGCAGCCGCTCCGCGCGGTCACGGCTGCGGATATCGAGCGGCTGCTTCTGCGCGCGCCGGGGGCTGCGGTGCGGCGGGCGCGCGCCTATGAAGCGGCGGATCATACGGTGTGCGCCGTGGTGGAAGCCGTAAACGGCGCGGTGGACGTCGAGCGCGTGCGGCGGTATCTCGCGCCGCGCATGGTGCTTGGTACGCGGGTGCAAATCAGCGCGCCGCGTGTATTAACGGTCGATCTGCGCATGTGCGTGGCGGCGGGGACGTCCGCGCAAAAGCAAGCGCTGCGGCAGGCGGCGGGCGACTGGATTGCGCGCACGCCCATTGGCGGCACGCTGGAACAGGCGGCGCTGGTTCACGCCTTGGAAGCGGCCGGCGGGGTGGAGCGGATCGACGCGGTCGCGATCACGCCGCGTGACGGCGCTTTGGGCCGCGCATATGGCGGCAGGGTGGAGACCGCGCCCGATGTGGTTTGCAGGTTGGGCGCTTGCGAGATCGAGGAGGGATGAACGTGCAGGCCAAACGGGAACAGCGCTCCGACCGGGCGGCGGGGCGTTCCGGCAAAATCGAGGGCTTTACGGATCGGGGCGTGCACGGCCTCCTTTGCGAAGCGGAACAGGCGTATTACCTGACCGGGGTGCTGGACAGCGGCGCGGCGGGAATGGAGTGGAGCCGGTTCGTTTGGGAAGCCGAAGGGTTCGCGCAAATGGATATGTACGCCCTTGTCAGCGACCGGCGGTCCGCTTGCCTTGCGCTGGATACGGCGCCGCTGCGCGAGGTGCCCGCGCAGATCATGCAACAGGGCGGGGTGCGGCGCACCGGTGCGCGCGTGCTTTTATTCGCGCCGGAAAATACCGTGCCGCCGATGCGCGGGCGTTACTGCCGGATCTGCGGCGTGTTCCGGCGCGCGGCAAAATCCGGCGGCATGCTGTACGGCTGGCGCGCGTCCTATCCCAAACAAAGCTTTGCCGGCTATTTGCCCGCGGTATATCAAGGGTACGATTTGCTGGAACGCTATTTCGCGGTGTTTGAGGATTTATATTTGGAACGGGAGGAACAGATCGGCCGTTTCGCCGAGCGGCTCGATCCTGCCCGGTGCGGCAGGGAGGATCTCGACCGCTTGGCCGATTGGCTGTTAGTGCCGCACGGCGCCGTTCTGCCCGATCAAACGCTGCGGCGGCTGGTGCGGTCGGCGGCGGAGCTGAACCGGCGCAAAGGCACGGCGCGGTATTATCGCACGCTGCTGTGGCTCGTCACGGGCGAACTGCCGGAGCTGCGGCCCGAGCCCACGCGGGACCGGCCGGGCGAGCGGCGGTTTCAAATCATTTTTAAACGGCCGGTTGATTTGCCGCGCGCGTGGCTCGTGGGGTTGCTCCGGCGGGTGCAGCCGCTCGGCGTCGCGTTTTCGCTGGTTGTGCCGGAGCAAAAAACGCCGCCGGCCGCGCTGGATCAGGATGCGCTGGGCGGTACGGCGCGCATGGGATAGGAGGAAAGCGTCATGCAGGGCTATCGGCGGCAAAACGAGCTGCTCGCGGATTATTTGGCGCTATTCCAGGCGCTGGATGAAGCGCCCGAAGCGGGGCGGGAGCTCCAAGCGGCGTACGAGCAGATTTGTGCGTACCAGCAGGCGGCGGACCCGTCGCTTCCGCTGATCCGGCTGCGTGAAGCGGCGGGGCTTTCGGAGGAGCTGTTTTTCACCGTGGTTTGCGCGCTGTGTATGGAGCTGGACGGCGGTCTGCGGCTTTCCCACCGGCTGCGGTATGGGTGCGATCCGGATATAAACGGCGCGCTGACGCTGTATTCGCGCCTGCGTACGGTCGATTTCGGCGCGGCGCGCCAATTCGCGCCCGATATGCGGGCGTATCGTCTGCTGTTCGCCCAGCCGGAACGGCAGGGCTGGTGGCTGGATGCGCCGCTTCGGCTGAAAAGCGCGGTCGCGGCGCTGCTGATAAGCGGCGCGGTCCCGGTGATAGATGGCTGCGCGCCGCAGCCGCTTGAAGCGCCGCCTTGCGCCGCGGTACAGCGGGCGGCGCTGGAAGAAGTGCGGGCAAAGCTGGACGCGCCGGTTGTGTATATCTCCGGCCCGCCCGGCTCCGGCAAACGCACGCTGCTGCACCGCGCGTGCGCCGCGCGCGGCGAACCGCTTATCTTGGCGGACCTCAATCAAATCGCGCCGGAGGGGGAGGACGAAAGCGGCAGCCTGCTTGTACTGAGCGGCGTGATGAAAAACGCGGTGCTCGGAATATCGGCGGGGGCGGAACGCGCATCGTTTCAGGATCGTTTGCGGCGGCTTGCGCGGCGTTGGCGGGTGCGCTGCGCGGTGCTGTGCGAGGAAGGCGAAGCGCTGCCGCTGGACATGGAAGCGCCGGTGGTCGCGGTGCCCTCCTGCCTGACCGCGGAAGAGAGCGCCGAGGCTTGGGCATGGTGTTTCCCGTCCTGGCCCGGCGAGACCGCGCGTGCGTTCGGCATGCGCCACCGCTACTCGATCGGACGGCTGACCGCACAGGCGCGGCGCGCGCAGCGTGCGGCAGCGGGGCGGGATGTCGGTCCGTCTTTGGTGCAGCGGCACATGAGCATGCGCAGCGGAGCGGGCTTTACGGTACAGCGCCCGCCCGAGGGCGCGAAAACCACGGACTGGATCGGGGAACAATCCGTTTGCAGCCAACTGCGGCTGCTGGCGTTTGAAGCCGCCGGGTGGCAAAGCCTGCGCGCGCAATGGGGCGTGGAGCAGTCCGGCAGCACGGTCTTTCTGTTTCATGGGCCGTCGGGCACGGGCAAGACCTATGCGGCTTCGCTGCTGGCAGCGGAAGCGGGCCTGCCGATGATGACCGTGGAGCTTTCACAGGTAGAGGATAAGTATGTCGGTGAAACGGAAAAGCATTTAAACGTAATTTTTCAAACGGCGGAGGCCGATCACTGTCTGCTGTTCATCGACGAAGCGGACGCGCTTTTTGCTAAACGGACGGAGGTTGCGTCCTCAAACGACCGCTTCGCCAATCTGTCCACCGCCTATTTACTGCAGCGATTGGAGCAGTATCAAGGGGTCGCCGTGCTTGCGACCAATCTGCTGCAAAATTTTGACGATGCGTTCGCGCGCCGTTTGCAGGCGGTCGTCCGTTTCTCCATGCCGGACGAAGCGCACCGCGCGCTGCTTTGGCGGCGGTATCTGCCCGCGGGAAGGCAGGCTGCGGATGTAGATTGCCAAAAGCTCGCGTCTTTAGCCTCGCTCAGCCCCGCCCGCATCCGCTCCGCGGCCGGTCTGGCGGCAATTCTCGCCGCGCAGGAGGGGGCGGGACAAATCAGCTGGGCGCACGCCGCGGCCGCGCTCGATCTGGAGCTCCGCAAAACCGGCGGTGGGCTGCCGCCGCAGAATAGGTAAAAAGCAAAGCCAGTACAGCGCCGTGGCGGGCGCTGTACTGGCTTTCGCTGTTGCGTTCATAACTTACAAAATTCCCACCGTGTGGGGGCGCTGAAAACCGCCGCAGTAGTCGGCAAGGGCAGCGAAGCAACGCGCGCCTCGCGTGCGAGAGGCGACGCGTGCCGCATAACACCTACACAGTGGACAGGTGATTTCAATTCACGCCTCTCGCACGAGAGGCGACGGACGGCGATACGGAAAGACGTTGATGCGTCAATATTTCAATTCACGCCTCTCGCACGAGAGGCGACCGATCGATGAGACCGCGATTGACTGGGATGATCATTTCAATTCACGCCTCTCGCACGAGAGGCGACCGGCATACGAACGCAACCTTGCTGATTGCCGCCGATTTCAATTCACGCCTCTCGCACGAGAGGCGACGCTGGGATGGGACAAGGTTCCGTGTGTTTTGCTGATTTCAATTCACGCCTCTCGCACGAGAGGCGACGTGGCATTCCACGTCCGGGCGCTGACCTATAACATTTCAATTCACGCCTCTCGCACGAGAGGCGACCACCGGCGCCGTTGCGCGCTGCATACTTCAGACAATTTCAATTCACGCCTCTCGCACGAGAGGCGACCCGGATGCGGAACAAGCGGCGCAACAGGTAACAATTTCAATTCACGCCTCTCGCACGAGAGGCGACGCTTTTTCAGTGTAAGCACTGTAAGGCAAAAGTATTTCAATTCACGCCTCTCGCACGAGAGGCGACCCGCGACGACTGAAAGCGGCGTGGCCGAGATCACATTTCAATTCACGCCTCTCGCACGAGAGGCGACGTCAGTGAAGAATGGCTTCGCACCGGCAATGGTATTTCAATTCACGCCTCTCGCACGAGAGGCGACCGCCGTGGTTTTGCCGCTACCCTGCCGACCACAATTTCAATTCACGCCTCTCGCACGAGAGGCGACGGCAACCCGACTACCTCCCAACCAATTACTACGACATTTCAATTCACGCCTCTCGCACGAGAGGCGACACGGTTCACCCCTCCAACAAGGCAATTAGGGAATATTTCAATTCACGCCTCTCGCACGAGAGGCGACCCTATACTCTGGTGGAGCACCGCACGGGTCTTATTTCAATTCACGCCTCTCGCACGAGAGGCGACGTTGAGATGGTATCCTTCCTGCATCAGCAAAATTATTTCAATTCACGCCTCTCGCACGAGAGGCGACGATAACCCTGACCCAGAGAAGCGCTTTAAGCTTCCATTTCAATTCACGCCTCTCGCACGAGAGGCGACAGACCATGGCCCTAAACATCATCACCCGAATGATGATTTCAATTCACGCCTCTCGCACGAGAGGCGACCTGGCCCCCGCCGTGGGCGAGGAGCGCGGCCCATTTCAATTCACGCCTCTCGCACGAGAGGCGACATGCCGGGAGCAGGTTCATCATCTTTATAACCCATTTCAATTCACGCCTCTCGCACGAGAGGCGACATCGTAGGTAACGTGCGTAACTGCACCGGGAGCGATTTCAATTCACGCCTCTCGCACGAGAGGCGACGGCATCGGGTGAAGTGAAAACGACCAGTTTGTTATTTCAATTCACGCCTCTCGCACGAGAGGCGACGTTCAGACGGCCGCTATACAATAGCCGGCCTGAAATTTCAATTCACGCCTCTCGCACGAGAGGCGACGCGACCGCCGGACTGGCCGCATCGCCGGAGATTTTATTTCAATTCACGCCTCTCGCACGAGAGGCGACGGCGCCGGCAGCCATAACCATAGCAACCAGTTGGATTTCAATTCACGCCTCTCGCACGAGAGGCGACTCCGCCTGCGCGGGCTTGATGCCAAGCGCGTTCAATTTCAATTCACGCCTCTCGCACGAGAGGCGACTTCACCATTCCTTTCATGCACTCCATTTCTTCCGTATTTCAATTCACGCCTCTCGCACGAGAGGCGACTGATATCCTCGGCGAGGTGCAGCCTCGCGTGGTGATTTCAATTCACGCCTCTCGCACGAGAGGCGACGGCAATTTTGCTTAAAAATTAACGATTATATTGGTTGTTTTCAATAGATATTATAGTGAAAGGGAAGTGAATGGAAGTCGTGGCCTTGGAAACGTAAATAAAACGCCGGAGAATCAGGTGCGAACCTACGGGCTTAAGGATGATCGATAACGGTTCGCACCTAAAATATCAGTGCGCGTTGCTGCACATAAATCTCATTTGCGTTAAAGTGATTGGGTCTTGCTTCATCATGCGCCCTACGGTGATAAACTTGTGGACTTTTTTCATTTTATCAAAGATGACACAAGACCTCAAGTGGCAAATAAGCTGTTTAACGACAAAATAGACAGTGTATTCAGCCATGTCATTCTGTTAAGGGTTTTCATGTGTATGTCATCCCGAGCGAGACGAAGAAATTCCGACTCGCCAATAGCCGCCGCAGCGGTTGCTCGCTGGATTTCCGCTGCGGCGGACGTCGCGCGAATGCGCGCTCCCTATTAAAAAACGCGCGTTCGTGCGTAATCTGCTCTCACTTGGATATCCGCTCGGCAACGTAAGGAGGTTAGAGGACTACGTTCCCCATGGCATGGGTGTGTTCCGTTGCTTTTTATGTTGTATCCGCTTCTTCCAGAAGGTGCTGCCGCAGATAATCGGATACGGCAGGTGCGCGTACAAGGCCGGGCAGGCAAAGATCCTTGATCGAACAGGCGTTACAGGATTTACTAGGCTTGGCTTTGGGCGTATGACCTCGTGCAAAAAGCGCCAGCATTTCTGAAAGTATGGCGGTCACTTGCTGGCGTAGTGCGGCGTCAAACGAAATGCCGACACGGCGATGCGGCTCCGCATAAAACAGCGCGCCGTCTGGAATTTTGCAAAGCAACATTTCTTCCAAGCATAGCGCCTGTGTGCAAAGCTGTAATTCATCCGCGCCATATGAATTAGGCTTTCCCTTTTTGTATTCAATAGGATAAGGCTGCCACAGACCATCGCGCCCAGATAAAGAAATGCCATTGCTGCTACGATGAAATTCTACAACATCGCATACGCCTTGCACGCCCAGTTGGTGCGAAACCACCCGTAAGCCGCGCACGATCAGTGTATCACCGCGGCTTTCGGTCTTTGTTTCATCGTGCGCGCGCCGGTGCAGCAGGTGTCCGTCAACCGTGCGTAAGTTTTCCGCCCATTGCTGCTCCAAATGAATCAGTGCCCACTGCCGCTGACAAAAGGCATAATGCTGAATGCCAGAAATAGCCAAATATTCCTCTTCCCGCGAATCCGTCACACCATCTGCGTGCAGGTTACGCCCTCCGGCAGGTCTTCCGTTTTGACCGATACCGTATAATCCGCGTATGCGCGCGGACTAATCACGCCTTGGTTGCGTTCGACCTTCACGGTTTCAAACAGCTTGTAAGCGGGAGCGTTGCCAAGCTCGCTGTCGTGCTTGAACACGATCAACTGACGGACCGCCATCTTGCCGCGCGCGGCAGAGCGGTCTATTTCAAACATGTTTAAAATGGCGTTCCAAAGCAGTGCGAGGTCTTCTTCGGAAAAACCCGTCGTCTTGCGGGCCAGATTTGCGGAAATGTATCCCTCACAGCGATAAAGCGCATAAGGGACGATATGCTTGCGGCCCATTTCCGTGCCCTTTTTCTCTGCGTCGGCTTCAGTCGTGATAGCGACGCGGGTAATGGTGACCTCTTGTGGAACGATTGGGTCGATGGAACGGGCAAAACCCAGTTGTACCGGGCCGCGAACTTGTCCACAGTTCAAGTTGTTCTTAACAAAAGTCGTCATAACTGCGCCAAAGGTGCGAATATCAAAAAATTCACTGCACATCCAGTCGCGAATTTTACGATCGATCTGATCATCCTTCTTTTTTACCTCTTTGATCGTTTTGGGATCGATCTCAAAATGCGTAAAGGCTTCGGCGTCTGAACGGTTAAGAGGAACGCCGTCTTTGATATAAATACGGTAGCCGGGTGCATCCTCCTGCACGGTCTCTACATAGTTGCGTATCTTGCGTTTCAAGCACACATCGGTGACTAATCCGTAGCCGGTTTCAGGGTCAAGGCGGGGCATGTTGCCGGCATCGGGATCACCGTTGGGATTTCCGTTTTCTACGTCGAACAGAATAACGAATTCGTAGCGGTTTGTAATGGCATTACTCATTTTAAATGTCCTCCTTTATATTGCTTTTATGAAACCTTTGATGATAATAGCCTAAATGAAACGCGCCTTGCTCGGGTAGGGATAGCCGGGAGGGCAAGCTTTCATGGATAAGGTTTTCAAGTTTCCCGATCTGCTTTTCAAAATCTCCGCGCAAATTGCCGCTCAGTTTCCGCAGATGGCTCTGTGATAACTTGGTCAGCAGCGGAAAAATCGTTGCAGGTGTAGCGGATGCGCTGTTAAAATATTTATCCTTAATGGTCGTGTTGATATCGGGATTTGCGGCGGCCTGCACCCGTTCCAGCACGGCGAATAAGCGGCCGAGCACATAGGGCAGGTAGGTGCTTTGATCATTGAGTTCCACAGTCAAGACCTCCTCTGGTATGTAGAAGTATGTGTTTTGGGTGAAAAAGGCTTTTAATATCGCCGCGCGGCCATAAGTTACATTTTGCTCGGCGCGAATGCGCACCATGGCCTGTTCCAATAAAGAAACCGGATAGGGACCGCCGGTCAGGATCGCCCGGACAACAGCGCCCGTCATCGGCGGGGAAGCTTTCTTGTCGCGGCTCTTTTGGTTGACGGTCTCGTTCAGCAATTTCCATAACGGCAACGCGCCATGTTCCAGATATGATGGTTTTACGATTTGCAGGCGGTCGTAGTGCGCCTGTACATGGCGCAGCATACCGCCAAGCGTATCCTGCAAAAAGAACCGCACGCTCAAACGTGCCGCGCTGGGTGCGAGCCCGAGCACATAAAAGTGATTGCTCGGCTGAATGGGAATGTGCTGAACACTGACCGGATTGCCGCGAGCGAGCGATTCCACAGCGCTCCAAAGATCCTCCGAGGTGATGCGGTCGGACGCGCCGCCATACAGCGTGCCGCAAAACAAATCCTGACAAAGCGGCTCGCCATCCTCCGCCCAGCAAACGATTGTTGTATCGCCGATAAATTGGGTGTGCTCGCGATCAGCCAGCAGCTGATTGAGCGCGGTGGCGTAAGCAAAGGCGGAAGCCTCGGACACGGGGGCGTTAAAGCCTTGGCCTGTGTTATCTGCCATTTCATGGCCATACGATTCAAACGCATTCGCGTTAAAGGAAACGAGCGAAGCGCCGGAGGACTGCGCATCCCGCACGCCTTTGATCAAAGGATGCAGGCGGGCGATCGGTCCGGTTTCGCCCGTAACCAAACAGCGGCTGACGGCGGAACCCGTTGTTCTCTCAGTGCAGTGCGATTGCCACGCCGCGCGAATAGCCGGGTCCTTCTGCGCATAAACTCCGCCAACCGAAAAAATTAAATTAGCGCCTGCTTTGATTTCTTCTAAATATTCAAGAAGCGCGGGATGCGCTGCCGCGCTTTCGGGCTGCCAGTGGGCGAAAAAAGCAAGTATAGCCCGCGCGGCGGGACTGTCGGCTGTCGCAAGTATCTCTTCGTGCTTGGCGCGCGCTGCTGAAAAGCACTGGATCGTGCGATCGGGTTTACCCTTGTTGTCCACACCAAGAAAATAGGAGCTGTTGTCGCAAAGAAAGTTGGCGCAAACGCCGGAGGCCTTTTTCTCCTGCATCGGTACGGATAGAATCTGCGGCGCCTCTTTCTTGGCGCCTGCAGGAATGTATTTCAGAGGAATCGTACCGTTTAACGCGCCGTCTGCTCCGATGACCAGCGCGAAAGAGACTTTCGCGTCGCACCAGCCGCGCGGAGAGATTTTGCCCCGCTCTGCCAATGCGTCGTAATACCGGCATAAGGCCTGCAAGATCATCGCAGTACCTCCTGTCCCGCTACTTCAAGCACGCCGTGGGTTAGTGCAGCGTGAAAAAACATGGGCTGAATGTCGCATGGATCAGAATAATCCATGCCGTACAGCATCAGACCCAGACTGCGCGTTTCATCCACAGTAGGGATGGGCCCACCGGACCAAGCGCGAAAGCCGGCGGGAAATTCACGGCAGCCGAAGCAGGGCTGATGATAGCACTGGCCGCGCGCCAGCCTGCGCCGTGCGATATCAATGAATTTGCCCTCGTTATCAGATGGGGTCGTCTGATCGGTCATGGTAAAATGCGCATCTATCACATAGCGCACATCGGTCAGCACCATGGAAGCGCGCTGCAGAATACTCTCGCCGGTGTAGAGCGCAAGGGGCTTATCCGCGCCCGACATAACGGAGCGGACGTTGCTCGCAAGGATTTTATGCTTCACCTCGTTGCGTCGAATATTTGTAAAAGCAATAGGGTTCAATACATGGATGCGGTCAATGTACCATTCCATGCCGGGATGCCAATAAATTGCTTTGATCAGACCGCGCGCCGCCGACGGCGTCATGACATCGTAACTGACGCGTTCCACTTTGAGCTCCGGCCGGGAGAAAAGGGCGTAAGGCCCCCATACTTCAACTTGGATACCCTGACTCATATTTCGACCACCTCGTTATAAAAATATTCCGACGCCGCCGTCGGTCAGCAGAACAAGACCCGTTTGCTCATTATAGAGCGTTAAATCGGTTAGGATCGCGACGCTTTCGTCCTGCACGTCCAGTGCGCCGCGCGCAAGCAGCGCTTCAAAGTGATTTTCGTAAATATTGACCGACTCTTGCCCAGCCTGTCGGAGGAGCGAGCGCGTCCGTTCGCCCGCTTGGAGACGCGCGGCCAGCGCTTTAGCACTTTCCATGCGGGGAATGAGTACGGCACGGGTGTTATCATCGATCAAGCGAAACGCACTCGCAACTGAAGCGAACGGAAAGCTGCCCGTTCGCGCGCCCGCTTCCATGCGGGACACAATGCGGTTGCTGTCCAGCGCATCGCCGCTATATTGATAAAGTGCGGTAAAGTACCGCTCAATCGTTTCAGGCGCGTCGAGTGCCGAACCGTCATGGGTGATTTGCTTTGCCACGTTGAGCGGACGGCGCAGCGTGTGCGGCAGTTGGGCGGTATAGGTTTGATCCGGCTGAAAGATATAGACCGTGCTTTCCTCCACTGTTCGCTTTCCTTCGCGGTTGCAGCGTCCGGCTGCCTGAATTTCAGAATCCAGTCCTGCTTCGGCACGGTATACGACAGGAAAATCCACGTCCACACCCGCTTCAATCAGGCTGGTTGAAACGACGCGGCAGGACCGGCCGTTTTTCAGGCGCTTCCGTACCTCGGCCAATACTGCGCGACGGTGGGCGGGCGTCATCAATGTGGAAAGGTGAAAGTTTTCGTTTCCATCCAATAGGGTAAATACGGCCTGCGCCTGTTTGCGTGTGCCGACAACGCATAGCGCTTGCTCATGACCGTTTAACCGTGCGGCCAACGCGTCATCGGACAGCCGTTCTAGATGGATAAATTGTACGCGGCGAAAAATTTCGTAGTCGATGCGCGGCGCGATCTCGCGTAAGGATAGATCCGGCGCCACAGCATGAAATAAAGGACCGAGCGCGGGCTGGGTCGCGGTGCAGAGCACACAGGAAGCGCCGTAATTAACGGACAGCTCGGCAATGGCTTGCACGCAGGGCTGTAAATAGGGCAAGGGAATGGTTTGCGCTTCGTCAAAGATGACGACGCTGTTGGCCAAATTGTGTAGCTTTCGGCAACGCGAAGGTTTGTTTGAAAATAGAGATTCAAAGAATTGGACCGCTGTGGTGACGATAACCGGCATTTCCCAGTTTTCGGTTGCCAACTTTTTGCGAAACAGATCGGGATCGTTTTCATTGTCAAAATCAACGTTTATGTGGTGCTCCAACACGTTTTCACTGCCGAGGATATCACGGAATTTATCTGCCGTCTGTTCTATGATTGAGGTGAATGGAATGATATAGAGGATTCGTCTTTTGCCGTGCGTTAGCGCGTGCCGCAATGCAAAGGCGAGAGAAGCGACCGTTTTGCCTCCGCCCGTTGGCACGGTCAACGTAAACAGGCCCGGAAACTGTGTGGAGCCGGCATCTAGGCAGGCGCGTAGGATATCACAACGCGCTTGGTTGAGCGGCGTTTGTGGCTTCATCCAATGCTGAATATAGGATTCCAAACGGTCAAGCAGTGTGCGCATCTCGGTTGACTGGCCGCGCGGTGGTTTATCCTGCCGCATAAATGCTTCGGTATCCAGAAAATCCGCATCCACCAAACAGGAAAACAGCATGCGTGTCCAAAAGGCGGCTGTAAAACCGCCCTGTCCTATGACGCGCGGCGGCTGGAAGGAGGGACGCGATAAGGAGACCGCTGTGGAAAAAGCCTGATACGGCGCCACGGCACGCTTTAGCCGCGCTGATAATGTGGGTCCGTCGGCGGCATCGGTACGCGCGCCGCCGTCCGGTAAGCCGCCATGGTGTCCGGCGACACAGTAGGCGACTCCGATGCCGCAGACTTTGTAAATCTCCTGTGCGCCTGCGGTGGAGTGATCGGTTTGCAGACTGTAGCCGCGGATACGTTTTTGAAACGCGTCCGAGTATTTGCCGAGATCGTGCGCCAGACCAATTTGATATGCAAGCTGCTGTGCGCCGAACGGCGCTGCAAAGCTTGCGCTATTTTGTGCAGTCGCCGTCAGGTGTGCGATGAGCGGCTGCTCGCGGCCGTCTTCAGTGCGGTGCGCAAGATACATAGAAAAATCTCCTTTTGTTCATACAGAATAACCCACAATATGAAATCTTATGGTTATTGTACAACACGGATTTGGATAAATCAACAAAATTATACAAAATAATTGGGAAATAAAATGTTGAATTGCACAAAAATATGCGACGTATTTGAAAAACACCCCGTCCTTGCGCGAACGGCGCAAGGACGGGGCGAAAACAGTATCAATTAGGGCTGCAACCCTATTTCTTCATATTAGAGGGCGGCTGCATTTCGGGCGGGACTAGGTCGCTGCCGTCCATGCGGGGCTGCGGCGGCGTCCACGGTTTTTCAGGGGGACGAACGTCGAAAGCCGGATTGAACGCATAATAGTTTTTCGCGTCCAAATTATCTTGAACGACTCTGAGAGCGTCGCCAAACCGCTGGAAATGCACGACTTCACGCGCGCGCAGGAACTTGAGCGGCTCGCGCACATCGGGGTCGTCGATCAGGCGCAGCAGGTTGTCGTACGTCGTTCTGGCTTTGGATTCCGCCGCCAGATCTTCAAACAAATCGGTCAGCGGATCGCCCTTGGACTGGAACGTCATGGCGCTCCACGGCGTGCCCGATGCGAACTGCGGGTAAATGCCGGTGGTATGGTCGACAAAGTAGGCGTCGAAGCCGCCTTCCTTGATCTGCTCAGGCGTCAGGTTGCGCGTCAGCTGGTAAACGATCGCCGCAATCATTTCGAGATGCGCCAGCTCTTCGGTGCCGACATCGGTCAAGATACCCTTGCATTCCTTATAGGGCATGGCGTAACGCTGGTTGAGGTAGCGCATGGATGCGCCCAGTTCGCCGTCCGGTCCGCCAAGCTGCGTAATAACTATTTTAGCGGCTTGCGGGTCCGGATTTTTGATTTTGACGGGGAATTGTAATCTTTTATCGTATGACCACATCAGTTATCCTCTCCTTCCCAAGGCCACGGGTCGTCGATCCAGCGCCAAGTGCCGGTGCGGGTGTCGACCTCGCGCGCGGTCAGCGGGCCGAATTGATCTTCGTATTCGGCGGCAGCCTTGTCAAAGGCTGTGCGCATTTTACTATAGTAGGCGAGCGCGGCGCTGTTTTTCGGGTGGCCGTCGAGATACTCGATCACATCGACCAGCGCGAAATCATACATGCGCACACGGTTTAAAAGCTTCTCACGTTCAGTCATCGCGGCACAGCCTCCTCACCCAGAAAAGGTTTATCCAGCGCCGGAAATATCGTGCCGCGGGAAAGCGCGAGCGCCGGTTCGTACGGCGTATCAAAGCTCTGCGCGGGGACAAAGCCCATTGCCAGAGATAGCAGACGCGGATCGATGCTGTCTGCCGGCAGCGCCTGATCCGGGCCTGTGTATTGCATATTCATAACGAGTTGCTCCTTCAGCTTAGACGGTATTGAGGGGTAACCTCACTGTCAGTGTATGCCGGATAAAAAAATGGCGTGAAAGCGTGCGCCCATGTTCATTCTGTGGTATACTGTTTCTATCAAAAGGAGGCGAAAATACCATGGAGCTGAATGAAATACAGGCGCAGTGCGCGCAGGCGGCCGCCGAGGTATGCGATCAGGCAAAGCTGCGCGCGGGCGATCTGCTTGTAGTCGGCTGTTCGTCAAGCGAAATATCGGGTGAGAAGATCGGCACCCATTCCAGCGTAGAAGTGGCCGAGGCCGCGTTTGAAGGCATATACGGCGTTTTGCGCGAGCGCGATATTTATTTGGCCGCGCAGTGCTGCGAGCATTTGAACCGCGCGCTCGTCGTCGAGCGCGCCGCGTACGAACGCTTTGCGCTCGATGAAGTAAACGTTGTGCCGCAGCCCAAGGCGGGCGGTTCGTTCGCAACGACGGCGTACCGGCGCTTTGCGGATCCGGTCGCGGTGGAAAGCGTGCGGCAGAACGCCAAAGCGGGTCTGGATATCGGCGGTACGCTTATCGGCATGCATATCAAGCCGGTGGTCGTTCCGCTGCGGATCAGCCTAAAGCGCATCGGCGAAGCGACGCTGATCTGCGCGCGCCGCAGGCCGAAATTCGTCGGCGGCAGCCGCGCGGTATACAACGAAAATTTGCTGTGAGGAAAAAATGGGATTAAAAGCGGTATTTTTTGATTTAGACGATACGCTGTACGCCAGCTTTATGGCGGGCGACGCTTACGCGTACGAACAGCTGGCCCGCTTTGCGGAGGAAACGCTCGGCGTAAACGGACAGGAATTTGTCGCGGCCTTTGCCGCCGCGCGTAAAAAGCTGGCGCGTATGCAGCCGGGCATGCCGCCGCTGCACGACCGCGTGCTGGCCGCGCAGGGCGCGCTCGAAAGCATGGGCTTGAACGCGGTGCGCTATGCGCGCGCGGTATTTTCGGTTTATTGGAACGCGGTGTTTGATAAAATGGAGCGCCGCCCGGGCGTGCCCGAGCTGCTGCGCGACCTGCGCGCCGCCGGAGTAAAAACCGCCGTGTGCACCGATATGCTGGCCGATATTCAGCTTGATAAGCTGGACCGGCTGGGCCTTGCCGATCTGATTGATTTCCTTGTTTCGAGCGAGGAGGCGGGGCGCGACAAGCCCGCGCCGCCCATCTTTCAGCTGGCGCTGCAAAAATGCGGCTGCCTGCCGGAGGAGGCGGTCATGGTGGGCGACAACTTCCTGCACGATGTGCAGGGCGCGTACGACTGCGGCATACCGGGCGTTTGGCTCAACTGGACCGGGCTGGACCGCCCGGAAAACGCCTGCCCCCACACGGAGGCGGCGGATTTTATCGAGGCCGCGCGCTATATCCGTACGCTGCTGTGAGACAAAAGGAGACTACAACCGACAATGAAGCATTTTGACTACAAGCCGCGCGGCGTTTGCTCCATGCGCATTTCATTCGACATGGAGGGCGACACGGTGCACAACGTATCCTTTATGGGCGGGTGCAACGGCAATCTACAGGCGATCAGCCGCGTGGTAGAGGGCATGACGGTCGAACAGATCGAGGGATATTTTAAAGGCATTTCCTGCAACGGCAGAGGCACCTCGTGTTCCGACCAATTAGCGACCGCGGTGCGCGCGGCGCTGGAGAAAAATTAAAAGCATACAAAACCGCCGGGACCATGGTCCCGGCGGCTTTTGTATGCTTTTCATGATCAATCCATGATTTCCAGCACCGGCGCTTTGGCGTTTGCTTCCTCGGTGCAGACCGCCAACCGGTACGAAGGATCGGAAAAGGGGACGAGCGCGAGCGAATACGGGCGATCCGCTTCGTCGTATTCGAGCGTGGGCACGTCCGCCCGCAGACGAATACAAAAGCTGCGCAGCGGCAACAAAAGGCCCCGGCCGGTCGCCTTGACAAACGCTTCCTTGAGCACCCAGAGCGAGTAAAACGCATCCTCGCGCCGGTACAGGGGCAGACTATCGAGATAGCGCACCTCTTCCCGGTGGAAAAAGCGCGCGGCGATATCGCGGCGGCCGGGCTCGCGCCGCTCAATGTCAACGCCGACCGGATGGTCGGACACCGCGCAGACCGCCCACGCGCCCGAATGCGACAGGCTGAAATGCACGCCGGGCTGCGCGACGAGGCAGGGCTTGCCCCCCTCGGCCACCGAGATGGCGAGCGGGTGCGGGATGGACGGGAACAGCTTTGCCACCGCGTATTCCAACAGAAGCGTCGCGGCAAAGCCCTGCGCGCGGGCGGGGCCGTGGCGGCGGTCCAATTCCTCCAGCCGGTCGGGCGCGATTAGAGAACGGGCGGACGGGTCGTCCGGATCGGTTTTGGTCACAGGTATCGCATAAATCACGGTCAAGGCAAAATCCCCCCTTTGTGCTGCCGCGCGGTACGTGCCGCAGCGCCCTGATCTTTAATGAAATGCCAAAGCTTATTTTAGCGCATTTTGAATGGAAAAACAAGAGAGAAAGGAGCAAAGCGAATGAGAAAGCGTGTGGCCGAAGTGTTTGGCATGGTGCTGCGCAACTGGGATACGCTCATTGGCTTTGCGGTGATCTATAAAACCATAGGGTATGCCTTCCTTTTCCCGGAAATCCGCGTGCAGCTTGCCATCTTGCCGCGCCTGCTCGGCTTGCCGCATGTGGGGCAGCAGGACATCGGCGCGTTGCTCCGGTCGCCGCTGGCGCTGCTTTTGATCGCGGCCACGCTGCTTCTGCTCGCGTTTTACCTTTTGTTTGAGGTGGTCGCACTGCTGATGTATTGCGAAGCGGGGTGGGAGCGGCGGCGTATCACGCTTTGGGATATGTGGAAAGAGGGGGGCAAGCGCACCGCCGGATTGTTCCGCCCAAAAAAGGTCGCGGTGCTTTCTTTGGCGCTGCCGCTGCTGCTTTCTGTTTTTTCCATGGCGAGCGGCTGGCTGCAAACGGTGCGGGTACCCGAATTTGTTGCGGAATACCTGCGGTCGACGCCCCGGCTGGCGCTGTCGTACGCGGCTATCATCATAGCGTGCAACCTGCTGCTGTTCGGTTTTGTGTTCGGCATGCCGGCGATGCTGCTGCACGGCGCTTCTTTCCCGGCGGCATGGCGCGAAAGCCTGCGGCTCATCCGGGGGAGAAGGGTCAAAACGGGCGGGACCATGCTGCTGCTTGGCGCGCTGCTGGCCGCGACCGTTCTTTTCGCGGCGGCGGTGGCCGTGATTCTGGTGGCCGCCGGCTGCCGGATCTTGTTTCCGCCCGCGCAGGCGCGCGTGCGCTTTGCGTTTTATATGGTAATTTTACAGCGGCTTAATACCGTGAGCATGGGCGCGGTGGTCTCTGTGTTACTATGCGCCGTCATCATCTCACTATACCATACTTACCGCGCAGAAAAGCGCCCGGCAAAGGAAAAACGCCCAAAAAAGCTCGCGAAAAAGCTGATCGGGCGAAGCCTGTTTGCGGCGACCGCGGTCGTAATGCTGCTTTTTATGAGCGAGACCGAGCTGGGCGGCGCGTTTTTCAGCGCGGGAGAGCATGAAACGCAGATCGTCGCGCACCGGGCGGGCGGCCTGTTCGCGCCGGAAAACACCGTGGCGGCGCTGCATAACGCGATAAGGGACGGAGCGGACGCGGCCGAGATCGATGTTCAGCAGCTGCGCGACGGCACGCTCATCGTTTTACACGATTCTGACTTCCGGCGAACGACCGGCGCGGACCTGACGGTGCGGGAGGCCGCGTGGCCGGAGGTGCGTCCGCTCGACGCGGGCGCTTCTTTTTCTCCCGCCTATGCCGGCGAGCCGGTGCCCACGCTGGCGGATATGCTGCGCGCGGCCAAAGACCGCATCGATCTGATGATCGAACTGAAAGGCCCCGGCGGGATGGAACGGGCCGTGCTGGACACGATCCGGCGATACGGCATGGAAACCCAGTGCAGCATCGCCTCGATGGATTTGGAAACGCTGCGCCGCGTCAAACAGCTGGCTCCGGAAATAGAAACGGTCTATATCTCCGCGCTGCTGATCTCCGACCGCTACGACCTGCCGTATGTGGATAGTTACAGCGTGGAGACCAGCTCGCTTTCGCTGGAAACCGTGGCGGACGCGCACGCCCAGCACAAAAAAATCTATGGCTGGACGGCAAATTCGATCAAGACCCTGAACAAACTGCTGCGCTGTCAGGTGGACGGCCTTGTGACCGATAACGCCTTGCTCGCGGCATATTGCATGGAGACCAACGGCGCGGATCTGTGGATGGACGATCTGACCGCGCTGTTTTTCGGCGAGCCGGAGCAAAGCGGCGTCAACTGAAACTCGCGGGGAGCTGGGCGGCAAGCGTGGGATGCCGCCGCAGCCGGTTGCGGGAATGATGATAAGCCGCCTGAAAAACGGCCTGAAAGCAGGCGGAGAAGCGATGCAGATCGTTTTGCTGGAGCGCGTCGCACAGCGATGAAAAGGCCTGCGTGATCTGCTGTGTCAGAGCTTTTTGCTCTTCGGGAGCGGGCGCCAACCGGTTTAGGTAATGGCCCCAAATCAGAATATCGTCGAACTGCCGGACGATGGTGCGCAGACAGTGATACGGCGCGTGCCGCCGCAAAAATTCCAACAGCATTTGCACGATGTGTGTGGTGCGCCGTTCGACCGAATCGCGCCACATAGCGGCGAGCGCCTCCGCCTGCCGCGCGTCCAGCGTGGCGGCGGCGGCATGGGAAAGCCGGTTTGTGCAGACGGAGAGAATCTGCATCACATCCAAATATAAAACAAGGTGCTCGCAGATCACCGGAATATCCAGCCGAAGCGGCGCCAGCGCGCCGCCTATCCGCCGTTCGATGCCCTTTTTATCCAGCACGCGGACGGCGCCGATGTCGCTGAGCAGCGCAACGGCGTTGCAGGCGGTCGATTTGGAGATTTCATAGGTGTTCATCAGGGCGGGAACGGAGGGCAGGTAGGCGCTTCCGTCAAACGCGCCGGCTTCCATGCGTTTATAAAGGCTGCGGGCCACGACGGTGTACAGCGGAACGTGTCCCTTTCCGCAAAACCACTGATAAGCGACTGCGGGGCGCTCGGCGGGATACCGCTGGTTCAGCCCGTCCAGATAGACGGCGGCGCGCGTTGCCCCGTCGCGGTACAGCTTTTCCAGCCGCCGCGTCAGCGCCGCGGGGTCGCGCTGTTCAATCGGCTGCAAGATGCTTGCAAGGGTGGCTTCCGCCAGCGCGACGCTTGTCGAAAAGGGATTGGCGAGCCGGGAGGAGGGCAGGTACGGAAGGCGCGCGTAATGCTCCATGTCCGCCCGCAGATCCATGATGACCGGATTTTGACAAGGCAGGAGCAGCGTGGTGAGAAAACGCGACACCTGCCTATGGATGCGGAATTCCTCGGTTTCTTGGCGCAGGTCGCGTATCACGGCGTAAAGCGCGCCGGTATCGGCGCGCTGCGCCCCTTTGGCGTATAGCGGCGGCATGATCAGCTCCAACCCGCCATAAAGATCAAGGATGCTCTCGCGCCGCTGGAGCAGCGCGGATACATAGCCTTCATCCGTTTCATCAAAACAAACGACCGCGCGCTTGCCCGGCGCGGCGTGGATATACCCATCCGCTTCCAGCATGCGGATGACCCTTCTGACCGTGGTGATGCCCGCGTGATACTGGCGGCAGAGCTCCCGCTGGGAGGGCAAGCTTTGCCCGCAGCGGATCGCGCCGCTGTAAAGCTGCGTGAGGATGGATTGATACAGCGTTTCGTATAGAATGTTTTCCCCTTTCACCGGTCGCCCTCCCTTGGCCTGATCTGCAACCAGTATACCATAGTTTGGCGCGGTACAAAACACTTGCTTATTCATTGGAGAAGGAATAAAATAAACCTATAGTCAACACGGGAAAGACAGGCGGAAGCGAATTGCGACCTGAAAAAGGAAAGGCTTCAATATGGATATGACGACCCAAGGGAAGGATTATGAATATGCAACGCTGATGAATATGCTGCATGTCAGCGTCAGCAAGCATCTTTTGGATGAACATTTTACAATGGTGTGGGCCAACTCGTTTTATTATGATCTGATCGGCTACCCCAAAGAGGAATACGAAGCGCTATACCACAACCATTGCGATACTTATTATGTAAACGACGCGCTCGGCATACACGATGACAAGGAGCTTGCGGAATTGACGGACGCCGTCATGAAGGCGCTGTCCACCGGAAGGAACGGCTACATCCTCACTTCCAGAATGCGCCGCAAGAGCGGGGAATACATTTGGGTGCAGATGACGGCCACCTTCACGGATGAATACATCGACGGTCGGCAGGTCTCCTATACCGTTATGACCGATGTCACGGAAAGCATGCAGCAGCGGATCGAGCAAACGGCCGCCTATGACAATTTGCCCGGCTTTGTGGCAAAATACCGGATTGACCCGGAAATGCATATCCGAATCATGGAAGTAAACAGCCAGTTCAATACGTTTTTCGGCGCGGGAAGCAGCCGGATCGACACAGCCGCCGTTATTTTTCAAAACAACCTGAAGCAGAACGAGGAAGTCATCCGCGCCCACCGGCAGGAGCTGTCCGCGGGAAAACCGGTGCATTTTGTGATCCATGTGGAAAACAGCGCGGGCAAGACCTTTTGGCTGCAAGTCAACGCCTCCTGCGTCGACCGGCAGGGCGGGGACTTTATTTATCTGGCGATCTTTATCGACATCACCAATGAGACCGAGCTGCGCAGCATGCAGGAAAAGCTGGAGCAGCAGGCGCGCGAATTGCAACAGGCGCTTGAACTGGCGGAGCATGCCAGCCGCGCCAAGACGGATTTCCTATCCCATATGTCGCATGACATCCGCACGCCCATGAACGCGATCGTCGGCATGACGGATATTGCCAAGGCGCACCTGAACGAGCCGGAAAAAATGCTCGACTGCCTTGGCAAGATCGAGCTGTCCAGCCGCCATTTGCTGGGCCTGATCAACGATGTGCTGGACATGAGCCGGATCGAAAACGGCAATATCGCGATCAATACCGCGCCGGTATCCCTGCCCGAGCTGCTGGAAAACGTGGTAACGATCACACAGCCGAGCATCAAGGCGAGGGAGCAGCAGTTTGCCGTGCAGCTGCATCATGTGCGGCACGAGCGTTATTGCTCGGACGCGCTGCGCCTGCGGCAGATCCTGATCAACCTGCTGTCCAACGCGTCCAAATTCACGCCGTCCGGCGGCGCGGTGACGGTGGATATTGAAGAGTTTCCGGGGGCAGCGCCGGCCGACGCGGAACTGCGCATTCGGGTGGCGGATACGGGCATCGGCATGAGCGCAGGCTATCTCGAACACATTTTCGATCCCTTTTCCCGCGAGCAGGACAGCCGCGTGGATAAGACCGAGGGCAGCGGGCTGGGCATGGCGATCACCAAACGCCTTGTCGAGCTGCTGGGCGGCAGCATCGAGGTGCAGAGCGAGGTGGGCGTTGGCACGACCTTTGTCGTCCGCCTGCCCATGGAGATCGACGATACCGCGACGGAGCTTTGCCGGTTCCCGGAGCTAAAGGTCCTCGTGGTGGACGACGGCGCGTACACGCTGGAATATTTGGAGCAGCTGCTCGGTGAATTGCAGGTCAAAGCGGAATGCACCTCCAGCGGAGCGGACGCGGTGGAAAAGGTCGTGCGGGCCAGCCGGGAAGGGCGCGATTACGACGCGGTCATTTTGGATTGGAAAATGCCCGAGCTGGACGGCCTGCACACCGCCGAGCGTATCCGCGAGAAGGTGGGCCGTCAATTCCCCATCCTCATCATGTCCGCGTATGATTGGAGCGATATCGAGGATGTCGCAAAGCGGGCGGGCGTCAACGGTTTTTTGCAAAAGCCGATTTTTCGCTCCACGCTGTGCTATGGGATTAAAAGATACGTTTTGCAGCAAAAGGCGGAAAAAAGCGTGCAGCCCACTTATGATTTTTCGGGCAAGCGCCTGCTTCTGGTAGAAGATAACGAACTGAACCGTGAGATCGCGGTTGAGCTGTTGCAGCGGACCGGCGCGATCGTCGACACGGCGTGCAACGGCAAGCAGGGGATAGAACGGTTTGAAAACGTTCCGGAAGGGCATTACGCGCTGATCCTGATGGACATTCAAATGCCGGTGATGGACGGTCTGGCCGCGACCCGCGTCATCCGTGCGCTTTCCCGCGCCGACGCGGCGACGGTACCGATTATCGCCATGACCGCCGACGCGTTCGCGGAGGATGTCGTCGCGTCGAAGCAAGCCGGTATGACCAGCCATCTGGCCAAACCGATCGATGTGGCCGAGCTGTACCGTGTGATACAAGCCTGTCTTGCATAATAAATGGTCCGGCAAGGGCGCGCCGCCATCAGGCGAGCTCCTTGCCGGACCGCTTTTTTATGCGCCCCCGGTCAGACCTTGGGCTTGATGAATTGGGTATCCTCTGCAAATGCGGCCATGTGCTCGGCCCATTTGTCCTTGGGGATATCACGGATGGATACCGATACGACTCTTTCCTCTATGCCAAGGTCCTGTGCGATAAAACGCTGTACCTTTTGCGCGAGGGCGGCTTTGGTGTCATGATCCCGCCCGGGGAACATGGTGATGTCGATATGTGGCATGGTAAAAAGACTTCCTTTACGTTAATTGATCGTATTCCTCGTTGCCGACCGGTTCGAGCCACTCGTTGGAAGCGCCTTCCGCCGGTACCTCCACCGCAAGGTGCACGAACCAGCTGTCGCGCGCGGCGCCGTGCCAGTGCTTGGTCTCAGGCGGGATGTTGACAACGTCGCCCGCGTGAAGCTCGCGCGCGGGCCGGCCCCATTCCTGATACCAGCCGCGTCCGGCGGTCACCAGCAATATCTGCCCGCCCTTGTGGTGGATGTGCCAGTTATTGCGGCAGCCGGGCTCAAACGTCACGTTACCGATGCCCACCCCCTCAGTCGTGAGCATGTTCAAATAACTTTGGCCGATAAAATACTGGGCATAGCCTGTGTTTGCGGGACCTCTTTCAAAAATTCCTGATTTGGGTTCGGTCAATGATCGCGCCTCCTTTGCTTCGTGTTTTGTCCTACCGACATCTTATCACTTGGAGTTTACTCCATGTCAAGAGAAAATTTGAAATTTATTGTAAGCGGAAAGCGCCAACGTTTCACTCAGCAGATTGACGCCGTTCGACAGCAAGGCTTCGGTGTTGTGGAAAGCTTCGCACGCGCGGCGCAGCCACTGTGTGAAGATAAAATTCATTGAATCTCCTTCTTTCATCCGGTATAATGATAGTAAAATCAGGCGCCCTGATGAAGATGCGGCAGGGGGCGGCCTGTCCGTTCGGACATAACCCGTCGAAAGCTTGGGTGGGGGGATCGCCCTGTCTAGCTCGGTTTTTCTCATGCAGATCATCGCCATGACGGCGGTATTAAAGCGATACGGGGGGAGTTATCATGAAAAGAAAGCTTACAAAAGCGGGGCTGCTGGTCGCTCTTACGGTTTTGGCCCTAGTGGGGGCCGGCTGCGGAATGGGACAGACAGATCCCGAGCTCTATCTGGACCACAGCATTCCGGAAACGCCCATCACGATTTTCACGCAGAACGAAGAGGTTTCGGACGCCATAGAAGACTGCTGCAAAACAGTTCTGAATCAGGACGGAAGCACCAATATCATGGTTTACAGCGATTCCGCCAACTTTTACGCGGACGAGGGCCTTTCCTACAGGGAGCTTCTGCTCAAACGCCTTTCCTCGGGGACAGCGGACGACCTCTACCTGATCCCGGCGGAGGACGTGCTGGAATTTGACGAGAAGGGCTATATCTACGATATGTCCGACCTGGATTTCACGGGGAACCTGTCTCAGGACGCGCTGATACAGAGCACTTATGACGGGAAGGTATTTTCCCTTCCGCTGTCCTACACTTGTTTCGGTTTTATATGGAATGTGGATATGCTGCGCGAGTATGGCCTGAACGTGCCGGAAAATCTGGAGGAATTCCTGCACGTATGCCAAACGCTGAAGGAAAACGGAATACTGCCCTATGGCGCCAACAAGGACTTTGCACTGACGGTCCCGGTGATGTGCGCAGGCCTATACGACCTCTATCAGGGGGAGGGCTGCGCGCAGAAGGTGGAGGCCGTGTCGAACGGCGCTACGCCCGTCAGCACCTATATGGAAAAGGGCTTTGCATTCCTCCAAATGCTGATCGACAAGGGGTATATGGACCCGGAGCGGGCGCTAGACACGCTGCCATCCCGGGAAGAAGAGCGGGAATTTTTCGCGGAGAGGAACTGCGCCTTTATTTGCGCCCTCTATCGCGGCAAGGCCTTCCGCGGCTATCCGTTTGAAATCCAAATGACGCCCCTGCCGGTGCTGGAAAGCGGCTCTATCTGCGTTGTGGGCGCCGACCAGAGGCTGGCGGTCAACCCGGGCTCCCAGCATCTGGACGCGGCCGTCGCCATCGTGGAGGCGCTGGGCCGGACGGAAACGCTGGATTCCTTCGCCAACAATCAAGGGAAAATCTCTTCTTCCCGAAATGCCACGGCCCCGGACATTCCCCAGTCGGATTTGCTGATCGCCTGCGTGGCTGAGGGCGGGCAGATTCCCAATCAGGACTTTCGCCTGCATTTTAACGTGTGGGATACCGTGCGGGAGCTGAGCCAGCAGCTCTGTCAGGGGCGGAGCGTGGCGGAAGTGACGGCGGAATACGACGCCATACAGCGGGAGGAGATCTCCAAATATGGGGGCGCCGCCGTGGGGGAAGGTTGGACAGACGATTGATTTTATGGTAACATAATAAGGCCTATCAGCCTGTATCAACGGGTAATGTAACGATAAGCCGGGAGTACCGTCCCGGGAAAGGGGAGCGCAACATGAGCAACTTAAGACGGGCAGTCTTGCGGTGCGGGGCCCTGCTGCTGACCCTGACCGTCGCGTTTGTATCCGTCTTTTGTGGCGGCGTCCGGGCGGCAGCGGCGCCGGAACGGATTTTAAAGGTTCCGTTCCCGCAGGTGCCCGGGTTCACGGAAACGGACGAATTCGGCAACCGGCACGGCATCGTGGTGGACTATCTTAACGAAATTGCCAATTACACCGGCTGGAAATATGAATATGTGGATATGGACAGCGACTCGGCCCTCTCGGGCTTTATGAACGGGGAATACGACCTGTTGGGCGGAGCCTACTATCAGCCCGCGCTGGAGCAGTACTTCGCCTACCCGGACTATAACGCGGGTTATACCAAAGCCTTTCTGCTCTCCCGCAGGGACGATGAGAGCATACGGGCTTACGACTGGGAGAGCATGGCAGGAAAGACCATCGGCGTCTACGACCGCGCCGAGGAGAATATCCATAGGCTGCAAAGTTTTCTTACCATCAACCAAATCGATTGCACCATCGTCTACTACAGCGGCGAGCAGATGTCCGAGGAAGGGAACCTGTACCACTATTTGAAGGATGGAGAGGTCGACATGCTGCTGGGCAACAGCTCGGACAGCGACGAAGCCTTCCGCCCGGTGGCCGCGTTCGATTCCCAGCCTCATTATATCGTCACGACGCCGGACCGCCCGGACATTCTGGCCGAGCTCAACATGGCGCTGGAGAAGATTGCCGACGCAAGCCCCAGCTTCGCGCAGGACCGCTACGACGCCAACTTCACAGACAGCGGCATCGCCAGTATTTTTTTAAACGAGGAGGAAATGGCATACATTCGCCGGAAGCAGACCGTATCGGTGGCGGTGGTGGACCAGTGGCACCCCTTCTACTGCTTGGAGTCAGCCAACAACCTCCACAATGGGCTGATCCCGGACGTTCTGGACCGGGTGGCGGCGTACACCGGCCTTACCTTTACTTATGTGACCGCGGATAGCTATGCCGAGGCCATTGAGCTGGTGCGCCGGGGCGAGGCCGATATGCTCGGCGCCTTTCTGGGTACGACGGATGAGGGCGTGGAGCTGGATATGGCCCTGTCCAGCACCTATGCCACCCTCAACGACATCGTCGCCCGGAACAAGTCGGTCAGCTTCCCCGCCGAGGGGCTGGTGGGCGCGGTCATGGAGGGGCGGCATATCCCCGCCAGCATACGGGCCGCCGAGGAGCGGACCTACCGCAACGTGCCGGATGCCCTTGCGGCCGTAAACCGGGGCGAGGTGGACTTCGTTTACGGCCTCTCCGCCCGGATCGAGCAGGTCATTCAGGAGCACCACTTTTCCAACGTCGTGCCCAACACCCTCGTCAACAATCGCAACGACATTTGCTTTGCGCTGCCCCGGCCCACCACGGTGGAGCTACTCACCATTTTAAACAAGGCCGTCAACAGCCTGAGCAGCGAGGACAAGGTCACGCTGGTCAATCAAAACCTGATCTCGGTGGGGGCAGGCCACCTCTCCGTGGTGGAGCTGGTCTACGCCAACCCCTTTCTTTTCGTGTCCCTATGCGCCGGTATCTTTCTGCTGCTGGGCGTGCTGCTGCTGGTGGTCGCCCGTTCCCGCATCCGCGCCGCCCGCATGCTGGGCGAGCTGGAGCGGGCGGAGGCCGCCAGCCGGGCCAAGGGAGAGTTCCTCTCCCGCATGAGCCACGAGATCCGCACCCCCATGAACGCCATCGTGGGTCTGAGTGAGCTCACCTGCCGGAGAGAGGATGTCTCGGAGGGCGTGCGGGAGAATCTGTTGAAACTCCGCGCCTCTTCGCACTACTTATTAAGCCTCATCAGCGACATTTTGGATATGAGCCGCATCGACAACGGCATGATGACGGTCTCGAGCGAGCCCTTCTCTCTGGAACGGCTCCTGACCGATCTGGAGAGCATGATGGCCTCGGAGGCCGGCCGGCGTGAAATCAGCTTTTCGGTGGTGCGGGACCTCACCGACGACGCCGTGCTGGGGGACGCCGTGCGTCTCAAGCAAATTCTGACCAATCTGGTTTCCAACGCGTTCAAGTTTACCCCCTCCGGCGGGTGGGTCCGCCTTACCGTCACCGAGACGGAACAGGGCGACGGGCGGGCGAGCTACCGTTTTCAGGTGGCGGACAGCGGCGTGGGCATCGCGCCCGAGCATCAGGAGCGAATCTTCGGCGCCTTTGAGCAGGTGGGCCCCAATCTGGCCAAGAGTCAGGGAACCGGCTTGGGCCTTGCCATCAGCCGAACGCTGGTGGAACTGATGGGCGGAGAACTGAAAATTAGGAGTGCGCTGGGTCAGGGCAGCGAGTTTTACTTCACGGTGTCCCTCCCTCTGGGCGGCGAAGCGTCCGCGCCTGAGTCCTCCGGGCAGCCGCAGTCCCTGAACGGGCTGCGTATCCTGCTGGCCGAGGACAACGACCTGAACGCTGAGATCGCCACCGAGCTGCTGGAGCTTCAGGGCGCCAAGGTGAGCCGGGCCGAAAACGGGGCGGTGGCCGTTGCCCTCTTCCGGGACAGCGCGCCCGGGGAATTTCAGGCCGTCCTCATGGATATCCAGATGCCGGAGCTGAACGGTCTGGAAGCCGCGCGGGAAATCCGGGCCATGGACCGGCCGGACGCCGGAAGCCTCCCCATCATCGCCATGACGGCCAACTCCTTTCAGGAGGACGTGGACGCGGCCATGAAGGCGGGAATGAACGGCTTCGTGACGAAACCGGTGGACGCCGACTATCTCTATCAGGTGCTGCATCAGGCGGTGAAGCGCCGCTGAGCCGCCGCGATCCGGTAAGACAATTTAGATGACGCGGGGCCCCACAATGATTGGCGCTTTGGGTTGCTTAGAAAATAGGAAAAGCCGCACGTCTTGATTTCTCAAGACGTGCGGCTTTTCCTTTTGGCACCCCGAAGACGATTCGAACGTCCGACCTACCGCTTAGGAGGCGGTTGCTCTATCCCCTGAGCTACCGGGGCGTATGATTTTTTTTCGCGGCGCGCGAGAATATGGAATGAAAAACTGGTAAGGGACGGCAAAAATCACATACTAGGCTTATGCGGTCCGCGCTTTTTATGATACCGCACAACGAAGGAAAAGTCAATCGAGAATGAGAATGGAAAATATAAAGCCCGAATATTTATGAATTTCGGCGATTTCCACAAGAATGCCATTGCACCGGCTCAATAAAAATGGTAGAATACAAGTAATTAAAATGGGTCAGTAGGGGGCTTTTCCCACCGAAGGCCTATTTTAGCGGTTAAAAGGAGGGCATCGAAACGTGAAACAAATGCACATTACGGAAACCGTGCTGCGCGACGCGCAGCAGTCGTTGATCGCTACCCGGATGCCGTTTGCGGATTTTGAAGCTGTGCTGGACGAGATGGATCAGGCCGGCTATCACTCGGTGGAATGCTGGGGCGGGGCAACGTTCGATTCCTGCCTGCGCTATCTGCACGAGGATCCGTGGGAACGGCTGCGGAAGATCAAATCGCACATGAAAAACACAAAGCTGCAAATGCTGCTGCGCGGTCAAAATCTGCTCGGTTATCACCATTATTCCGACGATACCGTGCGCCGCTTCGTGCGAAAAAGCATCGAAAACGGCATGGATATCATTCGCATATTCGACGCGCTGAACGATATGCGCAATATCGAAGTCGCGGTACAGGAATGCATCGCCGCGGGCGGCCACGCGCAGGGCTGCATCTGCTATACGCTCAGTCCGATCCACAACCTTGATTTGTTCGTCTCGCTCGGTAAGCAGATCGAGGAAATGGGCTGCCACAGCCTTTGCATCAAGGACATGGCGGGCATCATGAGCCCGAAGGAATGCTTTGAGCTGGTCAGCGCGCTGCGGGAGAATATCAGCCTGCCGATCTACGTGCATACGCACGCGACCACGGGCCTTGGCTACATGACCTATCTGAAGGCGGCGGAGGCGGGCGCGGCCGGGATCGACTGCGCGACCTCGTGCTTCTCGGGCGGCACCAGCCAGCCCGCCACGGAATCGCTTGTCTATACGCTGGCGCAGATGGGCTTCGACTGCGGCGTGGATACCAAGATTCTGAAAAAAGTAAACGACTTTTTCATTCCCGTGCAGCAAAGATTCGCGGCGAGCGGCGTGTTCGATCCTTATGTGCTGTCGACCAAGACCGATGCGCTCGTCTACCAGATTCCGGGCGGCATGCTGTCCAATCTGGTCGCGCAGCTCAAGGCGCAGAACGCGATTGACAAGCTGGACGCGGTGCTGGCGGAAACGCCCCGCGTGCGCGAGGATCTGGGCTATCCGCCGCTCGTAACGCCGCTTTCCCAGATGGTCGGCGTGCAGGCGACGGTCAACGTATTGCTCGGCGAGCGGTATAAGTCCATCGGCAAGGAAATCAAAAGCTATATCCGCGGCGAATACGGTAAAGCGCCCGGCAGCATCGACGCCGCGCTGGCGGAAAAGGTGCTGGGCGGCGAACAGCCGCTCACCACGCGCTATGCCGATACGTTGGAGCCTGAGTTCGACAAGGCGAAGGAATACCTCGGCGGCCGCGCGGAAAGCGAGGAGGACGTGCTCAGCTACATCGCCTTCCCGCAGCAGGCCGAGCAGTATTTTGATATTCGCGACGCGGAAAAGCCTTTTGTCGCGCAGTTCACCATCAGGGAGGTAGGGTAAACCATGTTGATCGGCAATATGACCACGGAATCGCTGATGATCGCGGTATCCGGTATTGTAATCGTTTTCATCATGCTGGCGGTGCTCTCCATCATCATCGTGGCGATTTCCCGCGCGGTCGGTTCCATCGCGGGCAGCATGTCCGCCGCGCCGGCAGCCGCGGCGCCCGGCCCCGCGCCCGTTCGCCCGCCCGTGCCCGCGCCCGCCCCGGTGGCGGCGCCGGTGCAGCTTTCCGGCGTGAACGATTTGACCGCGGCCTGCATCATGGCCATTGTCAGCGACGAGCTCGGCGTGACGCCGGACCAGCTTGTTTTCAAATCCATTCGAGCACTGTAAAAGGGGGTAATCGACATGAAGTATATCGTAACGCTGAACGGCAAGCAATATGAAGTAGAAGTGGAAAAGGGGCAGGCCACCGCCGTGCTGAAGGGCGACGCTCCGGCGGCTCCCGCGGCTCCCGCGGCGGCGCCGGCCGCAGCGCCCGCACCGGCGGCTCCGGCGGCAGCGCCCGCCGCAGGCGGCGAGAGCGTGGCGGCGCCCATGCCCGGCACCATTCTGGACGTGCGCTGCGCTGTCGGCCAGCAGGTCAAGGCGGGCGACGTGCTGTTCATCCTCGAAGCGATGAAGATGGAAAATGAGATCTGCGCGCCGCATGACGGCGTCGTCTCTTCGGTCAGTGTGCAAAAGGGCGCGGCCGTAGATACCGGCGCTGTTCTGTGCGCGCTGTAACAGGGGGCGTCGAATATGGGAGACTTTTCCTTCATCGGTGTGCTCGAAAAAATCATTACCGAATCCGGCTTCGCCGCCATGGTACAGGACCCGCGCAGCCTTGTGATGATCCTCATCGCGTGCGTGCTGCTCTATCTCGGCATTGGTAAGAAGTTTGAGCCGCTGCTGCTCGTGCCGATCGCGTTCGGCATCCTGCTGGCCAACTTTCCGCTCACCGGCCTTCTGAACGGTCCGGTCGTCGCGGCGGACGGCACCATGACCAGCCCCGGCATGCTGTGGGTGTTCTATCAGGGCGTGCAGCACGCGATCTATCCGTCCATCATCTTTCTCGGCATCGGCGCGATGACCGACTTTGGCCCGCTGATCGCGCGGCCCTCCTCCATGCTGCTCGGCGCGGCCGCGCAGTTCGGCATTTTCTCCGCGTTCCTGCTCGCGCTCGCGCTCGGCTTCCCGGAAGCGGTCGCGGCGGCGATCGGCGTAATCGGCGGCGCGGACGGCCCGACCGCTATCCTGACGGCCTCCAAGCTCGCCCCGGCGTTCCTGCCCGCGATTGCGATTGCCGCTTATTCCTACATGGCGCTGATCCCGCTGATTCAGCCGCCGCTCATGCGCGCGCTGACGACGCAGAAGGAGCGCGAGATCAAAATGGAGCAGCTCCGTCCGGTATCCAAGGCGGAAAAGATCGTGTTCCCGGTCGCGGTCACGATTATTGTCGTCGGCCTGATCCCGGAAACCGCGCCGCTGATCGGCATGCTGATGCTGGGCAACCTGTTCCGCGAATGCGGCGTGGTGGACCGTCTGTCCGATACGGCGCAAAACACGCTGATCAACATCATCACGATCTTCCTCGGCCTGTCTGTCGGCTGTAAGGCGGTCGCGGAGACCTTCCTGTCTTGGGATACCATCAAGATCATTGTGCTTGGCTTGCTTGCGTTCATGCTGTCCACGGCGGGCGGCCTGATCTTCGGCAAGGTGATGTGCAAGCTGTCCGGCGGCAAGATCAACCCGCTGATCGGTTCGGCCGGCGTTTCCGCCGTGCCGATGGCCGCGCGCGTCGCGCAGGTAGAGGGCCAGAAGGCCAACCCGGCTAACTTCCTGCTCATGCACGCCATGGGCCCGAACGTGGCCGGCGTCATCGGCTCCGCTGTCGCCGCGGGCTTTATGATCAAGGTGTTCGGCGGCTGATAAAAGAAATGAGTAATAAAAACGGCTGTGCAGCTTGTGCACGGCCGTTTTTCTTGCGCAACGTGTGAAAAAGCGGTATGATACTCTAAACGGCGATACAGAAAGGGGAAGCGTATGAAAATGCCGCAACGGATGGACCCGAGGATGTTCGCGCCCTGTGGGATGAACTGCACGGTCTGCTATAAGCATTGCTACCATAAGAAGCCTTGCTTGGGCTGCCTGTACAGTGACGAAGGCAAACCGGAGCATTGCAGGGCCTGCAAAATCAAGGACTGCGTCCGCGAAAAGGGCCTTTCGTATTGCTATCAGTGCGCGGAATATCCCTGTCAACGAATCAAGAACCTTGAAAAGAGCTATCATAAGCGCTATCATGCCAGCTTGATGCAGAATAGCCGGACGGTGGAGACGGAAGGGCTGGAGGCGTTTATGCAAAGCCAGCGCCAAGCGTTTACCTGCCCCAAATGCGGCGGCGTGATATCCCTACACGACGATGAATGCAGCGAATGCCAGGAGCCAAAGGGTAAATAATGTACAAAATTGCATAAGTTCGTGCGGTTTTGTTGCATGATAAGGCAATTTGCGGTATGATAGTCCTATCAGAAATAGGGGAGGAAGCTTTATGGAACTGGACGGATTATCGGGGATTATGCTCGCGTTCGGTATTATTTTTGCACTGGTCAACTGCTTTCTGGGGTATCGGCTGCAGCGTGTTTGGATCGCGGCGACCTGCTTTGTGATCGGCTTTATTGTGGGCGGCGTGATTAGCTCGCATTTTGCGCTGCACATGGCGCTGGGCGTACTGCTCAGCATGGCGATCGGCGTTCTGCTGGTGCTTGTTTCATTTAAACTGTATCTGGCGGGCGTATTCGTGTTTACCAGCGGGCTGACGCTGCTGCTTTGCCGCATGCTGATCGAAACGACATGGCTCGGCTGGACGGTGGGCGCGCTGGCCGGCCTGCTGATCGGCATTGCGTCGGTCAAGGCGACGCGGGTGGTCATGATCCTTGTCAGCGCCGTCAGCGGCGGGCTGAACGCGGGCCAGATGCTGATCTCGCTCATGCCGGGGGCGGCGACAGGGTCGGCGTGGATGCCGCTTCTGGTGGGCGTTCTGCTGGCCTTATCGGGCGTCGCGTTTCAGTTCGCCACGACGAAAGACCGGCCGCATGTGCCCAAGGTGACGGCGGAAGACAAATAAAACGAAAGCGCGAGGCGCGTATTCCGGCGGCAGAAACGCCGGAATATTTTTTGCCGAGGAACAGGGGTTCGATTGACATTTGGTCGAAATTTGATATAATAGATACAGAAATGAATGGGTGGTCTTTATTATGCAGACGTTGAAGGATGAGCTGCGCCACAAGATTTTGCTGGAATCGCAGCACCTTTTTCTGGAGCGGGGTTATGCGCGTACATCGCTGCAAATGATTGCGGATAAAGTGAATATCAGCAAAAGCAACATGTACCATTACTTTAAAAGCAAGCAGGATTTGTTCTATGAGCTGACGGATAACGCGGCCGACGGCCTGCGCAGCGTGGTGCTGCGCCTGCGAGACAAACGGTTCGATCCCGCGGTCGGCATGCCGGAATATCAGCTGCTGGTGGACGAAGCGTTTATCCAGCTTTGCCTGAACGAAAAATACGGCCTGCTGCTGATCATGGAGCAGGCGCAGGGCACGCGGTACGAAGGGCTTAAGGCTACGCTCATTGACATTCTGGCGGCCAAGACAGAGCCGCTGCTGGCCGACGACGATGACCGCGAGCTGCTCGCAAAGATCATCGTACATAACCTGATCGACGGCCTCATACAAATTCTGAAAAGCCGCGTCCGGCCGCGCGGGGTGCGGCGCAGCATCACCCTGTTGGTCGATTACCACACGCACGGCATCGGCGCGCTGATGAGAAGATAGCTAAACAGCCGGGAAAGCATGTCGAAAAAGTCCTCACGCCGCAGCGTGCATAAAATAGGATTTTGCCGCTTGCGGCAAAATTCATAAAAACCGGGAGCATGTATCCAATGTCATTAAGTTAAGGGTTTGTCATCCTGAGCGGAGCGAAGGATCTCGCGCGAACGCGCGTTCCTTACCGAAAATCGCGCGTTCGCGCGAGATTCTTCGTCACTACGTTCCTCAGAATGACAACCGGGAAAGCTTAACTAAATGACATTGAGCATGTATCTCGGTTTTTTTACAAACCGACTTCAAGTGTGCCTGTAAGGCGCGCGCAGAAGCCGGAATACTCGATCGAAATGGGGCTTTGTTTCGACAGCCTCACAGCCGGGAAAGCAAGCTACGCTTGCTTTCCCGGCTGTTCTTTATTTCGCGGGTCTACCCGCCGGACGCCCTGCATACAGTGTTAGTAACGACAGTGCGAAACGGCAGGGGGGACGACGGTGAAAGGCTTACCCGAGGAGCGGGCGATCCAGCTCGCACATTATATGATCGAGCATGAGGCGACCGTGCGGCAAACGGCGGCGCGGTTCGGTATTTCTAAATCAACCGTACATAAGGATATTACCACGCGGCTGAAAACGCTGAACCGTGAGCTGTTCGACGGCGTGCAGGCCGTGCTGCGCAAGAATAAAAACGAACGCCACATCCGCGGCGGCATGGCGACTCGGGAAAAGTACCGCGTAAAAGCGGCTTCACCGGCAGGCAGGCCATAAAAAGGCGGCCGCCCTTCCTTTGGCGGAGGGGCGGCCGTAAATATGCCGGGGGAATCTTACAGGCTGGCGATTTCCTTCATGCAGGCTTTGCAGACGTTCTTGTTCTTGTAATGGATAACGTCCTTCGCGTTGCCGCAGAAGACGCAGGCGGGCTCGTACTTCTTCAGGATGATCTGGTTGCCGTCCACGTAGATTTCGAGCGCATCCTTTACGTCGATATCCAATGTTCTGCGCAGCTCGATGGGGAGAACGATTCTTCCGAGTTCATCGACCTTTCTAACAATGCCGGTGGATTTCATGTGTAACACTCCTTCATTTCTTTGTTGGGTCTTTTCATTTCTATCACCAAGCCCTCAAAAGGGACTTGCGTGCGAGGGAAAGGGGGGAAAGCCGGGTGCTTTCCGTTGTATGGGTCTGTTTTTTGGTGCTTTCGCTGGTCTGTGGCGTTGCCACCGGCCGGTTGGACGCGGTAACGGCGGCAGTAAGTACGGGAGCGGCGGAGGCGGTAACGCTTGCCATCAGCATCGCCGGGCTGATGTGCTTTTGGAGCGGCCTGATGGAGCTGATCAGCGCGTCCGGATTGGCGGAAAAGCTTTCGCGTTTGCTCATGCCGGTGCTTCGCCCTCTGTTCGGCGCGGCGTCGCGCGATAGAGAGGCGATGGAGGCGGTCAGCGCCAATGTAACGGCCAATTTGCTTGGCTTGTCGAATGCGGCTACCCCGCTGGGGCTTAAGGCGGTGGACCGCCTGTACACCCTTGAGGGGCGGCGCGGCTCTCCGGACACGGTGCTGACGCTGATCACGCTGAACACCGCTTCGATCCAGCTCATTCCATCCACCGTGGCGGCGGTGCGCGGCGCCTGCGGCTCCGCGGCGCCGTTTGACATTATGCCGGCGGTATGGGTGGCATCGATTACATCTGTTGCGGCGGTATTGATCAGCGGGCGGCTGATGCGCCCTTTGTTCCCGGAGAAAAATCGGGGGAAATAGCGGACCCAATTACATTTTGTATTATTGCACATGGAAAGCGAAAAATTTGTCGAAATGCAAAACATTTCCTAAAGTATTTCCTAAAAATTGAATAGCTCGTCAAATCAGGAAAGGGTGAAGTGCAAAACCATGCGTTTAATGCAAGCCGGGTTGGTGCCGCTTATGCTGGCCGCCGTTGGATTATACGCACTGTATAAAGGTGTGGATGTATTCCCAACGTTCCTGCGGGGGGCGAAGAGCGGCTTGCAGACAGCGGTAAGCATACTGCCCACCATGGTGGGCATGCTTACCGTTGTATACATGCTGCGCGCTTCCGGCGCGATAGACATAGCCGCGGCCGCGCTGGCGCCGGTGCTGAATCTGTTTGGGATACCGCAGGAGTGCGCGGCGCTGACGCTGCTAAAGCCGATCAGCGGCGGCGGAGGGCTGGCGCTGGGCAGCGAGATTATGCAGCGATGCGGACCGGATAGCTACGCCGGCCGCGTCGCGGCGGTGATGCTGGGTTCTTCAGAGACTAGTCTATATACCATCAGCGTATATAGCGGGCACTTGGGGCTATCCAAAATGCGTTATATGGTGTTTGCCGCTCTTTGCGCAGACTTGACGGCTTTTGCCGTTTCGGCCGCCATGGTGCGCGTCATGTTTCCGTACAAATGACATTATATCTCTTTTTTTCGACAAAATCCATAGAATGACAGGAAGTTTGTCGAAACAAACAAAATAATCTATAATCGCTTGTGCAAATAGTGATAACTTTTTAGCGCAATGGTAATATATTCACACAAAAATAGGAAGAAAAATCCCCGTCAGGAAAAACCTGACGGGGATTTGCCGTTGTTGGAAATCGGCCAAGGGGCTTACTTGATGATCTCCTTGCCGAACGGGCCGTCGTAATCGAAGAAGCCCTTACCGGTCTTAACGCCCAGCCAGCCCGCGCGCACCATCTTGCGGAGCAGCGGATGCGGGCGGTACTTGGTGTCGCCGGTCTCGTGATAAATGTTTTCCATAATAGCGAGGTTTACATCGTGGCCAACCAGATCCGCCGTGTGCAGCGGGCCGGACTTCATGCTCGCGCCAAGCTGCATCGCGATGTCGATATCAGCAGGGCTGGCGATGCCGTCCGCGTAGATGCCGATGGCTTCGTTCATCATCGGGATCAGCATGCGGTTTACGACAAAGCCCGGGCCTTCGTCCACGGCGACAGGCGTCTTGCCCAGCGCGGCCATCAGGTCGTATGCAAACTGGAAGGTTTCGTCAGAGGTTTGGATGGCGCGAACGACCTCGACCAGCTTCATGATCTGTGCCGGGTTGAAGAAGTGGCAGCCGATAAACTTGTCGGCGCGGTGCGGAATGGAAGCGGCCATCTCGGTGATGGACAGGCCCGAGGTATTGGATGCAAAGATCGTGTGGGGCGGGCAAATGCCGTCCAGCTCCTGCAGCAGGTCGATCTTGAGATCCATGCGCTCCAGAATAACTTCCATGACGAACTCGGCTTCACAAGCGTCCTTGCGGTTTACCGTGGTGGAAAGGCGGCTCAGGCGCTCAGCCTTGTCGGCCTCGGTAATCTTTTCTCTGGAAACCAAGAAGGACAGATCCTTGTCGATGATCGAAACGCCGCGATCGAGGAAATCCTGCTTGATGTCGAACAGCTTGACATCGTGACCGCCGTTAAGAAATACCTCAGCAATGCGCGCACCCATGTTGCCCGCGCCGAATACACAAATTTTCATTATGAAAAACCTCTCTTCTCTCTCGTTGCAGCTCTCTCTTACTGCTTTGATGGATGGCGAAACGGTTTACTTGTTCTTGAACTCCTTGGCGGGCTTGTCGCGGTTCTTATCGAGGAACCAAGCCATGCCGTACTTCTGATCCTCGGTAGCGAAGCACTGGCCGAAGACGTTGCCTTCAAACTTGAGGGCGGAGTTCAGATCGGTCTGCATGCCGACGTTAACGGCTTCCTTGACCAGAGAAACAGCGATCGGCGCCTGCGCGGCGATCTCTTCCGCCAGCTTGACGGCTTCGTCCAGCAGGTTTTCAAGCGGGTATACGTAATTGACAAGGCCCATTGCCAGCGCGTCCTGCGCGGTGTAGTTGCCGCGGGCGGTGTAGAGCATTTCCTTTGCCTTGCCGAGGCCTACGATGCGGGCCAGACGCTGGGTGCCGCCGCAGCCCGGGGTGATGCCGAGGCCGACTTCGGGCTGGCCGAACGCGGCGTTCTCGGAAGCGAGGCGGATGTCGCAGGCCATGGCGAGCTCGCAGCCGCCGCCCAGACAAAAGCCGTTGATCGCGGCGATGACCGGACGCTTGAAGTTTTCGATCATCCAGCAAACGCGGTTGGATTCGTTGCCGAAGAACTTGCCTTCCTCAACGGTCTTGGTGGACATCTCGGCGATGTCCGCGCCGGCCACAAAGGAGTTAACGGTCTTGCCCTTCTTGTTGACGACAGAGGAACCGGTCAGTACGACGGCATAAACGTCGTCCATCTTCGCGACTTCACCGAACGCCTCTTCGAGCTGCGCGTACATGTCGGTGGAGAGCGCGTTCATAGCCTGCATGTGCTCGATCTTAACGATCGCTACATGACCCTTTTTTTCGATCACTACATCGGTCATTTCCAAATACACCTCTTGTTAATTAGTAATTAGGAATTAGTAATTAGAAATTACGAACGCCTAATCATTTACGATATGGATATGTTTGATACCAGAAACGAATGGGGGCGGAGCGCTGATTTGAACCGGCACTCCGCATGGTTTGCCTCCAATAATTACTAATTTGCAGACAGTTTTCCCATTTCGTTATTCCAAAAGAATTACTTGCAGAGCTCGTCGCGCTCGACGATGATGGCTTCGCCCATGCCGCCGCCGATGCACATGGTGGCAAGGCCGATGGTCAGGTCGCGCTTGATCATTTCGTAGATCAGCGTGGTGGTGATGCGGCAGCCAGCAGCGCCGATCGGGTGGCCCAGCGCGATCGCGCCGCCGTTTACGTTGACCTTCTCCATGTCAAAGCCCAGCTCGCGGTTAACAGCGGCAGCCTGCGCGGCAAACGCTTCGTTGGACTCGATCAGGTCGAGGTCGGCAACGGTCAGACCTGCGCGGGACAGCGCCTGACGGGTGGACTCGATCGGGCCGATGCCCATGATGGACGGATCGCAGCCGACGGAGCCGAACGAACGCACCTTAGCCAGCGGCTTCAGGCCGTTTGCCTTGACGTAATCCTCGGAAGCGATGATCATCGCGGCGCCAGCGTCGTTGATGCCGGAGGCGTTGCCCGCGGTAACCGTGCCGCCGTCCTTCTTGAAGGCGGGGCGCAGCTTGGCAAGACCCTCGAGCGTGGTCTGCGGACGGCAGTGCTCGTCAGTGTCGAATACGATCTCGGCCTTCTTCTGCTTGACGGTGATCGGAACGATCTCGTCCTTGAAGCGGCCGGTCTCGATGGCCTTAGCGGCCTTCATCTGGGATTCGTAGCCGATCTGATCCTGCATCTCGCGGGTGATGCCGTACTTCTCAGCAACGTTTTCCGCGGTCACGCCCATGTGGTACTGGTTGAATACGTCGAACACGCCGTCGTAAACCATCATGTCCACGAACTTGACGTCGTTCATACGAGCGCCCCAGCGCATGTTGCGGGAAATGTACGGCGCGCCGGACATGGACTCGCAGCCGCCGACCAGCATCAGCTGATTTTCGCCGGAACGGATGACCTGAGAACCCAGCGAGATCGCGCGCATGGAGGATGCGCAGACCTTGTTCAGCGTCATAGCCGGGGTGGTGAGGGGCAGGCCCGCGCCGACCATAACCTGACGGGCTACGTTCTGGCCCACGCCGCCCTGCAGCACCTGACCGAACAGAACTTCGTTGATCGCGGCCTTGTCTACGCCGGCGCGCTCGATAGCGGCATTAGCGGCGGCAACACCGAGCTGAGCGGCGGGTACGTCGCGCAGAGCGCCGCCATAGGTGCCAATCGCGGTACGGGCAGCAGAACAGATGTAAACGTTCATTGATGGTTTCTCCTTTTCTTCTCTCATACGGGCGCCGGAGGGTGACCGGCGCGTTTTAAACATATGGAAATGGGTCACATCGTTAATATTTTATCAAATTATTTTCAATTTGCAAGGGGTTTTGAAAAAGTATGTGAAAAGATTAACAACATACCCATAACCTTCACAGAATAGATGCAAGATAGGCCAGCAATACGAGCGGCTTTTACTCGTGCTTCAAGCCCATCAGCTCATCCTTGAAGATGCGCTCGTCCATGGTCTTCAGATCGTCGGCGATCTTGGGGACGAACTCCATCTGGTCGAGGATCTGGGTTTTCAGATCGATGCCGGGCGCGATTTCTACCAGCGTGACGCCTTCATGGCGCAGCTCGAACACGCAGCGCTCGGTGATGTACAGAACGGGCTGGTGCACCTTGTTGGCGTAATCGCCGGAGAAGGTGATGTGCTCGACCGAATTAACAAACTTCTTCTTCGCGCCCTCCTGCGTGATGACGAGCTTGCCGTCGACACAGTCGGTCTTGAGGCCCTTGGCCGTGAAGGTACCGCAGTAAACGACCTTCTTGGCGTTTTGGGTGATATCGATGAAGCCGCCGGCGCCGGCCAGACGGGTGCCAAACTTGGAAACGTTCAGGTCGCCGTTGGGCGCGGTCTCCGCAAGGCCGAGGAACGCAACGTCAAGGCCGCCGCCCTGATAGAAGTCGAACTGTACGTTGTGCGGGATGATGCACATCGCGTTCGCCGCGGCGCCGAACTGGGTGCCGCCGTAGGGAACGCCCGCGATGGAGCCAGCCTCCACGGTCAGCGTCATGTTATCGGAAATGCCTTCTTCCGCGGCGACGTTGGCGATCTTTTCAGGCGCGCCGGTGCCGAGGTTGACGATCGCGTCCTTGGGCAGCTCCATGGCGGCGCGGCGGGCGATGATCTTCTTCGCGTCCATCGGGATGGGCGGAATCGCGTCCACGGGGATGCGGAACTCGCCGGTCAGCGCGCCGTCATACGGCATGCCGAGGCACTGCATGTTCTCTTCGTCCGAACCGACGACGACGGAATCGACGTAGATGCCGGGAATCGCCACGAGCTTGGGATCGAGCGTGCCGCCCTGCACGATCTTTTCGACCTGCACGATGACCTTGCCGCCCGAGTTCTTGCACGCCTGCGCCATCGCGGTGACGTCCAGCGGGCCGATCTCTCTATGTACGGTGCAGTTGCCGTATTCGTCGCAGTAGGAGCCGCGCAGGAACACGACGTTGATCGGGAAGCCCTTGTACAGCAGGCGCTCCTCGCCCTCGATGTTGACGATCTTGACGAGGTCCTCGGTGGTGCAGTCGTTGAGCTTGCCGCCGCCGTTGCGGGGATCGGCAAAGGTGTACAGGCCGACGTGGGTGATGGTGCCGATGTTGTGGGCGGCGATATCGCGGTACATGTGCGAGATAACGCCCTGCGGCAGGTTGTAGGCTTCGATCTTGTTCGCAAGCGCCAGATCGCCCAGCTTGGGCGCGCGGTCCCAGTGGCCGCCGATGACGCGCTTTACCATGCCCTCATGGCCGTAGTGGTCGCCGCCGGTGCCGTCGCGGTGGCCCTGACCGGCCGCAAAGAACAGGGTCAGGTTGCTGGGGTGTCCGGTCTCCAAAAAGCGCTTTTCCAGCGCGCCGGAGAGGGCCTCCGGGCAGGCGCAGCTTACAAAGCCGCCGGTGGCGATGGTATCGCCGTCCTGTACCTTCAGGGCGGCTTCCTCCGCTGTGATGATGCTTACTTTCTTCATCTTTATCATCCTCCTCTTTTGTCAGACGGAATCTGCTTTATTTGTTCTATGACAGCCGGGACGTCGGCCGCGTTTTCGATGAGCAAACGCCGGTCGGCGTCTATTTCCTCATAGCGGTATTCGCAGCCGGTGCAGCCCCGGATGATCAGCAGTACGTCGTAATGTACGCCGTCCCTCGGCAGTTCAAAGACGGCGGCTTGAGATAGGGAGGTGCGCACGGCGTCATAGGCCTTGCCGCGGTCATACCGCGGGTTGCAGCCGCCGCAGAATTTTACGGTGCAGCGCAGCATGGCGCCAATTTCCCCCTTTTACAGTGGTTTCAGTATGGAAAACAGCCGGTTCGCCGCCTTCCACACCGCCCCCGCTGTCGTGTAACTGCAAACATAGGCACCCACAGAAGAGCTCCATGAGTGCCTATGGGGTAGGGCCGTGTTCATCAGACGGCCCTGCAGGAAGATCAGTCGATACGAGCGATCTTCTTCGCCAGTTCCTTCTTCATTTCGAGGTTGGACTGACGGGCAATCATGATGCGCTGTGCCTGCGGCGAGCCGGCGCCGTGCATGGACTCGGGCAGGTAACCGACAGCGGCGGTGCCCATGGTCATGTTTTCGATCAGGCGCAGTACGCGCATGCGGTCCTCGGTCGGAACGGAGGCGACGCCGCGGCAATACTTATCGATGTAGTCATGCAGCTTGGGGTTGCGGTAGTCCGCCTCGGAGGGCAGGGTAACCATCAGGCCGCCCGCCAAATCCTGCGCCAGACGCGCGATCTCGTACGGGAAACGGGTGACGTTCTGCTTGCACACGTTGGCCAGCAGCAGATCGATCAGGTAGTTGCCGGACTTGGTCTTGGTGCCCTGAGAAGAGCACGCGATACCGCAGCAGTACAGGGTCTCGTTCAGGTGGGTCATTTCGATCAGCTTATCCTTGACGTGGCTGGCCTTGGCGGAACCCGCCATGTCGCCCGCCAGCGCGGTCGCGCCGATCAGCACGTCGCCCACGCCGACCTTGCAGCCGCCGTAGGACTGACGGTGGTAGCCCGCGAAGCGCTCGACGATCATGCCGGCGAACTTGATCTCGCCGTTGAGGAAGATGCGATCGTTCGGTACGAATACGTGGTCGAAGATAACGAGCACTTCGTGGCCGCCGTATACCTTGTTGCCCACGTCGATGTCGTTATACTCCTCGATCTTGCGGGTGTCGCAGGACTGGCGGCCGTAGATCAGCGTGATGCCGTCGGAATCGGTCGGAACAGCAAAGGAGATCGCGTAGTCCTCGTCGCCCTCGCGCATGGCGATGGTGGGCATAACGAGCACTTCGTGGGAGTTGATGTAACCGGTCTGGTGCGCCTTTGCGCCGGTGACGTACACGCCGTCGGCGGTGCGCTCTACCACGTGCAGGAACAGGTCGGGATCGGCCTGCTGCGAGGGGGACAGGCTGCGGTCGCCCTTGACGTCGGTCATCGCGCCGTCAACGCCCAGATCCTCGTCCTGTACGCGGGTCAGGAACTTCACAAAATTCTCATGGTACTTGGTGCCGCAGGCCTCATCGATCTCGAAGGTGGAGGAGTAAACGGCGTTCATGGCGTCCATGCCCACGCAGCGCTGGAAGCAGGCCGCGGTCTTCTGACCGAGCAGGCGCTGCATCTTCACCTTTTTAACCAGATCGTCGGTGGACTGGTGCATGTGGGTGAAGCGGTTGATCTTGTGGCCGGTCAGGTGGCTGGTGGCGGTCATCAGATCTTCGTACTGCGGGTCCTCGGCCAGCTCATAGGTGGCGGCAAAGGAATTGAGCGAGGGACGCATGATCGGGTTCTCGGTCGGGTTCTCAACCTTTTCGCCAAAAACGTACAGGTTAAAGTTGAGCTTCTTCAGAGACTCGATATACTGGTCTTTCGTCATCATAATATATCAATATCCTTTCTCTTTTCGTTCCGCGCCGCTTGGCGCGGAAATCCGGAGGAACAAATATAATGCGCCGTTAGGCCTTGTTTAAAAGATAGGGGGCATTTTTTGGATGCCCCCTATGCGTTTTTTAGAAGCACTCGCGGTAAACGCGCTCCATCAGCTCCTTGGTCATCGGGACGTAGGAGTTGGTGATCAGGCGCTGCTGGTTGATCATGACGGATTCCGGGAAATCCTTGATGTCGGATTCCTTGAAGCCGTACTCATGCAGCGGCTTGAGCGGCAGAACCTTCTCAAGCAGAGCGTTCAGGGTCGGGATAGCGTCCTTGGCGTCGCAGCCCAGAATGCGGCCGACCAGCTTCTTGAAGTTCATCAGTTCGCCTTCCGGCTTGATCTCGTCGTAGATTTCGAGGATCTTGCCGAACAGGGCGTAGTTGGATTCGCCGTGCGGTACGTGGTAGGTGCCGCCGAGCGGGAAGGACATGCCGTGCACGGTGGCGCAGCCGGCCTTCAGGAACGCAACGCCGGCGTACAGCGAAGCGGTAACATACTCGTCAAGGTAGTCGAGGCGGGCGTCGGGGCCCTTTTCGCCGATCTGGCGGAAGCCTTCGAGGATCATCTCCATGGCCTTGACGGAGAACACTTCGCTCGTCATGGTCTTGCGCGAGGGCGACAGGTAGGACTCGGTCGCGTGGATCAGCGCGTCGATCGCGGAGGAAGCGAAGGGCTTGTAGGGCAGGGTCTTGAGCAGGTCGGGAATCAGGCAGACCTTGTTCGGGATGATATCGTCGGATACGAGGCCGAGCTTGGTCTCGCCGCCGGTCAGCACGCCGTCCTTCTCGTCCTTGACGATCGCAACGGAAATGTTGGTGACTTCGGAGCCCGTGCCGCAGGTGGTCGGGATGGCGATAACTTCCTTCTCGTGCTCAACCGGGAAGCGCTTGAAGTACAGGTTATGTACGGAATCCGGGCGCTTGCAGCCGAGCAGCTTGCAAAGGTCCATGATGGCGCCGCCGCCGATGGCGATAACGCGGTCGTAGGACTCGTAGGGGATCGCCTCGTACATGGTCTCGATCATTGCCTCGGAAGGCTCGCCGACACCGAACTTCTCCTGGAACACATAGGTGCAGGAAAGGTTGTACTGCTCCATAAAGGGCTTATAGATAAACTCGTTGGTCAGGACGACGTCCCGCTCGCCGAGAGCGAACTCCTGAGCGAACTCACCAAAATTGGCGAACTTGTAAATGGTCGGGGCGATGATGATCTCTCTCTTGTCCTTCATCAGGGATGCGCTGAAAGAATCCATAGCCATGTTGAACATCTCCATTCATTTAGAATAATTTTTTTTATAAAAGGCCGTGCGGCTTTTTATTTCGTTTTCACGGGGGGTTTCCCCTTGCGCTCTTATTGTATCAAAGATGTGCCAAGACTTCAACAGGATTGAACAAAAAAGTCACCAAAATTTAACCACGGTTCACTGTACAATTAGTCAATGAAAGGTCATACTTTCATGCCCGCGTGACTATTCTATCGCATTTTTTGGGATTTGTAAACCGCCGCTTCGGTAAATGTGCCGAAAAGTTTTTAGCGATATTTCCGATGTTTAGCTGTTTTGCGAATACCGTGACAGAAAAGCGCGGGTTCGTTCGTTCTGTGTATTGCCAAAAACGTCCTCCGGCCGGCCCTCCTCCACGATCAGGCCCTCGTCCATAAACACCACGTGGTCGGCCACGTCGCGCGCAAATTCCATTTCGTGGGTCACGATGATCATGGTGGTATGCTGATCGGAGAGCTCGCGGATTACGCGCAGCACCTCGCCGGTCAACTCGGGGTCGAGGGCGGAGGTCGGCTCGTCAAAACAGAGGATGTCCGGGCTCAGGGCGAGCGCGCGGGCGATCGCCACGCGCTGCTGCTGGCCGCCGGATAGCTGATGCGGGTAGTGCGACATGCGGCCCGACAGGCTCATCTGATCGAGCAAACGAATGGCGTTTTGCTCAATTTCCGCATGGATTTCCTTTTTGTTTTGCTTATAATCGGGGCGCTCCTGCGCGAGCAGCAGACTGGCCAGCATCACGTTTTCCAGCGCCGTGTACTGCGGAAACAGGTTGAAGGACTGGAACACCATGCCGAAATGCAAACGTTTTTTGCGAATCGCGGCGTCCGATTGGCCCGCGGGGTCGTTCGCGTCAAACAGCGTTTCGCCGTTTACGATGATCCGGCCCGCGTCCGGCGTTTCCAGAAAGTTCAGGCAGCGCAAAAGCGTCGTCTTGCCCGAGCCGCTCGATCCGATGATCGCGAGGGCCTGTCCGCGTTCAAGAGAAAAGCTGATATCCTTTAATACATCGGTCGAGCCAAAGCTTTTGTTGATATTTTTTATTTCTAAAATAGGCATATGGGCCCTCCCTTAGCGGAAATAATCGAGTTTTTTCTCCAACCGGCTGAGCAGCACGGTGAGCACGCCGTTAAAGATCAAATAGTATACCGCGGTGAAGAATAACGGCCATATCGCGCCCGAAATGCCCTGCGAGCCCTTCATAAAGGCCTGTCCGGCCCAGATGATCTCTTGCAGCGCGATGATGCGGGCGAGCGAGGTGTCCTTGACCAGCGTGATGATCTCGTTGGACATGGGCGGCACGATGCGCTTGATCATTTGCAGCAGCGTGATGCGGAAAAAGATCTGGCTTCTGGTCATGCCGAGCACCAGCCCGGCCTCCTGCTGGCCCTTGGGCACGCCCTGAATGCCGCCGCGGTAGATTTCGGAAAAATAACAGGCGTAATTGATGATGAAAGCCACGGAGGAGGCGAAGAAACGGCCGCCCTCGCCGCCGCCCCAGATCGGGTTTTTCAGCACCAGACCGGGGAAGTAATAAATAATCAGCAGCTGAATCATCAGGGGCGTGCCGCGGATGATCCACACGAAAACCTTTGTGAGGTAGCGCAGCGGGCGGAAGCCCGACATGGAGCCGAAGGAGATGATGAGACCCAGCGGGATCGCGCCGAGCAGCGTGATGAAAAACAGCTTGAGCGTTTGCAAAAAACCGATATTCAGCGAATGGATCACGATGGGCAGTTGATCGAGAATCGTTTGCATGGGTTCCTCCTGTCTAGTCGTATTTTTGCGGGACGTGGAAAAAGGGCGCGTTGCAAAATCAGTTGCAGCGCGCCTTTGCTCGTAATTGTCATCGAGAGCGATGCAAAGCCCGCGCGCGGACGCGCGGCCTCTGTTGCAACGCTTTCTGTAGTCGATCCGTCTTTACTGCTCGATGAGCATCGCCTGTACGCTGTAAGTCTCGGCGGTTTTCTGGATGCTGCCGTCCGCGTAGCTGGCGGCGAAGAAATCGTTCAGCGCGGCGGCAAGGTCGCTGCCCTTGCGGAAGCCCACGCCGTACTCTTCGCTGTTCAGGCCCACGGTATAAGTAAGGTTGGCATAGCTCGTGCCTTCGCCCACCATCGCGGCGGCCATCAGGGAGTCGATCACGGCGGCGTCCGAGGTGCCGGCGGCAACCTCCATCAGCGCGTCGGCCTGCGCGGTAACGGGCGTGTAGTTGTAGCCCAGCGCGCTTACCTCGGCCTCGCCTGCGGAACCGGATTCCACTGCAAAGTTCAGATCCTTGCAGCTTTCCACGGTCTGGTACTGATCGGCCTTATCCGCGGGAACAACCACAACCTGCGCGTTGTTGCAGTAGGGCTTGGAGCATTCCATGCTGCTGGTGACTTCGTCCGTCAGCGTCATGCCGTTCCAGACACAGTCGATGGTCTTGCCTTCCAGCTCCATGATCTTATTGTCCCAGTTGATCTCGCTGAACTCTACCTTAACGCCAAGGCTCTCGGCAAAGGCGGTCGCCATGTCGGCGTCAAAACCGATCCAGTTGCCGCTGTCGTCCTTGTAGTCCATGGGCTCAAAGTCGGTGATGCCGACAACGAGCGTGCCCTTGTCTTTAATGTAAGCGAGATCGCTGTCGGCCGCGGTAGTGTCTTCCGGCTGGCCCGCGTCCTGCGCAGTGGCGTCCTCGGCGGGCTTGGAGCCGCAGCCGGCGAGCAGGGTCGCGCACATCGTGCCCGCGAGCAGCAGGCTCAGAAATTTCTTGGTCTTCATAAAGTCCTCCTATTGATGTTTTCCGTTAACGTCATTTATCATTGTACCACTTTACCGGAGAAAATCAAGCCTTTTCTGCATTTTGACGCTTTTATGCGTCCGGCTCAAGAATCCCCGCGCCGCAGCGCGCGATCAAATGGAAAATTGAAGCGAAGCTTTAATTTGACAAAAAAGCGGGAGCGTGTATCTCGCTTTTTTAACAAACCGGCGGAGAAGTGTGTCCCAAAGGGCGCGCGCCGGAGCCGGAATGCTCGATCGCAAGCGTGGTTGCGATCGAAGGCTGGAGAAAATCAAGCCTTTTCTGCATTTTGACGCTTTTATGCGTCTGTCCGCAAGATATCCGCTTGACCGTGCAGGGGGGAGCGAGTATAATAAGTAGCACATGGATTGTTAAATAAAAAACGAGGAGGCTTTTTTGCATGGACTATAAGCAAATGTACCAGAACAAACTGACCACAGCGGCCGAGGCCGCGCGGGTCGTCAAGTCGGGCGACTGGGTCGATTACGGCTGGTGCACGGGCACGCCGGTAGCGCTGGACAAGGCGCTGGCCGCGCGTATGGACGAACTGAGCGATATCAATTTTCACGGCGGAATTTTAATGTGGCAGCCCGAGGTGTTCAAGATCCCGCACGTTGAGGATAAGATCACGTGGAACTCTTGGCACATGGGCGGCATCGAGCGCAAGGCCTGCACGGCGGGCTTCGGCTACTATGCCGCGCTGCGCTATTCCGAGCTGCCGCGCTGGTACCGTGAAAACGTGCGGCATAACGATGTGGTCATGATCCAAGTCGCCCCGATGGACGATCACGGCTATTTCAGCTTTGGCCCGAACGCCTCCCATTTAAAGGCCGTATGCGAAATATCCGATACCGTCATCGTCGAGGTCAACCGGAACATGCCGCGCTGCTTGGGCGGCTTTGAGGAAGCGGTGCACATCACGGATGTCGATATGATCGTCGAGGGCGAAAACCCGCCGATCGCCGAAATGGGCGCGGGCGGCGCGCCGACCGACGTCGACCGCAAGGTGGCCGAGCTGATTGTGGAGGAAATCCCGAACGGCGCGTGCTTGCAGCTGGGTATCGGCGGCATGCCGAATACCGTCGGTTCGATGATCGCCGAATCCGATCTTAAGGATCTGGGCGTACATACCGAGATGTATGTGGACGCGTTTGTGGATATCGCGAAGGCGGGCAAGATCAACGGCTCGCAAAAGTCGATCGACAAGGGCCGTCAGGTGTTCGCCTTCGGCGCGGGCACCAAGAAGCTTTACGACTATGTCAATAACAATCCCCAGTGCATGGCGGCGCCGGTGTCCTATACCAACGATTCGCGCGTCATTTCGCAGATCGATAACTTTATTTCCATCAACAACGCGGTGGACGTCGACCTGTTCGGTCAGGTCAACGCGGAGACCGCGGGCGTCAAGCAGATCTCCGGCGCGGGCGGCCAGCTCGATTTTGTGCTGGGCGCGTACCTGTCCGAGGGCGGCAAGAGCTTTATTTGCTGTTCCTCTACCTTTCAGCAAAAGGACGGCTCGCTTGCCAGCCGTATCCGCCCGACGCTGGCGGACGGCTCGGTCGTCACGGACGCGCGCCCCTGCGTGCACTGGTTCGTCACCGAGTACGGCAAGGTCAATTTAAAGGGCCTGTCCTCTTGGCAGCGCGCCGAAGCGCTCATTTCGGTCGCGCACCCGGATTTCCGCGAGCAGCTCATTCAGGACGCGGAAAAAATGCGCATCTGGAAGCGTTCCAATAAGCGGTAAACTAATTTGATACGGAAGGAGCTGCGACGAAACGAGTTTCGTCGCAGCTCCGGTGTTTTGGAGGCTCACTATGCTCGCAATATCATGCGCGGCAGTAGCCGCGAGAGAAACTTTGCGCCGCCCTTTTGTGATACAACCCATTTGCCATGGTACCGTACCGGGGGCCAAGGGACTGACGTGGACGGGCGCTCCGCTCGGCCGAACCGGCCTGTTTCACGCGCCCACGTTTGCTGGCGCTTCGTTTTCGGCGGGCTGGGTCAGCCCGCCCTACCCGATAGGCGGGCGGCTCGCCTTTCAGTGTATAATTTGTAGCATGTAGATGGAGGATTACACAAATGGGTATGGCAAAGAAAATCAGAACGGTGCTGTTGGAGCGGGATATGACGATTAAGGAGCTTGCCACAAGGATTGGGACGAATGGAAACAACCTGAGCAATAAGCTGGCACGTGATAATTTTTCTGAAAAAGAGCTTCGCGAGATCGCGGCAGCGTTAGACTGTGATTATGATGGGATTTTTACGCTGAAAGATAGCGGAAAGACGATATAAAGCGATGCGGGGGCTGCGACGAAACGAGTTTCGGCGCAGCCCCCTTATGAATTCCTCCTCTTTTCTTGGCGCTTCGTTTTCGGCAAGCCGCGCGGCCTTTTACACAATACTGGCATTACGAAAAATGCACGAACTGACGTTTTACAAGGGGCCAAATGCGCGCTAGAATGGAGACAGTAAAAAAACACGAAAAGAGGGTGATTGGTGTGCAATCCCAAAAGACAAAGCTCCTCGTGCAGGCGGCGCTGCTCGCGGCGCTTACCACGGTGGCCACCATGGTGATCCGTATCCCGACGCCGACGCTGGGCTACATCCATCTGGGCGACGGCATGGTGCTGCTGTGCGGCATCCTGCTCGGCCCCGGTGTGGGCGCGGCTGCCGCAGGCATCGGTTCCATGCTGGCCGATCTGTTTTCCGGCTATATGGCTTGGGTGCCGGGCACGCTTGCCATCAAGGCGGCCACCGCCTTTGTGGGCGGCCTGCTGTACCATCGTGTGGCACGGCGCGCGGCCCATACGCCGGTGCGCACGGTGCTCGCCGGTATCCCGGCGGAGGTGCTGATGGTGTTCGGCTACTTTGTGTACGAGATCGGCCTGTCCGTCGTTTCCGGGAGCGGCTTTGCCGCGGCGGCGACGGCGTCGGCAGCGGGTATCCCGTTCAATCTGGTGCAGGGCGCGGCGGGCGTGATTCTATCCGCGGTACTGCTGCCCGTGCTTTCCCACGCCAGCGGCGACATGGCCGAAAGGATCAAAACCTGAGCGCATCACATAACCAAAAGAGCCGGTACGCAGGAATTTCACCTGCGTACCGGCTCTTTTTCAGCTAAAGCTTAAATAGATTTGCGGGTCTACCTTCTCATCGTCCACGATGGTTTCAAAGTGTACGTGGGGGCCGGTCGAGTTGCCGGTGTTGCCGGACAGGGCGATCCGGTCGCCCTTGGCCACCACGTCGCCCACGCTGACAAGCAGCTCGGAGTTGTGGCCGTACAGCGTTTTCATGCCGTTGCCGTGGTCAAGAATGATATAGTTGCCGTAGCCGTCGCCCGAGCATTCCGCGAGGATAACCTTGCCGTTGTCCGCCGCGTAAACGGGCGAGCCTTCGGGGGTGGCAAGGTCCACGCCCGAATGCAGGCGGCCCCAGCGCCATTTGAAGGCGGAGGTGAAGGTATAGCTGGTCAGCGGGTAATCGAGCGTGCCCGTGCCGATGCCGACGTTCTTGGTGCCCACCTCGACGATCTCGTTCGTCGCTTGACTCAGTACGGTGCGTTCCAGTATGGTGCGGCCGTGCTCCTGACCGTCCACCGTGGTGATCTCGGCGGTGACGACGGCTTCGCCCTCGTGGCCGGGTTGCAGGGTCGCCTGATAGGTCTGGTCGCGTTCATCGTTTTCGCGGGTGATGGTCTCGTAGGGGATTTGCTCGGTATAGGTGACGTTTCGCGTCGCGGTCACGTCCAGCCGGGGGGAGAGGTACTCGTACAGCTCGCCGAAGTCCGAGGTGTATTCCACCGGCGCGATCACGTTTTGCACATGCACGGCCTGCATGAACTGCGCGCCGTCGTCCGAAGCGGTGGTGTACTTGGCCTTGATGCGGTCAAGCAGCGTCTGCGCGTCCTCCGCCGTGCGGCATACGCCCGCCTGCTCGCCGTCCACGGTAATGACGGCCAGCGTGTCCAGATCGGGCGTGGCCTCCACCAGCGCGGACTTGAGGCCGTCGGATGTAAGGAAACGGCTTTCCGGCGCGCGGGTTTCGGTGCAGTTGATCGAAATAGGAAGGGTGTAGCCGTCGCCCGCGAGTATCTTCGCGTCCGATTCGATCTCGGCAACGACGGCGGTGAGCTCGTCCGCATTTTCAACCACGCCGAGCGGGCGGCCGTCCACGGAGACCATCGCGCCCGAGCGGGTCAGCATCGCGCCCGGCAGTAAAAAGAACGGCAGGAAAGCGCAGATCGCGCAGGCCGAGCGGCGGCGGCGCAGCGCGCCGAGCAGGCCGCCGATCCGCCGCCATACCCGCAGGCTGCAAATTCGGTCGATCAGCGCGTCCAGCAGCAGCACGGCGCGCATCATCACATACAGCAGGCCGGAAAGCAGGCCGCCTAAAATAGAAAACAGATTTCGCATGTTCGTTCGCACAGAAGAGCCGCTTGGGAAACGCTCTTCCGTGTTCCTCCTTTCAGTATCCAATGTTACAAATTGGTAACAATGGATAGGATAGGAGATTTACGGAGCGAAGTCATACGAAATCTGTCGAGCAGATCACGTTTTTTATTTTTCTGGTTTCTTGCCGGTAAAATCGGTGGGGAAAAAGCGCGGATCGAGCGGTTTATTCTGATAATATCTGCTGAGTACCGCGCGCTGGAGCGAAACGGCGAGCGGAACAGCAGCGTCGAACAGGTCAAAGAAGGATTCCGTGCGTTCGACGCCGTTCGACAGCCACGGGCGGTGCTCCATGTTCGCGCAGTCCGCCGCGCCCGGTTCGTTCGGCCGGATCAGCGAGGAGGCGAGCCCCGCCTTGCCGCACATGCGTTCAAGCGCCTGCAGGTGGCCGCGCGCGTGGCTGCCGCTGTGCGCCAAGTGGAGCACGCGGCGCATATCGTGCAGCGAGCGGTAGACGGCGGCGGGCGACAGGCGCGCGCCGTAGGCGGTTTTGCAAGCGTTCGCCAGTACGCGGGAAAACACGGTGCATTCGGCGGCGTTCGGGTCAAGCAGGCGGTACGCCTCAAATCCGGCCGGTTCGCACGAGATATATTCGGAGATCATGGTGGCGTCCAGATCGGACCAGACCAGACCCAGCCGCGCGGCGGCGGAGTAGCCCGGCATGTAAAGATGCAGCCGGTCGGCCGAGGCTTCGATCAGCGCGTGCGTCACGCGGTCGAGCGCGTAGTGCGTGCAGAAGCCGAACACATAGGACAGCGCCGCGATATCGTGCTGCTGCTGCGCGGCGGCGCACAGCGCTTCAAACAGGGCGGCGGGCGGTTCGTCGTGGATGCGGCGCGCCAGCGCGGAGATCGGGCCGGGGAACGGCGCGTGATAATAATATAGCGGATCGGGGCCCTGCGCGCCCCAGCGATAGGCGGCGGGATAAAGCGCGGCCGTGTGCGCGGCCGCGTCCCCGGTCACACGCTGCACGGTCGTGGCGAATATATGATGGGTGACATAGTAGGGCATAACACAACCACCTTGTTTTAATTAGTAGTTAGTAATTAGCAATTAGTAATTAATAATTATGGGGGAAAGGGCCTGTTTAAAATATCGCGCGTTGCGCGACACCACAATTACTAACTACTAATTCCTAATTTCTAATTAACCATAAGTATACGCCAAATCGTTGCAAAAAGCCAGAAAAAGCAGTATACTATTTTCAGCCAAAAAAACAGGGGGATCGGTTCCTCCTGAACAGACGCAGGAGGAAAACAGATATGAAACTCGGCATCGTCGGTCTGCCCAATGTGGGCAAGTCAACGCTGTTCAACGCGATTACCCAAGCGGGCGCGGAAAGCGCCAATTACCCGTTTTGCACCATCGATCCCAACGTCGGCATGGTCGCCGTGCCGGACGAACGGCTCGCCAAGCTGACCGAGCTGTACCACGCGAAAAAGACCACCCCGGCGGTGGTGGAATTTGTCGATATCGCGGGCCTTGTGCGCGGCGCGTCCAAGGGCGAGGGTCTGGGCAACAAGTTCCTCAGCCATATCCGCGAGGTAGACGCGATCGTTCATGTGGTGCGCTGCTTTGAAAATGAAAATATCGTGCATGTGGAAGGCTCTGTCGATCCCGCGCGCGATATCGAAACGATCAATCTGGAATTGGTGCTTGCCGATATCGAGCATTTGGAGCGCCGCTTGGACCGCACGCGCAAGGCCGCCAAGGCGGATAAAAAGCTGCAAAAGGACGTGGACGTCCTCGAACAGATCAAGGCCCATCTGGAAGAGGGCAAGACCGCGCGCACCTTCCCCGGCTTTGAGGACGACGAGGACGTGCGGCGCGTCATGGACGAAAGCGACCTGCTTTCCTCCAAAAAGGTGATCTACGCCGCCAATATGGACGAGGCCGGCTTTACCGGCGACAAGACCGAAAACGAGCGCCTTGCCGCCGTGCAGCAGATCGCCGCGGGCGAGGGCGCGATGGTTTTGCCCATTTGCGCCAAGCTGGAAGAGGATATCGCCTCCATGGACGAGGAGGAAAAGGATATGTTCCTTTCCGAGCTCGGCCTGCACGAATCCGGTTTGGACCGTCTGATCAAGGTCTGCTACGATCTGCTCGGCCTGATGAGCTACCTGACCGCCGGCGAGCCCGAGGTGCGCGCGTGGACGATCAATAAGGGAACCAAGGCCCCGCAGGCGGCGGGCAAGATACACACCGATTTCGAGCGCGGCTTTATCCGCGCCGAGGTCATCAGCTATGACGATCTGATCGCGCTCGGCTCGCTCGCCGCGGCCCGCGAAAAGGGCCTTGTCCGTTCCGAGGGCAAGGAATACGTCATGCAGGACGGCGACGTCGTGCTGTTCCGTTTCAACGTTTAAATCGCACCCAAAGCGCCTGCTGCAAAGTGAAAGGATAGGCTTGGTTTCTGTCATTCCAAACGAGTGGAAGAATGACGGCCTGCTGTTCTTTTCTTGTGCAGCAGGCTCTTTTTTATGCTTTATGACAAGCGCAATCGGTGGCAGCGGGGCATATGGCCGCATAGAATAGCAGTGTGAAAGGTGGTATTTCTATGGTCATTCATGTTGTCAGGCCGGGGGACTCGCTCTACCGCATTGCGCAAGCGTATGGCGTATCGGTGCAGTACCTCGCCCAACAGAACGAACTGCGCGATCCCAACCGGCTGACCCCGGGGCAGACGATCGTCGTGCCGCAGCCGGCGGAAACATACGTGGTCAAGCGCGGAGACACGCTTGGCGATATCGCGGCCAAACACGGCACGAGCGTTATTTCGCTTTGGCAGAACAATCCGCAGCTTGGCGGCACCGACCGCATCTATCCCGGGCAGACGCTCACCATATCGTTCAAGGAACCGAAGCTGGGCACGCTCGCGGTCAACGGCTATGCCTATCCCAATATCGACCAGCGCATCCTGCGGCGCACGCTGCCGTATCTGACTTACTTATCGGTTTTCTCCTATGGGTTTGACGCTTCGGGCCGTATCATCCCGCAAAACGCCGAGCTGCTCACCAAAATGGCAAAGCAGTACGGCGTAAAGCCGCTGCTGGTGCTCACAACGCTGGGGGAGGACGGCCAGTTTTCCGGCGAGCGGGCGCACGCCCTGCTGCGCGATCCCAGAGCGCGCGGCGTGCTGCTGGAAAGTTTGGATCAGGTTTTGGCCAATCAGGGCTTTGCCGGTGTGGATATCGATTTTGAGTATATCCCGCCCGAGGACGACGAAGTATACGCCTCGTTTGTAAACGAAGTGCGGACGCGGCTCGCCCCGCAGGGCATGACGGTCATGGTGGCCCTCGCCCCCAAAACCTCGGCCGAACAGCGCGGCCTGCTGTACGAAGCGCACGATTACCGCGCCCTTGGCGCATCGGCGGACGATGTGCTTTTGATGACCTATGAATGGGGCTATGCGTTGTCCGCGCCCATGGCGGTCGCGCCGATTGATAAGGTGGCGCAGGTGGTGTCGTTCGCCACGTCGGTCGTGCCGCCGGATAAAATTTTTATGGGCATTCCGAACTACGGCTATGATTGGACGCTGCCATACGTACAGGGGCGGTCGCGCGCGCGCAGCCTTGGCAATGTGCAGGCGACCGAGCAGGCGATCCAAGTCGGCGCGCCCATTCAGTATGATGAAACGGCGCAGTCGCCGCACTATAACTATTGGCGCGAACGGGCCGAGCACGAGGTCTGGTTCGAGGACGCGCGTTCCATCCGCGCCAAGCTGGCGCTCGCGGGCGAGTTCCGGCTGAGGGGTGTAAGCATTTGGAACATCATGCGGTATTTCCCGCAGCTTTGGCTGGTGCTGAACGAGTTATACAACATCGAAAAGCTGGATTAAATATGGGGAAACCGGCCGGAATATTCCTGTTCCGGCCGGTTTTTGGCGTGTGTTGGGCGAATGGGTGGGTATTTCCATTGCAAAACGGTTACAAAGTGCACTATACTTTGGGTCATGGAGCAAAGGCATCCAGCAGTGCTCCGCAGAAACAACCAAGGAGGTATCTACCATGAAGATGAAGAAGATGATCCCGCTCGCGCTCGCGCTCACCGTTGTCGCGACCAGCTCGGCGGGCGCGGCATACCGCCCGATTACGGTGCGGCCGAACGGACAGCACAGTCAGGTGATCACCAATCTGAAAAATAAGACGCTGCAGGAGTTCTGCGAGAAGTACGGCTTCTCTTTCTGCGGTAGCCAGTGGAACTGCCCGGTGGTTAAGCCGGAGCAGAAGCCGGACGTAAAACCGGACGAGACCCCGGACGTGAAGCCGGAGGAAAAGCCGGACGAGACCCCGGACGTGAAGCCCGAGGAAAAGCCCGACCAGACCCCGGACGTGAAGCCCGAGGAAAAGCCCGACCAGACGCCGGACGTGAAGCCGGAGGAAAAGCCGGACGAGACGCCGGACGTGAAGCCCGAGGAGAAGCCCGACCAGACGCCGGACGTGAAGCCCGAGGAGAAGCCGGACGGCGGCCAGACGCAGGGCAACTACGCCGCCGAGGTCGTACGCCTCGTGAATGCGGAACGCGCCAAGCAGGGCCTCTCGGCGCTGAAGGTATCCACCACCGTGCAGTCTGCGGCGCAGGTCCGCGCGAAGGAGATCAAGCAGTCGTTCTCGCACACGCGGCCGAACGGTTCTTCCTGCTTTACCGCGCTGACGGAGGCGGGCGTTTCCTATCGCGGCGCCGGTGAGAACATTGCATACGGCCAGTCCACGCCGGCGGCGGTCATGAACGCTTGGATGAATTCCGAGGGTCACCGCGCCAACATTATGAACGGCAGCTTTACGACGATCGGCGTAGGCTACACGGTCATTAACGGCACGCCGTACTGGACGCAGATGTTTACATCCTAAAAGAATACCGATGCTAAAATGGGGGAACGCTGCAGCTTTTGCAGCGTCCCCCATTTTGTTTCTACACCGGCCTTTAAAAGAGAGGAAGGCGGGTTAGGCGGTAAGCGGGTACTCGGTATCGTTCAGCACGACGGACTGTACGTTTTCCAGTTCAAAGGTCTTGGCAAGCACATAGGTGCCGACGTCGTAGCCTTCGCCGGCCGAGCCGCTGCCTTGACCAAGAACGTACAGCGTGCGGTCTATGCTGTTTTGTTGGTCCTGAATGACTAGCTCCGTACCGTCCTTCATATGGATCGCGATATAGTCAAGCTCGTCTACCACGCAGTTCATCTCCGGGTCGCCCACGCGCAAGCCGATTTGCGACAGGGTGACGAGCCCGTCGGCGCTCTGGTAATACGGCAGGGGCGTAAATGCGGGCAGTGTGACGGTTAGAAGCGGCGAAAGCCGCGTCATGCCGTCGTCGTCGACCGTGTACTTGCCTTGCTCGCCGACCTCAAGCCGCAGCGCGCCGTCGGACGCGGTATAATTGCCCACGGGAATAAACGCGCCTTCTATATAATAGTCGTTTGGCGTGGAGCGCGCTTCATTTAAATAGAACTTACCGGCGCACCAGTCGGATTGACCGAACCAGACGTCAAATGTCAGCTGGCCGTCCTCGTTCGCCATGCATTCGGCCAGATCACTCCAAACGATGTTGTCTCCCTTATACTGTTCTAAAGTACCGGTGGTGGAGAACGGCATCACGCCGTCCTTCTTTTTGTTTTCAAGGTGCAGGCTGACCACGCCCGTGCCCGCGCTTTCGTCAAACAGCACGGATTCGACGGAGACGCGGTATGCGTCGTTTTCGTCCACAAGCGCGCCCGGCGCGGGGGTGATGGTATGCCCGTTCAGCAGTTGCTCGTCCGCGCCCTGAAAGAGCAGAGAAAAATGCCGCTGTATTTGCTGCGGCAGGTCGCTGGCCGCGAACGCGGTTCCGCCAATACAGAGGACGGCCGCAGCGCCGACGGCGATCAGCGTGCGAAACGGTCTGCGCCGCGCGCGCTGCGGCTGTGCGGGCAAGTCTTGCAGGGTCTGCCGCACGCGGCGGTCAAAATCCTCGGTCATTTGGGGCAGGTCGGTATGGTTCATCATGCAAAGCACGCTCCTTCCAAGCTTTCACGCAGCAGCTTCCGCGCGGCGGACAGTCTGCTTTTTATCGTCCCTTCGGGCAGGTCGAGCAGGCGCGCGATCTCGCGCGTTTTAAAGCCCTCCCAATAGTACAGCACCACGGGCAGACGGTATTTTTCCTCCAATGCGCCAAGCGCGGCGTACAGGTCGCTGTGATCGTCCGGCGCGGGGGCGGGTATGGCGGCGGCGAGCGCGGGTTCATACGGCGCTAGGCGCTGCCGCCGGCGCAAAATCGCCGTGCATTCGTTGATTAAAATGCGCGTCAGCCACGTTTTAAAGTATCGGGCGCTCCGCAGCGACGGCAGCTGCTCCCACGCGCGCAGGATCGCCTGCTGCGCCGCGTCGGCGCAGTCCGCCTCGCTTTGCAGCATGGCCTTGGCCACGCGGTAAAGCGTCGGTTCGGCTTCCAGCACCGCGTCGGTAAATGCGGTTTTGTCCATCATGGGCGTTTCGTCCTTTCTGAAAGCTTTAGGCGGCCGCCAAAACTTTGCTTTCATGGATTAGATGGAATAGCGTTGCTTTTGGTTCAGTGTAAAACAAAAAAATCCCTCTGTCGAGCAATGCCATTCAGTTAAAGTATTTCCATATGTCTGTCATCCTGAGCGAAGCGAAGGATCTCGCGCGAACGCGCGATCCTTACCGAAAATCGCGCGTTCGCGCGAGATTCTTCGGACTGTTGGCCTCAGAATGACAATACTAGGAAGCTTAGCTGAATGATATTGCTCTGTCGAGGGATTTTTTTATGTTAGGAGAGAAAAGAAAATGGTTTACTCGGTTACGAGCGGGGTGGAGAGGTAGCGGTCGCCGGTGTCGGGCAGCAGGGCGACGATGGTCTTGCCCGCGTTCTCCGGGCGCTTCGACAGCTCGACGGCGGCGTGCAGCGCCGCGCCGGAGGAAATGCCGACAAACAGGCCTTCGCTGTGGGTAAAGGCGCGTGCGGCCGCAAAGGCTTCCTCGCCCTTGACGCGCACGACCTCGTCGTAAATCTTGGTATCCAGCACGTCCGGTACAAAGCCCGCGCCGATGCCTTGAATCTTATGCGGGCCGCCGCGGCCCTCGGTCAGCACGGGGGATTCGTCCGGCTCGACCGCGATAATCTGAACGTTCGGGTTCTTCTCCTTTAAATAGGAGCCGACGCCCGTAATCGTGCCGCCGGTGCCGATACCCGCGACAAAGATATCGATCTTGCCGCCAGTCTGCTCCCAGATCTCCGGGCCGGTGGTCGCGCGGTGCGCGGCCGGGTTTGCCGGGTTGACGAACTGGCCGGGGATAAAGCTGTTCGGGGTCTCCTTCGCCAGCTCCTCGGCCTTGGCGATCGCGCCGGTCATGCCCTTGGAGCCCTCGGTCAGCACCAGCTCCGCGCCGTAGGCCTTGAGCATGTTGCGGCGCTCCACACTCATGGTTTCGGGCATGGTGAGGATGATCTTGTAGCCGCGCGCGGCCGCTACCGCCGCAAGGCCAATACCGGTGTTGCCGCTCGTCGGCTCGATGATGGTCGCGCCGGGCTTTAAAGCGCCGCTCGCTTCGGCCTGATCGATCATGGCGTTTGCAATGCGATCCTTAACCGAACCCGCCGGGTTAAAATATTCGAGCTTCGCGAGAATTTCGGCCTTTGCGCCGAGCTTTTGGGCCATTTTATCCGCCGCGTAAAGCGGGGTGTTGCCGATCAGTTCGGCAAAGCTTCTTTTGATATCAGACATGAGGTAGTACCGCCTTTCTTGAATTCACCTAATTCATATATGTTTAATATGAATTAAGCATACAACCCTTTCCCGGATTTGTCAAGGGGGAATTTTGAAAAATCGAAAAAGCCCGCGCGGCAGAGCTGCACAGGCGCGGACGATACGCAACATGCACCCGAGAAAAGACGCAAATAAAATTTGACAAAGCAGCAGAATAGTATTGACATTCGACGTCGGACTTACTAAAATAAAAAGAAAGTGAGACAAGGTCGCATGTCGGACGTAAGAACAGTGTATACAACTTCGGAGGTTGCGGAAATTCTCGATATTACGCCGAGCTACCTTTTAAGGCTGGCGCAATCGATGGAGTTAACACCGGCTGAGTTTCGGAGCGCAGGGAAGAGAAATTATCTTTTCAGCAAAGAAGCCGTGGAGAAATTGAAGAACAGAAATAAATAGGGAAGGTGCGCGGGAATGGATAACGGGCTATTTCATATGTTGCAGCATGGCCAAGCGGGTGAGGTTGATGCAAAAGGCGATGAACACATCGAGAGCACGGTTGATGCGTTGCGTCAAACGTTGGATCAAAACCAAAGAAAACTTTTGCTCCAAATCATTGATGAAAAGGATTTATTCAATGAGGTCACTGCACAAAACTATTATGAATCCGGCTTTCGCGCGGCTACAAAATTAATGATCGAATGCCTATATTTGAAATGAGCGTACCACAAAAAAGAAAAATGATAAACCAATCATACCTGTGGGTCATGTGCAGGAAACATAAAACGGGTGACCTGCGGTTGTCTCAGGGCGTCAAAGAACCCCTCGCGCCGCGGCGCGAGGGGTTCTTTGACACGCGGTCCCATGACTTGTGGAGAAAACTTCTTTATGCTTCGATCAGCCCCAAATCCATTTTCCAGCGGATGACGCGCAGGGCGGCGGCGCGAATCTGCGACTGGTCCAGCTCGCCCGAAGAGAGGGCGGCCAGCACCGCGTCATACTGCGTGACAAAATCCGAGGAAATGAGCATATCGTTGCCCGCTTTGACGGCGAGAACAGCGGCGTCCGCGCCGTCCGTATATTCTGTGATCGCATCCATGATCAGGTCGTCGGTCATAGCGACGCCGTCAAACGCAAGCTCGCGTCTGAGCAGCTCATGCACGGCGGGGGAGAGGGAGGCGGGCAGGTTGGGGTCAACGTTGGTGATGACGTTGTGGCAGACCAGCACCGCGCCCGCGCCCGCCTGAATGCCGCTTGCAAACGGCACGAAATCGCCGTCGCGGAACCCGGCGAGCGGGCGCTCGTCAATCGCGATACCGGTGTGCGTATCGATATTGGAGCCGTAGCCGGGGAAGTGCTTGAGCACCGCGCCCATGTTATCCGCCCGCATTTGGCGCACAACGGTTTTGACATAATCCCCAGTCTCGGTGGCCGCCTGCCCAAAGGAGCGGGCGTTGATGAAATCGCCGGGATCGGTCGAAACGTCGCACACGGGCGCGAGGTTTACGTTGACGCCGATCGAGGAAAGCAGCGCGTCCTTTTCCTTGGTGTCGCTGGTGATCAGCTCCATGCCGCCCTCGCGGTAGAGCGCCTGCGGCGACAGGAACTTGCCCGCGCGGAAATTGGGGTTCGAGCTGACGCGGACCACCGTGCCGCCTTCCTCGTCCACGCCGATCAGCATGGGCGTTTTCACGGCGGCCTGATAGCTTGCGATGGTCTCCGTCACCGAAGCGGGCGTTTGCCCTTCAAAATCGCGGCCAAACAGGATATAGCCGCCGATGTTGTATTGCCCCGCGAGCGCGGCGGCTTCGGTTTCCGGGCAGCGCGCAAAGAACATCTGCGCGACCTGCTCCTCGGCGGACAGGCTGTCCACATAGGTTTCCGCCGGGTCGGCCGGCGGTTCGGGGGCGGGCGGGATATCGGTGGTTTGCTGGTTTTCCGCCTGCGGGGGCGTATCCTCTCCGGTCGCGGCGGGCTTGCCGCAGGCGCCGAGACAAACCAGCGCCAGCGCAAGGCAAAGCAGTCTTTTCTTCATATGGATTCTTCCTCCTAAAACAGTATTTTTATTATACACGGTGTGCGCCGCCATTGCAAAGCCTATCACATATATGGTAAGATAGGGGACGAATAGGGGGAGAGGGACCTTGGAAACGATAGGCCGGTTTGCGCCCAGCCCGAGCGGGCGCATGCATCTGGGCAATGTGCTGTGCGCGCTGCTCGCGTGGCTGTCGGCGCGCAGGCAGGGCGGCGCGTATCTGCTTCGCATCGAGGATCTGGACACCATGCGCTGCCCGCGCAGCTTTGCGGAGCTGATTCTAGACGATCTGCGCTGGCTCGGTCTGGACACGGATGGCGAGGTGCTTTACCAATCCGAACGCACGGCAATCTATGAAGAATACGAAGCGATCCTGCGCGAAAAAGGGCTGCTGTACCCGTGTTTTTGCTCGCGCGCCGCGCTGCACGCGGCGTCCGCGCCCCATCTTTCCGATGGCCGCGTGGTGTACGCGGGCACCTGCCGTGCACTGACCGGGGCCGAGGCGGCGGAAAAACGGAAAACCCGCGCGCCCGCGACCCGCGTGCGCGTGCCCCATGAAACGATCTCGTTTACGGACGGCGTATACGGCCCCTACCGGGAAGCGCTGGCCGAGGAATGCGGCGATTTTATCATTCGCCGGTCGGACGGCGTGTTTGCCTACCAGCTTGCCGTTACCGTGGACGACGCACTGTCCGGCGTGACCGAGGTGGTGCGCGGAAGCGACCTGATCTCCTCCACACCGCGCCAGATCTGGCTGCACCGGCTGTTCGGCTTTGCGCCGCCCGCGTTTGTGCATATCCCGCTGCTGTGCGATCGGGACGGACGGCGGCTGTCCAAGCGGGATGAGGATCTCGACCTCGGCCTGCTGCGGCGGCGCTACAGGCCCGAGCAGGTGGTGGGCTGGCTGGCTTTTGCCGCCGGGCTGACCGATTCGCCGGAGCCGGTCGCGGCGCGCGAATTGATCGGCGATTTTTCATGGGAGCGCGTGCCGCGGCACGAACTGCGCTTGCCCGATTTGATAGGCTGAATGAAAGACCGGTGCGCTGCAAAATAAAAGAATGCTCCAAGCCCTTGTCATTCTGAGGAGCGAAGCGACGAAGAATCTCGCGCGAACGCGCGGATTTTACGTGAATTCCGCGCGTTCGCGCGAGATTCTTCACTTCGTTCAGAATGACATATGGAAAATCTTTTATTTTGCAGCGCACCGATTTTTTTTCCCAAAAAGAAGCGAAGAGGGTCTGTGCAAACACACAATTCTGTGCTATACTAGAAAAAACGGAGCAAAGCGGGTGAGACCATGGGGAAGAGACCGACGATCCTAATGGTTGCCGAGCGCGCGGGCGTATCGCGCGGCACGGTGGATCGGGTGATTAACGGCCGCGCTTATGTGCGCGGCGACGTGCGGGAACGGGTGATGCAGGCCATGCGGGAGGTCGGCTATGTGCCGCTGCGCATGGATAAGGCGCAGGCGCTTGGCATGGTGCCCGCGGCAAGACCGCTGACGCTGGGCGTGCTGCTGCCCGATTGGAGCGGCCACTTTTTAAAAGAGGTGACCATGGGCATCGAGGAAGCGCGCCGCCTGCTCGCGGATTTCGGCGTGCGCATTCTGGTGGACCAGTGCGAGACCGAAATACCGGACGAATGCTTGGAAAAGCTCGACAAGCTGCTCGCCGCGGGCGCGGAGGGCGTGGCCCTGTGCACCAAGGACCACCCGGCTATCCGCGCGCGAATCGACGAGCTGGCCGAACGCGGCGTGCCGGTCGTCACCTTCAATTCCGACGTGCCGATCAGCCGCCGGGTGTGCTTTGTCGGGCAGGATGTGCCGCGCAGCGGCAGAGTCGCGGGCGAATTGATGAGCAAATGCGTGCCGCCCGGCAGCCGGGTGCTGGCCGCCGTGGGCAATTTGGAGTTTGACGGACACAAGCAGCGGCTGATGGGCTTTTTGGACCAGATGGAAGAGCGCGGCTTTGCCCGTGAACAGATCGAGGTTGTGCAGACCTATAATGATTTTGCCATGAGCTATGAGCGCGTGCGCGGCGCGCTGCGCCGCCTGCCCGATATCGCGGGCGTTTACATGGCCAACCATTCGGTAACCGGCTGCGCCGAAGCCATCCGGGAGGAAGGGCGGCAGGGGCAGATTCGCGTGGTCAGCCACGATGTGACGGGCGGTTCGCGCCGCCTGCTGCGCGACGGCGCGCTGGATTTTGTCATCGCGCAGGATCTGCGGCGGCAGGGCTACCGCCCGCTGACGCTTTTGTACGACCTGCTGCGCCGCGAGGAACAGCCGGGCGAGCTGAGCGAATCGCCGAGCCTGCGCATCGTATGCTCGCAGAATCTGGATGATAATTGACCGGCCTTTTCTGTGCTTTTTCCTGTGAAAAGCACAGAAAAAAGCACAGGCGGCCGCGCCGCCCGGACGGAAAAAAATTTAAAAGCGCCGCGCGCGGAACGAAAAAACATATCGCGCGTAAAACCGTCGGAATATCGTCGATATTCGGCGGTTTTTGTCATATAATCGACGCTATTGCACAATCAGCCAAAAAAGTGGCCGCCGGTTTGTGCGAAATAAAGTATTGACAAATCGTGTGTGCGAAAATATAATAAAGATGCAAAAGCACAGAAGGGCGAATGACCGAGCATTCGTCTTTCAAGGGAACGGATGAACGCGCGCTTTCGCCCACCGCCGACAGGGAATGACCGAGCATTTCCGAACCGGCGCGCGGCGCGGGCAAGCGGAGATCCGCCGGTTCGGAAGAACGGATGACCGAGCATCCGCACGGACGAAGGGCAGGTTTGACCGAGCAAACCGGCCCCCCATCCGGCAGGTGCTCGTGCATTTTCCCTTTATGGAGGAAAACCAATCACCCGGCGATCGCCGCGGCCCAAAGCCGCCCGGTCCCAACGTCAAAAAGGAGGAAGAACATATGAAACTCATGCGTTCGGCTTGCATCGAACCGATGTACTCTGAAATCCCCTTCCTTGATCGTTTTCAGGCGGCCAAGGACGACGGCTTTGAATTTGTTGAGTTTTGGAGCTGGACCGACAAGGACCTTGACGCGGTCAAGGCCGCGGCTGAAAAGGCGCAGATCGGCATTTCCGGCTTCAACGGCGACGCGGATTTTTCGCTGATCGACCCCACCCATAAGGAAAAGTACTTAGAATTTTTGAAGCAGTCGGTAGCGGCGGCCAAGAAGATCGGCGCGCTGTCCGTTACCATCCACTCCAACGCGCTGGGCGATGGCGGCGTGGTCGTCAACCACTACACCGAACTGTCCGACACCGTCAAGATCTGCTCCATGTACGACATGCTGCTCGAGTGCGCGAAGATCGCGGAGGAAAGCGGCGTCGCCATGAACCTTGAGCCGCTGAACATCACGACCGACCACGTGGGCAACTTCCTCGCGCACACCCAGATGGCCGCCGAGATGACCCGCCTGATCGGCTCCCCCAAGCTGAAGGTGCTGTACGATGTGTACCACATGCAGCTCAACGAAGGCTCGATCTGCGACACGATCGTAAAGAACGTCGACCAGCTCGGCCACATCCACGTGGCCGACGCGCCGGGCCGCCACGAGCCGGGCACGGGCGAGATCAACTACCACAAGGTGTTCGAGTGCCTTGAAAACGCGGGCTACACCGGCAGAGTCGGCTTTGAGCTGTTCCCGCTGACCGATACCAAGACCGCCGCGAAGGCGATCATGTCTTACTAATGCTACTGTCCCGGACAGTTGTAATTTAGACGAACCCATAGAAGAAGAAAGAAGGAAAATGAAATGAAAGTAGGTATTATCGGTGCCGGCCGTATCGGCAAGGTGCACGCGAAGAACATATCGATGTTCGTACCTGAGATGGAGATCAAGACGATCGCCGACCCGTTCATGAACGAGGAGACCGAAAAGTTCGCGAAGCAGTGCGGTATTCCGAATACCACCAAGGACGCGAACGACATCCTGAACGACCCCGAGATCGAAGCCGTTCTCATCTGCTCCTCGACCGACACGCACTCCAAGTACATCATCGAGGCCGCCCACGCGAAGAAGCACATCTTCTGCGAAAAGCCGGTCGATTATGATCTGAACAAGGTGCACGAGGCGATTAACGCCGCGAACGAAGCGGGCGTAAAGCTGCAGATCGGTTTCTGCCGCCGCTTTGACCACAACCACCGCGCCGTGTACGACATGGTACGCGAAGGCAAGGTAGGCAAGGTCAACATCATCAAGATCTCCTCCCGTGATCCCGAGCCGCCCCCGGTATCCTACGTGAAGGTTTCCGGCGGTATCTTCTATGACATGATGATCCATGACTTCGACATGGCGCGCTTTCTGGCGGGCAGCGAGGTCACCGAGGTCAGCGCCATCGGTTCCGTGCTGGTCGATCCCGGCATCGGCGAGGCCGGCGACGTGGATACCGCGCTCGTCACCCTGAAATTTGAGAACGGCGCCATCGGCGTGATCGACAACAGCCGCAAGGCCGTTTACGGTTACGACCAGCGCGTCGAGGTGTTCGGCTCCGAGGGCTGCGCCCAGAACGAGAACGACACCCCCAACACCGCTGTTCTGTCCACCGCGGACGGCGCGGTACACGGCGTGGCCTACAAGGTCATGTGGGATCGCTACACCGGCGCGTTCGTCGCCGAGATGCAAGCGTTTGCCGACGCGATCGCAAACAACAAGGAGACCCCGGTTACCGGCATCGACGGCCTGTACCCGGTGCTGATGGCAGCCGCCGCGACCAAGTCGCTGCATGAGGGCCGCCCGGTCAAGATCTCCGAAGTGGAAGTGTAATTCCTAAAGCTACTCTCAATCTTTCTCTCCTTAATAAAGAGCGCCCCGATCGTGGATACAGCCACGGTCGGGGCGCTTCTTTATGGGTCGCGCGTTTCGGTAAATTCCACGCCCGTGTAACCGGTCAGCGAAATTTGCAGGCGGTTCGCGGCGGCGCCGTTGCGGTAGGTAAAGCCGGTTTCGGTTTTGGTAAAATAATCTGGATATTCCAGCATGTCGTACCGGGTGTATTCCTCTTCCGCCGCAGTGAGCGCAATATCGCTGTTTTGGAATCCGTTCGGGGAGGAAATCTGAATGCCGGAATCGGCGGCGGTGACAAGGATATTGTCCGCCGCGTTTTCGGCTAGGTCGTAGCGGAAGTCGCCGTAGAGCACGTTTACGTTCAGCTCCCGCTGGGCGCCGGGCACATGCAGCTGGACAAAGTCCGTCTCGCCCATCTTGGCGACCTTGCCGGATACGGACACGGCCCACCGGCCGTCGCGCTCGGTCATGCGCACGTCGTAATAAGCGCTGTCGTAGCTTGCGGTGATCTCGTTTTCGGCGGCGGGCAGCAGCTCCACGCCGCCGCTGTAAATGTCCAGATCGATCGGGGGGCTTTGCGCGCCGTCCGGCAGGAGACCGCTGCCGGTCTGCATACCGGCGACGGCCGAACCGCCGGGCGCGGGGGTGGTTTTTCCGGCGGGCGCCGCCGCGTACGCGCCGATCGCCGTCGCGCCGACGCCCAGCGCCAGCGTGATCGCGAGCGCCAGCGCGCCCGCCGCCTTGGAGGGTTTACGATAGTTCATAATCGCTTCCAACCTTTCTTTTAAAAGCGCGCCGCTTTCGCCCAGCGTGACGGAGGAAAGCGAATCCCGATAGCCGCCGCCCGCGCCGACAGCGTGAAGCAGCGTGTCGCCGTAGGCGCGCCGGTTATCGCCGTCCAGCGAGCGGACGACCGCCTCGTCGCAGGCAAGCTCGCACGCGCGGTCTATTTCCCGGGCCATGACGTGGACGAGCGGATTGAACCAGTGCAGGCACAGCGTGAGCTGCACCAGCCATTTATAGAACAGATCGCGCCGCCGGTAGTGCGTCAGCTCGTGCAGCACGGTATAGGAAAAATCCGCTTCCGACAGCGCGGCGGTGGGCAGCACGATGCAGGGCCGGAAAAAACCGATCAGCAGCGGCGAGGAGATCAGGCTGTTCACGCATAGCTCCACGGGTCTTTTCACGCCCGCCCGCTCGCCGAGCAGCGCCAGCCTATCCAGCAGCGCGGGATCGGCTACCGCCGTGTTACCCGCCTTCAAATAGCGCGCAAAGCTCTGATAAATGGTGACCTTGCGAAGAAGCAAAAGCAGCGCGCCCGCCAGCCAGACCGGCCAAAGGTATGGCGTGATCAGCCTGACCGCCCACAAGGCCCGCCGGAGAACGGCGGGGAACGGCGCGGCGGCCCGCGCGCCGCCGCTGTCCGAAACGGCGGGGGCTTCCGGCCGCGGCGCGGGCGTTTGGCTGAGGGAAGGGGAAGGGGCCGTTTGCACGACCGGCAGTCGGCCGCTTTGCTGAAACAGCGTATCCATGGGGCTGCCCTTTGCGCCAAAGGGCAGAAGCAGGCGCAAAATGACCGCCAGCCAGATATAATACTGCCACCGCTTGCCGGCCCGGCCCCGGATCAAGGGTTTTATAAGAAGAAGGAGCAGGATCAGCACCGAGCCGGCGAGCGAAAGCGATAGAACGGTTTTAAGTATCTCGTTCATGGCCGTCACCGCTCCCTTCCCAGAACCGTTTCAGCTCCTCGTAATCCTTTGGGGTGAGCATTTCTTTTTGAATCAGCGTGGAGATCAGGCCCTTGGCGTTGCCCTCGTACAGCTTATCGAGCAGGTCCTTGGTCTGCGCCGCCTGATAATCCGTTTCGGTCACCACCGCGGTGTATTCGTTGCGCCGCCCGATCTTATTGGTTTGCAAAAGCCCCTTGTCGACTAGGCGGGACAGCAGGGTGATGACCGTGTTTTTCTGCCAGCGGTTGCCCGCCGCGGCAAGCTGCTCCATGATGCGGGCGTAAAGCGCCTTGCCGCCCTCCGCCCAGATGATCTTCATGAGCGCAAGCTCGGAATCCGATACCTGTACAGCCATGCTTCTCTACCTCCTAAGATAACGGTTTGTAGTCCTAACCCTAAGATAACACTTTGTAGGCCAAATGTCAACCCAAACAATCTTGGGGCCAATGGCATTTAGTTAAGAAAAGCTGACTCCTATGCGACATAGCGCCGCCCTTTGGGCCTCCCCGTGACGAGGGCATAGGCGTAAACTGAAGCAGCGTATGCATTTAGCGCTCTTTGGGCTTCCCCCGACGAGGGGAAGCTGGCACGGCGAAGCCGTGACTGATGGGGGGCGTAAGAACCATTGGCATTGATGTGCGTGGCTGCCTTAAAGTGCGCCATTCGTTACGCCCCCCATTCGTCACGCGCCTACGGCGCGCGCCACCGCTCGCATATAAATGCCACACCGTGGCAAATAAAGGAGCGAGGGCTACGGCCTCCCCTCGTGGGGGGAAGGCCAAAAAGCGCTCTGTGCGCGCCGTCTCGAAGGGACGTAACACTTACTAAGAAACCATGTCTCTTCGTTCGGCTGTACCAGCCTGTTTGATGCTCTCACTTATCCCGGTGCTTCGCTCTCGGCGCGCCGAGGGCGTCGCGCCCTACATTTTCTGTGCTTGCGTTACCTTTTTCTCTTGCCTGACCTTATCCGCGGTATTTTGTTGACCGGCGCGTTTTTATATACTTTGCCCAATCGTTGGGGGGGCGCGTTGTACAAGCCGTCGAACCCGTTTTGACAGAAAGTAATTTATGTATAGAATAAGAGCATTCGTTGAAATGACAATGCACGAAAAAGGCCGTATAATACAGTCAAACAGAAGAACACGGGGAGAAATAAGAACAAAACCGGCCGGTAGTTCGCCGCGTTCTTTGTGAAAATTAAAATTATCATATAACATTTTTGGGAGGAAATCGTCATGAAGGAAATCAGAATCGGTTTGGTAGGCTCCGGATGGATGGGCAAGGCGCACTCCTCGGCCCTCAAGGACGCGGAAATGCTGTTCGGCCCGGAATACGGCGTGGCTTCGTACGAGATCGTGGCGGACAACAACGAAGCGGCGGCGAAGGCCGCGCAGGAAAAGATCGGCTTTCGCCGCATGAGCACCGATTGGCGCGATGTGGTGACCGATCCGAACGTCGATCTGGTCGACATCGCCACCCCGAATGCGTTCCATTACGACGTGGCCAAGGCCGCGCTGGAAAACGGCAAGAACGTTTACTGCGAAAAGCCGCTCAGCCTGTCCGCGTCGCAGTCGGCCGAGCTGGCAAAGCTTGCAAAGGAAAAGGGCGTGATCAACTACGTCGGTTACAACAATGTGATGAACCCGGCGAACGCTTACGTCAAGGACTTGATCGAATCCGGCGCGCTGGGCAAGATCATGCGCTTCGTCGGCTCGTACGATCAGGATCAGCTGCTCGATGAGAGCCTGCCCCTCGTATGGCGGCATAAGAAGGCGCTGGCGGGCGCGGGCGCGCTGGGCGACCTCGGCTGCCACCTGATGAGCATTTCGCAGTACTTAATGGGCGATGTGAAGAACGTGAACGCGCTGGCCTCCACCGTGTTCCCGAAGCGCCCGGTCGCGCCCGGCTCCACGGAAATGGGCGACGTGGAAAACGAGGATATCATGCAGTTCATGGCGGAGTACGCGAACGGCGCGATCGGCCAGATCTCCTGCTCGCGCGTGGCCACCGGCCGCAAGAACTACCTGTGCTACGAAATTCAGGGCACCAAGGGCACGGTGCGCTACGATTTGGAGCGCATGGGCGAGGTGCAGGTTTACTTCCAAGGCGATAATGAGCGCGACCGCGGCTTCCGCACGGTGCTGCTCAACCCGCTGATGAAGGGCTACAACGCCTTCCAGCCCGCGGGCGGCATCTCCATCGCGTATAACGATATGAAGATTCTGGAGGTTCACGAGCTGTTCTCCGCGATCACCAAGGGCGCGCCCTATGTTTGCGATTTTGAGTTCGGCTATAAGATCGACCGCACCGTTGACGCTGTTCTGGCATCCGCCGAAAAGCGCCAGTGGGTCGAAGTAAAGTAAGGGAGGATATCATTATGTCTATTAAAGTAGGTATCGCGCCCGATTCTTGGGGCGTATGGTTCCCGCAGCACGAAAAGCAGACCCCGTGGCAGCGCTGCATGGATGAAATGCGGCAGGCGGGCTACGACGGCGTCGAGCTTGGCCCTTGGGGCTATTTCCCGAACACCAACCCCGAACTGAAGGACGCGCTGGCCGCGCGCAGCCTTTCGCTGGTCGCGGGCACGGTCGGCGGCGACTTCTTAGACGACGCCTCGATCGACGCGATGTGCGAGACCATTGACGATATCGCGGGCCTGCTCGCGGATTTCCCGGAGGCGCGGTATATCGTGCTGCTGCCCGCCATGTACACCGATTTGGAGACCGGCGCGCCCGTGTGCGACCCCAACCTGACCGACGCGCAGTGGCAAACCTATTGCAAAAACGTGCAGCGCGCGGCCAACCGCGTCGCCACCCACGGCCTGATCGGCGCGTTCCACCCGCATGTGGACTGCCATGTCCAGACCGAGGCGCAGATCGAGCGCCTGCTTCGCGATACCAATGTGATGCTGTGCTTCGATACCGGCCACCATGTCTACGGCGGCGGCGAGCCGGTATCGTTCTACTTAAAGCACGCGGACCGCATCCCCTATATCCATATCAAGGACTGCGACCTTGCGGTAAAGGCCAAGATGGACGCGGAAAAGTGGTCGTTCGCCAAGGCTGTCACCGAGGATATCATGGTGGAGCCGGGCAAGGGCAGCATCGACTTTGCGGGGCTGCACGACGCGCTCGTCGAAAAGGGCTATGACGGCTGGGTCGTCGTCGAACAGGACCTGTTCCCGGTCAAATCCTTTGACGTACCGCTGCCGATCGCGCGCCAAGGCCGTGAAAACCTGAAAAACGCCGGTTTCTAAGCCGCCCGCGCTTGCTAAACACCGCCTGATTCTCATTTCTTCTCTTTCCGTACAGCGCCCCGCATCCCTTAGCCGCTCAAGCGACGAGAGATGCGGGGCGGCTTTATCAGATGGACTGAGAAACTGTTACATTTATGCAAGATACCGTAAGATAAAAGAAGGGGGAAAGCTATGTTTGCACTGATCACCTTTGTCGGGTTCACCGCGCTGGTCGCGCTGATCTCGTGGCTCAAAACCAGAGGGGACAACGTATCCACCAAGGAGGGCTACTTCCTCGCGGGGCGCGGGCTGTCGGGCGTCGTCATCTGCGGCTCGCTGATGATGACCAACCTATCCGCCGAGCAGCTCGTCGGCCGGAACGGACAGGGCTACGCCGCCGGTATGACGGCCATGGGCTGGGAAGCGATCTGCCCGATCGCGCTGACGCTGATGGCGCTGTTCTTTTTGCCGCGCTACCTAAAGCTCGGCGTTACGACCATACCGGAATTTTTGGAAACACGCTACGACCGTAAAACCCGCGTTTTGGTCTCGTTCATTTTTCTGGTGGCCTATATCGTCACCATGCTGCCGCTGGTGCTGTATTCCGGCTCGGTGGTGATGGAGCAGATATTCGGCGTGTCCGAGCTGCTTGGAACCGACCGCTTTGTCGGCATCACGCTGATGTGCGTGGCCCTCGGCGTGATCGGCGGCATTTACGCCATTTTCGGCGGCCTCAAGGCGGTCGCCGTGTCGGATTCGCTGAACGGCGTCATCTTTATCGCGGGCGCGGCGCTGCTGGTGCCCATCCTCGCGTTCGTCGCGCTGGGCGACGGCAGCTTGCTCGAGGGCGTGCGCGCCTTTGCCTTCCATACGCCCAAGGGTCACTTAAATTCCATCAGCCCGGTGGACGCGCTGCCGCCGTACATCCCGTGGCCGATGATGCTGATCGGCTGCACGATCAACCACGTTTCCTACTACTGCACCAACCAGTCGATCATGCAGCGCGTGCTCGGCGCGAAAAGCTTGGCCGAGGCGCAAAAGGGGTCGCTCTTGTCCGGTATTTTGCTGGTGTTCTGCCCGCTGTTTTTGGTGGTGCCGGGCATCATCGCGTTCGTCATGTCAGGCGGCGGCCTGCCCTCGTTCGATCAGGCGTATCCGTGGCTGCTGCTGCAAATTTTGCCCAAACCGCTGGTCGGCTTCTTCGCCGCCGTCATGTTCGGCGCGATTTTATCGTCCTTTAACTCGGTGCTCAACAGCTCGATGACGATGTTCACGCTCGACGTGCTGCCGGTGTTTTCGGGGAAAAAGCGCGATGATTTGCAGCTCATCCGGCTGGCCAAGCGTTTCGGCATCATCCTGTGCCTGCTTTCCATCGCCATCGCGCCGTTTTTGATGTATCTGCCCGCCGGTATCTCCACCTTTCTCAACCAAATGTGGGGCTATTACGGCGTGCCGGTGCTCGCCGTCGCCGTGATGGGTATGCTGAACCGGCGCGTGCCCAATATCGCGCCCAAGGTCACCATCGCCGTGCATATCGTTTGCTATGGGCTGATGATGCGGCTGCTGCCGAACGTGCATTTCCTGTACTTTGAGACCGCGAGCTTTGTGATCGACATTGTGCTGCTGGCGCTGTTCGCGAAATTTTATCCGCGCCCGGCGGCTTATGAGCTGCGCACGGATCAAAGCGCCATCGATATGACCCCGTGGAAATATCGCTACCCGGTCATTGCCGTGACCTTCGCCGTCATGGCCGGTATGTACGCGCTGTTTTCGCCCATCGGTCTCGCCCGTTAGGGGCGCGCGAAAAACCGCCTTTGCCCGCCGGGCGAAGCGCGGTTTTTTTTGTGCTACCAAGCGCTTTGGGAACTTTGAACAAGCGGTGAAACGCTTTGTTGTACATGTCGCATAAGCGGGAGAAACACAAAGTAATTTATGTATAGAATAGGGGCGCTGAATGAAATGACAACCACGCTCCGGGGCGGTATAATACAGTCAATCAGAGGAACAAGGGGCGAATGGAGAACAAAACCGGCCGGTTTTGCGCCGTGTTCCGCGAGAGGAAGAAAGATGATCCCGTGAGATTTTAAGGAGGAAAAAAGCACATGAAAAAAAGAACATTATCCGCGCTGCTCGCGGCGGCGATGGCATTCTCCCTTTCGGCCTGCGGCGACCAGCCCGATCAGGCGGACCCCGCGGCGGACGGCGCGGCGGAGGGCAAGACGACCGTCGGCTTTGTGGTAAAGGCGCTGGACGATCCGTATTGGATGCTGATGAAGGCGGGCGCGGAGGACAAGGCGGCCGAGCTTGGCGTGGAAGTGAAATTCATCGCCCCCAATTCGGAAAGCGACGTGCAGGGGCAGGTAACCAGCATTGAAAACCTGATCGGCAACGGCATCAACGCGCTGTGCTGCGCGCCGTCCTCGCCGGACGCGGTGCTCCCCGTGTTTGAGCGCGCCGACAAGGCGGGCATTCCCGTGCTGGCCGTGGACACGGATACGACCTTCGCGGGCAAAAAGACGTTCATCGGCACCGGCAACGAATCGGCCGCCAAGCTGGGCGGCGCGTACGTCGCGGAGCAGCTGGGCGAGGGCAAGAACGCGGTCATCATCCGCGGCCGCTTGGGCGATACCACGCACGACGAGCGCGAAGCGGGCTACCGCGCCGCGCTGGAAGAAGCGGGCTGGACGATCATCGAGGTAAAGGCGGCCGATTCGGACGCGGAAAAGGCGATGAACATCACGCAGGACATCATCCAGCGCTATGACAATATCGACGCGATTCTGGCCACGGCGGATCATATGGCGCAGGGCGCGCAGCGCGCGATCGAGGCCGCCGGGAGCGACATCGCGGTGCTGGGCTTCAACGGTTCGGCTTCGGCTGTCGAGCTGGTGCTGCAAGGCAAAATGCTGGGCAGCGTCGCGCAGGCCCCGTATGAAATGGGCGCTTCGGGCGTGGAAAACGCGGTAAAGGCCGCGAAGGGCGAAACGCTGGAAACGCGCATCGAGACCGGCGCGGAGGTCATCACCGCGGAAAACGGGCAGGCCTATCTGGACGAAATCAGCGAACTGAGCAAGTAAATAATGCAGAAGCGGCGTTCCCAGCCGATGGGGAACGCCGCTTTTGCTCGTTGGAGGGGAGGCTCGCTTCGCTCGCGATATGATGCGCGGCGGTAGCCGCGGAGGTACGTCGCGCCGCCCGGCGCTGTCGTAAATGAGCGATCACGCACCGAGGCAGTAGGGCGGGCTGACCGCAGCCCGCCGAGCGCGAAGCACCCGGGTGTGTGGGCGCGCAAAACAGGCCGGTTCGGCCGAGCGGAGTAACCCGTCCACTGAATCCCTAGGCACCCGAAATTGCACGCCGCAACTTATACGCAAAACAACAGGGCGGCAAACGCTGTCCAAGTCAGGGGCAAGGGAAAGCGTGGAAGTCAAGAGGGCGAGGAAACCGTTAGGTGTCCTCTCCCTTTTGCCCCTGCGCCGGGCGGCGCACTATGAATAGCGAAGCGCTGGGCCACGCACATCATGAACGCACGCCCTTACGCCCCCCATTCGTCACGCGCCTACGGCGCGCGCCACCTTCCCCTCGTGGGGGGAAGGCCAGAAAACGGTCTTTGCCCCCGCGCATTGCTTAAGTTGACGCATATGCCCTCGTCGGGGGAAGCCCAAATCATGCACACCGCGTTAAAACTGCACCCGCCGAAATTCGGAGGGCGTCATGCCGTTGCTTTTGCGGAAGGCGCGGGCAAAGTGCGAAGCGCTGTTAAAGCCGCATTGCTCCGCGATCTGCTCGATGGAAAGCGGCTGCGCCACCAAAAGCTGCTTGGCCTGTTTCAGGCGGTAGGATAGCAGGTATTCGTGCGGCGTGCAGCCCGCGTACTTGCGGAAGCAGCGGATAAAGTGCGAGGTGCTCAGGCGGCACAGGGCCGAAAGCTCGCTCAGCTCCACCGGCTCCGCAAAGTGTTCGTCGATATGGCGGATGGCGGGGTAAAGCAGCGCCGACATGGCGACGGCGTGCTCCTCCGGCGCGGCGAGCTTGCTCAATATGCGGTGCAGGTTCAGCGAGATCTGGTGCTCGTCCGTCGGGGTGGACTGGGCGGCGGCGATCACGGTCTCGAAGCTCTGGCGCAGCGCGGGGATGCGCTCGCCGGAAAAGACGATGCCGCTCTGCTCGATCAGGTAGCGGGTGTAGGGCGCGCTCGCGTTCCCGTAAAAGTGCAGCCAAAGAAATTCCGCCCCCTCCGAGCAGTAGTAGCGGTGCGGGCGGCGGCAGTCCAGCAGTACGATCTCGCCCGCGGAGGCGGCGTCGCGCCGCCCTTCGGCCTCCAAATGGAGCGAGCCGCCGCACATATACACCAGCAGGAACAGCTCAAGGTGCTCGCGCGCGATGTTGTACCCGTCGGTGCAGTAAAAGTGGCCGAACTGCGGGCAATAGTACAACGCGCTTTTGGCAAAGTCCGATGGAATGGAAAAATCCATAAAGGAGGTTCCCAGCACGCCGGTATCGACGATTTTCAAAGCGTATCCCTTCTTTCGGCGGCAATTATGGATAGCTTTATTATACGGGCTTTGCGCGGCGCGCGCAAGCGGTTTTCCGTTAAACGAACTGCGTTTTCAGGCAGCCGATCGCGGCGGCATAATCCGGGTGGTCGGCCACCTCGGGCACATACTCCGCGTAAGCGATTTGGCCCGATTGGTTGACGATAAAGACCGCGCGGGTCAGCAGGCCCAGCTCCTCCAGCCGGGTGCCGGTGGCGCGGCCAAAGCTATGGTCCTTATAATCGGACAGCACGCGCACGTTTTTCACGCCCGCCGCGCCGCACCAGCGCGCGGCGGCAAAGGGCAGGTCCATGCTCACCGCGAAAACCGAAACGCCGGGCAGCGCGGCGGCCTCCTCGTTAAAGCGGCGCACCTCCGCGTCGCACACGTCGGTATCGAGCGAGGGAACGGTCAGAAAAACGCGCACGCCCGCAAGCGCGGCGCCGCGCACGGTGGCGAGCGACGAATCGGTCAGCGCAAAATCGGGCATGGCGTCGCCCACGCGAAGCGGCTTGCCGGTAAGCGCGACGGGTTTTCCCTTGAATGTGATATCCATGGCGGATCATCTCCTTACTTTTTTAAAAGTATGTCCAGTTCGGCGTAAATTTGTGCGCGCGCAAATATTTGTTTTTTCCCTATTGACAACGGGCCATCATAGGAATATTATAGTGATATCAAAATGATATTAGAAACGAGGGATAAACAATGGTACAACATGATGGGCGGTACGAGGAAAAGCTCCTGAAAGCGCCGAACGGTCTTGCCGTGCTGTTTCTCAATATTTTGCTGATGATCGTTACGGTCGGCGGCATGGTATGGGGCGGTTTTTTGGTCGGCGGCGGGTCGAAGGGTCTGGTCGCGTGGGGCGTTGTGCTTCTGGTGGTATGCATTCTGTACTGGTGCCTGCCGTGCTGGCTGATCTTCGCGGGCGTGAAGGTTTTAAAGCCGAACGAAGCGCTGGTGCTCACCCTGTTCGGCAAGTACATCGGCACGCTCAAGGGCGAAGGCATCTTCTTTGTCAATCCGTTCTGCTCGGCGGTCAACCCGGCGGCGGAATCCGCTTTGGCCGCGGCGGCGGAGGAAGTAGCGGAGGCGGCCTCGCGCGGCGGCAAAACCACCACGACCGGCAAGCTCGGCACGAGCGCGCAGCGCGGCAAGCGCCTGTCGCTCAAGACCATGACGCTCAATAACGATAAGCAGAAGATCAACGATCTGCTCGGCAACCCGATCATCATCGGCATTGCGGTCATTTGGCGCATCGAGGACACGGCCAAGGCGGTGTTCGCGGTGGATAATTACCGCGAGTTCCTTTCCATTCAGTGCGACGCGGCGCTGCGCAACACCGTGCGCCTGTATCCGTACGACGTTTCCGAATCGGGCGATGAAAAGAGCCTGCGCGGTTCGGCGCAGGAGATCGCCGCCGTGCTGGCCGAGGAAATTCAAAAGCGCGTGGACTGCGCGGGCCTGCGCATCGAGGAAGCGCGCATCACCACCTTGGCTTACGCGCCCGAGATCGCCGCCGCCATGCTGCAGCGCCAGCAGGCGAGCGCCGTGATTGACGCGCGCAAGATGATCGTCGAGGGCGCGGTCGGCATGGTCGAAATGGCGCTGGGCCAGCTTTCCGAAAAAGAGGTTTGCGAGCTGGACGACGAACGCCGCGCGCAAATGGTATCCAACCTGATGGTGGTGCTGTGCGCCAATAAGGAAGCCCAGCCTATTGTCAATTCGGGCAGTATCTATTAAAATAGAAGCAGGTTTTAAAGAAAGGGGTGGAACGCCGTGGCGGACAAGGAAAAAGCAAAAAAACAGGTGCCGCTGCGGCTTTCCGCCTCGCTGTACGACGAGATCGCCCGTTGGGCCGAGGATGAGTTCCGCTCGGTCAACGGGCAGATCGAATTTCTGCTGACGGAGGCCGTGCGCCGCCGCAAAAAGGGCAAGCAGCAGGACGAATGAAGGCGGGCGCGGCGCGGGGCCCGGCGGCGGCGCGAGGGACCCGCTGCAAAAAAATATCAAATTTGCGCTTGACAAATTATCACGCCGGGCATATACTGTGAAACAGAACAAAGCAAAACCGCAGAGCAGGAGTAAGTAAGAACGAAACCGCGCGTTTCAGAGAGCCGCCCGTTTGGTGCGAGGGCAGCCGTGAAGGACGTTCCGAATGGACCTGTGAGGGCAGCCCCAAACCCGTTGTTTCTTCGGGGAGTAGGCGCTGACGGGGTTCCCGCCGTTACCATGGGAGGGCGCGTGTCGGCGCGTCTGTAGAGCGGGCGTTTTTTATAACGTCAATTTGGGTGGTACCGCAGAAGTTTCGGCTTTTGTCCCATGATGCAATTTTGCACCATGAGGACGAAGGCTTTTTTTTATTGCCATTTTTGGAGGGATAACGCATGATAACGCCAAACGCAGACGCGATTTTAGCGCTGGCAAAGGAGTATACGACCATTCCGGTCTCGCGCGAGGTTTACGCCGACGTTGCGACGCCGATCGCCCTTTTGCGGCGGCTGCAACAAAAATCAAACCGGTTTTTCCTGCTTGAAAGCGTGGAGGGCGGCGAAAAATGGGCGCGTTACTCCTTTCTGGGCTACGACCCGGTGCTGCGCGCCCGTTGCAAAAGCGGCGTGGTCACGCTGGAAGGCGCGCAAAACCGCACGGTGGAGACGGATAAACCGCTGGATGTGCTGCGCGAAACGCTGGATCAGTACCGTTCGCCCCGGATCGAGGGCCTGCCCCCGTTCACGGGCGGCTTCGTCGGCTACTTCGCCTACGCGATGATCGGCTACGCCGAACCGACGCTTACGGTGGGGCGCGGCGATTGGGACGATTTCGATCTGCTGCTGTTCGACAAGGTGATCGCGTACGACCATTTGAAGCAGAAGATCGTGCTGATCGCCAACATGAAGACCGACAACGTGCTGGAAAACTACGGCAAGGCCTGCGCCGAGCTGGAAAGCATGGCCGCGCTGGTGGGCGACCAAACGCCGCTGCCCGCGGCGCGCGCGGCGGAAAAGCCGCGGTTCACCTGCAACCTAACCGAGGAAGCGTACGGGGAGATCGTAAACCGGACGCGCGAGCATATCTTTGACGGCGACATTTTTCAGGCCGTGCAGTCGCGGCAATTCACGGCCCCGTACGCGGGCAGCCTGCTTTCCGCCTACCGCGTGCTGCGCACGACCAACCCTTCGCCCTATATGGTGTTCCTTTCGATCGATGGGGATGAGATCATGTGCTCCTCGCCCGAAACGCTGGTGCGCTTGCAGGACGGACGGCTGACGACCTTCCCCGTGGCGGGCTCCCGCCCGCGCGGCGCGACGGAAGCCGAGGACAAGGCGCTCGAAGCCGAGCTGCTTCGCGATGAAAAGGAGCTTTCCGAGCACAACATGCTGGTCGATCTGGGGCGGAACGATCTGGGCCGCGTATCAAAGGTCGGCACGGTCGATGTGACCGAGTACATGATGGTGCACCGTTACTCCAAGATCATGCACATCTGCTCGCAGGTGGAGGGCGACATCCGCGCGGACCGCGACGCGCTTTCGGCCATCGAGGCGGTGCTGCCCGCGGGCACGCTGTCCGGCGCGCCCAAGATCCGGGCGTGCGAGATCATTGAGGAATTGGAGCCCGTGCCGCGCGGCGTGTACGGCGGCGCGCTGGGCTATCTGGATTTCACGGGCAATATGGATACCTGCATCGCCATTCGCATGGCGGCCAAAAAGAACGGCACGGTTACGGTGCAGGCGGGCGGCGGCATCGTCGCGGATTCCGTGCCCGCAAGCGAATATCAGGAAAGCGCGAACAAGGCGCGCGCGGTGATGGACGCGCTGGAGCGCGCATCGGAGGTGGACGACGGATGATACTGCTGATCGATAATTACGATTCCTTTTCCTATAACCTGTACCAGCAGGCGGCGGCGATTAAGCCGGATATCCGCGTGGTGCGAAACGACGCGGTGACGGAGGAGGAGATCGAGGAGATGAACCCCTCGCACATTCTGCTTTCGCCCGGCCCGGGCTACCCGAAGGACGCGGGCGTGTGCGAGCGGGTGGTGCAAAAGCTTGGCGGCCGCATCCCGATCTTGGGCGTGTGCCTTGGCCATCAGGCCATTTGCGAAGTGTTCGGCGCGGAGATTGTGCACGCGAAGCAGCTGATGCACGGCAAAAAAAGCACGATCGAGGTCGACGCGGCGGACCCGCTTTTCCACGGCCTGCCGCGCGGGCTCGAGGTGGCGCGCTATCACTCGCTGGTGGCAAAGCCGGAAAGCATGCCGGAAGTCCTTACCGTTTTGGCGCGCGATGCGAACGGCGAGATCATGGCCGTTCGTCACCGCGAACAGCCGGTTTACGGCGTGCAGTTTCACCCGGAATCGATTTTGACGCCGTTAGGCGATACGATTATGAGAAACTTTCTTACCATGTCAGTTGAGGAGGCAATACAGTGATGATGCAGCAAGCGATACACGAGGCCATCAACGGCCACGATCTGGATTATGCGACGGCCCGCGCGGCCATGGAACAAATGATGGAGGGCACCGCCACCGAAATCGAGATGGCGACCCTGCTGACCGCCCTGCGCATGAAGGGCGAAACGATCACCGAGATCACGGCCTGCGCCGAGGTCATGCGAGAAAAGGGCGCGCACATCGAGCCGAAGGGCGCGGTGATGGATATCGTCGGCACCGGCGGGGACGAGGTCGGCTCGTTCAATATCTCGACCACGGCGGCCTTTGTCGCGGCGGCGGGCGGCGTGCCAATCGCCAAGCACGGCAACCGCTCGGTTTCGTCCAAGTCGGGCGCGGCGGACGTGCTGGAAACGCTGGGCGTGGCGCTCGATCTCAGCCCGGCGCAGAACGAGCGGGTGCTCGCGGAGACCGGCATCTGCTTTCTGTTCGCGCAGGGCTACCACAAATCGATGAAAAACGTCGCCCCGGTGCGCAAGGGCATGCGCGAGCGCACGCTCTTCAACGTGCTCGGACCGCTGTCCAACCCGGCGCGCGCGACCATGCAGCTGCTCGGCGTGTACGATGAAAAGCTTGTATTGCCGATGGCGCAGGTGCTTTCCAATCTGGGCGTGACGCGCGGCATGGTCGTATGCGGCGGCGGTATGGACGAGGCGAGCCTTTTGGGCGAGAACCACGTGTGCGAAATTCGCTTCGGCAAGCTTTCGCCGTATTCGTTCCGGCCCGGCGATCTGGGCCTTCAAAACTGCACGGTGGACGATCTGCGCGGCGGCCTGCCCGCGGAAAACGCGGTTATCACGCGAAACGTTCTTTCCGGCAAGGAGCGGGGCGCCAAGCGGGAGGAAATATTGCTCAACGCGGGCATCGCCCTGTACCTCGGCATCGACGGCTACGAGCTGACCGACGGGATCGCGCGGGCCGCCGAGCTGATTGACAGCGGCAAGGCGTACCAAAAGCTCGAACAATTCATTCGGGCGACGCAGGAGGTGTCCGCGTGATCTTAGACGAACTGGCGCGCCACGCGCAGGAGCGCGTGGCCGAAGCGAAGAAAGCGGTATCTCTTGCGGAGATCATGGCCAAAGCGAAGGCCCTGCCGAAGGGTGATTTCCGCTTTGAAAAGGCGCTTGCCGGGAAGAACGCTTCCTTTATCTGCGAGGTCAAGAAGGCCTCGCCCTCTAAGGGCGTGATCGACGAGCAGTTCGACTATCTGGCCACCGCCATGCTGTACGAGGACGCGGGCGCGGACTGCGTTTCCGTGCTGACCGAGCCCAAATGGTTTTTGGGCTCGAACGATATTTTCCGCGCGATCCGCTTGGCGGTCGACCTGCCGCTGCTGCGCAAGGATTTTACGGTCGATGAATACCAGATCTACGAAGCCAAGTGCATGGGCGCGGACGCGGTGCTGCTCATTTGCGCGCTGCTAGATACCGAAACGCTGCGGCGCTATCTCGCCGTGTGCGACGGACTGGGCCTTTCCGCGCTGGTCGAAGCGCACGACGAGGGGGAGCTATCCTCCGCCGTGCGGGCGGGCGCGCGGGTGATCGGCGTGAACAACCGCAATTTAAAGGATTTTTCGGTCGACCTGACCAACGCGGCCCGGCTGCGCGGCATGGCCCCGGCGGGCACGGTGTTCGTGGCGGAAAGCGGCGTGGCCTCGCCCGAGGACGCGGCGGCGCTGCGCCGGGCCGGGGCGGACGCGCTGCTCGTGGGCGAATACCTGATGCGCGCGCTCGATAAGGAGGGCGCGCTGAAAGGCCTGAAAGAGGCGGTGCGATGAAGCTGAAATTCTGCGGCCTGACGCGCGAGGCCGATATTGAGGCGGCGAACGAGACCGGGCCGGATTATATCGGCTTTGTGTTCGCGGAAAGCCGCCGCCGCGTGTCCGATTTGGACGCGGCGCGTTTAAAAGCGCGGCTGGACCCGGCGATAAAGGCGGTGGGCGTGTTTGTAAACGACACGCCGGAACACATTGCCGCGCTCGCGGGCGAGGGGATCATAGCGCTTGCCCAGCTGCACGGCGACGAGGACGCGCGCGTGATCGAGCGCCTGCGCCGTTTGACCGACGTGCCGCTCATCAAGGCGGTGCGCGTGAAAACGCGCGCGGATATCGAAAGGGCGCTTGCGCTGCCGGTCGATTACCTGCTGCTCGATACTTATGTGGGCCACGCCTACGGGGGCAGCGGCAAAGCGTTCGATTGGTCGCTGATCGGCGATATCCCGAAGCCCTATTTTCTCGCGGGCGGGCTGCGGCCGGAGAATTTGGAACAGGCGCTGCGAACGGGCGCGTACGCGCTCGACCTATCGAGCGGCATTGAAACAAACGGCGTGAAGGACCCCGCGAAAATGCGCGCCGTCGCGGAACGAGTAAGGAGAGTAAGACCATGAGTAAAGGACGCTTCGGCGTGCACGGCGGACAGTATATCCCCGAAACGCTGATGAACGCGGTCATCGAGCTGGAACAGGCGTATGACCGTTATAAAAACGACCCGGACTTTAACCGGGAGCTGACAGATCTTTTGAACAACTACGCGGGCCGCCCCTCGCGCCTGTATTACGCCGCGCATATGACGGAAAAGCTCGGCGGCGCGAAGATATATTTAAAGCGCGAGGATTTGAACCACACGGGCGCGCACAAGATCAACAACGTGCTGGGGCAGGTGCTGCTCGCTAAAAAGATGGGCAAGACCCGCGTGATCGCGGAGACCGGCGCGGGCCAGCACGGCGTGGCCACCGCCACCGCCGCCGCGCTGATGGGGCTGGAGTGCGAGGTGTTCATGGGCCGCGAGGACACCGAGCGGCAGGCGCTGAACGTGTACCGTATGCGGCTGCTGGGAGCCGCGGTGCACCCGGTGGACGCGGGAACGGCCACCTTAAAGGACGCGGTGTCCGAAACCATGCGCGAGTGGACCTCGCGCATCGAGGATACGCATTATGTGCTCGGCTCCTGCATGGGGCCGCACCCCTTTCCGACCACTGTCCGCGATTTTCAGGCCGTTATCTCCAAGGAAATCCGCGAGCAGTGCATGGAGCGGGAAGGCCGCCTGCCGGACGCGGTGCTGGCCTGCGTGGGCGGCGGCTCGAACGCGATCGGCGCGTTTTATCACTTTATCGGGGATAAGAACGTGCGCCTGATCGGCTGCGAAGCGGCCGGACGCGGGGTGAGCACCGCCGAGACCGCCGCGACCATCGCGACCGGGCGGCTCGGCATTTTCCACGGCATGAAAAGCTATTTCTGTCAGGACGGGTACGGCCAGATCGCGCCGGTCTACTCCATTTCGGCGGGGCTGGACTATCCGGGCATTGGCCCGGAGCACGCGCATTTGCACGATACCGGCCGCGCTGAGTACGTCGCCGTGACGGACGACGAAGCGGTTGACGCGTTCGAGTACCTGTCCCGCACGGAGGGCGTCATACCGGCCATCGAATCGGCGCACGCGGTCGCGCACGCGATGAAGCTCGCGCCCACGATGGGCCGCGAACAAATCATTGTTATCAACCTGTCCGGCCGCGGCGACAAGGACGTGGCCGCGATCGCGCGGTATCGCGGGGAGGATCTGCATGAGTAACATAAAAGCCGCCTTTGCAAACGGCAAGGCGTTCATTCCCTTTGTCACCTGCGGCGATCCGTCGCTTGAAACGACCGAGCGGCTCGTATACGCCATGGCGGAGGCGGGGGCCGATCTGATCGAGCTGGGCATCCCGTTTTCCGATCCCACGGCGGAAGGCCCGGTCATTCAGGCGGCGAACGTGCGGGCGCTCGCGCGCGGCGCGACGACGGATAAGATTTTCGACATGGCGCGCCGCATCCGTCAAAAGATAGAAACGCCGATGGTGTTCATGACCTATGCGAACGTTGTTTTCTCCTATGGCGCGGAGCGGTTCATCCGCACCGCCGCCGAGATCGGCATGGACGGCCTGATCCTGCCCGACCTGCCCTTTGAGGAAAAGGAGGAGTTTAGCCCGCTGTGCAAGAGATATGGCCTTGATCTGGTCTCGCTGATCGCGCCGACCTCGCGCGAGCGCGCGCGCCGCATCGCAAGAGAGGCCGACGGCTTTGTCTACTGCGTTTCCTCGTTGGGCGTGACCGGCGAGCGCGCGGCCATCACGACCGACATCGGCGCGATGGTGCGGCTGGTCAAGGAGGAAAAGGACATTCCCTGCGCGGTCGGCTTTGGCATTTCCACCCCGGCGCAGGCAAAAAAAATGGCCGCCCAGTCGGACGGCGCGATCGTCGGCTCGGCGATCGTGAAGCTGTGCGCGCGGTACGGGGCGGACTGTGTGGAACCCGTCGCGCGGTATGTGCGCGAAATGAAGGCCGCCGTCCGCGAGGCGAACTGAGATGGAACAGAAATTTGTGACCCCGCCGAACCACTTCGGCTTCCACGCGGCGCGCCTGTTCGGCGAGCAGGGGCTGCTGCTGGACGGCTCGGTCGCCTATATCGAGCCGGGCGGCGGCGGGCCGGAGCCCGCGCATACCCACGAAACCGATCATTTGTTTTATGTGATCGAGGGCGAACTGGCCGTGCGGTGCGGCGGCGAAACGATCACGATCCGCGCGGGCGAAGCGCGCCGCGTGCCGGGCGCCGTGCCGCACGCGACCCAGAACCCGGGCGCGCAGATCGCCAAGGTGCTCGGCCTGACCGTCGCCCCGGCGCGCGGGGATGCGTAGGACAAATGCGATAGGCGCGGCCGCGGGTGTAGGGCCGCGTGACCTCACGCGGCCGCGCGCGAAGCCGCCGTTCACAGCATTTCAGACATCCGGTATTGCGTCCCCGCGCATAGTAAAAAAACACAGGAGCGGCGCGCGCCGCTCCTGTGTTTGATGGAAGGGTCAATAGGGCGCGGCGTTAGCCGTTGCCCGTCGGGATGAACGGGCGGATGGCGGCGGCCACGCCGGAGATCGGCATGGTTTGCAGCCAGACCTTGCCCGGGCCGGTCAGCACGGTGTTGAACAGCCCTTCGCCGCCGAGCAGCTTGTTTTTCAGGCCCGGCACCTGCTGGATATCGATCGACACGCCGTTTTCAAAGCCCGCCACGTTGCCGGTGTCCACCACGAGCTGCTGGCCGGCGGCCAGCTCATATTCGACCAGCTCGCCGTCGATCTCGGCAAAGGCCGTGCCCGAGCCGGAAAGGCGCTGCATGATGAAGCCTTCGCCGCCGAAGAAGCCCGCGCCCATCTTTTTATTGAAATGGATGGAAAGCTCCACGCTGGTTTCGGAAGCGAGAAAGGCGTTTTTCTGCAAGATCATATCGTGACCGGGCGTGATGGTAAGCGGCAGGATCTTGCCGGGAAAGCTGGAACCGAACGCGATCATGCCCGCGCCTTTCGCGGTGTATATGTTCTGGAACATGCTTTCACCCGAAAACGCCTTGGAAAACATTTTGCCAAGGCCGCCGCCTCGGGTCTCCATCGCCATGTTGGGGGTCATCCAGACCATCGAGCCTTTCTCGGTGATCATCTGCTCGCCGTCCGCCAGCTGGCAGACCACGACCGGGAACACGCCGCCTTTGATTTCGTAATTCATACATTGCCTCCTTCTCGTTTGGCCGATCATAGCTTTGCTGTGGCTTTATCATACGCGAGCCGCCGCGCGAAGTCAAGTAGGGGAACCGGACTTGTATTGATACCGTCTAATATGGTAGAATAGAATAACAGGAGAGGAGGCGTTTTCTTATGAAAAAACGTACTTGGATCATCGTGCTTGCTGTTATCGTGGCCGTCGCGGCTTGCGTGGGCATATACTTTGCCGTCCGCGGGGACGGACAGCCGCAGCCGCCGGATCAGCCGGGGCCGGGCACGGTCGAGCCGCAGCCGGGGCAGAACGACAAGCCGGGCAAAACCGTTTCGGTCGTCGTTTACGTGCCGGATGAACAGTCCGAGGTGCTCACGCCGGTCGGCGCGGAAGCGGCGGACGATTCCGATCAGGCGCTGGTGGACGCGCTGGTGTCCGTGGGCGGCCTGCCCGAGGGCTGCGAAGCGCTTGGCAGCGAGACCGTCAAGGAGGGCGGCGCGACGACGCTGAAGCTCGATATGAACGCGGTGTACGGCAACGCGGTGCGCTCTTCCGGCACGGCGGGCGAGACCATGCTGGTCTACGCGCTGGTCAACTCGTTCATTCAGGCGCGCGGGGTGGATAATGTGCTGCTCACCGTCGAGGGCGAGGCGCTGCAAAGCGGGCACGAGGTGTACGATTATCCGCTGGAAATGGATCACACATCGTAACCAAAAACAAAAGGCCTGTTGCGTAATAAAGAATACTCAAATATTTGTCATTCTGAGGAGCAAAGCGACGAAGAATCTCGCGCGAACGCGCGATTTCTCACGCATATTCCGCGCGTTCGCGTGAGATTCTTCACTTCGTTCAGAATGACAACCGAGTATTTTTATTACGCAACAGGCCTTTTTTACAATTTGTGCGCCTGATAAAAGGCGCGGAGGTCCTTCATGGTCTCGGGCGGCAGGTCGGCCTTCTTAACGCCGCGGATCGCGCCTTCCAGCCCCAGCAGGCGGTTGATGCACGCGGAAGCGTCCCGCTGCTGTAAGCGCAGCCACGCTTCCTTCGCGCCCAGCTCGGCCAGCGTGGCGTAATCGGGAACGCCCGCCTCGATCAGCTGCTGTTCGGTATCCTTGCCGATATTCGGCAGCTTTGACAGTTCACCCATGCATATCCTCCTTTCGCATACGCAGCACGCCGCCGCGCAATGTTTCGGCGGCCAGACGCGGGTCCTCGGCCTTCATGACGGCGGAAACAACCGCCACGCCCGCGATCGGGCTGTTTGCGAGCACGCCCATGTTGTCCGCCGTCAGCCCGCCGATCGCAATGACCGGAATGGGCACGGCGCGGCAAATGGCGTTCAGCGTTTCCACGGGCGTGATCTTGGTGGTCACGTGCGTCGTCGTCGGGTAGACCGCGCCGGTGCCTAGGTAATCCGCGCCCTGCGCGTAGGCGGAAACCGCGGCTTCTATGGTTTTCGCCGTCGCGCCGACGATCTTGTCCGGCCCGAGCAGCCGCCGCACCGCCTCAACCGGCAGATCCTCCGCGCCGACATGCACGCCCGCCGCGTCGCAGGCAAGGGCGACGTCGGCCCGGTCGTCGATAATCAGGGGAACGCCGTACCGGTCGGTCACGGCCTTGACGCGCTCGGCAAGCGCCAGATAGGCGCGGCCGCCCGCGTCCTTTTCGCGCAGCTGCACGAGCGTTGCGCCGCCCGCAAGGGCTTCGTCCACCGTGGCGAGCAGCGAATCCGCCGTATGGTAGGTGCTGTCGGTGATCAGGTACAGGGTGGGGTCGAATTGCATAACGAGGTCCCTTTCTTTCATAGCGTTATGGTGAGTAGGGCTTCGCCCTCTGTCAGCGCGCCGAGCGGTTCGCCGCTGGGCGCGAACGCCGCGGTGCAGCCGGTGAACAGGCCGCGCGCAAATTGGTCCACGCCCAGCGTGGGCAGCCCGGTTTCGATCGCGCGGGCGGCGAGCAGCGTGCGCCATTGCAAAGCCTTGTGCGCGCCCGCCATCCAGCCGGCGGGCACGTAGAGCAGCTCCGCACCGCGCGCCTTCTGCTCCGCCGCGAGGGCGGGGAAGCGCAATTCGTAGCAGGTGAGTACGCCCAGCCTGCCGGGCGGCGTTTCGATCGGCTCGAACGGCTGCCCGCCCGCGCGCAGCGCGGCGGATTCGGGCTGCGGGCCTCGGTCGAACAGCTTTTGCTTGCGGTAGGCCCCGCGCCGCTTGCCGGTGTCGTCCAAAACCACCGCCGTGTTATAGGGCGCGCCGCCGTCCGGCGCGTCCTCGAACAGGCCGCAGGCGAGCCATAGGCCGTTTGCCCGGCACAGGCGGGAAAGCGCCGCGGCAAAGGGGCCGTCCAGCGGCTCCGCCGCTTGCTGAAATAGAGAACGCTGGTTCACTTTTGCATAAAACATGCTGTATTCCGGCAAAAACAGCATGGATGCGCCGTTTTTCGCGGCCTCTTCCGCGAAAGCCGAAATGCGGCGAAGGTTCAGCGCTTTATCCGGCAAGGCGCCGAATTGGGCGAGCGAAACCTTCATCTTACTGCCAGCCCTTGCACACGTCGATCCACCCGGCGCTGGCCGAGAAGGTCTCTAACTCACCGATGGACAGCTCGATGGCCGAGTTGGCGGAGCCGCACGCGGGGAATACGGTATCGAACCGGCGGAGCGACTCGTCGAGGTAAACGGCCACGCCGTCGTTCACGCCGAAGGGGCACACGCCGCCTACGCCGTGGCCAATCTCGGGTTCGACCTCGTCCGCCGCGAGCATCTTGGCCTTGCAGCCGAACCGGGCCTTGTACTTGGGGTTGTCCACCTTGGCGTCGCCCGCGGCGACGATCAAAACGCACCCTTCGCCCACGCGGAAGGAAAGCGTTTTGGCAATGCGCGCGGGTTCGCAGTGCGCGGCCTCGGCCGCAAGCTCCACCGTGGCCGAGGAGGTGGGAAATTCAATGGCGCGGCCAGCCGCGCCGAACCGCTTTAAATAGTCCTTTGCTTTTTCGATCGACATGTCGGTTTTGTTCCTCCCGTTTTTTGTTATGCGTCCGCGCCGTCGATGAGCTGTTCGCACAGGCGGCGCAGGTAGTCGGAAAGCGCGGTCAGCGTCAGGCAGGCGACAAGGCGCTCGTTCGGGTCGTCCAGCCCGGCGGGCAGGCATTCGGTCAGCGCCGGGGGCGCTTTTTCGCGCATTTCCTCCTTGCTGCGGAGCAGCCGGGCGTAGCAGGCTTCAAAATCCACGTCGTCCCGGCCGGTCAGCGCCTTGACGTCGCTCAGCAGCAGCGTTTGCTTGAGATGGTAGATGCAAAGCAGCTGCATGATCTGCTGGCGGGAATATTTTTTGCCCTTCACGGGCGTTAAAAGCCCTTCTTTGGAATAGTTGTGCACCATGGTCTTGGTCAGCGGCTTGTCCGACGGCGCGCGCAGCGACGCGGAAAGCCCCTCGTCGAACAGGGCGAGCACCTGATCCATATAAAGGTCGAGCCTTGGCACGTCCTCCGGCGCGATGTCGCGGTCGGAAAAGACGGCGTGCAAAAGCTGTTTCAGCTCGGTCATTACCCTTCACCTCGTTTTCTTTTTCATTATAAACGATTGTTTCCCTCCGCGCAAGCGGGTGGACATCGAAGCCTTCCCGTGGTATACTGGTAAGCATATGGAAACGCGGCCCGCCCCGGCACAGGGGGCGGCATATTCAAAAAGGGGACTGGAAAATCAATGAAAGCAAAGTGGCTAAAGCTGATCAGCTGCGCGGTGATTTGCTGTACGATGCTCGTGTCGTTCGGCACCTGTGAGGCGGCGGATACCAAACTGCCTATATTAATGTATCACGACCTGACCGAGGACCCGGCAAAGACCAACAGCATGACCATCACCGGCGAACGCTTCCGCATGGATATGGAGTATTTGCAGCAATTCGGCTATACCGCGCTGCTGCCTTCCGATTTGATCGATATCAAAAACGGCGTGCGCGAAATGCCGGAAAAGCCGATCATGATCACGTTCGACGACGGCTACCGCTCCAACTACACCATCGCTTACCCCGTTTTGCAGCAGACCGGCATGAAGGCCGCCATCGCGGTGATCGCGTACAACATGCAGACGGAAAATGCCGCCTTGGCGGACCGGCACGCCCTGACGTGGGAAGAAATCTATGAAATGGCGCAGAGCGGCATCGTCGAGATCGGCTCGCATACATATAACCTGCACAACCCGCAGTATAAGGGCAATTCCTCGCCAAACGGGATCGACGGCGTACAGCGCCTTTCCGGCGAATCGCAAAGCGGGTACCACGCCCGCGTGGGCGCGGACCTCAACATGGCGATCGCGATGATCACCCAGCACACCGGACAGCAGAAGGTGAACTATTTTTCCTATCCCTTCGGCGCGTACGACAGCTACATGCAGCAGCTGCTGGACGAAATGGGCGTTTCGGTGAGCACGCTGACCAACCCCGGCGTTGCCAATATCGCCACCGGCCTGCACCGCCTGCCGCGCTACCGCATCACGATGGAGCAGCCGGTTTCCGCGCTGCTGCGGCAGAGCGAAATCGCCGTGCCCGCGCTGAGCAAGGTATCGGTCAACGGCGTGCCCGCCAGCCTGCCCGCGTACATGATCGGCGGCAGCAACTATGTGCGCGTGCGCGACGTGGCCGCGCTGCTCGCCGGTTCGGCGGCCGGGTTCGACGTGCAGTGGAACGCGGCGGCGGGCCGGGTCGAACTGACCTCCTTCACGGCCTATACGCCCCTCGGCTCGGAAAACGCCGTGCTCCCGGCGGAGAGCAAAACCGTATCCTCCGTGACCGAGCCCACCGTTGTGGACGGCATTTCGTACATGACCGCCGCGTTCAATATCGGCGGCAACTCGTTCTATAAGCTGCGCAGCCTTGGCGACCTTTGCGGTTTCCTTGTCGATTGGGACGCGGAAACGCAGACGGTCAACATCACCAGCTGAACTATTTTTGAAACTTCCATACACCCGTGAAACTCGCGGGTGTATTTTTTTTACAGCGTGGCATAATGAATTTACAAATCAGGTCTTGTATTTTTCTGAGAAAGTAGTATTATAGAAGATAAGAAGTAGTTTTAAAAACCACATTAGTTCCTTGGGAGGGATTTTCATGCCGCGCGCATTTTTAAAAGCAAGGGAGCCGTTCTCCAGCTATTCGCATTTCGTAGGGGCGGTGCTGTCGGTCGGCGGGCTGTTGGTCATGCTGCTCCGGCTGCTGTTTGACTATTCCGTCACCGGGCAAATGGCCGCGGCCGCGGTCGTTTTTTGCCTGTCGCTGATCGCGCTTTACTCGGCCAGCAGCGTGTACCATTACTGGACGCGGGGGGCCGCCGCGCTCAAGCGCCTGAAAAAGCTCGATCACAGCATGATCTATGTGCTGATCGCGGGCAGCTACACCCCCATCATCCTGCGCTATATGGACCGGCCCCAGAGCTATGTGTTCATCGGCGCGATCTGGGCCATCGCGCTGGCCGGTATCGCGATCAAGCTGCTCTGGATCGACGCGCCGCGCCTGATCGGCACGGTGCTGTATCTGCTGCTCGGCTGGGCGATCGCGTTTGATTTCCACGTGGTGCTGGCCATGCCCGCGCCCGCCATCGCGCTGCTCGCGGCGGGGGGCGTGTCCTACACGATCGGCGGCGTCATTTATATCATGAAAAAGCCCAATCTGGGAGAAATATTGGGCTTTCACGAACTGTTTCACCTTTTTGTGATCGCGGGCAGTGTGTGCCATTACATGATGGTATTTCTATATGTGGTACGTTAAGCCTGCGTGAAACCGGTTTCACCGCGCAAAATTCACCAAAAATCGACGGCTGGCAAAATAATACTGACTAAATCCGTCCGCGCGCGCCGGAAGAAAACTGCAACTAGTGCACAAAAAACGCGGCAATATACGGAAAACATTTGAAAAACCCGGGGCAAACTTACCAAATCTGGCCAAACGCCATTGCAACGCCGCGCGGGCGCATGTTAAAATGTATCCCAAGAACAAGCGATATGGACAATAATCGTGTCAAACAACAGTGATAAAGTCGCTTCAAAGGAATGTGTGATATATGAAACAAGCGTTGCAAAAGGAAACCGCTGTCGCGATCCGCACGGATTCGCGCGAGGGCTGGCGCCTTTGGCGCACGATCGACGCGGAGAACCAAGCGGAGTACGTGCTTTCCTCGCGCGAAAACAGCGCGTGCGCGGCGGAAGTGATGGGCGAGGCGATCTCGGCCCTGCTCGAAGGTATGAGCGTGGCCCTGCTCCTGTGGGACGGGGAAGGCGAGGGCCGGTTCGGCCAGACCGTCATGCGCCGCATGGGCGACCGGTGGCCGGATTGTCGGCTGATCGCGCGCGCCGAGGGCACGGCGTTCGTCGCCATCGCGGACGACCGCAGCCACGGCGAGGTGATCGGCCAGCTGCTTGCGCTGGCCCGCCATCAGGAAAAGGCGTTTATCCGCGTTGTCGGCTACCGGGGCGCGGTCGCGCCCGAGGTGCGCTTTGCCGACCTGTTCGGCGGTTCGTTCGAGGCCGATCTGGAACTGAGCTATACGAACGCCAATAGGCCCATGCTGCGCATCCGCCGGGACAGCGCGGCCCTGAGCGATTGCGAGATTTGGAGCCGCCTGCACGCCTGCTGGAAGGCGGCCACGGCGGAATAAGAAAGCGTAAAACCAAGCGGCGGCGCCTGCGACATGCGGGCGCCGCCGTTTTGACGCGCCCGGGCGGCGACAAAAAGCGGAAAAGTCGTGAAAAATACTATACAGCGCCCGTTAAAAATGGTATGATTTTAAGTAAAGATATTATGAACGGGCAAGGAAGCGTAATATGGAACTATTGAAAGAGCGGATCAGAAAAGACGGCGTGATCAAAGAGGGAAACGTCCTAAAGGTCGATAATTTCCTGAACCACCAGATGGATATCGCGCTGTTCAACGAAATGGGCAAGGAATTTAAGCGCCGGTTCGAGGGCGTGCCGGTCGATAAGATCCTGACCATTGAAGCGTCCGGCATCGGCATCGCGGCGATCGTCGCGCAGTATTTCGGCGTGCCGGTCGTGTTTGCCAAGAAAACGCAGTCGATCAATCTGGACGGCGAAATGCTGTCCGCGCCGATCGAATCCTTCACGCACAAGCGGCAGTACGAGGTCATCGTGGCCAGCCGGTTCATCCAGCCGGGCGAAAACGTGCTGATCGTGGACGATTTTCTGGCCAACGGCTGCGCGGCCATGGGCCTGTGCCAGATCGCGGAGGCCGCCGGGGCGAACGTCGCGGGCATCGGCATCGTGATCGAAAAGGGCTTTCAGTGCGGCGGCAAAAAGCTGCGCGACCGGGGCGTGCGCGTGGAATCGCTCGCCATCGTGGACGGCATGGACTGCGAAACACAAACCGTCTATTTCAGGGACTGATGGATGGGCTGCGGTACCGCCTGACCCTGCGCCTGTACCGCGCGGACAAGAGCTTTGGCCCCGGCCCGATGCGCCTAATGCAGGGCGTGCGGGCGACCGGGTCGCTCCAACAGGCGGCGGATCAAATGGGCATGGCCTATTCCAAGGCGTGGAAAACGCTGCGGCAGGCCGAGCGGGAGCTGGGCTTCGCGCTGCTCGTCCGCCATTCCGGCGGCGCGCACGGCGGCGGCTCCGCCTTGACGGAGCAGGGGCGGGCCTTTCTGGAACGGTACGAAGCCATGGTGCGCGAGGTCGACCAAGCGGCGGAAGCCGCGTTTCAAAAATATTTCCCGGAGTGAGCGGGGTATTTGGCGAATGGAAAAGGTATTGGGAGCACCGAGCTTGTAGGGCGCGAGAAGGTGAATTGGCCGAAGGCCAAGAGAAGCTGGTCTGGACCAC
>NZ_JANGCE010000030.1 GCF_024462775.1 Butyricicoccus faecihominis
CGGCAAAATTCGATTTTATGCGCGCTGCGGCGCGAGGGGTTCTTTGACACGCTGAGAAGTACGCTTTCATACCAACGAAAGCGTACTTCTTTTTATCTTGCGGCGAGCGCGGACAGGGTATCCTTCATATCGCCCGCGAGGGAAACCCCGCGTGACTTTAGCTCGTCGGGCAGCCGCGCTTCCGACAGGTTGACGCGGATGAGCGAAAAATTCTCATAGGCGAGAGCAAGGCGCTCAAACGGGTAGCGGATAATGCCGGGGGTGTTGAAGCCCACGCCAAGCTCAAGCAGCACGGTGGGCACGTCGATACAGGCGCGCAGAAAATCCTCATATCGCGCGCACGCCTCATGCCACGTATCGTCCTCCACAAAAGATTGGTCTACCCGCAGGTGGACCGCCATCTTGCCGCCGCAGACCGGGCAGCGCGGCACCAGCGCGCCGGGTACAAGGCAATCCCTTGTCGCGGCCGACAGCGCCCGGACGACCGGCTCGGCTGGGTACAGGCCGCCGTGGCAGGCGCGGGCGCATTGCAGCTCCCCATAGTCACCCTGCACGGCGAATACGCGCGCCGGGGCAAACCCCGCCTTTTGAAACTGGTGATCCACATTGGTGGTAATCACGAAATGCTCGCGCGCGCCAACAAGGCCGTATAGCTGCCGGTACAGCGGCAGGGCGGGCGGCTCGATGCGGTTGACCAGAATGTGCTGCGCCCAATAGGCCCAGCGCGCCCGCTCGTTCGGAAAGGGATAGAAGCCGGCGGAATACATGTCGGTCAAGCCGTATTTGGCAATGAAGGGCGCGAAACGCCCGGTAAAGCGCGGGCCGCTGTACAAAAGGCCCGCGGCGGCGGATAGTCCGGCCCCGCTGCCGATCACCACGCGGCGGGCGCTTTGGAAAAGCGCGGCCGCGCGGCGTATTTCAGGCGAGCAGCAGCCGGTAGAGCGTTTCGTCCCGTTCTGTGAATACATTGAAGATCACCCTTTTCAGCGTATGGTCTTTTTTTAGAAAATCGCGCACGGTTCGGACGGCGATCTCGGCGGCAGGCTCGTTTGGAAAATGAAACACGCCCGTGGAGATGCAGCAGAATGCAAGGGACGCGAGCCCGTGCTCCACGGCGCGGGTTAGGCAGGCGCGGTAGCACGCAGCAAGCGCCTCGCGGTCCTCCCGCGTCGGCTGCGGCCCTTGCACGATGGGGCCGACCGTATGCACGACATAGCGGGCGGGCAGGTTAAAGCCCGGCGTGAGCTTGGCCGCGCCGGTGGGTTCGGGCGCGCCTTGCTGTTTCATCAAATCATGACAGGCGAGCCGAAGCTGTACGCCGCTGGCCGAGTGGATGGCGTTGTCGATACACGAATGGCAGGGGATAAAGCAGCCGAGCAGCGCGTCGTTTGCCGCGTTAACGATCGCGTCCACGCGCAGCGTGGTGATATCGCCGCGCCAAAGGCCCAGCCGGTCCGGCGTAAGGGGCAGGGCGGCGGCGTCCGTCACGTCTTTGTGACAAAGCGCCGTTTGCAGGTATGCGTCCTGCACGGCCAAAAACTCCGGCCCGATCGGTGCGGGCGGGCGCACGTTCATCAGGCCGCGCAGCAGGCGGCGCTGTCCGTCCGCATCCGGCGGCACAGGCGCGTCCGCGAGCGGGCCGCCCTCTTCCTTTAAATAATGGATCAGCCACAGGCGGCGTTCCGCCTGCGTCATCACACCGTTTATATGCATGCTTTGCCGCCTTTCGTCCATACTACTCTTGCGCCTTACGCTTCTTATCTGTATAATAGGCCTGCAAGCGAAAAAAGTAAAGCAGGCACTTTTATGTGCGGTAGGTACCCAAAGGATACCAAGGAGGAAGCGATGGAGAGAAAGCTGCCGGCCTGTCCGGTTGAAACCACGCTGACGCTGATCAGCGACCGATGGAAAATTTTGATTATCCGCGACCTGATGGCGGGCACCCGGCGGTTTGGCGAACTGAAAAAATCGCTCGGCGCGATTAGCCAGAAGGTGCTTACCGCAAACCTTAGGAAAATGGAGGCGGACGGACTCGTCACGCGCACCGTTTACGCCGAGGTGCCGCCCCGTGTGGAATACGCGTTGACCGAGCTGGGACGCAGCCTTGGACCTGTGATCGACGCGATGAAGGAATGGGGAAAAGGATACCAAAAAATGATTGACAAAGAAAGCGCAAAGTGCTAAACTATTAGAGCACGAATTCACACATCCCGTGATGAAAGCGGCTGGTGACCTGTAAAGCAGGTTGCCGCTGTCAGATGACCCGGGATGGAGGAAACAACCGAGGAGGAAATTAAAAATGGCAGTAATCTCTATGAAGCAGCTGCTGGAGGCTGGCGTGCACTTTGGCCACCAGACCCGCCGCTGGAACCCGAAGATGGCGACCTACATCTTCACCGAACGCAATGGTATCTATATCATCGACCTGCAGAAGACGGTCAAGAAGCTTGAGGAAGCTTACTTCTTCGTTCGCGACATCGCCGCAGCCGGCGAGTCCATCCTGTTCGTCGGCACCAAGAAGCAGGCGCAGGACGCGATCAAGGAAGAGGCGGAGCGTTCCGGCCAGTTCTTTGTCAACGCCCGTTGGCTCGGCGGCATGCTGACCAACTTCAAGACCATGCGCACCCGTATCGCCCGTCTGAACCAGCTGCAGAAGATGCAGGCCGACGGCACCTTTGATCTGCTTCCCAAGAAGGAAGTTATCAAGCTCCAGCTCGAAATCGCCAAGCTCGAAAAGTACCTCGGCGGCGTTCGCGAGATGAAGAAGCTGCCCGGCGCGCTGTTCGTAGTCGATTCCCGCAAGGAAAAGAACGCGATCGCGGAAGCCCGCAAGCTGAATATCCCGATCGTTGCAATCGTTGATACCAACTGCGATCCGGACGAGGTCGATTATGTGATCCCCGGCAACGACGATGCGATCCGCGCAATCAAGCTGATCTCCCAGACCATGGCCAACGCCGTTCTGGAAGGCAAGCAGGGCGAGCAGCTCGAGGTTGAGGCCAAGGCCGAGACCGCCGAAGCTCCCGCAGCGCAGGCTGAATAAGATTCTTTTTAATTAGTAATTAGGAATTAGAAATTAGTAATTTGGTCGATGGCCTTTCAGCTCGCGCCTTGATGACCCCGCATGCTTGTGCGGCACAGTAATTACTAATTACTAACTACTAATTACTAATTTGTTTTACCCACCAAGCAAGGTGACTATCGATATTTGAGGAGGAATTATAAAATGGCTTTTACCGCTGCTGATGTAAAAAAGCTTCGTGAAATGACCAATGTAGGCATGATGGACTGCAAGAAGGCGCTGCAAGAGGCTGACGGCGACTTCGACAAGGCAGTCGAGCTGCTGCGTGAAAAGGGCCTTGCCAAGGCCGCTAAGAAGGCCGGCCGCATCGCGGCTGAGGGCGTTGTCTGCGCGACCGTGTGCGGCGATTGCGGCGTAGGCGCGATCATCGAAGTCAACTCCGAGACCGACTTCGTTGCCAAGAACGCTGATTTCCAGAAGTTCGTATCCGATCTGGCCGGTGTGGTCATGAAGGAGAACCCGGCTGACGTAGAGGCGCTCAAGACCTGCAAGCTGGGCGACGTGACCGTACAGGAAGCGTTGCAGGAAAAGGTGCTGACGATCGGCGAGAACATCCAGATCCGCCGCTTCGAGCGCTACGACGACTCCACCGTTAACGTAGCCTACACTCACATGGGCGGCGTTATCGGCGTGCTGGTCGGTCTGTCCGTTTCGGATAACCTGAAGGACAACGCCACCGTCAAGGAGCTGGGCAAGGATATCGGCATGCAGGCGGCCGCGATGCGTCCGTCCTTCATGGATAAGTCCGAGGTAGATGCCGCGACCCTCGACAAGGAGCGCGAAATCCTGATGGCGCAGGCGATCGAGGAGAACAAGACCGCCGCCAAGCCCAAGCCGGAGCAGATCATCGCCAAGATGGTAGAGGGCCGCGTGGGCAAGTACTACGAGGAGAACTGCCTGCTGCAGCAGGCCTTCGTCAAGGAGAACAAGCTCTCCGTTGAGAAGCACATCGAAGAGGTCGCCAAGACGCTGGGCGGCGAGATCAAGCTCGTCAAGTACGCTCGCTTTGAAAAGGGCGAGGGCATTGAAAAGAAGCAGGACGATTTCGCGGCCGAAGTCGCTTCGATGGCCAAGTAAGCGAATTTTTTACAAGAGCAGCCGTTTTCGGCTGCTCTTTTTTCTTGCTTTTGGGCGCGCCTTTCGCTACAATAGGAACAGTACGTACAAAGGAGTTTTGACAAATGGAGCTGCAATATGAAATCACAAAGGATGATTTTATCGCCTTTAATCTGGATTACTGGAGCAAAAACGCGCTGGTGCAGCGCAGCATTCTGATGACGCGCATCGCGACCGCGGTGATCGTGCTGCTTGGCGGCACGGCGCTGATGGTTTGGCTGAAATCGCTGAACGTCATATCGGTGGCGGTTTATGTGGCGCTCGCGGCGGTATGCTTTTTCGGCACGCCTTGGTATATGAAGCGCAAGGTCGTAAAAAACGTAGAACGCATTTTGAAAAATCCAAACAGCAAAAATGCCTGCGGCGAGAAGAAAATGGTGCTGGGCGACGATGAATTCCGCCTGACCGGAGAAAATGAGGATACGAGCTATCCCTATGACGCGGTGCAGCGTATCGCTACGGACGCGGGGCACTACTTCGTATTCGTCGATCAGTATTCGGCGCTGATCGTCCCGTTCCGCGCGTTCCGCGACGACGCGCAGAAAAAGGAGTTTTACGGCCGCATCACCGCCCATATCGAGGATGAAGCGCTTAAATGCTGAAAACCGCCGATTGCCGCAAAAAAGCGAATGATGGTTGACAAAGCCGCGTTTGGGGTATAAAATAGTACCATTCATAAGTAAAAAGCGATGAAGGAAATCCTGTGATTACCCTAAAGCGTTTGACAGAGAGCGGGCGACGCGGCTGAAAGCGTCCGCAGGCGCGGGGAAAGCAGCACCGATTCCAGAGCTTCGCGGCGGAACCCCTAAGTATGTCGCGACGAGTCGTTCCCGTTAAGAACTCCGAGCGGCAGGCCTTGTCATGTATGGCCTGCAAGCAGGGTGGAACCGTGGGCCTATCTATGCTCACCCCTGATTTTATGTCGGGGGTGGGCTTTTTTCGTTCTCCCCGCAATTTCAAAGGAGGAAAAATCATGTCTGAAGAAAACAAGTTCACGTTTGAAAACGAGGAATACCGCGATACCTACCGCCATACGGTGTCCCATATCCTTGCGCAGGCCGTCAAGCGTCTGTATCCGGAGGTAAAGCTCGCGATCGGTCCGTCGATCGAAAACGGCTTTTACTACGATTTTGACGCGCCGTTCTCGCTGACCGAGGAGCACCTTGCGGCGCTGGAAGCGGAAATGCGCAAGATCTGCAAGGAAAAACTAAAGCTCGAACGTTTTGAGCTGCCCCGCGCAGAGGCGATCAAATTCATGCAGGAGCGGGACGAGCCCTACAAGGTCGAACTGATTAACGATCTGCCGGAGGACGCTACGATCTCTTTCTATAAGCAGGGTGATTTCACCGATCTGTGCGCGGGCCCGCATCTGGATTCGACCGGCCGCGTCAAGGGCAACGCGATCAAGCTGCAAAACGTCACCGGCGCTTACTGGCGCGGCGATTCCAAGAACAAGATGCTCCAGCGCATCTACGGCACCGCTTTCCCGAAGAAGGAAGAGCTGGACGCTTATCTGGAGCGCTTGGAAGAAGCGAAAAAACGCGATCACCGCAAGATCGGCAAGGAGCTTGGCCTGTTTATGCTGACCGAGGAGGGCCCCGGCTTCCCGTTCTTCCTGCCAAACGGCATGACGCTCAAGAACACGCTGATCGATTACTGGCGCGAGGTGCACAAGCGGTACGGCTATGTCGAGGTTTCGACGCCGATGATCCTCAACCGTTCGCTCTGGGAACGTTCGGGGCACTGGGGCCATTACAAAAACAACATGTACACCACGGTCATCGACGAAGAGGATTATGCCATTAAGCCGATGAACTGCCCGGGCGGCATGCTGGTCTACAAGAGCCAGATGCACTCCTACCGCGACCTGCCGCTGCGCGTGGGCGAGCTCGGCCTTGTCCACCGCCACGAGCTGTCCGGCGCGCTGCACGGCCTGTTCCGCGTGCGCTGCTTCACGCAGGACGATGCGCATATCTTCATGACGCCCGACCAGATCAAGGATGAGATCAAAAACGTCGTCAAGCTCTTTGACGAGGTTTACTCCACCTTCGGCCTGACCTACGAGATCGAGCTGTCCACCATGCCCGAGGACCACATGGGCGATGAAAAGGTATGGGAATTCGCACAGGAGACGCTCAAGGACGCGATCACCGAAATGGATAAAAAGTATGTCGTCAACGAGGGCGACGGCGCGTTCTACGGCCCGAAGCTCGATTTTCATCTGGCCGATTCGCTGGGCCGCACCTGGCAGTGCGGCACCGTCCAGCTCGATTTCCAGATGCCCGAGCGGTTTGAACTGGAATACACGGGCGCGGACGGCGAAAAGCACCGTCCGGTCATGATCCACCGCGTCGTGCTCGGCTCGATCGAGCGTTTCATCGGCGTCATCACCGAGCATTTTGCCGGTGCGTTCCCGACGTGGCTCGCGCCCGAACAGGTGCGCGTCATGCCGATGACCGACCGCAATGTCGGCTGCGCAAAAATGGTGCTTGACCAGCTTAATCATGCGGGTTTCCGCGCCACGATGGATGAGCGCAACGAAAAGATCGGCTATAAGATCCGTGAAGCCCAGCTGCACAAGGTGCCTTATATGATCGTCATCGGCGACAAGGACGAGGAAGCGGGCCTGATCTCCGTGCGCGACCGCAAGACCGGCGAGACCACGCAGATGGAGCTGGCCGAATTTCAGGAAAAGCTTGCCTATGAAGTAAAGGAAAAGCTGCGGTGATTCTCTGAAAGGGGAGGGGCGGCATGAAAAAGCTGCTTTGCGCACTGGCATTCATGGCGTGTGCGACCCTGTCCGCCGCCGCGGCGGATGTGGGGACGATCCGGAACGATTACTCTGGCGACACCGAGGCGCAGGCGCAAATGCTGCATGAGCTGGGTCTGTTTAACGGTACGGAAAAAGGCTTTGAACTGGAAAAGCCGATGACCCGCGCCGAAGCCGCCGCCATGCTCACGCGCTTTTTGGGCGCGGAGCAAACGGCTCGCGTGGGCACATGGGAGCACCCCTTCACCGATGTACCCCAATGGGCCGCCCCATATGTCGGCTGGCTGTATGAGAACGGGCTGACCAAAGGCGTATCCGCGACGCGGTACGGCGCGGAGGAAAATACTTCTTGTGAGCAATTCGGCACTTTTTTAGCGCGCGCGTCTCGGAATGGTGAGGAGCCATTCTGGATCGTGGATTCGGAAGAAATTGCGGTATGCGATGCGGTGGGATTTGTGCGTGGAGATGCGGTCGCTTTAGCCGCACGAACGCTAACAACAACGGAGCGGGTTCAGGAATTATATCTAAATAGTGACGCTCATATAACTGTGGCACAACGGCTTATCGATGAGGGTATATTTACTGAGGAAATGCTGAAAACGGCTGCTTGGAGGGTATTGCCGCGTCTTTATGATTGTGTACCCACACGTCAGGACGACAAATCAGAGGAACGCCTATCCTGCGTGATTGCAGGCGTTACGGTTATGAGAAACGAGCATTCGGATGTAAAGCCGCTAAATTACGATCAAGGTTTTGCTAATTCAATATATGGTCTTGCGCCTAACGCGCAAGGGAAAAACATGCTCCATACCATTGATACGGAAACACTTGCAACAAAAGAAATTGCGCGTCTTGACGGTATTGTGGATCTGTTTGTTCTTGGAAAATCGGGTCTAACGGATTATATTAAAGGATCCCATAATGGGAAACAATACGTGCTTATCGTTACCGAGGATAAGCAAGTACGTGTGCTAGAAACGCCGCCTGCATTATTAGAAGACGGAGTATTTTCTTATTATCTGGATGAGAACGCTTTGGTATTTGAGGCTGCGGAGATGCTTTGCATTATACAGGGAAGTGAGATGCAAACGCTGGCTTTGTCCTCAAATGAAAAGTTGTTTGTCATAAATAACAATTTGATCATCACACAGCGCGTAACGAATGAACAAACTACAGTGACCGCATGGACACTGAAAGGCAAGGTGATCAATCAGTATACGCTTCAAAACGATGATCCGTTACAAGATGAACGCCAAAAGTTTGAGAATGTGGTTTGGTTTCACGCACCGCATCTGGAGAACCAAAGTGAAAATTTTCTTTGGGGCAGCGCGGGTCTGTATCAAATGGAAAATGACGAACTCAAACAGATTACAGGCAGGCCGGTATATGATTACGCCTTTGACCCAGCCGATGGCAGCTATGTGCTGATTACGCACGACGCGGGTAAGCGGGTGGAATACACCGAATACGCCGTGCAGGCGCAGACCGGCGATACGCTTGTTCGTTTGAACGCGGACGGTACCGAAACCGCGCTACTGCCCGAACTGCCCGACGGCAGCCTGCTGCTGGGCGAGGTGCTAAGCACAATGAACGGTAGGGTAGAGTTTACGACTTTAAAGGCCGCGGAGCCGCATTTCATGAGCCGGTTTACCTGCGTGCTGGAAAACGGCCGCATAAAGGTAACAGACGCGGACGCGGGCATCACAATGATCTACGGCGAAAACGCTGTGGAAGAGGAGCAGCGTCGCCTCGATGCCCTAGGCGCGGGCGTGGGTGCATGATGGAGGGGATATCATGAAAAAGCTGTTATCTGCCTGTATCGCGGCCGCGCCGCCCATGAGCATCGCGGCCGCATACGAAGTGCCGAACGCGGGAACGTATTATCCGAATACAGTCTATCTATGCAGCGACCGGATCAACAACGACCCGGCATTGCAGGCAGATTTTCTCCATTGATTATATCGATCTGACAGCGATCACAGTGACTGCGCCGGAGGGCATATATCTCATCCGCACGGACGATGCAACGCCTTTACTGCTCGATACTGACGACGATAGGGAAACCGTATCGCAGAGCGAGCCGGATACCGGCACGGCGGACGAAGACACGATGTGCGCCGCCGAGCAGGCACGGCTGCAAGCGCTAGGAAACAGGACTTAAGTATTTTGCTCGAGCGCGCGAATATTGTCCGAGCGCTTGAATACCTTGACATGGTAAAGCTTGCCGGGTTCGAGCGGACCGAAGGAGAAGCGGCCGAGTTCGTCTGTGTACAGCGCGCCGATGGGCGAGTCCGGCGCGTCCGCGCGGTAAAAGGTGACGAGCGCGGCCTCCACCGGTTTGTCATCCCCCGAAACGACCGTGCCGATGAGCGCGGGCCGCTGATCGGCCGAAAGTGAGACCGTGGTTTGCACCACTTCGTGGCTGGCGGGCTTGACATAGAAGGATTGCGTATAATTCATGGCAAAAACCCTTTCAGGAAATCAAAATTAGTTAAGGCAGCGCCGTGGGCGCAACGGTGCGGTGGTGCCTTAAAATAATCTATGAAATACAAAAAGAAAAGGTGAGTGTTCACAAATGGCAGACAAGAAGAAGCTGGTAAGCGAGATTACGTCCATGGACGTGGATTTTGCGCAGTGGTATACCGACATTGTAAAAAAGGCGGAAATGATCGATTATTCCTCGGTCAAGGGCTGCATCATCATGCGCCCGTACGCGCAGGCGCTGTGGGAGAACATCCAGTCGGCGCTGGACGGCATGTTTAAGGAGACCGGACATGAAAACGTGGCCATGCCGCTGTTTATCCCGGAAAGCCTGCTTCAAAAGGAGAAGGACCATGTGGAGGGCTTTGCGCCCGAGGTCGCGTGGGTAACGCACGGCGGCAGCGAAAAGCTGGAGGAGCGCCTTTGCGTGCGCCCCACCTCGGAAACGCTGTTCTGCGAGCATTACGCAAAGATCGTCCGTTCCTGGCGCGACCTGCCCAAGCTGTATAACCAGTGGTGCAGCGTGGTACGCTGGGAAAAGACGACCCGCCCGTTCCTCCGCTCGCGCGAGTTCTGGTGGCAGGAAGGCCACACCGTGCACGCGACTTCGGAAGAGGCCATGCAGGAGACCCTGCAAATGCTGAACATTTACGCGCAGTTTGCCGAGGAGTGGCTTGCCATTCCGGTTATCAAGGGCGAAAAGACCGCTAAGGAGCGCTTTGCGGGCGCGGAAAAAACCTATACGATCGAAGCCATGATGCACGACGGCAAGGCGCTGCAATCCGGCACCAGCCATTACTTCGGCGATGGATTCGCCCGTGCGTTCGGCATGCAGTACACCGATAAGAATAATACGCTGCAGTATATGTACCAAACCTCGTGGGGCATGTCCACCCGTATGATCGGCGCCATCATCATGACGCACGGCGATAACGAAGGTCTGGTGTTGCCGCCCCGCATCGCGCCCACGCAGCTGGTCGTTATTCCGGTCGCTTCGCACAAGCCGGGCGTGACAGAAAAGGCGGAGGAGCTGTTAGGGCTTGTTAAGAACGCGGGCGTGCGCGCCAAGATTGATCTTTCCGAGAACAGCCCCGGCTGGAAGTTCGCGGAGTACGAGATGAAGGGCGTGCCGCTTCGTCTGGAAGTCGGCCCCCGCGATATCGAGCAGGGCCAGTGCGTGCTGGTGCGCCGCGACAGCCGCGAAAAGACCGTGGTCAAATTCGAGGAGCTGGCAGCAGTCGTTCCGCAGCTGCTGGAAGAGATTCAGCAAGCGCTTTACAACAAGGCGCTGAAAAACCGCGAGGAGCACACCTACACCGCAAAATCTCTGGATGAGATGCAGGAGATATTGAAGGAAAACATCGGCTTTGTCAAGTCCATGTGGTGCGGCGATCTGGCCTGCGAGGAGAAGATCAAGGAAGTCACGGGTATGCCGTCCCGCTGTATTCCGTTCGAGCAGGAGAACATCGGCGACGTATGCCCCGTTTGCGGCAAGCCCGCGCACCAGATGGTCGTTTGGGGCATCGCTTACTAAGCAAAAGGAGCTTTTATGGCGGATTTTTCTGAGCAGGTCAGAGCTTTTTTCTCGACAGACGCGGGCAGGCTGATCGGCACGGTGTGGCTGATCGTGGTGGTCGTGCTGCTTACACTATGGGGCGCGCGGCTGGTGAGCCGCTTTATGCGGCGCATGATCGAGCTGCAAAAACAGAAAAACAGCGCGAATGCAACGGTTTTGGCCTTTTTCCGCTATGTGGCGATCGCCGCGGTCTATTTTGCAGGCTTCGCGGTGATCGTATCCAACATTCCGTTTTTAAGCGCGGGCCTGAACAAGGTGCTGGCCGCCGGCGGCGTGATCGCGGTGGTCGCGGGCTTTGCCGCGCAGGAAGCGCTGGGCAGCGTGGTCAGCGGTATGATGATCCTAGCGTTCAAGCCCTTTGTCATCGGCGACGTGGTGCGGTATCTGGATAACGATATTTCCGGCGTGATCGAAGAGATCACGCTGCACCATACCACCATCCGCACGTGGGAAAACAAGCGCGTCATCATCCCCAACAGCAAAATGAACAGCGCCATTATAGAGAACGCCGACTATGCGGACAGCCGCGTGTGCGTGTTTCTGGAGATCGGTATCACGTATGAATCCGATGTGGATCTGGCCAAAAAGCTGCTGGCGGAGGAGGTCGCGCGCAATCCGGAATTTCTGGATGTACGGACTCCGGCGCAGCGTGCGGCGGACGCGCCGGAGGTGCCGGTCGTCGTGCTGGAGTTGGCCGCGAGCGCGGTCAAACTGCGCGCCTCGCTATGGGCCAAGGACAATGGCAGCGCGTTTGCCCTAAAGTGCGCGGTGCAGGAAAACATCCTAAAGCAATACGCGCAAAACGGCGTGGATATTGCGTATCCGCACCTTGTTATAGTAGAAAAAAACTAAAAAATTAGGAAGTAGTAAGTAGTAATTAGTAATTATAGAACCGCACAGGTGGGGGATCGGATGATCGGCCACCGTGCCGTGTCTCAACTACTAATCGCTAGATGCTACTTCCTAATTTTATTTTTGCTGCTTAACGTTTATTTCAAAATTACTAATTACTACTTCCTAATTGCTAATTACTCTGTCGTTACCAGATCCGAACACGGTTTTCGGGGGCGAGCCACATGCCGTCGCCTTCCTTGATATCGAAGGTGGTATAGAAATCATCCATCGATTGCAGCACGCGGCTGCCGCGCAGCTTGGCGGGTGCGTGTACATCGATCGTCGCGGCGTACTGCTCGTATTCGCGCGTCGCGGTCGAAGCCCAAGTTTCGGCCATGGTGCGGAACAGCAGTGCGAGGTCGGGGGCCTTTTCGCGCTTCGCCGTCTCCAGAATGCACGCGGCCGCGCCAAGGTCGGCAATGTTCTCCGAAAGAGTCAGCGTGCCGTTGCAAACGATGCCGGGCGCGGATTCCACGCCGTCGTAGTAAGAGATAGCCTTTTCGCACAGCTTTTGGAACGCGGCGTAATCCGCGGACGTCCACCAGTCGGCGGCGTTGCCGTTTTGATCGAATTTGGCGCCGTTGTTATCAAAAGCGTGCGTGATCTCGTGAGCAATAACGTAGCCGATCGCACCCAGATTTTTTTCGCGCGGGGCCTTTACATCGTACATCGGCGCTTGCAGGATGCCGGCGGGGAAGACAATCTCGTTGTTCTGCGGCACATAGCAGGCGTTCACGGTGAACACGCTCATCGCCCACAGGCCCTTATTCACCGGCTTACTCTGCCAGCTTTGCAGAAGCTTTTTCTGCGCCTTTTGAATGGTCAGCATGTTGTCGAAATAGCTGCCGCCATCGGCCTTGGATTTGAGGGTCACATCCTTCAAAAGGTCGTTCCACTGGCCCTCGTCTGGGTAACCGACCTTGATGCCCATGGTATCCAGCTTGGCGATCGCCTTTTGCTTGGTTGTGTCGCTCATCCAGTCTATTTTTTTGATGCGCTCTTCATAGATGGAAATAAAATCGCGCACCATGTCGGTCACGTCGGCTTTGGCTTCCGCGGAAAAGTATTTTTCCACATACAGCCGGCCGAGCTCGTCGGAGAGCAGCGCCATCACGATGTTAGTCGCGCGCTCCTTGTCGGACAGCGTGCCGCTGATGCCGAGGAATGCCTGCTGGTATTCGTTGGCGGCGTCCTCAAAGGCGCGGCCCAGATAACTGCCGAAGCTCGAGATTACGGCGAGCTGCGTGTAGGCCTTGAGCATGGGAACGTGCGCGTCGTCGAAATAAGCGGCCTGCGCCTTTAAAAGCCCCGGGTCAATGACGATGATCTGGTCGCTTTTCGTCAGGCCGGACTGCGCGTATACCTTGTCCAGATCGACGTGCGGGAACAAGGCCTGAAGCTGATCCATCGTGTACGGGTTGTAGATCTTATCAACATTGCTGTAATCCTGCCGGTCCAGCATATGGGGGGCAAGCGCCTTCTCAAACTGCCAGACAAGCGACGCGTTTTCTTTAGCGGTGGCCTCGTCATAGCCGCCGAGGGTGAAAAGCTTTTGCACATAAGCGATATAAGCGTCCTTCTGGCTGCCGCTGTCCGCCGCGTAGATCTCCTTGGTCAACGAAACGCCGGGCCCTGAGAGGGCGACCGTGTAGCGGTTGGAATCCTTCATGTCCGTTGTGAGCGAGAAGGTGAGCAGAAGCGAGCCGCCTACCTCGTCGGAGAGCTTTTGCTGTACGTCCATCAAATCGGATAGCGTTTTTGCGTTATCGAGGGCGGTGAGATACGGCTTGATCGGTTCGATGCCGAGCGCGTCGCGCGCGTCATAATCCAAAAAGTTATTGTAGAGCGCGGCAATGCGCCTCGCGTCCTCGTTCGTCGGATTCTTGGCCGCTTGTTCGATCAGCTCGGTCAGCGGTTCGGTGTTGGTCATCATTTCATTCAGCGTGCCGTTCGACGTGTAGCCGGGCTTGATGGCCGAACTGTCCAGCCAAGATTTGTTGACCGTCGCGTAAAAATCATCTTTTTCATTTGTGCCGAATAGGGCATAGGTGCGGCGGATGAATTTATTCATCTGCTCCATGGTGACAAATTCCTCGGGCGAAAAGGTGGTGGCCGAGGTGCCCGCCACGATGCCCGCGTCGAATACATTTTGTAATTCATCCTTGGCCCAGTTCGGGATATCGGTAAAATTCGCGGCCGGGTAAGCTTTGCGCGCATTATCGCCCACGGGCGCGGGCAGCGTGCCGAAGGCCCGCTGCAGCATCACCAGCGCCTCCGCGCGGGTGACGGGTGCCTGTTCGCGCAGGTCTCCGTTGGGGTCGCCGTGCATGATGTCGCTTTTGGTCACGGCCGGGTTGTAGTCATCCGCCGCCTGAATCAGTGCGGCGCATACCTCGCCGCGGGTAGCGGCGTTGGGCTCCGCGGCAAGCGCCGTGGGCAGCGTACCGGCCAGCATGGCGCTGCTAAGCAGCGCGGCCAACAATCGTTTGGTTTTCATAAGATTGTCCTTTCTCACTGTGTGTTGGTTGGAATCGTGCATGGACGACGAAATGGTGGAATGTCTCGTCTGCAATATGTGCATATTGAATATATACAACATAGCGCGAACCACCGCGATTGTCAATAGGCAGACCGCGCTTTCTTAAAATATTTTAAAGATCGCGACGGCAGGCAATTTGTCGTTTACTTCCGATGGATTCGGTGCTACAATAAGGGACATATAGTGGGGTGATTGTATTTTATCAAACACCTTATAAAAATGGAGGAGTCATTATGAAAAGATTGCTGAAAACCCTTTCCGCATCACTGCTGATCGTCGTATCGCTGGCTGTTTCGGCTGCTGCGGCGAGTTTTGACCATTGTGCGGATACGCTCAAGGATCTGGGCTTGTTTCAGGGCACGGCGCAGGGCTACGAGCTGGACCGCGCGCCGACACGCGGCGAAGCGGCCGCCATGCTGGTGCGGCTGCTCGGCAAGGAAGCGGAGGCAAAAACGCTTACCTATTCCGCGCCCTTTACCGATCTGGACGGCTGGCAGAAGCCCTATGTGCAATACCTGTATGATAACAAGCTGACGAGCGGCGCGAGCGCGACCACCTTTGAGCCGGAAGAAGCCTGCACGGCGAACATGTACGCCGCGTTCCTGCTGCGCGCGCTCGGCTACAGCGAGACTGAGGACGGCTACACCTACAAGCAAGCGGTGGAAAAGGCGTATTCGATCGGCCTTGCCGACTTTGCCAACTGTGATATCAACGCCCCCTTCCTGCGCGACAACGTCGCCGCGATGAGCTACACCGCGCTGGCCTGCCCGCCCAAGGGCGAGACCGAGACGGTGCTACTCGAAAAGCTGGTAGAGGACGGCTCTGTGGACAGCGCCAAGGCAGCGCCGGTACTCAAAACATTTGAGACCGTTGCCGAATATGCAGCCGACGCATACCTGACCAGCCAACAGACCAAGGTCGATATGGACGCTGATATTTCCATGAACCTTTCCATGAACGATCAGAAGCTGATGAGCCTTTCCATGCCCATGAACATGAAGATGGATATGAATCTGGCGAACATGGATCAGTCTAAAATGTCCATGAAGGGCACGATGAAGGCCGTGCTTGATCCCTCACTGGTAGAGGAAGGCGCAAGCAACACGCAGGAAGCCGCGATCGAGTATTACTACGCGGACGGCGTGTATTACATGAACGGCATGGGCGAGAAAATCAAGATGGATATGTCCTTTGAAGATTCGCTGGGCGGCATGACGGAAATGACCCAGATGCAGAACAACCCGATCAGCATGATCAAGAGCATTGAAAAATCTGGCGATACCTACACCGTGACCTATGCGAGCGGCGCGCTTGGCTCCATGGTCAATTCGATCTTGGGCGCGACCGGCATGGGCGACGCAGTGGCCGATCTCTCGTTCAATATCGACGAGATGACCGCGAAGGAAACGGTAAAGAACGGCCAGCTTTCCGCAATGGATATGACCATGCGCCTGTCCGTTACCGTGTCGGACGTTAAGGCGTCGATGGATATGACCATGAAATGCAAGGTGAATGCGACGGGCGATAGCGTCAAGGTTACGCTGCCGACCGATCTGAGCACTTATCAGGAGATGACCGGTACCCTTCCGACAACCCCGGCAGCCTAAAACATAGCTTGAAAAGGAACCGAAACTGTTTTGTTTCGGTTCCTTTAGACTGTCAAAAAACTATTTTTGACAGTCTGTCGATCGAAACAAAGCCCCATTTCGATCGAGAATTCCGACTTCTGCGCGCGCCTTACAGGCACACTTGAAGCCGGTTTGTATAAAAAACCACGCACATGTCGCGGCTTTTTATGGATTTTGCCGCAAGCGGCAAAATCCTATTTTATGCGCGCTGCGGCGCGAAGGGGTTCTTTGACAAGCTTAAGGAACCGAAACTGTTTTGTTTCGGTTCCTTTTTTCGGTCTCTTGTCAGCCTATGGTCTCCAATTCGCCGATCAGTTCGCCGAGCTTGTCCGCCGAGGTTTGCAGCTGCCGCAGCTCGTCGTAGGAGAGCGGGATGTCCAGCACCGATTCCACGCCGCCCCGGCCCACGACCGAGGGCAGGCCCAAACAAAGACCGTTTACGCCGTAATGGCCGCTAATCAGGGAAGAGACCGGCAGTACCGAGTGCTCGTCCCGCACGATGGCCTCCGCGATGCGGCGCACCGCCATGCCGATGCCGTAATACGTCGCGCCCTTGCCGTCTATGATCGAGTACGCCGCGTCGCGTACATTTTCATAGATGCGCTGCATTGCGCCAAAGGAATAATCCTTGCCCGTGATGCGGCAGTAATCGGCAAGGTCGACGCCGGAGATGTTGGCCGAGGACCAAACGGCAAGCTCACTGTCGCCGTGCTCGCCAATGATAAAAGCGTGCACGTTGCGCATATCGACGCCAAGGTGCTGACCCAGCAGGTACTTTAGGCGCGAGGTGTCCAGCACCGTGCCCGAGCCGAGCACGCGCCCCGCGGGCAGCCCGGAGATCTTGTGCGCCATATAGGTGAGCACGTCCACCGGGTTGGATACGATCAGCAGGATCGCGTCCTGATTGACATTCATAATTTCGTTAATAATAGAGGACATGATCGCTTGGTTGCGGCCCAGCAGCTCGACGCGGGTCTCGCCCGGTTTTTGGTTTGCGCCCGCCGCTATGATGATCAGCCCGCAATCCTTCAGTTCGGCGTAGCCGCCCGCGCGCACGTGGCAGGGCCGGGCAAAGGAAATGCCGTGGTTGATATCGGCCGCCTCGCCCTCGGCCTTTTTCTGGTTCATATCGACAAGGGTGATCTCGGAAAACAGGCCGCTTGTCGCAAGGGTAAAGGCCGAGGTCGCGCCGACGAAGCCCACGCCGATCACACCGCATTTTTGAATACTGCTCATGGCAAAGACACCTCTTTTTTAATTCGTTTGGTTTAGTATGCCCGTAAATCACAAATCCTTTCGGTTGGCAAGGCACAGAGAATATGCTATAATGATGGCACGGATTTGACTATTTTCTATAAAAAACGCGCGCCGGCGCGCGAGTCTTTGCGACAGATAAGGAGAAAAAACGATGAAAAAAATGTTTCGTATCGCGTGCGCGGGCGCAGCGCTCTGCGCCGCGCTTTCCACAGCCGCTCTGGCGGCTGATTTTACCCAAAGCGCGGACCGTTTGCACGAACTGGGCCTGTTTCAGGGCACGGAAGACGGCTACGAGCTGGACCGCGCGCCCACACGGGCTGAAGCGGCCGCTATGCTGACCCGTCTGCTCGGTAAGGAGAGCGAGGCAAAGAGCCTGACCTATTCCGCGCCCTTTACCGATCTGCAAAACTGGGAAAAGCCTTATGTGCAGTACTTATATGAAAACGGCCTGACCACCGGCGCGACGGCTACTACCTATGAGCCCGAAGCGCCGCTGACCGCGAATATGTATGCTGCTTTTCTGCTGCGGGCGCTCGGCTATAGCGATACGGCGGGCGATTTTACCTATCGCGGCGCTTCCGACTATGCGGAAGAACTCGGCGTGTACGATGAAACCATTGTGGATGCCGGCCATTTTTTGCGCGACCATGTGGCCGCGGCGAGCTATACCGCGCTGGCCGCGCAGCCCAAGGGCAGCGACAAAACGTTATTGCGCACACTGACCGAGCAGGGCGCGGTGGATAAAACGGCGGCCGAGCCTTATCTTGCGCAGTTCGCGGTCTATCAGGAATACCGCGAGGCGACCGCCGGAATGGACGATCTAAAAGCGCTGGAGGTGACGCACACCTTGACCGGCTCGATCAGCGCTTCGTGGGAGAACCGCGAAAAAGATAAGCTGTTCGACCTGACCAGCGCGGAGACCTTAAAGCTTGACCGCGTTTCGCCCGCCCTGCTTTCGGAGCGCACCGTTACCATGCGCGCGCCGGACGGAACGGAAAAGACCTTTATCGCCGAAAGCTATACGGCGGACGGCATGCGGTATGTTTCGCAGAACGGTGTGAAAGCCCGCACCGCGCAGACGGCCGAGCAGATGCATGCGCTCACCGGCTCCTACGCCCGCGTGCCGGCGGCTTTGGTGGAGAATATCGCGAAAAGCGGCAACGGCGGCTATGTCATTACCTATAATAAGGCTGGCCTGAACCGCCTCGACGGCGCGCTGGGCGCCGCCGCGGATGCGGTGGGCCGGCTGGGCGATATGACGATCTACTCCGTTTTCGTCAAGCACAACGTGTCCGGCGGCCGCATCGTATCGCAGGGCACCACGGTGGAGTTCGACGGCGGCACGGTGGCCGGTACGCTGTTTAGCGAAATGGAGCTGGTCGCGGTGGACGACAAAGTCGTTTTGACGCCGCCGGAAAATTTATCTCAATATCCCCTCGCAAAATAGGAACAAAAGGAGACCCCTGCCGTCTAAGATTGCAGAAGCCTATTAAAGGAGGATATTGATTATGAAAAAGAGATTTTTAGCAGCAGTGCTTGGCGCTGCCATGCTGGGCGCTACCGCCTTTGCCGCCGACCCGGCGGCGCCTGAGGACACGACCCCGGCCGAACCCGGCAACTACCCCTATACGATCGGCGAGGAAGCCACCGTGCTTGAAATGCAGCAGGGCTCCGGCGAGTATGCGGATATGCTGGTTAAAACCGATACGCATGAGGAACTGGTACTGCATTTTTCCGAAAACACGCTGCTCATGGATACGCAGACCGGATTTTTGGCCAATGAAACCGACCTGAACAAGGGCGACAAGGTATACGTTTACTACGGCGCCGCGATGACCCGCAGCCTGCCGCCGCAGGTCACGGCCGAAGCCGTGCTGGTCAATCTGGACGATAAGCATTCGCCCGCGCACCTGCTGACCGCGGAAGAGGTCGTGCGCAATCAGGACGGCAGCGTTACCATTCTGGCCGAATCCGGCAGCATGTTCGTGACCATTCCGGCTGAGACCGACATCCGCCCGCTGGCTACCAAGAATATTGTTTCCTTGGAAGATATCCACATGGGCACCCAGCTGTTCGCTTGGTATGATTTTATGGCGCTTTCCATGCCCGGTCAGGCCACTGCGACCAAGGTCGTGCTGCCGCCCCAGCAGGATCGCGCATTCACCATGATCCATGAAGGCGACATCGCGATCGGCGAGGGCAAGGTGGAAAACGGTATCGCGATGGTGCCGCTGCGCGCCGCCGCCGAAGCCAAGGGCTTTACCGTTACTTGGAACGGCAAGGATCAGAGCGTTCAGCTCTCGAACGGCGAGATCCAGACCACGGTAACGCTGGGCGAGGATCTGTACTACTATGCCTCTGCCAAGGCTGTCGGCATGTCCAAGCCGAGCCCGCTCGGCGCTGCCTCCTATGAGCAGGACGGCACGACTTGGGCTCCGGCTCAACTCATAACCCTGCTGTGCGGCGAAAATTCCGCCGTGCTGATGGGCAGCGTAATGTATCTGTAAAGATCAAAACATGAAAAAAGAGCTTTCCCCAAGTTTTTGGGGAAAGCTCTTTTTTTATGCCCTTATAGGGCTTGTTCATGCCGCCCCGCTTTGGGGTGGTCATGACTTTCGTCCCGTAAGGGCGGCTCGTACAACACCCTTGGGGTCGCGGATCAGCAGAGAGACCACCCAAATGACCAGCCCCAGCGCGACAGCGGAAAGGCCAAGGTACAGATCGTTCAGCATGTCCGGCAGGGCGGGGGTGAAAAAGGCCGCGCCCTGTTCCGCGTATGAAAAGATCGCGTCCACCAGCCACATCAGGGAAGCGCCCCAATACATCCAGCACAGAATGCCGACGCGCAGATCGTTATTCGGCGCGTTTTTATACCAAACAGCGGTGCTGATGACCGCGGCAAAAACGGTGATAAGTAAGGTCATCCGGTTTACCTCTGTTCGGAGGCAGGCTCCGGCAGCCGGGCCTTTTTCTCCATGGCGTTCGTAACCAGCACCATGGCGCCCCAGACCGCCGTGACGAGCAGCGCCATGCTAACGCCCACCGTGGCCATTTCATGCATCATCACGGAAGCGTCCGCGGGGTTCGCGGCCGCGGTGAGGAAGGGAAACCACGGCACGATTTCACCGTGCCAAAGGTGCTCGAACGCAAGCAGGACCGAACCGCCCCAGAGCAGGCTCGAAAGCCACTTCAGCTTGCGCGAGAAGGGAATTTTCGTCTGTGTTTCCGCGTGCGCGAGCTCCGCGCCGCCTATGCGCACGGACGCTTCCTTTTCCTTCGATTTCATGATGCGCGCGGCGATCGTGGTAACGACGGCCTCGGCGACAGGAACGACAAAACATGCCATGATAAATCCCCCTTATTTCAATGATCCTTAAAAAATAGTACAAACCTAGATAATAAAGAAAAGTTGACAGATTTCCCAAAACGGCAACCTGTCAACTTCTTCTTGGCGGAGAAGGTGGGATTCGAACCCACGTGCCGTGTTACCGGCAACTCGATTTCGAGTCGAGCTCGTTATGACCACTTCGATACTTCTCCGGATGCTGGGTGGTCACACCTGTTCTCACAAGTGCCTATATAGTTTATCATAGATTTTAGCGGGATACAAGAGGCTGGAACAAAAAAAATCGTCTAAATTTGTCGAATTATGTCGACAACCTTGCAAGGGGCAGGTTTACGTGATAAAATATCAATATCGCGGAAAAATATGCCCGCAGACACGTTTTTGGAGTGAAAAGAATGGATCATACTATACTGGCGGAACGACTGTTTCCGCATATTACGGAAACGCCCGAACAGGTAGAAGCGCGCTATCCCCAAAGAGAGTTGCCCGAAGGCGCTAAGGTGACCCGCATGGGCCCCAGCCCGACCGGCTTTATGCATTTGGGCAACCTATTTGGCGCGCTGGTGGACGAACGGCTGGCGCACCAATCCGGCGGCGTGTTCTACCTTCGCATCGAAGATACCGATAAAAAGCGCGAGGTCGAAGGCGGCGTGCAGACCATTCTTTCCGCTTTTTCGTCCTTTGGCCTGCCGTTCGACGAAGGCGCGACCCTGACGGGAGACAATGGCGCTTACGGGCCCTACAGACAGAGCCAGCGCGCCGAGATCTACCAGACCTTTGTAAAAAGTTTGGTGCAGCGCGGCCTTGCATATCCGTGCTTTTGCACCGAGGACGAGCTTGCCGCCGCGCACGCGCGACAGGAGCAGAATAAAGAAAACTTCGGCTATTACGGTTCCTACGCGGTCTGGCGCGACCGGCCGATGGAGGATATCGAGGCGGCGCTCGCGCAGGGCTTACCCTATGTGATCCGCTTCCGTTCAGAGGGCTCAATCGAAAACAAGGTGCGCCACGAGGATCTGGTCAAGGGCAAAATGGAACTGACCGAGAACGATCAAGATATCGTGATCCTGAAATCGGACGGCATACCGACCTACCATTTCGCCCATGTGGTGGACGACCACCTGATGGGCACGACCGTGGTCGTGCGCGGCGAAGAGTGGCTCGCCACGCTGCCCGTTCATTTACAGCTGTTTCGCGCCATGGGCTGGAAGGCGCCCAAGTACGCGCACACCGCGCAGTTGATGAAGATTGACCCGGAGACCGGCGGCAAGCGCAAGCTGTCCAAGCGCAAGGACCCGGAGCTAGCGCTCGATTTCTATTACGCGGAGGGTTACCCGGTGCCCGCCGTGCTCGAATACCTAATGACGCTTCTCAATTCCAACTTTGAGGAATGGCGACGCGCCAACCCGGATCTGCCGATGAACGATTTCCCGTTCACAACCAAGAAGATGAGCGGCTCCGGCGCGCTGTTCGATATCGAAAAGCTGCGCGACGTGTCGAAAAACGTCATCTCCCGCATGTCGGCTGAGACCGTGTACGACTATGTGGCCGATTGGAGCCGCGATCACGACGCCGCGTTCCACGCCCTTTTCACGCAGGAGCCGGAAAAGAGCAAGGCTTATCTCGCCATTGGACGCGGCGGCAAGAAGCCGCGCAAGGATCTGGCGCTTTGGTCGGACGTCAAACCCTATATGGACTTTTTGTTTGACGAGCTGTTCCAGCCCGATTACACCATGCCGGAGCGCGTTTCGGCAGAGGATGCGAAGGCCATTCTGGCAGCCTATGCCGCGGAATTTGATGGTAGCGACACGCCGGACGCCTTCTTTGAAAAAATGAAGAAGCTGGCCGACCGGTTTGGCTTTGCCAGCGATACCAAGGCCTACAAGGAAAACCCGGATCAGTTCAAGGGCCCGGTGGGCGACGTTTCAATGGTCATCCGTGTTGCGGTGGCGGGGCGGCAGAATGCGCCCGACCTGCAATCGGTCATGGGCATTATGGGGCGCGAAGCCGTATTAAAGCGGCTGAAGAAATGCGAAAGAGCAATTAGTAATTAGTAATTAGTAATTATGGAGTCCGGCGGAGCCGGACATCTTGAGAATTTTTAGGAGGTAGGAGTTAGGAAGTAGGAAGTAGGAGTTAGGAAAGCGGTATTTGCGCGCAGCGCATTAATTTCATGCCGGCTATGCCGGCGTTCCGCAATTTCTAATTTCTAATTTCTAAATCCTAATTTAAAAGAGAAAATGTTGGAAAACGTAAACAACTTTTTGACTGAGATCATCGACGAGGATCTCGCGGCGGGCCTTGCCGAAAGGATACACACCCGCTTCCCGCCGGAGCCGAACGGCTATCTGCACATCGGCTCGGCCAAGGCGATTTTTATCAACTGGTCGATCGCCAAGAAGTACGGCGGCCTGTTCAACCTGCGTTACGACGATACCAACCCGGTCAAAGAGGATACGGAGTACGTCGATTCGATCTGGGAGGATATCAAGTGGCTGACCGGCGAAGAGCCGAACGGCGGCGTTTACTACGGTTCGGACTATTTCGAGACTTGCTATGAATGCGCCGTGCAGCTCATCCGCGACGGGAAGGCCTTTGTGTGCGACCTGACGCAGGAGGAAATGCGCGCCTACCGCGGCTCGCTTAAAGCGCCGGGGAAAGAAAGCCCCTACCGTGACCGTTCGGTCGAAGAAAACCTGCGCCTTTTTGAAGAGATGCGCGCGGGCAAGTATCCGGACGGTTCTAAAACGCTGCGCGCCAAGATCGACATGGCGAGCCGCAACATGAACCTGCGCGACCCCGCGATCTACCGTATCGTACGGGCGCATCACCACCGGCAGGGGGATGCGTGGTGCATTTATCCGCTGTACGATTTCGCGCACCCGATCCAAGACGCGATCGAGGGCATCACGCATTCGATGTGTTCGATCGAGTTTGAAAACCACCGGCCGCTGTATGAGTGGGTCGTGGACAACTGTCCGTTGCCGCACCACCCCAAGCAGCGCGAATTTGCCCGCCTGAATGTGACCAATACGGTCATGAGCAAGCGCTACCTGCGCGAGCTGGTAGAGACCGGCCGCGTCGAGGGCTGGGACGATCCGCGCATGCCCACTCTTTCCGCGCTGCGCCGCCGTGGCTATACGCCCTCCGCGATTTTGGACTTTGTGCAGCGCGCGGGCATCGCCAAGGCGAATAGTCTGGTCGATATCAAGCTGCTGGAACACTGTATCCGCGAGGAGCTGAACAAGACCGCGCTGCGCCGCATGGCCGTGCTGGAGCCGATCAAGCTGACAATTACCAACTATCCGGAGGACAAGCAGGAGTCGTTCGAGATCGCGAACAATCCACAGGATGAAGCCACCGGCACCCGCATGGTGCCGTTCACGCGCGAGCTTTATATTGAAAAAAGCGACTTTGCCGAGGTGCCGCCTCCGAAGTTCCAGCGCCTCAAGCCGGACGGCGAGGTCCGCCTGATGGGCGCGTATATCGTGAAGTGCAACGAGATCGTTAAGGATGAGAACGGCGAGGTCGTTGAGCTGCGCTGCACGGCCGATCTGGAAACCGGCAACGGCATGCCGGCGGATGGCCGCAAGGTGCGCGGCACGATCCATTGGGTATCCGCGCCGACCGCGATCGACGCGGAGGTCTATCTGTATGAAAACCTCTTCACGCTGGAAAACACGGCGGACGTACCGGAAGGCACCAATTACCTCGATTTCCTTAACCCGGATTCGCTGAAAAAGCTGTCCGGCTGCAAGCTGGAGCCGTCTGTTGCCGAAGTGGAAACGGGCGCGCACATGCAGTTTGTCCGTATGGGCTATTTCGTAAAAGATCGTGAACCCGGCCGCTTCAACCGTGTCGTCACGCTTAAGGATAGCTTTGCGAAAACATTAAAATAATGCATAAAAAGCGCCTTGCAGTTTTCTGCAAGGCGCTTTTAGGCTGTCAAAAACGGGTTTTTGACAGCCTTCGATCGAAACAAAGCCCCATTTCGATCGAGTATTCCGGCTTCTGCGCGCGCCTTACAGGCACACTGGAAGTCGGTTTGTATAAAAACTCACGCACATGTCGCGAGTTTTTATGGCTTTGCCGCAAGTGGCAAAAGCCTATTTTATGCACGCTGCGGCGTGAGGACTGTTTTAACAGGCTAAGGCGTCTCTTGCAGTATTCCGCAAGGCACTTTGGGTATTTTAGGGAGTTTCTTCGTCGTCTGTTTCGTCCGGCGAATGGGGGGGCGGGTTTTTCAGATGCTCCTTGGGGATCGCGCCGGAGAGGGTGAGCGCCAGCTTGGCGCAGGCCGGGCCGATCAGTTCGTATAGCACGGACGAGGCTAGAATGATCGTCAGCAGCATGTTGCCGACGGCGGGCGGCAGCAGCCGCTGGCCAAGGAACGCAAGGCCGATCGCAACACCCGCCTGCGGGATCAGGGCAAGGCCGAGGTATTTGCGGATCTCCGGCGGGGCGTGCGTTGCTCGCGCGCCCAGATAAGCGCCGCCGTATTTGCCCAGAATACGGATGAAGAAATAGGAAACGCCGATGATGCCCACCGTGCCAAGCAGGCGAATGTCCAGATTCATACCGGACACGATGAAGAAAATACTCATCACGGGCGGCGTGAAGCCGTTTAGTTGGTGGAACAGCGCCTTGTCGCGCGTCAGGTTGATGTAGGATGCGCCAAACACCATGCAGGAGAGCAGGGGAGAGATATCGACCAGCGCGCACAGGCCGGAAAGACCGAGCAGCATGGCCACCACCAAAATGAGCCGGTTGTCGCGCGAGCGGGTCGTCGGGCGAAGCAGCCGCGCGAGCAGCCAGCCGCAAACAAAACCGAGGCAGATGGCGAGCAGGTTGTAAACAATGGGTAAAACAATATCGAGTACCGCCGTTACGCCGGTATCGTGGCTGTTGACAAGCGCGGAAGCAACGCTAAAGGCCAGTAGGCAAACAACATCGTCCAGCGCGGCCACTTGCAGCAACGTATCGACAAATTCGCCCTTCGCGTGGTATTGGTTGATGGTCATCATCGTGCTGGCGGGCGCGGTGGCGGTCGCGATCGCGCCGAGCAGCAGGGAAAAAGCGCTGGGCAGGCCGAAAATGAAGTACATTGCCAACGAAATGAGCACGCCTGCCAGCAACGATTCCATCACAGTAATGACGATAACGCCCCAGCCGGTCTTTTTCAGCGTTTTCTTACGGAAAAACTTGCCCACGCCAAATGCGATAAAGGCCAAAGCAATATCGCTGACAAAGCCCATACGGTCGACGATTTGATGGGGCACGAGGCCGAGCGCATGTGGGCCGATGATCATACCGGCCAGAATAAAGCCGCTTACATTGGGCAGATGCAGCCGCTTGGTCAGGCGTGTGAGAAGAAAGCCTGAAAAAAGGATCAGGCTGAGTGCGATCAGGACAGAAGTATTTTCTGTCAAAGGTTCATAAAGTGCAGATAACATGCCGCTCACCTCCTATTGAATATTAAAATATTACTATCATGATATACTGTTCTGTGGTTAAAAGCAAATAAATCGTGAAAAAAACAACAAACACGCAGGAAAAACCGGCCGATTATCCAAAAATAACGGCCGGTTTTTGATAAATATGCTATTTATCGCGGTGCGCTTTTTTCCATGCTTTAATCTGTTCCAAACGCTGTTTGTACTTGGCTTCGGAGCCCTGATCGGTGGGGCGGTAGTAGGTGCGGCCCTCCAGCGAATCGGGCAGGCACTGCATGTTGGTCAGCTTTTCCTCGGTATCGTGCGCGTATTGGTAGCCCGCGCCGTAGTGCAGTTCCTTCATCAGCCTCGTGGGCGCGTTGCGGATGACAAGGGGGACCGGCTCGGCAAGCTGTTGCAGCGCATCTTTCTTCGCGCTTTCGTAAGCCATATAGAGGGCGTTCGACTTAGGCGCGAGCGATAAATACGTGACCGCGTGCGCTAAATGCACGGTGCATTCCGGCATGCCGATGAAGTGGCACGCCTGATAGGCGGCAACGGCGACTTCCAACCCGCGCGAATCGGCCATGCCGACATCCTCGCTTGCAAAGCGGACAACGCGGCGGGCGACGTACAGCGGGTCTTCTCCGGCTTCCAGCATGCGGGCAAGCCAGTAAACGGCGGCGTCCGGATCGGAGTTGCGCATGGACTTATGCAGCGCGGAGATGATGTTATAGTGCTCCTCACCGTTTTTATCATATAAAAGCGATTTTTTGGAAATGCACTGTTCCAGCGTTTCTGGGCGCACAGTGACCACGCCGCCCTCCGTATCGCCGTTTAAAACGACCATTTCAAGGGTGGAGAGCGCGGTGCGCGCGTCACCGTTCGCGAAGGCGGCGATCATACCGAGCATGTCGTCCTCCATGTGGATCTGCTGGCCGCCAAAGCCGCGCTTGCTCGTCAGCGCGCGACGAAGCAGACCGGTCAGCTCGTCCGCGGAGAGCGATTGCAGCACAAACACCTTACAGCGGGATAATAGCGCGCCGTTTACCTCGAACGAAGGGTTTTCAGTCGTCGCGCCGATCAGGATGATGCTGCCCTTTTCCACAAAGGGGAGGAAGGCGTCCTGCTGGGCTTTATTGAAACGGTGTATCTCGTCGACAAATACAATGGTCCGCTCGCCAAAACGGCGGTTGTCCTCCGCGCTCTTCATGACCTCGCGTATCTCCTTGATGCCGCTGGTGACGGCGGAAAAATCGATAAAAGAGGACTTGGTGCGGTTTGCGATAATGCGGGCGAGCGTCGTTTTACCAACGCCGGGCGGGCCCCAGAAGATCATGGAGGATACCTGATCGTTTTCGATCAGCCGTCGCAGAACCTTGCCTTCGCCAAGCAAATGCGTTTGGCCAAAAAAATCGTCCAGCGTTTGCGGGCGCAGCCGGTCGGCCAAGGGCCTTGTCGCATCGCCGCCGAACAGGGTCTGCTGTTCCATCCTTTCACCACCATTTCTGTTTTATCTGTATTATAACACCGAACAAATGTTCTGGCAAGATGGATAAAGAAAAATCCCCTTTCTCGTTGCCGTCAGGCTGAGAAAGGGGAACTGCTGCTATTGCAGCGGCACGGTCACGCCGTCAAAGTTCATGGATACGATTTCGGCTGGGTCGATCGGCTGATCGAAGGTCCATTGGTCGTAGGCCTTATCCTCGGTATGCAGACCACCGATGGAGTTGTTGCTCAGGATTAGCTTGGTGCCGTCTCGGAGCATAGCGTAGGTGGGACGACCGCCAAGCACCGTGGCCTTGCTCTCGGAAATAGCGCGAACAGACAACTGGGACACCTTGATTTCTTGAACAAGTGCGCCGCCTACCTGAACGGCTGTGGAATAGGAAATGGATTCAACCGGCTGAATGGTAATGTCGGCCGACCAGTCTCCCCTTACCGGATCGCAAAGGCTGTATTTTCCTTTTAGGCCGTCGAAGGTCGCGTAGGGAAGTTCATCGGGCGATATCTCAAACATATTGTCGCAATACCACGTACCGTTATAAAAGAAACAAATTGTTTGACTATTGGCTAACCGTTCCTCACGGAAGGGAGCCTGCATAAAGGAAGTCAGATGGCTGCCTTCATGGTTCGCATCACCGATAAAGGCCGTTTGAATATGCAATTTACCATCTGTACCAAAACCGACCGAGGATAACCGCGCGTATTCGGTATCGAGCGCAAGCGGCGTTTGTTCAGGAACCAACACAAAATCGGGATCGATATCGAACAGACCCGAGATTTCAGGACGGCCGACCATCGTTTGCAGGCTGGTTTTTTGTAGCAGCTCGTGTGGAAAAGCTAGATCCGTTTGCTCAATATATTCGCGTGGATGAAAGCTGTGCAAGCGGATCGTTGCAGGGGTGTCCTCCGCCAATTCATTGCCTGTTTCGGACAGCTCAATTAATGCGGTATGAGTTTGCTCGTCATAAGAAATTATTTGATTGCCGATAACTTTTGCGCCTACGTTTGGGAGATCCTCAATGCTGCCTCCTACGGTCATATCGCCGCTCAACCGGTCGCCGGTCTTATCCTGCACTTCGCAGTAAACCTTGATCATGCCACTGTCCGACAGGGCGGAAACGGGGCGCACCTCGATACCGTCGTCCTCAACGGCAACGCCGCTGATCGGCTGGCTTTGCTCGGTGAAGCTGCCAAGCGCTTTGGCAAGCGCCTCTCTCAGTGCGGGGCTGACGGCGGCAAAGGCCGAAACCGTTAAAACGATCGTCAAAGCCGCGGCCAGTACGATCTTGCCAGCAGTCCAGCGCATGGACGGGCGGCGTCTCTTTACGCCCTGTCGCAGGATATCGGCGCGGCGCGCGGGTGAAAGCGTTAAGTTTTCGAGCGTCATGTCAAGCTCCTTCCTCATATTACGTTCATGCATCGTAATACCATCCTTTCAAGCTCTCGCGCAGCTTTGCACGCGCGCGGGACAGTCGGGCGGTGACGGTGGGCACGGATATGTTCAGCGCCTCGGCGATCTCGCGCACTTTCAGCTCCTGATAGTAATACAAGAGGATGACCTCACGGTAGGGCCGTGAAAGAGCCATAATGGCGCGGGGCAGCGTATCGTCTACCTGCGGACGGTCTGGCGGCGCGAGCAGCGCGTCGAGCTCCTCCGCCGGGGCGCGCCGGCGTTTCCAAGGCGAACGCAGATAGCTTTTGCACACGTTCACCGCAATCCGCGTGATCCATGTCGTTTCGCTGCTTTCGCCGCGAAAGCGTCCGGCGGCTTGCCACGCGCGCAGAAGGGTCTCCTGAACAGCGTCCTCCGCTAAGTGCGCGTCCCGCAGATACAGCGCGCATAAGCGCAGCAGGCGGTCGCCCCAATCATCCATAAGGCGCACAAGGCCTGCTTCGTTTTCCAAATACGAAACGGGTACATGCTCGGTCTGCTCCACGGCGAAATCACTTCCTCTCTATGGTTTGACGCAATGAAACGGCAAAATGCTGCAAAAAAAATTTGAGCCCGCAAAACAGGCTCAAACTTTTCTAATTTGGTTCATTATAACACGGTATGGACGCTAAAACAAGCGGAATGGAAAACTATTGCAACGGGACGGTCACGCCGTCAAAGTTCATGGATACGATATCGGCGGGGTCGATCGGCTGGTCGAAGGTCCATTGGTCGTAGGATACCGCCCCAGTCCCCATGGACTGCACACAATTATTGGTCAGGATCAACTTAGTACCATCGCGCAGGGTGGCATAGGTAGGACGATAGCCCAGTCTGGTGCGCTTGCTGTCCGAAATGACGAGCACGGAAATGGCAGATACCTTGACCTGCTTTACGCGCGCACCGCCCACCTGCGTGTTTGCCTGAAGTGTGATCGAGGGTGCGGGCTCGATTGTGATGTCAAGCGACCAATCCCCCTCAACCGGCGGTTTTACATACATACGTCCGTACAGGTCGTCGAACGCAAGGTCTTCAAGATCGTCCGGTGTGACGCTGTAGGAAGCGTCCGCGTACCAAATGCCATTTTGCTGGAACGTGGCGCCGGTAAGGTTTTGATTATAGATGATATCGTCTTTTCCGGAACGGCTGCGCGCGGTGGTGAGCACACGATTGTTTTCACGATTGGCACATCCCAAATAAGCGTATTGAATATGCAGGCGTCCATCGCTCCCAAAGCCGAAAGAAGATAGACGGATATACGCCGCGCCATCCAGCGCGCTAGGGGTTTGCTCCGGTACGAGAACGGTTTCGCCTTTTTCTGTTTGCATCGTTTCCAGTGTAGCTGTGGTCAGAATATCCGTAGGCACAGATACGGCGCCGTCCTTTATAGATTCCTCTGCCTGAAATTTTTGGAAGTGTATGGTCGCGGGCGTATCGCCCTCTAATACAGCGCCGGACTGTAGCAGTTCGACCAGCGCGGTACGTGTTTCCGCGTCATATGCGATCAACTGCGTCCCGCCGCTGGAAGAATCCTCGGCCCAAGGCAGGCCGTCGATCCATCCGCTAATCCTCATTTCAGAGCCGAGCCGGTCGCCGGTTTTGTCCTGCACCTCGCAGAAAATGCGAGTCATAGAGCTGTCTGACAGTGCGGAGACCACACGGATCTCAATCCCGTCCTGCTCAACGGCGACGCCGGTGATCGGCTGGCTTTGCGCGAGGAAGCTGCCAAGTGCATTGGCGAGCGCTTCTCGTATCATGGGGCTGACGGCGGCAAAGGCCGAGACCGTCAGCACGGCGGCCAGAACCGCCGCCAGCAGGATCTTACCGGCAGTCCAATGGATGGGGCGTCGTTTGGCTTCCAGACCGCGTAAGATCGCATCGCGTTTGGCGGAGGTTAGCGTTATATTAGCCATGGTCATGTCAAGATCACTCCTCATGTTCCGGTGGTTATTCTTCATCGTAGTACCACCCTTTCAGTGTGTGCCGCAGCTGCTCCCGCGCGCGGGAGAGACGCGCGGTAACAGTGGAAATGGGCAGGTGAAGCATATCGGCGATCTCCCTCGCCTTCAGCTCTTGATAGTAGTACAGGATGACGACTTCGCGGAGGGGACGGGAAAGACTCATGACGGCATGCGGCAGGGTATCGTCTACTTGTGGATCGTCCGCCGGGGCGAATAACGTATCCAGCTCCTCGGCCGGGGCGCGCCTGCGCTTCCAAGGCGAGCGCAGATAATCCCTGCATACGTTGACCGCGATATGGGTGATCCAGGTCGCGGCGCCACTGTCGCCGCGGAAGGTATCGCGCGCGCGCCAAGCGCGCAGCATGGTATCCTGCAACGCGTCCTCCGCGAGATGGATATCCCGCAGATAGAGCGTGCACAGGCGCAGCAGCCGATCGCCGTACGTATCAAGCAGCTGGGGGATCATTTCGGGATCCGGCCGCTGCGATCGGTCCTCTGCCATTAGTCCTTCACATCCCTTCCTAATGAATTGACGGTGCAGCGCCCGTTTTTGCCGCATAAAAAAGAATTTTTTTCAAAAAAAACGCCCCCACGAATTTCGTGGGGGCGTAAAGGGACTTGCTAGAAAACCTTACGGCTTGGCAATGATCTTCTTGAGCTGGGCGAAGCGCGGCAGGCCGTTTACCTTGGGGCCTACGTTTTCGCCGTTTACCAGCGGCAGTGCGTATTCGATAAACTTCTCGGTCACGCCGTTGCCTTCCTCGTTGATCCACTCGCGCGGAACCTTCTTTTCGGTGTTTGCAACCTCGGAGAGGGGCAGAAGCTCGATCTCGCACTTGTAGCCGTTCGCGTCACGGGTGCACTTGAAGCCGGGCATAAAGTCGGTCTTGCCTGCAACGGCGTTCTCGACAGCAGCCTTACCGGCCATATAGGACTCGTCCACGTCGGTCTTGGAAGCGCAGTGCGCGGCGCAGCGCTGCAGCAGAGAAAGCTCGATGCCGCGAACCTTGCAGCCGAGTTCGTTCTTAACAGTGTCAGCCAGCATGGCGGCCAGACCGCCCAGCTGCGCGTGGCCGAAGCCGTCGGTAGCGGAGGTTTTCGCTTCGGAAACGAAGGTGCCGTCGGCATAGTGAATGCCTTCGGAAACGGCGACAAGGCAGTTGCCCTTTTCGTCGTAAATGCGCTTTACGTCCGCGAGGAACTTCTTCATGTCGAAGTCGGTCTCGGGGAGGTAGATCAGGTCGGGACCTGCGCCCTGCGCGGTCGCAAGACCGGCGGCGGCGGTCAGCCAGCCGGCGTGACGGCCCATGATCTCAACAACGCAAACCATGCCGATGTCGTATACGCGCGCGTCCTGATAGATCTCCATGCAGGAGGTAGCGATATACTTGGCGGCGGAGGAGAAGCCGGGGCAGTGGTCGGTGCCGAACAGGTCGTTGTCGATCGTCTTCGGGATACCCATGACGCGGCACTCGTAGCCGGACTTCATCATATACTTGGAAACCTTGTTGCAGGTATCCATCGAATCGTTGCCGCCGTTGTAGAAGAAATAGCGGATATCATACTTTTTGAAGATTTCGAGGATGCGCTTGTAATCGGTATCGTCGATATCGGGATCGGCCAGCTTATAGCGGCAGGAGCCGAGGGCCGAGGACGGGGTATAACGCAGCAGCGCGAGTTCGTCGCGATCTTCCTTGTCGATGTCGTACAGTTCGTCATTCAACAGGCCCTTGATGCCGTGGGCCATACCGAACACGCGGGTGATGGACGGATTGTCCAGCGCAGTCTCCAGTGCGCCGAGAACGGAAGAGTTGATCACCGAGGTCGGGCCGCCGGACTGGCCGATGACGCATGCGCCTTTCAGTTCACTCATGATTTTGAAAACCTCCTAACAAATTAAAACACATTGGTTTGTTACCTTGCCACTGCATTTTCTTTCACTTTAAAGGTTACCATAAAAACGGAATAAAATCAATGGAATTTTGGGTTTTTTGGGCAGGGGGCGGCGAATAGCCGAGAAAAGCAAAAAATGGGGGGCATTTGGATTATGGACTTGATTTTAGGCCGACATACTGGTAGAATAGTGGTGGAATTCTTTATTAATTTCATTTATAGAAAGGAAGTTTATCCATGTCATTAGTTACTTCTGCAGAGATGTTCAAGAAAGCTTATCACGGCGGCTACGCTGTCGGCGCTTTCAATGTGAACAACATGGAGATCGTGCAGGGCATTACCGAAGCTTGTCAGGAGCAGAAGGCTCCCGTTATCCTTCAGGTATCCAAGGGCGCCCGTGCATATGCAAACCACACCTACCTCGTTAAGATGGTAGAGGCCGCTGTCAAGGAGTGCCCGGATATTCCGATCGCGCTGCATCTGGACCACGGCTCTGATTTTGAAATTTGCAAGTCCTGCATCGACGGCGGCTTTACCTCCGTTATGTTCGACGGTTCCGCCATGCCGTACGATGAGAACGTTAAGGTTGCCAAGCAGGTTGTTGAATACGCGCACGCGCACGGCGTTGTCGTAGAGGCCGAGCTCGGCCAGCTCGCCGGCGTTGAGGACGACGTTGTCGCTGAGGATCACCAGTACACTGATCCGGCGCAGGTTGAGGATTTCGTTACCAAGACCGGCGTTGACTCTCTGGCAATCGCGATCGGCACCTCGCACGGCGCTTACAAGTTTAAGCCCGGCCAGAACCCGCAGCTCCGCTTCGACATTCTGGCGGAAGTTTCCCGCCGTCTGCCGGAGTTCCCGATCGTGCTGCACGGTTCCTCCTCTGTTCCGCAGGACATGGTTGCTAAGGTCAACCAGTACGGCGGCGCTATGCCGGACGCTATCGGTATCCCGGAGGAAATGCTCCGCGAGGCTGCCAAGGGCGCGGTCTGCAAGATCAACATCGACTCCGACATCCGTCTGGCCATGACCGCCGCGATCCGCGAGCACATGGCGCTGCATCCGGCGGATTTCGATCCCCGCCAGTACCTGAAGCCTGCCCGTCAGGCCGTCAAGGACATGGTTGCGCACAAGCTCGTCAACGTGCTTGGCTGCAACGGCAAGGCCTAAAAGTAGATATGAAAGAAAGCGCGCCGGATTTTCCGGCGCGCTTTTTGCATTCGCGTTTGAATGCGCGGCGGGGTGAGGTCACCCCGCCCTACGTATAAAGAAAACAGCCGACCTCCATGTAGGGCGGCGTGACCGCACGCCGCCGAACTCATTTCGTTCACAAAATTGCCCGTTGCATACGAGAACTGCAACGGGCACTTTTCTTATATTATTCTTTCATGTGAGCTAAGGCATGAATGATCTTCGCTATAAATTCCCTATCTTCTGCTGATAGTTGAAGCAAATCGTTTAACAAGGATTCATAAGCCGCATCCATTGCGGCATCGTCTGTTTTGGAAACTACTTTGCTCCACGGCGTCTGAATGGCAGTCATTTCAAGCAGGTAATCGGTGCTAACGTTATAAAGCTGAGCAAAGAATTTTATGCTGGCAATAGAGGGCTCGTTAATATTCGTTTCATAAGCTCCTATAGCAGCACTGGTTAAATTCATTTTATCGGCAACTTCTTTTTGTGTTAACCCAATATCTTTTCTAAGCTCTTGCAATAATTCGCCTATAGCCATTTTATCACCTCTTGTTTACTTAAATATAGTGCAAACGAGCACGGAATCTTTGAAATACAACAAAACATATGCGAAAGCAATGTTTAGTTGATTACGCTGGTGATTCGTTGCTTATTACACGCGGCGGTCGCCCGTGTCAAGGAAAGTATATCACATAAACGCCAATGCGCCGCGGATCATGGCGGTAATCAATTCGATTTGATGAGGGGAAGCGGCCAGCCAAAGATCGGAGAGTATGGAGAAATCGCTTAGCTCATGAACAGCCAGCGAATCTTGCAACACGTAAGTGGGAGATACCGAAAGTTCGTTACATAACGTGATAAAAACCGGTAGGCTGGGCATTTTGCGCCCGGCTTCGATCTGCCGCAGATAAGTCGCATTGATGTGGCATCGTTCAGCCAGCCGTTCGCCGGTCAATTCCTTATCTTTGCGCGCGGCTTTAAGGCGTTGTCCCATATATCTATGAAAACATATTTGCGGAATCTGCGCGTTGGCACCTTCTGCCGCCGCCGGACTGTTATGAGCTTTCATTTAAAAATACCTCCGTTACCCTTAGTGTTGATGCGAATATTATAATCACACCAAACTGGATGATGGTGAAGATGAGCAAAAACAACTCGCTTTATTAACAAATTGCAGAAAGCAGATTAGTGAAAATACTATATATGGATAGGGAAAAACCACCCTTGGGAGTTTGAACTTGTTACACTTTACATTATGAAAGCGGTGTGATATAATGTTTGTATCATAAGAAGAATTTTGAATAGGGAGGGAGTATCTTGAACAAAAAACTGAAGGATGAGGATATGGACATCCTCTTTCAGGGCATTTTGAAGCTGCAATCCGTGGAAGAGTGCTATGATTTTTTTGAGGACCTGTGTACGATCGCTGAGCTGCGCGCGATGGTACAGCGCTTTCAGGTGGCCCGCATGCTGGACGAAGGCCGTATTTATTCCGACATCGTGCAGGAGACCGGCGCTTCCACCGCGACGATCAGCCGCGTTAACAAGTGCCTTGTTTACGGCTCGGACGGCTACCGTACGCTGCTAGACCGGCTGAAGGAAGATGAATAGCTATCAGGCGCTTTCCGCATACTACGACCGGTTTACGGAGGACGTGGGCTATGCGGAATGGGCGGACTTTTTTCAGGCGCTGTTCCGGCGCGAGGCGCTTTCGCCAAAGCTGATCCTTGATCTGGCGTGCGGCACCGGGCGGCTGACCAGATTGATGACCGAGCGCGGCTATGAAATGATCGGCGCGGACGCTTCTCCGGAAATGCTGATGCAAGCCATGGAAAGCACGATGGAGCTATCGCCACGGCCGTTGTTTTTGAACCAGCGCATGGAGGAGCTTGACCTATACGGCACGGTTGACGCGTGTCTGTGCTGCTTGGATTCGGTCAATTATGTGACCGAGCCCGCGGCCTTGCGCGAAGCGTTTCGCCGCGTACACCTGTTTTTAGAACCAAAGACCGGGCTTTTCGTGTTCGATGTGAACACTCCGGAGAAATTCGCCCGGATCGATGGACAGAGCTATGTCCGCGAGGAAGCGGACGTGTTCTGCGTGTGGCAGGCTGCCGTGGAGGACGAGCTGTGCGCCTATCAGTTTGATATTTTCTCGCGCGAGAACGGCCTGTGGCGCCGCGCGCAGGAAACGCACGAGGAACGCGTTTATCCGCTGGAAACGCTGCGGCAAATGCTGGCCGAAGCGGGCTTTGCCGATATCCATACATACGGCGATTTTGCCTTTTCGCCCGTTCGGGGCGGGGAGGACCGCGTATTTTTTACCGCAAGAAAGAGAGATTAACGAACTATGAGCGATACTTTATTGCGCGCTTTGACCCGCAACGCGGGCATTCAGATCGTTGCCGCCCGCACGACCGGGCTGGTGGAGCGCGCGCGCGAAATACATGGGACCCTGCCGCTGGGCTCTGCGGCGCTTGGCCGCACGCTGACCGCTTCCGCTATGCTGGGCAGCCAGCTCAAGGTGGAGGACGGCTCGGTGACCGTGCAGATCAGAGGCAACGGCCCGCTGGGCGCGATCGTCTGCGTGGGCGATTCGGACGGGTTTGTGCGCGGCTATCTGCAAAATCCGGCCTGCGACCTACCCCTGCGGGAGGATGGCAAGCTGGACGTGGGCGGCGGCGTGGGCCGCGGCTATCTGATGGTCATTAAGGATATTGGGCTAAAGGACCCTGTGACCGGCACGGTCGCGCTGACAAACGGCGAGATCGCCGCCGACCTGACGCGCTACTTTGCGGAGAGCGAGCAGATCCCCTCCGCCTGCGCGCTGGGCGTTTTGGTGGATACCGATCAGTCGATCAAGGCGGCGGGCGGTTATTTGGTGCAGCTGATGCCCGGTGTGCGGAACGAGGACATCGACCGGCTGGAAAAAAACCTTGCGCAGATCCGCCCGGTCAGCTCGCTGCTTGCAGAAGGACAGACGCTCGAGCAGATCATAGAGCAAGTGTTGGACGGCTTTGACGTGGAGTTTTTACAGACAAGTGAAATCGGCTATCGTTGTGGGTGCAGCAGGCATAAAGTAGAACGCGCGCTTATCAGCATGGGCCGTGACGAACTGAAAAAAATGGCGGACGAACAGGAAAAAAGTGAGGTTACCTGCCAATTTTGCGATAAAATCTATGCCTTTACGCGGGAAGAATTGCAAGATTTGCTGACGCAGGCAGAAAGCTGAAAAAAGAAGAAAAAAACTGTTGACAGAATGATGGTTTTTAGATATAATAATTACTGCCGCTGGTAATAAAGCGGCAGCAAATTGGCCCGGTAGCTCAGTTGGTTAGAGCGCTAGCCTGTCACGCTAGAGGCCGTGGGTTCAAGTCCCATCCGGGTCGCCACTTCCAGTTTCATCAGGTCGCTTACGAAAGTAGGCGACCCGGATGGGACTTGAAAGAGCGGCGGCGTAGCCGTAAAAAATATGCCGGTGGCATGTTTTTTAGCTCGTGGGTGTCAACGCAAAGGTGATAACCCCGCGGCTAGGCGCCACTAGCCCCTAAAATAGCAACCACAGGGTCGCCCAAAACGCACCCGCCCTTTCCAGCGTCCCGCCGTTAGGCGATTTATCGAAAAACCAGCGAAGCGAAGTTTTTCACGCATCCCGCCGTTAGGCGATTTATGACACGCCTCTGTAGCTCAGTCGGTAGAGCAGGGGACTGAAAATCCCCGTGTCGGTGGTTCGATTCCGCCCGGAGGCACCATTTTTCATATCGCACCCTATGGTGCGATATGAAAAATCCATGCTTTTGCCCCAGCAAAAGCGATTTCGCCCGGAGGCACCGGTTTTCCCGCGGAAAACGATCATACCCGACATGACAGCACAAACGGCAATAAAATATATGCGGCTGTAGCTCATCTGGTAGAGCGCCACCTTGCCAAGGTGGAGGTAGCGAGTTCGAGCCTCGTCAGCCGCTCCAATTTTTTTCTTCACTTTTTAGGAATGCCGTTTCATTTTCCGCATATCTTAAATATGGTATGGTACCATAGCCAAGCGGTAAGGCGTGGGACTGCAACTCCCTGATCCCCAGTTCGATTCTGGGTGGTACCTCCAGAAAAAAAGACCATCGGCTTTTCGCCGATGGTCTTTTGCGTTTTTATCACATAATAAGCGTACAGGAATGAAGGAAGGAATCGGGTGATCAGAATGTTATCAAAGAAAAGCAAGGCTATTGGTTTTATCCTGCTGTCCGCTTTTGGGTTTGCCGCGATGAACGCGCTGGTCCGTCTGGCGGGCGACCTGCCGTTTACGCAAAAGGCGTTTTTCCGCAACTGCGTTGCGATGATATTCGCGGGCTTCGTGCTGAAACGCAACGGCGTGGGGTTCCGCTGGGAAAAAGGCAATCTTCCGCTGCTGACCTTGCGCGCCGTGTGCGGTACGCTCGGCATTTTCTGCAATTTCTACGCGGTGGACCATCTGCTGTTGGCGGATGCCAATATTCTAAATAAAATGTCGCCCTTTTTCGCCATCCTGTTTTCGCTGGCGCTGCTGCGGGAGCGCGCGAATTTGGTGCAGTACGGCGCGGTGCTCGCGGCTTTTGGGGGCGCGCTGCTGATCATTAAGCCCGGTTTTTCCTCGGCGGTATTCCCGGCGCTGGTCGGTCTGGCGGGCGGTATGGCGGCGGGCGCGGCCTATACGGCAGTACGCGCGCTGTCGGGGCGGGGCGAAAAGAGCGCGCGGATCGTGTTTTTCTTTTCTGCCTTTTCTACGCTGGCAACGCTGCCGTTTTTGATATTCGACTATCACCCGATGACGCTTTGGCAAACGGCCTGCCTGCTCGGCGCGGGCCTTGCCGCGACATTGGGACAGTTCGGCGTAACGCTGGCCTACGCGCACGCCCCGGCCAAGGAAATATCGGTGTTTGATTATACGCAGGTGCTGTTTGCGGCGCTGCTGGGCTTTATGCTGTTCGGGCAGATACCGGACCTGCTGAGCGCGATCGGCTATGTGGTGATCTGCGGCGTATCGGTCCTGATGTTTTTCTATAACCGCATGCTGGAAAGCCAGACAGAAGCGCGCGAAAAGGGATAACAACAAAAGACGCTTTGTGACAAGCGTCTTTTTTGCTGCCCGGCGCGGCGGTGTGACAGGCGGCGCGGGGTATGCTATAATCGAAACGGGCGCTTTGCCGCCTTGGTGCAATCTCAAGAAATTCTTAATAAATTCGTGAATAAAACCAACAGAAACCTTTGTTATGATAGTACCTGTAAGGAGGGGGAAGCATGGAGAAATTAAAGATCCTGATCGTGGACGACGATCACGAGATCGTCGATAGCATTGCGATCTTTTTGCAGGCGGACGGCTACGAGATCGAAAAGGCATATAACGGGCTGGAAGCGCTGGACATCATCATGACCAGACCGGTGCATTTGCTGCTGCTTGATATCATGATGCCGGAGCTGGACGGCATCAAAACGCTGCTCAAGGTGCGGGAAAGCAAAAATATTCCGATCATTCTGATCTCCGCAAAATCGGAGGACGCGGATAAGATCTTAGGGCTGACCGCCGGAGCGGACGATTACATCACAAAACCCTTTAATCCGTCCGAATTGGTCGCGCGGGTCAAGAGCCAGCTGCGCCGCTATACCCAGCTTGGCGCAATGCAGGTGACGGAAAAACAGATCGCCATTCGAGGCCTTGTGCTGGATACGGAAAGTAAAACGGCCTCGGTGGATGGGGAAGAGGTGCGGCTGACGCCGCTGGAATACAAAATTTTGGAGCTGCTCTGCCGCCACCCCGGGCGCGTGTTCTCAACCGAGGAGATTTACCGGCAGGTGTGGAACGAGGAAGCGGTTTCCGACAACGCGATCGCGGTGCACATCCGCCATATTCGTGAGAAGATCGAGATCAACCCCAAGGAGCCCCGCTACTTAAAGGTCGTCTGGGGCGTCGGCTACAAGATAGAGAGGAACGAGTGAGATGAAAAAAGTAACAAGGTCGCCTATCCTCAAGGCGGTCGCCTTTATTCTTTGTCTGGTGTGCGTCGGTTTAGCCACCATGACCGGAGGTAAAACGCTGGAATGGTTTCTGGATCAACAAAGAAACGGACAGGACGGCGAAGTAGGCGTCTATACCTTTGAAGCGGACTTTAACGAATCCTATATCCTGAACAACCCTTTCAGCAGTGCGTCCGGCATTTTAGACCGGATGCTACGCGGCGGAGGAGAGTCGGATCGGGATATGCGCCAGCTGAAAGATAACTTTGCGGGTGATTATTACGCGAAGCTGGGCGGGACTGTGATTAAAAATGCCGATCTGACGCAGGAAGAGGTGGAAAACTCCGCCTATTATGTGGTAATCCGCCCGGATGAAGTGTACACCAATGTGCGGCTTTGGTATAACGGCGTGCTGGAACGCTGGAACCCGGACTATAATTATGCCTTTGATAATGCGGCGCACAACCAGACCGTGGAGAACGCAAGGAATATTCTGCAACCGGGCGACTGCATCATGCTCCGCATGACCGAGCAGCAAGTTTCCCCCTTGTACCAGCGCTGGCAGGAGGGCAAACAGACCTTTGAAGGCGCCTTGCGGCGCGTGCTGATGCTGTTTGCGGTCGCGATAGTATCCTTCCTTTACCTGCTCTTTGTCACCGGCCGTAAGCCGGAGGACGAGGAGGTGCATTTGGTGCTGATCGACCGTCTGTTCGTTGAACTCAACCTTGCGCTGATCGCGGGTATCGTGGGGCTTAGCATTGCGCTGTCCTTTGTCGCGATCGAAGAACTGAGCTATGGTAACGGCTCGGGCGTCGCGGTCATTTTCCAACTGCTCACGCTGCTGCTCGTGTGTTCGTTTGCCATGGTGATGGAGCTGATCCTATCCCTTGTCCGCAATTTGAAAAACCGCAGCTTCGTTGCCCGTTCGTTCATCCTGCGCGCCTGTAAGTGGTGCTGGAAAGTCGTTAAAAAGCTGTGGTTCTGGTTTATCCGTATGTGCAAAAAGGCTTGGCACGCGCTGGGCTACGGCAAGGATACGCTGTGGAACGGTCTTTCCAAAAACTATAAAACGCGCAATGTGGCGCTGATCTTCTTCGGCTATACGGCCGTGCTTGCCATACTCGCCATGATCTTCGGCTTCTCGATGGACTATGGCGACGGCGCGCTGGCGTTTGTGCTCGGCGTGGTCTGGTTTGGCGTGGCGGCGGTATTCCTTGTGAACCGCGTCGCGGGGTTCGATAAAATCGTGGAGGGTCTCAAGCGCCTGCGTGCGGGCGAACTGTCCTATAAGGTGACCGACGCGCCGGCGGGTGTGTTTGCCGCCATGGCGGATGATATCAACTCCGTGGGCGACGGCTTGCAGGCCGCGCTGCAAAACGAGATTAAGGCCGAGCGCATGAAGTCCGAGCTGATCACCAATGTATCGCACGATTTGAAAACGCCGCTGACCAGTATCATCAACTATTCCGACTTGCTTTGCAAGGAGCATCTCAGCCCGGAGGAAGCGAATGATTACGCGAAGATCATTTACCAGAAATCAAACCGGCTGAAAAATTTGACGAGCGATCTGTTTGATATCTCCAAGGTGCAGTCCGGCGCGGAAACCATCGCCTCGGAAAAGCTCGATGTGTGCACGCTCGTGCGGCAGGCGCTGGCCGAGCAGGAGCACGCGATCGCGGACGGCGCGCTTGTCATGAAAGTGACCATGCCCGAGCGCGAGGTGCCGGTTCTGGCGGACGGCAAAAAGCTTTCCCGCGTGCTGGAAAACCTGCTGGGCAACTGCGTGAAATATGCGATGCACGGCACGCGCGTGTTCATCACCGTGGCGCAGCGCGAGCGCGACGCGCTGATCGAGATTAAAAACATTGCCAACTACGCCATGGAGTTTGACAGCGAGGAGATCACCGAGCGCTTCGTGCGCGGTGACGCGGCCCGCACGACCGAGGGCTCCGGTCTTGGTCTGGCGATCGCCAAAAGCTATGTGACTGCCTGCGGCGGTTCGCTCAAGGTGGATGTGGACGGCGACCTGTTCAAGGTCACCATCACGTTCCCGCTTTATGGAATCGAACCTGTCGGCAATACCTGACGCGCCCTTGTGAAAAATCGCCCTCGCGGGAGCAATCCTGCTTGGGCGGTTTTTTTATGTTTTCTTTCTTGAGGCTATTGACAGGGTGAATATATTGTGTATAATGAGTATATACGATATGGAAGGGAGAACACCATGGAGATCATCCTGTCGAATATGGACGGCGCACCGATCTATGAACAGATTTTCCGACAGATCAAGACCAAGATCGTATCGGGCGAACTGCGTGCGGGAGAAGCGCTGCCTTCCATGCGCCTGCTGGCAAAGGAACTGCGTATCAGTGTGATCACGACCAAGCGGGCCTATGAGGAACTGGAGCGAAACGGATTTATCGTAACGCAGACCGGGCGCGGCAGCTTTGTCGCCTCGTGCAGTACCGAACGGCTGCGCGAAGAACAGCTGCGCGTGGTGGAGGAACATTTGTCGAACGCGGTGCAGGCCGCACGGATTGGGCAGCTGCCTGAAAATGAATTTTTGGATATTGCCAAGACTCTGTTCGAGGAGGAAACATAATGGAAAACGCATTGGAGATAACGGGCCTGTGCAAGCAGTACGCGGGGTTCGCGCTGCAAGACGTCGGCTTTACGCTGCCACGCGGCAGCGTGATGGGGTTCATCGGGGAAAACGGCGCGGGCAAGACCACCACGATCAAGGCGATCCTAAACCTGATTCGCCCGGACAGCGGCGATATCCGCGTGCTTGGGCTGGACAACCGAAAGGACGAGCGGGCGTTTAAGGAACGCATCGGCGTTGTTTTGGAGGATGGCAGCTTCTTAAACACGCTCAACGCCTGCCATGTCGATACGCTGCTGGGCAAGGCTTACCAAAACTGGCATTCGGATCAGTTCTTCGGCTTTATGAAGCGCTTTCATATCGATGAAAAGAAGCCGATCAAGGATTACTCCAAGGGAATGCGGATGAAGGTGGCGATCGCGTCCGCGCTGTCGCACGACGCTGAATTGCTGATCATGGACGAACCGACCAGCGGCCTTGATCCGATCGTGCGCGACGAGGTGCTCGATGTGTTTTACGATTTTATGCAAGATGAACGGCACGCGATTCTGCTGTCCAGCCACATCACAAGCGATCTGGACAAAATAGCCGATTTCATCACCTTTATACACAATGGGCAGATCGCACTGTCTGAGCCGCGCGACGAACTGCTGGATACCTACGGCGTGCTGCGCTGCACCGCCGATCAAATGGCCGCGCTGTCGCCGGAGGCGGTGCGTGCAAAGCGCGCGGGCGCATTCGGCTGCGAGGCGCTGGTGCGGCGCGGTCAGGTGCCCGCGAACTGGCCGGTGGAAACGGTTAATATCGAACAAATCATGCTGTTTTTAACAAGAGGGGAGACTTTCTGATGAAAGCGATGCTGTATGCCGACTGGATGAGCTTTAAACAGTCGCTCAAGTCACTGCTGTTCGTCCTTGCGGTTTTTGCGCTGACCGGTTTGTTTATAAGCGGACCATCCTTTTTTTCCATGATCATCGTGATGCTCAGCATCATGACGCCGATCACGCTCTGCTCGGTCGATAAGGCCTACGGCTGGGATCGGCTGAGCCTGTCCATGCCGATCCTGCGGCGCGACGTGGTGGGCAGTAAATTCGTACTGAGTCTGTCCTCCAGTCTCGCTATGCTGGCAATCAGCACGGTGCTGGCGGCGGTGTATAACGTGTTGCATCCGGAAGAGGACTTGATCAGCAATCTTGCGGGCCTGATCCTCTGCGAGGCGATGTCGCTGATCCTGATGGGCGTTATTTTGGTGGCTACCGTCAAGTGGGGCATTGAAAAGGCGCGGTATGTGATGATCGCCTGCGTCTGGGTGCCCATCCTCTTTGTGTTTCTGGTAAAGAAGGTGGGCGTGCCCATGCCTGACTTGAGCTGGCTGGAATCGCTCAGCGGCGCCACGCTGTGCTCATACGCGGTCGCGCTGACGGCCGTTGGCCTGATCGTTTATCTGATCTGCTATGCGTTAGCAGTAAAGGTTTATCAAAAGACCGAGCTATAAGAAAACAGAAAAAGGGCTGTAAAAAACTGTTGCAAAATAGAAGAGTACTCAAATGTCATTCTGAACGAAGTGAAGAATCTCGCGCGAACGCGCGTTCCCAGCGT
>NZ_JANGCE010000031.1 GCF_024462775.1 Butyricicoccus faecihominis
GCACGGTGGTGGGGGAGGTCGGTAGATAAATTAATTGTCTACCTCCTACCCGATTTGTGGAGATTGTGTGACGGTGTGTGAAGATTTGGTGACCAGCCCCAAAAATAGAAAAAACATGGCCGCATGAAAGAGTGAACGGCAAAACACGCATACAGGGAGGAAGTCACCATGAGTGCCTATCAGGACGTTTTTAAACGCTACGAGAAAAAATATGTCGTCACCCAACGCCAGTACGACCGGCTGGCGCAAGCGCTCGCCCCGCACATGGCGCGCGATCGGTTCGCGGAATCGACCATCGGCAACATTTATTACGACACGCCGGATTTCCGGCTGATCCGCCGCTCGCTCGACCGGCCCGCGTATAAGGAAAAGCTGCGCCTACGCACCTATCAAACGCCGAACGCCGGTACAGAAGCCTTTGTGGAGATCAAAAAGAAATACGACCACGTGGTGTACAAGCGGCGGATCGCCATGCGGTATGACGAGGCGCTGGATTATCTGGCCGGCGCGCCCGCGCCGGAGGACAGCCAGATATCCCGCGAGATCGACTGGTTCCGCACGTTTTACGCAGGTCTGAGACCGGCCATGTGTATTTGCTACGACCGGCTGGCGCTGTTTGACCGGTATCAGCCTGAGTTGCGCGTCACCTTTGATTCATGCATCCGATGGCGCACGGACGCGCTCGATCTGGCCGCCGGGCCGGATGGCGAGCAGCTGCTTGCGCCGGACACCTGCCTGATGGAGATCAAAATACCCGAAGCCACGCCGCTGTGGCTGGCGCGCGCGCTTTCCGAAGCAGGCATTTTTTCTTGCAGCTTTTCCAAATACGGCAGCGCCTATCAGACCATGCTGCTCGACCGGTCCGAAGAGAAACGGGGTGTTTTCTGTGCTTGACGCTTTGTTTGGTTCTATTCTCGCGGCGGGCATCACGCCGCAGAGCTTTTTTATTTGTATGGCGGTGTCGCTGTTTCTCGGCGCGCTGGTCGCCGCCGTGTATATGTTCAAAAATACCTATACACAGTCCATGGCCATCACGCTGGCGCTGCTGCCGGTCTTGGTACAGTCCATTATTTTGCTGGTGAACGGTAATCTGGGCGCGGGCGTGGCGGTGGCGGGCGCGTTCAGTCTGGTGCGTTTCCGCTCGGCGGCGGGTACGGCGCGCGATATCACCTGTATTTTTCTGGCCATGACGCTGGGGCTTGCCACCGGCATGGGATATATCGGCATCGCGGCGGCAACGGGCCTTGCGGTTTGCTTGCTGCTGACTGTTTACTCGGCGCTGTCGTTTGGCAAAAAGCCCGAGGAGCAAAAGGAGCTGAAAATCACCATTCCGGAAAATCTGGATTACACCGGCCTGTTCGACGATCTGTTTGATACCTACACCCGCGAGGCCGAGCTGGTATCCGTGCGCACGACCGGTATGGGCAGCCTTTACAACCTGCATTATCATATCACGCTGCGCTCGGCGGAGATCGAAAAAGAGATGCTCGACGCGATCCGCTGCCGCAACGGCAATCTGGACATCATCTGCGGCAAGGTGCCGCAGGTACGGGAGACCCTGTGATAATGGGTCATACGGAAAGGAGAGACAGCATGAAACGGTTATTATCCGCGCTGCTGGCCGCGTGCTTGGCGGCGTGCCTGCTGCCGGCGGTCGCCTGCGCGGCCACGGACAGCTATACCGAAAAAAACGCGACGCTGATCGCGTTTACGAACAAGGGGGCCACGGGCGCGGGCCTATACGGCGGCTACGAGATCGACGGCGCCGCCGTGTCCATTACAGAGGCGGGCACCTATGTGCTTTCCGGCGCGTGCGCGGACGGCAGTATTACCGTCAAGAAAGCGGTAAAGGACGTTACGCTGGTGCTCGGCGGGCTTGACCTGACCTCTGAAAGCACCGCGGCGCTCACGCTGAATAAGGACAGCGCGGCGACGGTGCTCGCCGCGGCGGGCACGGATAACACACTGGCCGATTCGGCCGCGACAAACGAGGAAAAGGCCGCGATCAAGGTGAAAAGCGGCGCGAGCCTCATGCTTTCCGGCACGGGTACGCTGCATGTGGCGGGCAATTTCAAAAACGGCGTCAAGGGCGCGGCGGAGTCCGCGATCACGGTAGACGAGCTGACGCTCGATATCGAAGCGGCGGACGACGGACTTTCGTGTGACGACGCGCTAACCATACGCGGCGGCGACCTCACGATCACGGCGGGCGGCGACGCGATCAAGGCTTCGCCCGATACGACCGACGAGACCGCGCCCGATACGGTCTCCAAAGGCGACATCACGATCACCGGCGGCACGCTGCGGCTCAACGCGACCGGCGACGGCGTGCAGGCGGACGGCAGCCTGACGATTACCGGCGGCACGTTTGATGTGACCACGAACGGCGGGTACCAAACGACGCTCTCGGATACGGACGGCTCGTGCAAAGGCTTTAAGGCAGCGGGCGCGCTCTCGCTCACCGGCGGCGTCTTTACGGTCGATACGGCGGACGACGCTTTTCACTCGAACGATGTGCTCTATGTCACGGGCGGGAGCTATACCATCACAACTGGCGACGATGCGTTCCACGCGGATAACACGCTGGCGATCGGAACCGAGGGTTCGTCGTCCACGGCGACGCCTCATATCGATATTGCGGCTTGCTACGAAGGGCTGGAAGGCGCTAAGATCTATTTATACAGCGGTAATATCGACTTGACCGCGGCGGATGACGGCGTGAACGCCGCGAACGGCGACTATGGCCGCGTCCAGAACGCGTTTGCGCTCTATATCCTCGGCGGCGAGCTTACGATCGACGCGGGCGGCGACGGGCTGGATTCCAACGGCGATATCGTGATGACAGGCGGCACGGTAGAGGTGTTCGGCGCGGCGAGCGGCGGCGACGGCGCCCTCGATTACGACGGCGCGTTTACCCAGACGGGCGGTACGCTGCTCGCCGTCGGCATGAGCCAGATGGCGCAGGCGCCGACCGCTTCGGCGGGCACGCAGGATTATGTGGCCTTTGGCCAGCTCAGCCAAATGGGCGGCGGTATGGGCGGACACGGCGGCATGGGAGGCGGCCAAAGGCCGGAAAACAGTACGCAGGAAGGCGGCACCCCGCCGTCCGGCGAGAATGGAGAGCGCCCCAGCCCACCTGCGGAGGGCGCGCCGATGGACGACGAGACCGGTACACGCCCGGAAAAAGGCCGGATGGGCACGCGGCCGGAGAGCGGTATGGGCGACGCAGGTGAGGCGGCCGCCAGCGCCCTTGGCATAACAAAGGGAAGCGCGCTGGTGATCAAAAACGGCGCGGGAGAGACGCTATACAACACCGAAGCGAGAAAAACAGCGGACAGCGTGGTGTTCTGTTCACCGGCGGTAGCGGGCGGCGAGACCTATACGCTGGTGGTCGACGGCGCGGAGGCCGCTTCCGCGGAAGCGACGGAGGCGACCGGAACGGGCGATGCGGACACCTCGTTTTCCCTCAGCGAAGCCGGGTTTGACGAGACTGGAAACGACGACGCTGCGGCCGCTCAGCCGGTGCGCGACTGGCTGGGCGCTGCCGTGCGGTATGCGGCGTCCTCCGGGCTCATGAACAGCGCGCTCTGGCAGTGGCTTGCGGCGCTTTTCTAATTTCTTCATCGATCGAACCCGGTTTTTACACAGTCTCGACACAGCCGCTATGTATAATGAACCCATCAGAAGAAGAGGGGAGGCGGCTGCTACATGCAGATCAGCCAGCAAGCGGTGCGCGCAAAGCAGGATCAGCCGTTTTTAGAGCGGTTCATCCAGTCGCAGGAGCCGTTCATCCTGCGCGCGGCTTCCAAATACGCGGGCCGCGCGGTCACGCGCAGCGACGATGAGTTTTCCGTCGCCATGCTGGCCTTTTACGAGGCGGTGCGCGGATACGACGCGGAAAGCGGCTCGTTCGGCTCGTTTGCGTATTTGGTGGTCGGGCGGCGGCTGACCGATTATTACCGCGCCGCGCGCCGGTTCGATCCCGAGGTGTCGCTCGCCCCGCAGACCTTTGACGGCGATGTGGACGCGGCCTGCGCGGACGCGGCCGTACAGTTTGCCGTGGCGGAAAAGCTGGCCGAGCCCGGCCCGGCCAGCGCGGCGGACGAGATCGAAGCGGCGGATGCGCTGTTTGGCGAATACGGCTTTTCCTTTTATGATCTCGCCGATTGCTCGCCCCGCGCGGATAAAACAAGGAAGGGCTGCGCGCGCGCCATCGCCGCGCTGCTGCGCACGGCCGTATTGTTTGCCGAACTGCAAAACACGCACAGCCTGCCGATCAAGGCGCTCGCGGCCGCGAGCGGCGTTCCTAAAAAACTGATCGAGCGGCACCGGCGCTATATCATCGCCGCCGCGTTGCTGCTGGACGGCGACTATCCCATGCTTTCGGAATATTTACAGACCATACGGAGGGAGGCCGGCTTATGCGGGCGGTGATCGTAGAGACGCGCGGCGGGCGCGCGGCCGCGCTTGGATTGGACGGCGTGGTTTACCTGATCGACGCGAAAGGCCGGTCGGTGGGGCAGCACGTCAGCATAGGCGCGCGCCGCGGCCGAAAATGGAAGAAACCGCTGACTTGGGCGGCCTGCGTCGCCGTGCTGTGCGCGATGGCGACGACCGGCGTATACGCCGCCTACGAGCCGTACGCCTATGTCGGTATCGACGCGGATTCTTCGATCGAATACACGCTCAACCGTTTCGATCAGGTGCTGGACGTACGCGCGGGTGACGATGCGTCCGACGCATTGGCGGACGAGCTTGCGCGCGAGGTAAAACGGTTCACCCATATTGATACCGCGCTCGATCATACGGTCGAAACGCTGTATGAGGACGGTTATCTGCGCGGCACGGACGACGACCTGATGCGGATATCGGTCTCCGCCAAAGGGAAAGACAAAGCGGGCGTGTTGAAGGAGCACATAGGCGAGCGCATGAGCGGCGAGCGGCGCGACGGCAAGCGCCGTCCACCGGCAGAGATCGTTCCGGTCAGCCATGAGGAGCGCCGCCGCGCGCCTAAACCGGCGGAATAAAACAGACGAAAGCACGGCGGCGCACTGGTTTACAGTGCGGCTGCCGTGCTTTCTATGAGTTAGGATGAAAAATGAGGCGTATTGTATGCGCTCAAGCCGCGTTTTCCGCGCAAGCGCCGCATGACGGGCGGCGGGCGCATCCCTGTTGCGTCCGGTCGTCAAGAGGGGTATAATGAAACAAAACCGACCGGCGGCCCGCTATGCGCCGATCAAGTATTCGAGCACTCGCCGCGCGTCGGTAAGGTTCGAGAAATTCAGTTCGATCTCCGGCGTGTCCTTGCAGCAGCAGAAGTTTTGGAACAAGGCAAGCGTATCGGGTTGACGCTGGAGATCGAGCGAGCGCCCGCCGTCTAAAACCATGTAGACCGGGGAAGTACAGTGCGTGATGATGTCGGTGAGACGATCAAGCCGTCTGGTTTTATAAATCTTCATTTCCAGCGCCTCCTTACTTGGTTTGTCATCGTACCTTTATCATACGCCGCCGGGGCGCGGAATGACAGACAGGAGCCGACAGGGAATGGCATGTTTCGGACAAAATACGCTTGGTCGGAAACGCGGCGGCATGCGGCTTTTTTACATGCCGGCGGCCGTGAGACGGCGCGAGCTATGCGCCGGGATGGTAGCATTCGGCGAAAAAATAGCAAAATAACGACTGGTCAGGGGGCTGCCTATGGAACCGATCAAACGTCTGGATATTGACGAGCATAAGCGCGAGTTGTTGGAACAGCGGCAGCCGAGCGTGCCTTATCATGTGCACGAGGACCGGCTCGACCTTTTTTTCAACCACGAGATCCCGTGGCATTGGCACACGCTGTTTGAATTTTCCTATATTTTAGAAGGCGAGATAGAGTACCACTGGTCCGAGGGCATGCATACCGTTCGCGCCGGTCAGGCGCTTTTTATCAACAGCAACACCATGCATCGAATCCAACCGGCCGGCGGGCAGGACTGCTGCCGGCTGCGCACCATTCTGTTTGACCAGCATTTTCTGTCCGGCGCGTATAACAGCACGCTGGAGCAAAAGTACTTTCTGCCTATTTTGCAGTGCGCGGACATACAGGTCTATCCGATCTTGTCCGATCAGGAAGAGGGCGCCTTGATGGTGGCGGCGCTGCTCAGGGCGATGGCGGGCGACGGCGCCAAGCAGCCGGGGTTTGAATTTCAGGTACAGCGGCATTTGGCGGACCTATGGATGATGCTGTTTGAGCAAACGCGCGGGCTGCGCGAGCAAAGCCTTCCCAAAAACGACGTTAACGTCGAGCGGCTCAAGGAAATGATCACATATATCAGAACGCATTTCGCGGAGGAGCTCTCGCTGGCCGATATTGCCGCGGCGGCCAAGATCGGAGAGCGGGAATGCCTGCGCTGCTTCCGCAAAACCCTGTCGATCAGCCCGGTGGCCTATCTGAACCAATACCGCGTCCATATGGCCGCGCAGGCGTTGGTACAGACGAGCAAAACCGTGCTGGCTGTGAGCGAGGAATGCGGTTTCAGCTCGAACAGCTATTTTACCAAGGTGTTTCGGAAGATCATGCACTGTACGCCAAAGGAATTCCAGCAGCGGGGCGGCACGGGCTGAATACAAAAAGGGGCAGGGACGTTCAAAACTGAATGTCCCTGCCTCTTTTATTTTTCCACATATTCGATCAGATCGTCGACCCGGCATTCCAGTACGTAGCAAATGCGGGCCAAAATGTCCAGATCAAGCTTCTCCACATGGTTTTCACACCAGCGGTCGATCACCTCAAAGCGGGTATGGGCATTGCGGGCCAGCGCATTGCGGGACAGACCGCTCGCTTCGAGCATTTCACTTAACTTTAGATGAATATGGCCGTAATCATTGATTTGGAATACGGTTTTTTGCTCATTCATGGAAAGACACCACCCCTCTCTGTGTTTATCGTATAGGTAGTTGGTCACCTTTTCTATACGCCTGATAAAACGGAATTGACAAGATGAATAAAAACAGTTACTATATATATACAGTGGAGGGTCGATAAATGGCGAAAAAGTGCTTTATTTGCGGTGAAATGACGATTAAAAAGGTGGAAAATAAAGAGGTTGAGAAAATATTGGCGCATTTGATTGTAGCGGAAAATGTGAAAGAATTTTACATGCTTTCCACCGGCGCATTTGCCGCCGCGGTCGCGGATGCGATCAAGCAAATGCAAAGTATTGTTTCCGGCGTGCGTTTGCATGAAAACGCCAAAGCGTCGGAGCGCGCCGACGTGGTGCTGTGCCCCTATACGGAGGAGGAAGCCGCGCGCGACCAAACCATAGCCGCGCTGTTAAAGGCTCCCGCACCGCCGCGTCTGATCTGCCTTGGGCAATAACATACGGAAAAAATGGGCTCATGGCCCGTTTTTTTTATGCGCGCCCTTTGCCAGAACCGGTTCCCAAGGTGTATAATAAACACATGTTTCATTCAAGTGGCGCGCACCGGGGCGCGCATACGGCGCATGGCCGCCGGCCCGGATCGGAAAAGAAAGCGTTGCGTTTGCCTTGCCGCTATGCGGCCCTGCTGAACATCCCGCTGGCGCTGGCGCTGTCCGTCGTTATTTGGCTGCTGGTGCTGCAAGCGGCGCCTGTAATCCCGCTTACGTTTTTTACAACGCCGCTGCTCGGCCTGCTCAACTGGCTGCCGGTCATATTGGTGCTTGGCGCGTGCGCGTTTTTGTTCGGTAATGTGTTTTCGGCCGCCGCGGTCACGCTGTTTGTTTTCGGCCTTTTGAATTTTGCCAACAGCATGAAGATCGACGCGCGGGACGATCCGCTTGTCTTGCAGGACCTTACCATGGTGCGCGAGGCGGTGCAGGCGGCGGGCGGTTATGATCTAACGGTGGACTGGAAGGCCGTCGGCCTATGCCTGTTTGCTCTGGCGGCGCTCATCGTGTGCGCTGCGCTGTTTCGCACGCGTCCCGTGCGCTTGCCGCGCGCGGGCAGGGTCGTCGGTCGTCTGGCGGGCTGCTTTGCGCTTCTCGGCACGCTGGTGGCGCTGACGCCCACCGTTTATACCTCCGCGGATATCTTCGCGGGCTTTCCGGTTACCAACCGATTCAATATGACCACGGTGTACGAGCAGGCGGGGTTCAACTATAGTTTTCTGCATACGGCGACCGCTTATTCGGTGCAAAAGCCAAAGGGCTTCGATAAAGCCGCGACCGAGCAAGCGATCGCGCAGACAAAAACGGCGGCGGCCGATCCCGAGCGGGTGCACGTGATCTTCGTCATGAGTGAAGCGTTTTGCGATATCACCAATCACGACGCGTTCGATTGGTCGCCGGAAAACGATCCCTTGCGGAATTTCAATGCCTTAAAGCAGTCCGAACACGCGATCAGCGGCAGGCTGATCGTGCCGAACTACGGCGGCGGCACGGCCAACACCGAATTCGACGTGCTCACCGGCATGCAGACCGCGCTGCTCAGCGAGACCGGCATTTCTTCCTTCCGCGCGCTGCACAAAAATGTCGGTTCTATCTTCCGCACGGCGGCGGACAGCGGCTGGCAAACGCAGTTTATCCACCCCGGCAAGGCGTGGTTCTACAACCGGCAAAACATTTACCGCTATCTGGGCGCGCAGGAGATCGTGTTTGAGGAGGCGTTCGCGGACGCCGCCCAGCGCGGCGGCTATGTATCGGACGCCGCGCTTACCGATTATATGATCGCGGACTTTGAAAAGCATAAGCAGGATGAAGCGCCGCTTTTCAGCTATGTAACGACCATTCAGAACCACATGGCCTATACGGAAAGCAAATACGGCAAGGCGGTCGATTTGCCGCAGCTTGAGCTCAAGCGCGAGATATCGGAAGAGGCAAAGACCATGCTGACCGTCTATACCTCCGGCGTGCGGGACGCGGACGCCATGCTGGGCCGTTTGACCGATTACTATGAGCAGCAGGAAGAGCCCGTGCTGCTGCTGTTCTACGGCGACCATCTGCCCAGTCTGGGCGAGGACTATATGTGCTATCGCGCGCTCGGCATGGATATGGACGCCGGCCCGGACGAGCAAAGCTCGCTGGACGCCTATGCCCCTCCATACCTGCTGTGGGCAAACAGCGCGGGCGCGCAGGCGCTTGATTTTGCAACGCTGGCCGACCGCATCGGCCTGCGGCCGAACGGAGACCTGAGCGCCAGCTTTTTGGGCGAAGCGGTGCTGCGCGCGGTCGGCTTGGGCACGGACGATCCGTTTTTCAGCTTTGTGGACGAGGTGCGGCGCGCGCTGCCCGTCGTGCAGCGCGGCGCGGCGATCGACGCCGCGGGCGCGTACCACGAACAGACCCCGGTGGAACAGGCCGCGCTGGTGCGGGAATATCAGGATCGCATCTATTACCGGATGAAGTATGAGACCGTAGAGGAGCCATAAAACAAACCGGCTCACCGCGCCTATCAAGGCATGCGGTGAGCCGGTTTGTTTTATGGTTGCGGCGTGGTGCCTTTGATTGCAAACAGAAAGCGGAGCGCTCGAAACCGTTTACACAGCGCATAGAGCAACATGCTTAAAACGATGCTGCCCGATAAAATGAGCGCATATTGCAGGCTGTCCGGTCGGTCGGTCTGCAAGCAGTAAAAGCCAATGCAGACGATAATGGATTGGTGAAACAGATAAAAAGGAAAAGACGACGCGGACAAGCGCTGGGTCCATTTGTTTTGAAAATTCAGGTGGCGGCGCCCCATGCCAAGGATGGCCAAAATGCAGATCCATGAAGTGAAGAGCATGATGGCCCGGCTGCCCATGCCGCTCTTGAGGGAAACACGGTTCACCACGGTATAGGCGGTAAGCAAAGCCCCGGCCGACAGGAGAGCCAACCGGTACCGGCCGGTAAAAGCCTGTACCGGCTCTTCCGCTAATACGAAATAGCCCAATAAAAACAGAACCAGATATTCCCCAAGGCTTTTGCCGCCGATATCGAGCAGGTAGGAAAACGGCAATGTCATGCAGCACAAGGGGAGGACCAGAGCCGCTGGTGTGTCATGCCAGCCGATCCGCCGTTTATGCGCGAGCCGAATGAGCGGCAGCGCGATCAGCGATATCAGAAATAAGTAGGAGATAAACCAAAGCTGCCCGGTGGTAAAGCCGCCGGTGTAGCCGGTTAGATCGGTTGGTTTGGTAAAGAACAGCAGGTATTGGCCGAAGTAGCCGCCCGTGTAGGCGTTATGAAAAACCTCCGCAAAGTAGGTTTGCATGGGCACCAGAAGCAACGTGCCGGAGATCAGGGGCACGAAGAGCTTGGCAAAACGTTCCCGGATGTACGCCCCGGTGCTGCGCTTTTGCAGGGCGTACCGGGTGCTGACGCCGGCCACCACAAATAGCAGCGGCATGAACCACGGCGTACAGGCCAGCACAAAAACGGTCGCGGCCCGCATTTCCGCGCCCTTGACGTAAAAGGGCTGGACACCGTCGAATATCCGGGCGGTGTGGTATGGAAAAAGCAGCAGCACGGTAAGCCAGCGCACATTGTCGATAAAGTGTTTTCTCAAAGATTACCCTCCTGTATAAATGAATAATTCATTCATATAATACGCGTTCGCGGCGCCAATGTCAATACCGGCGTAGAAAAGAACCGGCACAGCCATCAGGCTGTGCCGGTCGTGCATACGTTTTGCGGCAAGATCAGTTTTTAAGCAAGGCGCGGTAGGCGTCCTCGTCCTTTGGCGCGCCGACAACGGAAAGGGAAGCGCGGGAGAAGTCGAACACCTCGCGGGCCAGCTCCAGCACGCCCTCGGTGGTCACCTCGTCGTACCGTGCGAGCACCTGCTCGATCTTGGCGACCTCGCCGCGCATGGTCTCGCTCCTGCCGATGGTCATCATGCGCGTGCCGGTGTTTTCAAGCCCCATCAGCAGCGTGGTCTTGACTTGCTCGCGGCAGCGGGCCAGCTCGTCCTGCGCGGGGCCGGACTGGCAGAACTCGCGTATTTCGCGGCAGATCAGCTCAAGCGCCTGCTGCTCGGTCTCCGCGCCCAACCCGACGTAGACGGACTGAATGCCGGTATCCAGATGCGCGGTGCCGAAGGTATAGATCGAGTAGCACAGGCCGTTTTGCTCGCGCACGGTCTGGAACAGGCGGGAGGACATGCCGCCGCCGAGAATGGAGGAAAGCAGGTTCATCTCAAACCGGCGCTCATCCAGAAGGGACACGCCGGGGAAGGTTAGGCACAGGTGGTTCTGCTCGATATCCTTTTCGCGCAGCACAATGCTGGGGTGATAAAGGGCGGGGGTCACCTCGTTGCGGCCTTCGCCGGGCATGGCGGAAAAAAGCTCGGCAATGTAATCGATATCCTCGTCCGAAAAGCTGCCGGAAATCGCGATGACCGTGTCCGCCGGCCGGTAATACTCGTGCAGGTAGGCGTGCATGGCGGCCGAATCGATGTGCGAGAGCGTTTCCGCCGTGCCGAGGATGGGGCGGCCGAGTGAGGAACCGGCATAGCAGGTCTCGAACAGCTTTTCAATGGCGACGTCCTCGGGCGAGTCCTCGTACATATCGATCTCTTCTAAAACAACGCCGCGTTCCAGCTCGAGATCGCTCTGCGCAAACAGCGAGTTCATGAACATATCGGCCAGCAGCGAAGCGGCGGTTTTGAGGCGGCTGTCCAGCACCTTCATATAGTAGCAGGTGCACTCCTTATCGGTAAAGGCGTTTGCCTGACCGCCCAGCGCGTCCATCGCGATGGCGATGTGGCGGGCCGAGCGCTTTTTTGTGCCCTTGAAGATCATATGCTCGATAAAATGCGAAACGCCGCCGAGCGGCGCGGGCTCATACCGGCTGCCGTTTTTGACCCAAATGCCGATGGAAGCGGTCCGTACGGTATTGATCCGCTCCATGATTAGGCGCACGCCGTTTGGTAAAACTTTTTTTTCGTACATTTCAAACCTCTAAAAAGATCGATCGGAGCCTGAGCCCCGATCGGATCATGATAAATTCTTACGCTGCAGCGTGTTTAATAGTAGACCTTGTTGCCGTTATCGTCCAGCCGGTAGCGGTCGCCGTCGATATCGATATAGTCTCCGGTCTCGGGGTCGTAGGTAGCGCCCTCCTCCGCGAGGGAGGCCGGATCGACCTCGTCGCTGTTGCCGCCGCCGTTCGTCGAAGCCGGGGCGGTCGGCTCGGTATCAAAATCAACGCCGCCCATGGGGCCGGTATTGGTATCGTCGCCCGCGCCGGTCTGCGGCGTGTGGGCGGACGAGGTGTCGCCGGGGAATACATCGTCATAGATAAACTTTTGAATATGATCGGCCGCCACGTCGAGGTCGAACAGGATATACTCGCCCGATGAACCGGCGTATTCCCATTCGCCGTCCAGCGGAAGCCGGGTATGGGACAGCGCGGGCATACCGTTTTTGACCGCGCCGACGATCAGCGGCGCGATCTTGCTCACCGAGAGCGAGGTGGTGACGTTTGGCATCAGCTTTTGCATCAAGCCCAGCAGCTTGCTGGCGTTCAGGTTCTGCACCTCGTCGAACAGGGCCGAGAGAACGACGCTTTGCCGCTCCACGCGGCCCCAGTCGTCGCCCGTGCCGCCCTTGCGGATGCGGCTGTAACAAAGCGCTTGCACGCCGTCCAGCTTCTGCTCGCCTGCGGCGGCGACGGGCTCAAAGGTCTTGCCCTGCTCGATACCGTAGTCGCGGATGACGCGGTTAAGTTCCGTGAGCTCGTTATCCTTCACGTTGACGGTCACGCCTTCCAGCGCGTCTATGATGGTGACGAGCTGTTCAAAATCGACCGCGATATAATCGCTGATATCGGTGCCGAAATTTTCGTTCAGCGTGCGGATGGCAAGCGAGGGGCCGCCCTCAAAATAGGCGGCGTTGAGCTTTTGGCTGCCGTGGCCGTCGATGGGGACGAGGCTGTCCCGCATCAGGCTGATCAGCTTGATCTTGCCGCGCGTGTTGTCCACCGTGACGATCATGACGCAGTCCGAATGGGACTGTGTGTCCCCTTCGCGGGTATCCAGTCCAAACAGGGCGATATTCGTGATGTTCTCATCCGCCTGCACGCCCGCGGCCAGATCCTGCCCGAAGAGGGAGGAATCGTAATTGTAGCCGAAGAAGGTGCGGTAGGCATAAAGCCCGATGCAGATTAGGATCGCGAGAATGACGACGACGGAGAGCACGCGCACAAGCGTGCGCTGCAAGCGTTTGACAGACATGTTTTATCAGTCCCGGAAGCCTTGCGCGAGGATCTGCTCGGTCAGTTGCAGCACGCGCAGGGTATTCGTATAGTTGACCTTGCCGACCGGCATGCCGGCGGTCACGGTGATGATATCGCTAGCCTTGCAGCCGCAGGCCTTGACGGCCGCATGGGCGGAAAGCTCGAACAGCTGGGTGCCGGAAGAAGGCCGCTGAGGAACCAGAATCGGGATGACGCCCCAGCTCATCGTCAGGCGGTGGAACGTTTTCTCGCTCGGCGTTGCGCCGACGATCGGCGCGCCCGGTCGGTAGGTGGAAACGGCGCGCGCGGTCGAGCCGGACTCCGTGAAGGCGACGATGCACTTCGCGCCCAGATCATGCGAGGTGGAGCAGGTCGCGTGCGCGATGGCGTTGGTCTTGTCATCGCCCGAAACGTCCATGTTCTGGAATTCAAGGCGGGTGGTGCGGCGGCGGTCGTAATGGATGGTGCGCTCCGCGTTCTCCGCGATCATGCTCATCGTACGAACGGTCTCGACCGGATATTTGCCGACCGAGGTCTCGCCCGAAAGCATGATGGCCGAGGTGCCGTCGTAAACGGCGTTGGCAACGTCGGATACCTCCGCACGGGTCGGGCGCGGGTTTTTAGCCATGCTTTCAAGCATCTGCGTGGCCGTGACGACGCGCTTGCCGCGCGAAATGCAGGTCTTGATCAGGCACTTCTGGATTTCGGGCAGTTCCTCAAAGGGAACCTCCACGCCCAGATCGCCGCGGGCGACCATGACGCCGTTGGCTTCGTCCAAAATCTCCTGTACGTTGCGCACGCCTTCCATGTTTTCGATCTTGGCGATAATCTCAACGTCCTCTTTTCCGCAGGCCTTGAGGATGCCCTTGATATCGCGCACATCCTGCGCGGTGCGGCAGAAGGAGGCGGCGATAAAGTCAATATCCTGCGACAGGCCGAATTCGATATCGGACTTGTCCTTTTCGGAGAGGTAGGGCATGTTCAGCTTGATGCCCGGCACGTTGACCGACTTGCGGTTGGAAAGCGGGCCGTTGTTCAGCGCGCGGCACACGATATCGGTGCCGTTCTTCACCTCGGTCACGTCGAACGCGACAAGGCCGTCGTCGATCAGCAGACGGGTGCCGACCTTGACGTCCATCGGCAGGCCGGTATAGGTGATGGAAACGATGGACTCGTCCCCTTCGACGTCGCGGGTGGTAAGGGTGAACGCCTGTCCCTCTTGAATGTCGATACGGTCGTTTTGAAAAGTCTTGATGCGGATCTCCGGGCCCTTGGTATCCAGCATGATGCCGACCGGCACGCCGAGCGCGCGGCGGGTCTCCTTGATCGCATCCATACGTGCCTTGTGTTCCTCATGGTTGCCGTGGCTGAAATTCAGGCGCGCCACATTCATACCGGCCTTCATCAGTTCGGCCAGCACGGGGCCCTCTGTCGCCGGGCCAAGCGTGCAGATGATCTTAGTTTTACGCATCGTTTCCGTTTCCCTCTCTCTTAAACGATTTTCATCACTCTGATAACTTTTTAACGCATCTATTTTAACAGTTTTCGCGGCCTAATGCAATCTTCCGCGCGGCGTCGGGTTCAATTTCATGCTTTTCTACAAAAAACGGCGGACAGGTATCAAACATCTTGTGTTTTCTGATACGGTTTAGTATAATAAATGAAGCAAGAACCGCCAGATATTTACGGCTTGTTCACATTTTGCGGAGAAACAGGGGAAATTATTTATGGCAAAGCCTATTTTGGTAATTATGGCCGCCGGGATGGGATCCCGTTACGGCGGTCTCAAGCAGATCGATCCGGTCGGCCCGGATGGGCAGATCATTCTGGATTATACGCTTTACGACGCGTTCCGCGCCGGGTTCCGGCGCGCGGTGTTCATCATTCGCCCCGAATTGGAAGAGGCGTTCGAGAACGCCATCGGACGGCGCGCGCGAAAGCTGATGCAGATCGATTACGCCTACCAAACGCTGGACCGCCTGCCCGCGGGCCTTACGGCGCCCGAAGGGCGTGAAAAGCCGCTCGGCACGGCGCACGCCGTATGGTGCGCGAAGGATCTGTTCGCGGGCGCGCCGGTCGCGGTCGTCAACGCGGATGATTTTTACGGGGCGGACGCATTCCAAAAGGTATATGCCTATCTGGAAAGCGCGCGGGACGACGGCGTGGGCCGCTACTGCATGGTGGGCTACCGCGTGGAAAACACGCTGACCGAAAACGGTACGGTATCGCGCGGCGTGTGCACGATCGATGCAAACAGCATGCTGACCGATATCGTGGAGCGCACCGCCATCAAGCGGGACGCGGACGGCGTGATCCGCTGCGCGCCGGACGGCGACTTGCCCGAGACCGCGCTGCCCGAGGGCACGCTGATCTCGCTGAACCTGTGGGGCTTCACCCCTTCGTTCGCGGAGGAGCTGGACGCGGGCCTTTGCCGCTTTTTCGCCGAACGGCTGCCCGCAAACCCGATGAAGGGCGAATATTACCTGCCCTTCGCGGTGGACGAGCTGCTGCGCGCGGGCAAAGCGACCGCCAAGGTGCTTTCCACCGTGGCGCGCTGGTACGGCGTGACGTATCGGGAGGACAAGCCCATCGTAGAGGAGGCCATCCGCCGCATGACCGCCGAAGGGCTGTACCCCGAAAAGGCTGAAAATTAAGGAGCAACGAAAATGGATTTTTCCACGGAGTTTATCGCCCTGCGCGACCGCCTGCGAGCGGGACAGGATGCTAAGTTTGAAAGCACCGAAAACATGTCGCTTTTGGGCCGTATGGCCGCGCTGTACAGCACGTTCAGCCTGAAGGAAGAGCGCAAAATCCTCGGCATCATGCCGACCGGCGGCACCAGCCACGCGCACGAGTACCGCGCGCTGTTCGCCGCGCCCACCCTTGACGAAACGGGCCTGAACGATTGGTGGGAATACGCCAAACAACTGGAAAACGATTTGGTGGAGGCCGATCTGTCGCATGAGTTTTCCATCATTTCGCTCATTTTAGTCGCGGAGCAGCTCGACCGGACGGTGCAGAAAAAGCTGAAACGACTGGGGCAGGAGCGGCATTACGATAAACCGCAAAACGGCTGGAGCACCATCCGCTTCGCCGTGGTCGAGCTCCCGGCGCGTAAGATCCATACCAACCGCATGGGCGAACCGCTCAAGAACATCCTGAAGCCCTTGCTGTAAAAAACGCAAAAAAAGCTTGAAAAAGCATCATATCTGTGATATAGTACCATATACGCACGGATATGCGCGCTCCTTTTGCGGGCGCGGTACGGATATTTTGGAGGAATGGAAAACATGACTACCGCACAAATCGCTTTATCTATCGTTATGATCGTAGCGAGCCTGTTTCTGATCATCGTCGTGCTGCTCCAGAGCGGCGCATCGCAGGGTATCGGCGCTGTTTCGGGCGGCGCGGAAACCTTTTTCGGCGCCGGCAAGGCCAGCGCCGCGGATAAGATTCTTGCCCGTTTGACCACTGCCATGGGCGTGGTATTCGTTGTCGTCGCCCTCGTGCTCAATCTGCTGCACTGATGCAGACGGCGCAGAGACTGTTGCTGGTCGCCTTTATCCTGTTGGCCGCGTTTACCGCGTTACAGCAGGTGCAATACGGCATGATCTGCGGCAGAAGCGAAGAGGATGACCAGCAGGAGGACCCTAAGGCAAAGGCCTGCCAGAAGCGCGCGCTGATCTCCGCGATCGGCGCGGCCGCCAGTTTGGCCGCTTGCATCCTCATCGGCGTACTGACGAAAAGATGAAAAACAACAGAACCCCGTTACAGCGTAACGGGGTTCTGTTGTTTTTTGCACTTGTTTAGAATTGGCGGGCGCACGCATATACAAAATGTATTATTTCGCTATTTCATTACATTTTGAAGAACCGGCAGCACGCCCTCCCACTCCTGTTGGTGCAAGCAGCAAAACAACTCACGCGGAATGGAGACTGCGCCGCCGCCGGGGGCGCGGGCGGGAAGCGGCGGCGCGCTTTCCTCGTGCGCGAGGGCAAACGCCGAAAGCGGGGCAAACACAAGGGCGGACACCTCGGGCCCGGGGGCGAAGGGGGGCAGACCGTCCATGCGGCATAGAAAGGCGTAGGCTAATTCATCGTCAAAACCGCCGCCCTCGCCGCGGTCGTACTGCTGGCGGTAAGCGCCTGCGGGGACCAGTGCGTCCGGCGCAAGGCGCAGACCGGCTTCCTCCCGCGCTTCGCGCAGGATCGCTGTTTCCGGCGTTTCTCCGGGATCGATATGGCCGGTGGCGGTCAAATCATAATGGCCGGGGTAGAGCGGCCGGTCGTCCGCGCGCCGTTGCAGCCACAGGCCGGGCTCGCCCTCGTATACGCCGCACACCCACAGGTGGCATACATGGTGGAAAAGGCCCTGCGCGTGCACCTCGGCGCGGGGCCGTTCGCCGCAGGCAAGGCCCGTTCCGTCGTACACGGTCAGCAGTTCGGCGCCGTCGGGAACGGCGAGCAAGGCCTCTTTTTGCGGCCGGGTCAGCTTTTTCAGCTGCGCTTCGCGCCGCATGGCTTCGCCCTGCGTTGCGAACAGTTCGCTGTAGGCGAGCCGCACCGGCCCGCGGCCGCGCGTGTATTTGGCGCCTTGGCCGCTGTTGTGTGCCGCGAGGCGGTGTGTCAAATCATTGGTCCAGCCGCAGTACAGGGTATCGTCCGCACAGCGGAGCATATAGGCGTATGCGCGCATACAGCACTTCCTTTCCGATCTTTGGGCAGGCGAAAGCCGCCGCAAAGCCATTCTTTGCGGCGGCTTTATTTTCGTTATTCCGCGTCTGATTCGGCGGCGGCTTCCTCTGCCTTCTTTTTCTTATCATAGATACGCTTGGTGATCAGATAGCCGATGCCGGCGCAGACCAGCGCGACCATGGTCGAACTGGGCATCTTGGTAGAGCCGGTCAGCTTATTCATAATCACGCCGTACAGACCGGTCAGAATATAGCCGGCCGCGATACCGAGCGCGACGCCGTGAAAGCACATGCGCGGCAAGCCGAAAACACGATCCTCATGCGGCGTTTCGATCTCTTCCTCGGCCTCCTCCGGCGTGAGAACGAGATCGGCTTCGGCGTTTTCCGCCTCATCCGCTTCGAGAACGGTCTCGTCCTGCGTGGGCTCGGCGGAAGTTTCGTCTAGATCCGTCATGGATTCTTTGTTTTCGCTCATGGGGCACATCCTCTCGTTTGTTTGGTTACTGGACGGCGCTTTGCGTCGGAATAATGATCGCCGCGATGATATATACGACGATACCGGAGAAACCGAGTGCGCAGAGCAACACCCAAGCGAGGCGGACGAGCGTGGGGTCGATCTCGAAATAATCCGCGATACCGCCGCACACGCCGCACAGCATGCGGCTGGTCTCACTGCGATACAGTCTCTTGTTTTTCATAGCAAAGGCTCCTTTTCTCTTATCATACGGGTTTTGGTCGGATTCGTCAAGAATAAACTTTGTTTTACGCGCCGGTTCGGCTTAAACCGTGCCGGCGGTCGTCAGTTCAATGGTGCCCGCGCCGACGCTCAGTTCAAGCTCGCGCGTGCCGTTTTTGGAGGCGCGGTGCGTGCCGAAGGGGCCGCCGCCGGCGAGTTCGGTTCCGTCAAGCGTCACGCTGCCCGCGGAAGCGGCGATCTCGTAGCCGTAATCCCCGGCGCTGCCCGCGAGCAGGACGGTGGCGCTGCCCGCGCCGCAGTCCAGTTCGAGTTTGTCGACGTCGAGCGCTTCTTTTACGGATAGGATCCCCATGCCGACCGCTATTTCAGCCTTGTGGGCGGCGAGCGGCGTTTCGATCTCAAGCGTGGCTGCGCCGATGGAAAATTCGATCTTATCGTAGGCCGCCTCCGGCAGCGTGATGACGACCTTGCCGTCGCCCGTGCGGCCGCGCACGGATAGCTCCCAGGTGTCGTCGTTCATCAAGCTGTCCTGCACAACGCCGCCCGTTACCGCAAATTCATCGCCCTGTTGGATGCGGAACGCGCCCGCGCCAAAGGCAAATTCAAGCTCGCGAATGTCGGGGTCGGGCAGGTAGGACAAATTATCCTCCATATCGTCCGGCAGGTCGTCGAAATCGTCCAGCCCGTGGCGGTCGTCAAACCAGCCGGAGTGGTAGCTGCCGTCCGCCGCGTAGCCGCTTTCATAATGCAGGCCGCGGCGAAACAGGTTGCGATCGGAAAATCGGTCCACCGCGTCCAGCGCGTCGCTGATGGAATCGGTGATCGGGTGGAGCGAGCCGTCATAATAGCTGCCGTAGAGCCTGCCGCCGGCGGCCGCGCCGCCGATCGCAAGGCCGCCGCCGATGAGCAGCAGTACCAGACAGGCAATCATAAGTTTTTTCATTTTCTCATCGCTCCTCTCAGCTTATCGAACGGCCAGCGCAGGATCGCGACAAAACCGCGGAAGATGGGTGGGATGAACAGGGTGCACAGCTTGATCATCAGCATCGTGACCAGTATGCCGATCGCGAGCACGGCAAGACCGGCGCCAAGCGTCAGCACGGCGCTGGCCGGCGTCCACCATAAAAAGAATGAAACGCCGATAAAAGCCGCGCCGCAGACCAACAAGACAAAAGGGATGACCGCGAAAATGATAAAAACCACAAGGACGATGCAGGCCAGTACCGCCAGCACGGAAACCAGAACGCCGCCGACAGCCGCCGCGAGCGGGATGCCGACCGGAATGGCGAGCAGCACCAGCAGGGCGAGCAGCCAAGGGTTGATGCCGCGCCAGCGGCGCTTGGGACTGTTCGCGGCTTCGCCGGCGGCGGTGTACGAAGCGCCGCCCGTCTCCGGGCGATGCGGCGGCACGGTCAGTTCACGGTAATCGTTTAGGATTTGCGCGGCCACGCTTTCCGGCGCGCCTAAGCCCGCTATGGCCTCCCCTTCGTTTTCCGGCCCGGCGTCGTCAAAGTACTCCTCGTAATAACGCAGGGCATTTGCGCGCTCTTCATCCGGCAGGCCGGAAAGAGCCCGCCGCAGCGCGGCCATATATTCGTTTCTGTTCATGATGCTTGCCCTCCGAAAAAGATGTGATCGATGCTGTTCCGGTAATTTTGCCAATCGATCCGGTGCTGGCGCAGTCTGGCGCGGCCGTGCTCGGTGATCCGGTAGTAACGGCGGTTGCGCCCGGCGTACGCTTCGTCATAGGTGGTAAGGTAGCCGTCCTTCAGAAGACGGCGCAGCACGGGGTACAGGGTCGATTCCGAAATTTCGATCACCTGCTGTATCTCCTGCGTGATGCGGTAACCATAGGTGCTTTCCCGTTCTACCACGGAGAGCACAATTCCGTCCAGCAGGGAGGAGGCGATGGGGTATGACATAAATGCCACCTCGTTTCTGTGTTTGTGTACAATATTATATGACATATAATATAGTCTGTCAACAGGTATTTCAAAAATAAGTGGATAAAGCTAGAAAATTTCGTCAAATCGCTCTGCGTTTCACCACGCTTTTTCATTGTATTTACGCCGCAAATAGCGTATAATGCTATCTGTATAGAAATATTTATCGCTGGGCGATCACCTTTCATAAAAGGAGAATCAATTCGTGAAATTAGCAGTTGTTTTCGGCGGCGTGTCGAGCGAGCACAGCATCTCGTGTCTTTCGGCGGCCTCTGTTTTGCGTAATCTGGATCAAAATAAATATGAAATTTTGGCGGTCGGCATCACGGAAGAGGGCCGCTGGTACCTATATCCCGACTATAATGTGGATAAAATTGAAAAAGGTCTCTGGCAGGAGGAGTCCGGCCTTGTTCCGGCTATCCTGTCTCCAGATCGGGCGGCGCACGGTCTTGTCCTGCTGACGGACGGCGGGGTTCAAACCGTTCGGGTGGACTGCGTATTCCCCGTGCTGCACGGCATCGGCGGCGAGGACGGCACGATACAGGGCCTGTTGGAGCTGGCCGCCATCCCCTATGTGGGCTGCGGCGTCGCGGCCTCGGCCAATTCGATGGACAAATCCATCACCAAGGTGCTGGTCGACGCGGCGCAGGTGCGGCAGGCGCGTTATTATCTGGCCCTCAAGCATGAATTCGCGGCGGACGCCGCAGGCGTCGCGCGCGCGGCGGCGGAGCGGATCGGTTCCTTCCCTGTGTTTGTCAAGCCCTGCTCGTCCGGGTCCTCGGTCGGCGTGGCCAAGGCGGCCGATATGCGGGAACTGACCGAGGGATTGAAGGCCGCCTTTGGATATGATTCCAAGGTGCTGGTCGAAGAATTCATCAGCGGCCACGAGATCGAATGCGCGGTGCTCGGCAATCTGTCGCCGGTCGCCTCTACCGTGGGCGAGATCGCGCCCGCGCAGGAATTCTACACCTTCGACGCGAAATACGCCGACGAAGCCTCCAAACTGTTCATACCCGCGCGCATCACGGAGGAGCAGCTCGAAGAAACGCGGCAAAACGCGATCAAGGTCTATACGGCGCTCGGCTGCCGGGGACTGTCGCGCGTCGATTTCTTCTGCACGTATGACAGCGGCGAGATCGTTTTCAACGAACTGAACGCCATTCCCGGCTTCACCTCGATCTCCATGTACCCCAAGCTGTTCGCCCACAGCGGCGTCGGTTATACCGAGCTGCTCGACCGGCTGGTCTCGCTCGCGCTGGAGGAGCACCATGGATAACCGCGCCATCGGCGTGTTTGATTCCGGGCTGGGCGGCCTGACCGCGGTGCGCCGCCTGCACGAGATCATGCCGGAGGAAAGCATCATCTATTTCGGCGATACCGGCCGCGTGCCCTACGGTACGCGCGGCCGCGACACCATTATCAAATACACCCGGCAGGATATCCGTTTTTTGCTGGAATACGATTTGAAAGCCATCGTAGTGGCGTGCAACACGGCGTCCGCCGCGGCGCTGGACACGGTGCAGGGCGAATTTGACGTGCCAATTTTCGGCACGGTAAAACCCTCGTGCGAGAAAGCGCGGGCGGTGACGAAAAACGGCAGGATCGGCGTGATCGGCACGGCGGCGACCGTGCGCAGCGGCGTGTTTGAACGAAGCCTGAAAAAGGCGGACGCCGCTTTAGACGTGCAAACGGTCGCCTGCCCACTTTTCGTGCCGCTGGTGGAAAACGGGCGCGTGAAGCGCGGCGATGTCGTGATCGAAACGGTCGTGCGGGAATATTTGCAGCCGGTGCGGGAACGGGGCGTGGATACGCTGATTCTCGGCTGCACGCACTATCCGCTGCTGCACGAGGTGATCGCGGATTTTATGGGCCCCTCCGTCACACTGGTCGATTCCGGCGCGGAAGCGGCGAACGCTCTGCGGCGCGCGGTCGCGCCCGCGTCCAGCGGCGCGGGGGAGACCCGCTATTTCGTTTCCGACGATCCCGCGGGCTTTGCCCAGCTCGCCAGCCTGTTCTTGCAGGAGGATGTGACGGGCTCCGCCGGGCTGGTCGATATTTCGGGATACTGACAACTTCTAAATCAGGAGTTGGGAATTGGGAATTTAAGGAAGTTTATATATGAAAAAGGATGTTTGGCTGTCGATCCTGTCCACCCAGCAGTTTGAAAACTGCGATGAGGAGCAGATCGATCTGGTCACCGCCGCGAAGCTTTACAGGCGCGGCGGAAAATACTATATTATTTATGAGGAGAGCGAACTGACCGGCCTGAACGGCACGCTGACCACCGTCAAGCTCGAAGGCAAGTCGGTCTCGCTCATCCGCACGGGCACCTATCCCTCCCGCATGCTGTTTGCGGAAAACCAGCGCCACGTCGGCCTGTACCAGACCCCGATCGGCACCAGCATGACGATCGCGACCCACACCTCGCACGTACGCAACACCGTGGGGGAAAACGGCGGCGAGCTGATTCTCGACTACACGGTCGAGGTAGACAACAGCGTGATGGGCGAGCATCACTTTGAGATGACGGTCACATCGGAGCCGCTGGCGTAACGCCGGGCGGGGTAAATAAAGAAAATTTGGAGAGTGAAACCATGAACGCATATGAATCCGCACGGGCCGAGGCAAGGCGCGTGGTCGAAGCCGCCTGCCGCAAGGCCGCCGAAGCCGGAACGCTTCCGGCGGGCGACCTGCCGCCCGTTACGGTCGAAACGCCGAAGGACGCCTCGAACGGCGACTGGGCCTGCACCTTTGCCATGCAGTGCGCAAAGCCGCTGCACATGGCCCCCCGCAAGATCGCGGAGGCGATACGCGACAATTTAGAGCTCGCGGACAGCTGCTTTGAAAAGGTCGAGATCGCGGGGCCGGGCTTTTTAAACTTTACCTTGGCGCAGAGCTGGTATGGCGACGCCGTGCGCGCGGTGAGCGAGCAGGGCGGGGATTATGGCCGCACGGCGGCCGCGCGGCCGGAAAAGGTGATGGTCGAATTTGTTTCGGCCAATCCCACCGGGCCGATGCACATGGGCAACGCCCGCGGCGGCGTGCTGGGCGACTGTCTGGCCGAGGTGCTCGACTGGGCGGGCAACGACGTGACGCGTGAATTCTATATTAACGACGCGGGCAATCAGGTGGACAAGTTCGCCCACTCGGTGGAAGGCCGCTATATACAAGAGGTGCGCGGGGAAGACGCGGTCGCGTTCGATCCTTCTTGGTATCAGGGCGACGATATCAAGGCGCTGGCCCACGATCTGGTTGAAAAATACGGCGACAGCCTGCTGGACAAGTCCCCCGAGGAGCGCTTTCAGATCATCGAGGGCTATGGCCTGCCGACCAACATCGCCCGCATGGAGCGAGACCTGAAGCGTTATAAGATCGATTACGACGTTTGGTTCCGCGAAAGCGAGCTGCATGGCTCCGGCTATGTCAAGAAGACCATTGACCTTTTGACCGAAAAGGGCGCGACTTACCGGACCGAGGACGGCGCGCTTTGGCTGCGTTCCACCGATTTTGGCTGCGATAAGGACGATGTGCTGTGCCGCGCGAACGGTTTCTACACCTACTTCGCGGCGGATATCGCCTACCACCGCAATAAGTTTGAAAAACGCGGCTTTGACCGCGTCATCAACATCTGGGGCGCGGATCACCACGGCCACGTCAAACGGCTGCAATGCGCGCTCGACGCGATCGGACTGGACGGGTCGAACCGCTTGGAGATTGTCCTGATGCAGCTGGTTCGCATGATGCAGGGCGGCGAGGTCGTCCGCATGTCCAAACGCACCGGCAAGAGCCTGACGCTGACCGACCTGCTGGACGAGATCCCGGTGGACGCGGCGCGCTTTTTCTTCAATTCGCGCGCGGCCGAAACCCAGATGGAGTTCGACCTCGATCTGGCGGTGCGTCAGGATTCGGATAATCCGCTTTATTACGTGCAGTACGCGCACGCGCGCATCTGCTCGGTGCTGAAAAACGCCGCCGAAAGCGGCTTTGCGCTGCCCGACCCGCAGGCGGCCGACCTGTCCGTGCTGACAGGCGCGGACGAACGCGCGCTGATCAAGGTCATCGCGCTGCTGCCGGAGGAGATCGCGCAGGCAGCGGCTGTGCGCGATCCTTCCAGACTGAACAAATACGCGGTATCGCTCGCGCAGCAGTTCCATCATTTCTACAACGCCTGCCGCATCAAGGACGACGACAAGCGCGTGCGCGACGCGCGCCTGACGCTTTGCATGGCGGCCCGGCAGACCATCAAAAACGTTTTGCAGATCATTGGCGTAGAGGCCCCCGAGACAATGTAAGGGCGGGAAGGAAACAATTTCGTGAAAGCACTTGCCAAGAAACTGGCCGCGCTGGCGCTATCCGCCGCGCTGCTGACCGCGCCGGCCGGCGCGGTGACCGCCGACGGACAGAGCGAAACGTGGTTTGACGGCGTTTGGGCGCTGATCAACAGCTTTGGTCTGAAAGCGGAGGACAACCCGTATATTTTACAAAACTATATCAACAAATACCTGACCGAGCACCCGGAAGAATTATACGATGTTTTAAACGACATCCTCTCGCTGATGGACACGCACTCCATGTATCTGTCCGCGGAGGAATATTCGCAGGGCTTTTCCTCGGTCGAAGGCTTTGTCGGCATCGGCGTCGGCATGGAGCAGACGGCGAACGGCGTGCGCATCGCCGAGGTCATGCGCTATTCGGCGGCGGAGGAAGCCGGCTTGCAGATCGGCGATATCATCGTCGAGGTGGACGGCGTGTCTGTTTTGGATACGCCCCTTGCCGACGTGGCGGAAAAGCTGCGCGGGCAGGAAGGCACGACGGTTTCAATCACCGTGCAGCGGCAGGGGCGCGGCGTGACCGTCACCTGCACCCGCCGCAAGATCAATGAGACCTATGTATCGAATAAAACGCTCGCGGAGGGCATCGAATATATTAAGGTGACCGCGATGGGGTCGGAAAACGACTGGAAGGCCTTTGAGGAGATCTGGAACGGCCTGCCCGGCAAGGGCGCAAAGGCGGTCGTGCTGGATCTGCGGGGCAACGGCGGCGGCGTGATCGACGTCGCGATCCAAATGGCGAACGCCATGGTGCCGAATGCCGATGTGTATCTCGCCGGCGTACACTGGCGCGAGGACATGGGCGGCTTGACCCGGCATTATTCGACGGGCAGCCAAATCCGCATGGATAAGATCGTCGTGCTGGTAGACGGCGGCACCGCCTCGGCGGCCGAGCTGCTGGCGGGCAGCCTGAAGGAAACGTCGTCCGCCACGCTGGTCGGCACCAAAACCTACGGCAAGGGACAGGGCCAGTTCCATCTGGAACTGGTGAACGGAGATAAGCTCGTGATCACCACGCTCGATCTGGAATTGCCGAAAAGCGGCACCTATGAGGGCAAGGGCATCCAGCCCGACGTCACGGTCGAAAACGAGCAGGTCACGGTAAACGCGGCGGCGCTTAAGCCGCTCGATACCAAAACGCCGCTTTATTTCGGCGACAGCTCGGAAGGCGTGTACGCCATGACCGAACGGCTGCATTTGCTCGGCCTGCTCGGCGGCGCGCAGCAAGCGTTCGACGGCGACGTGCTCGACGCGGTGGCCGCTTTCCGGCAGACCTATGAGATGGCGCCCGCGCAGTATGCATCCCCCGAGATGCTGGATGCGCTGGATGGGGCGATGCGCTCGCTGGACGGTCAGACCTATGTGCTCGATTCACAGCTTCAGCTTGCGCTGGAAATGTGCCGCCTTGCGATCAAGTAAGCGCGGCGGCAAAATGATGAACGGTCCGCGCCGCGCGCGGAGAAAGGAAAACATGGATACCATTCCTTTGTGCCACAGTCTGCAAACCATATTGACCGGGGAGGATGAACTGCCGCTTTACGCGGCGCGGCCCGCCGGTTTTGCGGCGGCGCTCGCGCCTGACGGGGCGACCTGTACCCGCTGGGCGGAACAGTTGAGCCCGCTGCCTGTGGGGCTGCCGCTGGTTTGCCCGCCCGCGCCCGACCCGGACGCGATCGAGCGGCCGGTGACCCTGCGCTATATCGAGGATTGCAAGCGGGCGTTTCGTCCGCTGCTGCATGATGACGCGGCGTTTTACTACGTCTCCGGCGCGGAGACCTTTGCCACGCTGCGCGCGGCCGTGCTGGCGCTGACCGATCTGACCGGCCGCACCGTGATTGCGGAACTGGAGGCGACGGGCGACGAGGGCCGCCTTGCGGACGGCACGGAGGTGCGCGCCGCGGTGGGCGTATTGCAGCGCATCGGCGTTACAACGGTCATCCTGCGGGCGGATCGGCCCGAAGCGCTTTCCGAAGCGCTGACGGAGACCGCGCCTTATGCGCGGCTGTCTCTGGGGGCGTGCGTGCGCGCCCAGTGGCTGCGGGATGGGCTGCGGCTGCCGAGCGTGGAGCTGCTCCTTCCCGTGCCGGGCGAAAGCGGAGAAGCGCTGCTTGCGCTGATCGGCGAGCCGCCCGCCGTGCCGCGCGACCATGATGATTTTATTATCGCGCCGGACGGCACGAACGCGCATTTTATCGATCCGACGATTGATGTCTCGGACGAGATCGAATGCGGACACCGCTTGGGCGAAGCCCTGATTGAAGCGGAGGACGACGCGGGCGCTTTAAAGCTGGTGCTCGAAAGCGAGGAGGACGTCGTCGCGCTGGAGGAGCACCGCTATATGATATCGCGCCCGGTTTGCCTGTGCGCGGAATCGGCCGAGCTGCTGGAGCAGGGGCTGCGCGTCTACCCGGGGCTTGCCCTGTACGACGGCACATGGGAGCAGCCGGAAGAAGTTCTTCATTATTTGGAACATAAGTACGGGCTCATCCGTCTATAATTTTTGGCTATTGCGCGCCAAGACGGCGCAGGGAGGGAAACTGTTGGACTGGAAAGAGGTAACGATCTATACGACGACCGCGGGCATCGAACCGGTAGCGGATATGCTCCTGCAAAACGGGGTGGAAGGCTATGTGCTGGAAGATGCGGCGGATTTTCAGGATTTTCTCGCGGATACAGAGATATACTGGGACTATGTCGACGAGGATCTCATGCGCGAAAAATCCACGCAGGAGACTTGCCTCAAGATTTATCTGCCGCAGGATGAAGCCGGGGCGAAGCAGCTCGCGGCCATCCGCGCGGCGCTGGAAAACCTGAAAGCGCGGGACGAGGGCAGCGCTTGGGGGCGGCTGTGTTTCGATACCGCCGTCACCCGTCAACAGGATTGGGAATGGGGCTGGAAGCAGTATTTCAAGCCCTTTCCGGTCGGCAAAAGTTTTTTGATCAAGCCCTCGTGGGAAACGGTGGAGGATGCGGCGGGCCGCCGCATTTTGGAGATCGATCCCGCTTCTTCGTTCGGCACGGGCACGCATGATACCACGCAGCTTTGCATCGCGGCGCTGGAAGACACCGTGCGCCCGGGCGACGCCGTGCTCGATATGGGCACGGGTTCGGGCATACTGGCAATCGCGGCGGCCATGCTGGGCGGCGAAGTGCGGGCCGTGGCCGATATCGACGCGAACTGTTTGAAGACCGCGCAGGAAAACGCGGAGAAAAACCATGTTTCCATCGGGCAGGGCTTTTGCGGCGACGCGGCGCGCGACGCCGCGATGGCGGAAAAGCTCGGCACGGGCTATCAGGTGATCGTGGCCAACATCGTGGCCGATGTCATCATCGGCATGGCGCGGCTCTTTTGGGATAAGCTTTCGCCCGGCGGCACGCTCATTTGCTCGGGCATTTTAAACGAGCGCGCGGACGAGGTTTGCCAAAAATTGACGGAGACCGGCTTTGCGATCGTCCACGCCGCGCAAAGCGACGATTGGAGCGCGTTTACCGCCCGGAAAAACGCTGTTTGAACGAGTACTTGCAAAATGGCCGAAGATTTGTTAGAATAGGAAAGGATTTGTGCGAAACACATGCCGAGATTTTTTGTGACGGACAAACCGAAGAACGGCGTGATCACCCTGACTGGGGAGGATGCGCACCATGCCTGCCGCGTGCTGCGGCTGCGCGAGGGCGAGGCCATCACGTTGTGCGACGGCGCCGGCACCGATTACGAGTGCGAGATCGCGCTGGCGAAGGAGAGCGGGGTTCAGTGCCTTGTTTTATCCGAACGGCCGTCGTCCGGCGAGCCGGAACAGCATATTACGCTGTATATGGCGCTGCCCAAGGGCGATAAGATGGAGCTGATCGTACAGAAATCGGTTGAGCTCGGCGTTCGGGAGATCGTTCCGTTTCTGTCGGCGCACTGTGTGTCGCGGCCGGATAAGACCGAAAAAAAGGTGGCCCGGTGGCGCAAAATCGCGCTGGAAGCGGCGAAGCAATGCGGAAGAGGCTGCATTCCGCAGGTGCATGAGGTGCATTCGGTCGAAAAAACGATCGAAAGGGCCGCTTTAGCCGAGACAAGGCTGTTCTTTTATGAAAACGAAAAACACACCGGCCTGCGCGACGTTCTGTCGAACGGCGTAGGGCGGAGCGTATCGCTGGTGATCGGCCCGGAGGGCGGCTTTGCCCCCAGCGAAAAGGATGCCGCGGAACGGGCGGGGCTTGTGAGCGTATCGCTCGGCACGCGCATCCTGCGGTGTGAGACCGCGCCGATCGCGGCGCTGGCCGCGGTGCTGTATGCCGGCGGCAATATGTAAGAAGAAAAGGGAGTTGAGAGCGTTGGCCAAAAGCAATACGAGCAAAAAGCCAATCAGCCAGGAAGAATATACAACAAACAAGGTGCTCACTGTGTTTACCGTGTGCCTGATGGGCGTGCTGCTGCTCATGATCTTGCAGCGGCTGCTGGATTACGCGAACACATGGGCCGTGGGCATGGCGGTGCAGAAGGGACTGCTGGTGCTCGGCGCGATCGGCGTCCTTTGGGGCCTCTACCTGCTTGTGTGGGAGCGCACGGGCAAGCGCAGCGCGGCGCGCCGCATCATATGCGGGCGCAACGTGCTGATCGTCAGCGTGGTGATGGTGCTCGCGATGAGCGTGATCGGGTATTACGGCGTGCAGCCGATCAAGGCGCTGTACGTCATTTTGCCGGTATTGGCTGTCTACTATCTGGTGTTTCATTCCTATGCGCCGGAATTTTTCTGCATCGCGCTTTACAGCGGTGCGGCGGTCGGCCTGATCTGGGTCGTGCGCCGGGCGCAGGTATCTGATTCGCATCCGAACCTTGCGTTTATCGCGGCGGGCGTGATGGCGGCAATCGCCGTGATCGGCCTGATCATCCTCGCCGCCGTGCACGGCAAAAAGGGCCGCTTTACGCTGGGCGGCCGTAAGGTTGATCTGAGCTTCAGCCGCAATGCCTACGGCATGCTGGTGCTGACGCCGGTGCTGATGACCGTGCTGGCCGTTCTGGCCGCCGTGGTGCCGAGCATTAGCTTGATCTGCATGGGCGTTGCCGCGGGTTATCTGTTTATCACCGCGGTCTACTACACGGTAAAGCTGATGTGATCGTAAGAATCGATCGGAGCGGGCGGCGGAGGTCGTCCGCTTTGTTTACGGCAAATCACGATACAAGCGGGGAGGGTGCGGCATGAAGCGGTTTGGCAAGGCGCTGATTGTTCTGGGCGCGGTCGCCTGTGTGGCGCTGTACTTACTATACCCGCGCTTTGCGGCGGCGCGGGTGCAAAACCCCTATGAGGCTGCCGCGATGCTGGAAACGGCGCTGCGCGCCGGTGATACCGGTGAAACCGTGTTCCGCACCGAAGAGATCAATCTGGACGACGTGTATACCGCGCTGGAAGCGATCTATCCGTATTCGTTTGCCCTGCGCGCGACCACGCGGCCGGGCGGCACAACCGCGCTCGTGGTCGAGGTCTCGCGACCGGTGCGGCAGGATGAGGCCCGGCAATATGCCAAAACGCTGGCCCAAAGCGTCGTCACCGAGGATATGGACGAAACCGCCAAGCTGCGCGCGCTGCACGATGCGCTGATTCGCCAGTGCCGCTACGATACCGATACGGCGGAGAGCGAGCGCCGTGTCGGCTCTTCCGCGCCGTTTGCGGCCGATGGCGCGCTTTTGGATCATAAGGCCGTGTGCGCGGGCTACGGGCGCGCATACGCCATGCTGTGTGAAGCGGTAGGCATTCGCGCGGTCTATGTCACCTCGGAGGAGATGGATCACGGCTGGAATGCTGTGCGGCTGAACGGAACCACCTATTATATCGACTGTACCTTCGACGACCCCGTGCCCGACCGGGGGGAATATGTCTTTTCGGAGTATTTTATGCGCACCGGTGACGAGCTTGCCAAAACGCATGTTTGGGATCGCTCGTTTTATGAACGATTACTCGACAACCTCGGATAAAATATTTTAAAATTTTTCTTGACAATCCCGCATGTGTGGCTTATAATAAGATACGTCGCCGACGAACGGTCGACAGGAGAGAAAATGGCGGTATAGCTTAGTTGGCTAGAGCGTCCGGTTCATACCCGGAAGGTCATTGGTTCAAGTCCAATTACCGCTACCACTTTTCTTTGGCCCGTTGGTCAAGCGGTCAAGACACCGCCCTTTCACGGCGGTAACGCGGGTTCGATTCCCGCACGGGTCACCATTTGGGAGTTTAGCTCAGCTGGGAGAGCATCTGCCTTACAAGCAGAGGGTCAGCGGTTCGAGCCCGTTAACTCCCACCATCAAAAAAGACGCCTTGGGGCGTCTTTTTTGTTTTGCAGGTGCAAAACAGACTGGGCTCATCATGAACCAACCGGCAGAGGGTCAGCGGTTCGAGCCCGTTAACTCCCACCATCAAAAAAGACGTTTTGGGGCGTCTTTTTTTGTTTTTTATGGATACGGTGGGCCAGCGGGAGGAAACATTTACCGATTGCATAGATAGGCTATATATGGTACAATTTCCTCTAGAGGTGATATGTGTGAAATCCACGGGAATGGTTAGAAGAAGTGATGAGCTTGGGCGGATTGTGATACCGATGGAGCTGCGCCGTACATTGGATATAAAAATCAAGGACGCGCTGGAGATCTTTGTTGACGGGGAACTAATCGTTTTGCAGAAATACGAACCGGCCTGTATTTTTTGTGACAATGCAAGGGATGTTATCCGGTTTAAAGGGAAAAACGTTTGCCCGGACTGCTTGAAAGAGATGACCAATGTTAATGCATAAACCAAATCCCCGGAGCGCCTGAAGGCGCTCCGGGGATTTCAGCGTGTCAAAGAACCCTTCGCGCCGCAGCGCGTATAAAATAGGATTTTGTTTTAAGAAACAAAATCCATAAAAACCGGGAGCATGTATCTCGGTTTGCTCTCATTTAATCGCCGCACGGCGGCGGTCAGTGGATAGAGGCCTACGGGCTATACAAACCGACTTCAAGTGTGCCTAAAAGGCGCGCGCAGAAGCCGGAATCTCGATCGAAATGGGGCTTTGTTTCGATCGACAGACTGTCAAAAATAGTTTTTGACAGTCTGAAATCCCCGGAGCGCCTGTAGGCGCTCCGGGGATTTGTCAAAGAGGGAAAAAAGGGTGAATCGGGCCGTTCGCGATCAGTTTTGGCGACGCACTGAGTGGGATGCGTCAGCCTTGCGCGGTTTCGGCCTGTGCACGGTGCTTTAGGATGCGGCGGCCCAACAGGGTCGTCATGAAAATGCCCAAAAGAGACAGGCAGACCAGCAGGGCGAAAATGATCATATACGCCGTGGTGGGGTCGAAATGATCGATGATGGCGCCGAATACGGTATAGCCCCAAAGCTGCGGAGAATAGCCGATAAAGGAGGCGACCGACATGGCGGCAGCGCCCATTTCCGCGGGAACGTTGGACTCGCCGATGGGCGCGAAGTACACGCCGCGTACCAAATAGCAGAACACGGAAATGATCATCAACACGATCATCGCCGGAATGACGAGGGTGGAGGTCTTGGGAATCAGGAGAGAAACGGCCAGCATGGCCGCCAGAATGATATAGCAGAAGCGCATCCAGTGCGCGCTGGTTTTAAACTTTTGATCCGCGAAAATGCCGGATACCGGGCCGGATATGAAGCGGACCACCGAGGTGTTGACCAAGCCGAAGATGCCGACCATGGCTGCGGGCAACAGATAAACGGACTGCAAATAGGGAACGAAGTAGGTGCTGACCGCGGTGAAGGTCGCGTAAACGCACGAGGCGGCGATGCCGGTCATCCATATCTCCGGCATTTTCAGCGCCTTGATCAGACCGGAGAAGGCGATCTTGGTTTTGCCTGCGCCCGTCTTTACTTGGATCAAATTTTCTTCCGGCACGATGAACCAAACGAGAAGCGCGGATACCAGCGTGACCGCCGCGTTGAACACCATGGCGGCCTTGATGCCGAAGAACGTGCTGCCCAGAACCGTATAAAGGATGATGCAAACGCCGTTTTGCAGGAAATCCGCTAAGCCGCGGCCAAATTCCAGAAAGCCGAAGGCGGTCGCCTGTTTATCCTCTTTCGCGACCGCGCGCACGCTTTTGAGAACGGTTGCCCAGTAAAGCGGTTCGGTGAACAGACCGATGATGATGAAGCAAGGCAGCAGCAGCGCGAAATTGGTGGTGGGCGTGAGCGCGATAAACAGGCCCACCGCGCCGACGATCAGCGTATCGACGGTCAGTACCTTGCGCGCCGAGAAACGATCCTGAATCCAGCCCAGCGGCACGTTGCCAAAGGTGGACATAGCGCCGATGATTCCCATCAAAACGCCGAACTGCGCGTGCGAAACGCCGAGCGCATCGACGTAGGGATTGTATAGCACCTCGCGGATCGCGTTGAAGGAATAGATGATCTGGCTGTTTGCAACAATGATGATAAAGCGAATGAGTGTTTTCCGATCAAAGCCTAACCGGCTTAAAATGTTCATAAAAAGGCATCCCCCTATATTGCCGCCTTACAGCGCGCCGCGGTAGTCTTCCACCAGTTTGCGCAGGCGCTCTCCCGTTTCTCGGGCGCGGGCCAGATACCCCGTATCCGTGGGATCGTTGCTGGAAACCTCTAAAACGATCGGATACTCATAAGGCGACTGCGCGACCAGCTTGGCAAAGCCGTCCCAGTCATACTTGCCCTCGAACGGCAGGCGGTGCTGGTCGCAGTGGGTCATTTTGATATCGTCCTCCCAGCAGTCCGGGGACTGAAGCCCGATGTTGTCCGAGGTGTGGATGAAGAACATGCGGTCCACATAGCGCTTGGGCAATTCCAAGCAGTCGGTCTTGCTCGTGACCAGAGCGTGGCCGGTATCGCAGCAGTAGCCGAGGAAATCGCTGTCATACCGGTCAAAGAGCAGATCGAATTGATAGATCTGGTGTTCGTTCGGCGTGCCGAGCAGGTTTTCCACGCACAGCCGCACGCCGCGCGTTTTGCAGTAAAATTCCAGCTCGTCAAAGGATTTGCAGACCTGCGCGTAGTAGCGGTCGCGGGAGGACGGGTCTTCTTCAAACGCGCGGTAGGGCAGCTGCATGTGCAAAACGATCTCGGACGTGTCCAGCAGATACGCCATGTCCACGCGGTTTTTGATCAGCTCAACGCCGGCAATGCGGTTAAACTCGTTTTCCGAGGTGTAGTCGCGGCGGTTTTCGCGCTCCCAACGGTATTTGTACTTGCCGAGCACATTGGTGCGGTGGTGGCCTTCGGTGGCGTGGATGCCCTTCATTTTCAGGTTGTATTTTTCCATCCAGCCGCGGATTTGCAGCATCTCCATTACGGAGTAAGTGTACTCGCCATCCCAGTTGTGGCACCAGTGCACGTGGGAAAAGCCCGCGTCCGCGATCGCCTTGAGGCAATCCTCGATCTCGTAGATGTTTTGGCTCTCTCCGAGCCAATCGGTGTTGAATGCTAACATTGCAGCGACATCCTTTCTTGATTACAGTGAAGTGTTTTTAACAGGGGCTTTGCTTGGATGTATTTAGCATACAGGCCGACGCGGCAATGCAAAATGGAAAAACTATAGAACAAAGGGGGAATAAAATAACCCCGCGGGCATACCCGCGGGGTTATTTTATTGGGAAAAGTGGAAGGCGGCGGCTTGCGCCAGCGCTTCCGGGGTGTCGGCGGCGCGCTCGGCCGCTGACACATCCTCGAATAAATACGTCATTTTTGTGCGGATGTCGGCGGTGACCGGGAGGAAAATGGTATAATCCAGCATGTACATCGATCCGGTCAAAAACGCATTGTTATGAAATACCGCGTTCTCCGCGGCCGAAACAGAGGTCGGCAGGTGGTAGGTGGTCACACAATGGTTGACGGAGTTTTGACTATCCGCAAACGCAATGGTGAGGATTTCTTCGATGTCCTTTTGGTGGCGGCTGCCGGAATCGATGACATATACCATGGGGTGGGAAATGGTGATGGGCCGCCCGCCTTGCCGTACGGCGGGGAACAGAATGGGCACGTACTGCTCGATTACATCGTCCGCCAGCGCGCCGCATTCGATCATCACGTCGTACAGTGAATAGCTGGCGCCGAAATACACCGCCGTATCGCCGCTGGCGAACGCCTGATTGACGGCGACCCATTCCCATTCGGTCAGATCGGGCGGCAGCAGTCCCTCCTGCGTCAGCGATTGATAAAAGCGGAGCATTTCCGCATAACGTTGTTCGTCAAAGGTGATGGAGCCGTCCGGCTTGCCCTCCAGCGCGCCATAGGCGCTGGCAAGCATATAGAAAAATTGGCCGTTCGGCGGGCGGTGCAGCAGGCCGTACCGAAAGCCGCCCTGCGCTTTCGCGGCGCGGGCGATATCGATCAGCGCCTCCATGGTAAACTCGCCGCGCGCGGTGCGTTCGGGCAGGGCCGAGGCTTCCGCCGCCGTGTAGCCCGCGGCGCGCAGCGCGTCCTTGTGGATAAAAACCATCTGCACGTCCAGATCGATCGGCATGCCCCAATATTGCCCTTCGTATTCCACGCTGGACCAAACGGTGGGGAAGTACTCCTGCTGAAACAGCTCGCCGCGCAGCAGTTCGTCCATAGGGGCGATCACGCCGCCGTCCGCCAGCGCGCCGATGTATTCGTGACCGGTCGCAAACAGGTCGAGCCGTCCCTCCTCGTGCCGTTTTTCGCAAAGGGCCTGATACTCATCCCAGTCCGCGTCGCGGTATTTTTCTACTTGCAAGGCATAGGGACGGTCCGGGTGCCGCGCGTTAAAGGTCTGAACGGCTTGGTACAAATTCGTGTAGCGCGTATCCTCATAGCCCCAGTTTAAAATATTCAGCTCGGTGATCTGGGCCTGCCGCCTGGAACAGCCGCACAGCAACGTAAGGCAGGCCGCCAGCGCCAGCGCCGCCGCGTTTTTCGCTTTCATCGGATGATCCACCCCCCATTAATTGCTTTTATTGTACAGGATGAGCGCGGATTTTGCAAACTGCTTGAGCGCTTGGGCTGCGCATGCTATAATAGCGGTAAACAATGCGTATGGGCGGAAGGGATATGAAGCTATGCGGACACGGTCGATTCGCGGCTATCTGATGCAGTCCCATCTGCGTATCTCGGCTATTTTGATCGCCGCTATTTTCGTGCTTTCCATTTCGGCCATGTTCCTTACCGTGCATTTACAAAGCGCGGGCCACGCGGCCGAAAATGCAGAGGTGCTGCGCCGGTCCGTCGAACGCTTTTGGGAAGCGTATGAACAGCAGGGCAAAACGCTAAACCGCAGCCAAAGCATCCGCACCTATTTGGCCTATGCCGCGCAGGGCGGCATGGAGGATGCGGAAACCGCGCCGCCCGAGCTGCCCGGCGGCGTGGCGCTCTATGATCTTGGTCGGCAGATCTACCCCGAGACCCGCTATCCGGCCGCGCTGCCCGAAACTGCGCAGACGCGGCAAACCTTCGTGCATACCCTTTCAGAAACACAGATCGGTTACTTTACGCCGTTTTATAATTTTACAGGAAGCGAGGTGCTGGGCTACCTCTGCTTTCCTGTTCCGCTCGAAAGCCTGAGTCGTTCCGTGCGGCAGGCCATGCCCGAAACGGTGGGCTATCAGGTGTGCGACAGCGCGGGCCGGGTGCTGCTTGACGTGCAGCGGGGCTACCGCTATGTGCGTGAAGCGGCGCATGATACGCAGGGGACGGCCATGCCGTGCACCGCGTCGGTCGATATGGAAAGCGGCTACCAGTCGGTTCTGTTGTTGCTGCTGTGCCTGATCCCGATCAGCGTTTTTGTTTTCGCCGTCAGCGCGGTATTTTCCCGGCGCATCGCGGGGCGGCTGATCCAGCCGATCAACTCGCTCATCGCATCGATCAAGCGCAATGAGATGGGCGATCTGGGATATGTCAGCATTTATGAGTCCGAATTAGAGGAAATCGACCTATTGTCCCGTTCGTACCAGTCGCTCATGGCGCGCATCGGCGAATTGATGGATAAAAACCAAAAGGAAAATTTACTGCGCATCGAATCCGAACTCGATGTGCTGCAAGAAAAGATCAATCCGCACTTTTTGTTTAACACGCTGGAACTGATCAGCAGCCAAGCCATTTTGGAGGACGCCGATCAAACCGCCGTGCTGACGCAAAAGCTGGGCACGTTGTTTCGCTATAACCTGCGCGCGCCCGATGTCATACCGCTAAAGCGCGAGCTGCAATATGCCAAAGACTATCTGTACCTACAGAACGTGCGCTTTAACCACTTGATCCGCTGCGAATACCGGGTGGACGACCGGTTGCTCCGGCAGCCGGTGCCTAAGCTGACGCTGCAGCCGCTGCTGGAAAACTGCTTTCAGCATGGCTTCGCGGACAGTTCAAACCAACCGCATCAAATTGACCTGACCATTTGCGCGCAGACGGAGCTGCTGCGCATATGGATCGACGACGACGGCGCGGGCATGCCCCCTGAACAGCTTGCGCAGCTGGAAGCCGCGCTGCGGCAGGACGCGGAGAATTTTGCGCATTTCATTCAGCGGCGAGAGCATATCGGCTTGCGCAATGTACACGCGAGGCTTTGCTTGCAATACCATATCGGCAAAGCGATTTGGCTGTCGCGCAGCCCGCTCGGCGGCGTGCGGGTGGAGATATGCATCCCGCGCATGGAGGAGGAAAAAGGAGGGGATGGCCCGTGCTGCGTGTGATCGTGGTGGACGACAATGATTTGATACGTAAAAGCATTATCAAGCGCGTGGATTGGGAAGGGCTGGGCCTTGTCTGCGTCGGCGAAGCCGCGGACGGGCACCGGGCTTATGAACTGATCGAGGAGCTGAAGCCCTCTATCGTCATTACCGATGTAAAAATGCCGATCGCGGATGGATTTTATACCATCGGGCGCTGTCACAACAACTTTCCGGAAGTGCAGTTTATCATCATCAGCGGCTACGATGATTTTGTCTACGTCAAGCAGGCGATTCAGCTCAACGTGGTCAATTACATATTAAAGCCCATTGATTCGGACGAGCTGATCGAAACCCTGAAAAAAGCGCGCGATCAAGTATACCAATACCGAAGCGATCGGCAGGAACGGCAGCAAACACAGGTATACCGCAGGCATTATCAGGAGCAGCGGGTCGCAAACCTGTTCCAAAGGTTTTTTACCTATAAAATTGATTATATGGACCTGCAAGAGCAGCTTGATCAGGCTGGCTATCCGCTGCGCAATCCCTGCTGCGCCTGTGTGTGCATCAATTTTTGCGCGCCCGGCGGAGACAGCGCGCACACCCTTACCACCGCCGCGACCGCGCAGCTTGAACAGGCGCTGGAAGCGCTATATCTTTTTAGTACCTGCAAGCTGCTGCATGTGTATAAAAATATCTATGCCGCGGTGTGTACCTACCGGGAGCGCGCCCCGCTTTCAGCGGCCGTGCGGGAAAAGACGTATCAGGCCATCGCGCAGGGGTTTCGGCTGGACGGGGAAACCAAGCTATGGCTTTCGTGGAGCGATACGTTGGAATGCGCGCAGCTGACGCAGGCGTATCAGCAGTGCTTACAGCGGATGTTCAACCGCTTTACACAAACGGAGCAAACGGTGTTCGTCGGCCCGGCACAGGGCGGGGCGAGCGTTGCGGGAGCCCTGACGCCGTTGCTTGACCGGCTGGAAATCGTGCTCGATCTGCATTTGAAGGGCGAGGGAAAAGCTGCGATCCGCCAAATCGTCGCACAAACCGCGCAGTCCCCGCGGCTGATCTTAGAGTATTTGCCGCGCGTTTTTCTCATGCTGGATGGAAAGGTGGACAACCGCTTATCGATTCAGGAATTTGATCCTTCGCTGCAAAAATACCATCTGCTTCGGTTTTATGATCTCCCCCAGATGGAAGAAACGCTATGCCGGCTTGTGGACAGCATTGTTTACCCGGCGGAAACGATCGATATCGGCGCTCAGGTGATCGCCTATATCGATAGATCTTTTACGCAGCAGCTGACGCTGCGCGAGCTGGGCGATCTGTTCCATGTCAACCATATTTATCTGGGGCAGCTCGTCAAGAAAAAGACGGGGATGCTGTTTAACGCTTACCTAAGCAGGCTGCGGTTGGAGCGAGCCAAGGAACTGATCGAGGCCGATCCCTCCATTGTGCTCAAGGACCTCTCCTACTCGCTCGGCTTTGCGGATTCGCACTATTTCACCAAGGTGTTCAAGCAAAACGTCGGTCTGACGCCGACCGAATACCGCGACCAAATGCTGCAAAACCATAGCCGTAAATAAGGGCCTAGCAAGCGGCCGGAGAAAGTAGGGAGCGTATGATGGAAAAGATAACCGTGGCAAGCGAAATGGAGATCACGCTAAAGGTGATCGGCGGCAAGTGGAAGCCGCTGATCTTACACTTATTGCAGCACGAGGGCGCGAAGCGGTATAATGAGATCTTGCGTTTTTTGCGGGAAGCGCCAAAGAAAACTTTAACCGCCCAACTGCGCGAGTTGGAACAGGACGGCATCATCGAACGTACCATCATTCCGACCGTTCCAGTTGGGGTGGAATACGCGGTGACCAAGCATGGAGAAACGCTGTACCCCATTCTGGACGCCATGTGCGATTGGGGCTATGAAAATGTGGGAGACCGCTACCGGCTTACACACGCTACCTGCGCCGGGGATGAAAAGGGAAAAAGCGATAAGGGCACATAAAAGTGCGCTGGGGAATAAAAAGTGCCTTCTTGTGTTATTTCTCATACGGAGCTATACTGTGATCGTAGCAAGGAAAGTTGCGAATGAGACAAGAGGAAGGTGTCGTTTATGTATGATTTTGAGTATTTTGCCCCAACCAAGGTGGTCTTTGGCAGGGGAGCGGAAACGCGGACCGGCGCGCTGATCAAGGCGCAAAACTGTAAAAAGGTTTTGATCCATTATGGCGGCGGCAGCGTCAAGCGGTCCGGCTTACTCGATCGCGTCAAGGCTTCCATGGATAAGGTGGGGATTGCCTATGTGGAGTTGGGCGGCGCGGTGCCTAATCCACGCCTGTCTCTGGTATATGAAGGTATTGCGCTGGCCAAACGGGAAGGCGTGGATTTTATCCTAGCGGTGGGCGGCGGCAGCGCGATCGACTCGGCTAAGGCGATTGGCTACGGCGTGGCGAACGAAGGCGATGTTTGGGATCTGTACGAGCACACCCGCACGGCGGACGCTTGTTTACCGGTGGGCGTGGTGCTGACGATCGCCGCCACTGGCAGCGAAATGAGCAACGGCTCGGTCATTACCAAGGAAGAGGGCATGGACAAACGCGCTTACGACGATGATCTGGGCAGGCCGCGCTTTGCCGTTATGAATCCGGAACTGACCATGACGCTGCCCGATTACCAGACCGCCTGTGGCTGCGCGGATATTTTGATGCATACCATGGAGCGCTACTTTACCTCCGGCGGCAATATGGAGGTGACGGACAGCATTGCGGAAGCGTTGATGCGAACGGTCATGAAAAATGCAAGGATACTGGTACGCAACCCGATGGACTACGACGCGCGCGCCGAGGTGATGTGGGCGGGCAGCCTGTCCCACAACGGTCTGACCGGCTGCGGTAACGATGGCGGAGATTTTGCCACGCACATGCTGGAACACGAGATCGGCGGCAAGTACGATGTGGCGCACGGCGCCGGGCTAGCCGCGATCTGGGGCAGTTGGGCGCGGTACGTGTACCTTGATTGCCTGCCCCGTTTTCATCGCTTTGCGGTCAATGTGATGGGGGTCGAGGATGGCGGCGCGCCTGAGGCGACCGCGCTGAAAGGCATTGAGGCGATGGAGGACTTTTACCGCGAGATACACATGCCGACTTCCTTCCGGGAATTAAAGCTAAACCCGACGGAAGCGGAAATGCGGGATATGGCGCACAAATGCAGTCTGGCAAGCGGCGGACATAAGGGCTCCGCCAGCGTGCTGTATGAAACCGACATGTTTGAAATTTACCGTATGGCAAGCGAACGCTAAACGCGGCGCGCCGTCCCGGCGAGCGCGGCATACGGACCGGACAGGAGGAAAAATAACGATGCAGTATGTAAAGCTAAACAGCGGCGAAAAAATCCCGCAGCTGGGCCTTGGCGTATTTCAAACGCCGGACGGCGCGCAAACGGCAAATGCGGTCAAGTGGGCGCTGGAGGCTGGCTACCGGCATATTGACACCGCGCGCTTTTACGGCAACGAACAGAGCGTTGGCGACGGATTGCGGGAAAGCGGCGTTGCGCGTCAGGATATTTTTCTGACGACTAAGCTGTGGAACGATGATGTACGCAAGCGCCGTGCGAAGGAGGCCTTCTCGGAAAGCCTTGCCGCTTTGCAGACCGACTATGTCGATCTGTACCTGATCCACTGGCCCGTGGACGGCTTCGAGCAGGCGTGGGCCGATATGGAGGAGCTTTACGCGGCCGGAAAGATTAAATCCATCGGCGTGAGCAACTTCAATCAAAGCCATTTGGAGCGGCTTGCGGCGGTCGCCAAGGTGCGGCCCGCTATCAATCAAATTGAAAGTCATCCGTATTTCAACAATCAGGCGCTGATCAACGCATGCTTCCGCCAAGGGATCGCGGTCGAGGTTTGGAGCCCGCTCGGCGGCAACGGCAGCAACCTGCTCAAAGACGAGGTGCTGGGCGAACTGGCGCGGAAATACGGCCGTTCCACGGCGCAGATCGTTCTGCGGTGGGACATTCAGCGAAATGTTGTGGTCATCCCGAAATCCGCGCATCGGGAGCGCATCGTTTCCAACATGGCGCTTTTCGACTTTGAACTGAGCGAAGAGGATATGCGGGCGATCGACGCGCTGGATAAAAATCAGCGCGTGGGCCCGGACCCGGACCATATTGATTTTTAAGCGTTGCATACAAAAAGATCGCGCTGCGAAAAGCAGCGCGATCTTTTTGTTCAGCGTGTCAAAGAACCCTTCGCGCCGCAGCGCGCATAAAATAGGATTTTGCCGCAAGAGCAAAATCCATAAAAACCGGGAGCATGTATCTCGGTTTGCTCTCATTTAATCGCC
>NZ_JANGCE010000032.1 GCF_024462775.1 Butyricicoccus faecihominis
CAGTCACGGCTTCGCCGTGCCAGCTTCCCCTCGTCGGGGGAAGCCCAAAGAGCGCGCTATGCATACGTTGCTTAAGTTTACGCATATGCCCTCGTTGGGGGGAGCCCAAAGGGTGCTTGCCGACCTTTTGTTATATAAACCATTTGCCATGGAGCCGTACCGGGTGCCATGGGATTCAGTGGATAGGCGATCGCCCATGTTGTAGGGCGGCGTGACCCACGCCGCCGTACGCGGCTACCGCGTTTGCTGTGCGCAGTTTGGGCGGGCGGTGAAAGGGGCGGTTCAGTTCATCAGCCCGTCGAGGAAGTACTTGTTGAACAGTTCAAGCTGGTCGTACATGATGCCGTGGCCCGAGCAGTCCAGCGTGTACAGGCGCGAGCCGGGAATGGCTTCGTGCTGGTACGCGGCAAGCTCGCTGGAAACGACCACGTCCTTGTCGCCGTGGATGATGGTGGTCGGCACATGTACGCAGTCCAGATCGCGGCGGCCGTCCTCGTCGCGCAGCGCGAAGGCGCTTTGCACCGTGCCCACGCCCGACGCGGAAAGCGCGATCTGCTCAAACCAATCTTTTACCGAATCCGGGTGCGGGCTGGCGAACAGCTGCTCGTGGCTGAACCGGCAGGCGAGCTGGGGCCGGTCGGTCTGCGCCAGCTCGATCAGTTCGTCCACCGCCTCGCGCGTCATGCCGTAGGGGAAGCCGGGGCGCTCGGTCCAGCTCGGCGCGGCGGCGGCAAGCAGCAGCAAACGGCATACGCCGTACCCACGGAATTTGCGCATGTAACGCAGCACGATCGCGCCGCCCATGGAAAAGCCGACCAGCGCGAAGCAGCACAGGCCGAGCGCGCGGACGACGCAGTACAGATCGGCCGCCATCTGATCGTAGCAGTAGCCGTGCGCGGGCGCGTCCGATTCGCCGAAGCCGCGCAGGTCGATGGCGATCACGCGGTAATCGTGCCGGGTGAGCAGTTCGATCTGGTATTCGTAAATTTTGTGGGAAAGCGGCCAGCCGTGAACGAGCACGGCCGTGCGCCGTCCGCAGGGGTTGTATTCAAAAACGGCGATTTTTACGCCGTCCGTCGATCTGACATAAAACATAGGGGGTTCCTCCTTTTTGCGTTTCCCTTCATACTATGCACCCGCGGCAAAAGGCTTGCATCGCCGGGCGGGGCGTGGTATTATCGTTGCAACGGCCAAAAGGAGGAATTTTTATGACGGAAAAAGAAAAAGCAGCCCTAGGGCTGCTTTATGACGCGAATTACGATCCGCAAATACTGGCGGACCGCGCACGCGCGCAGGATATATGCCTTGATTATAACCAAACGCGCACCGCGCAGGCGGGGGAGCGCCTTCGTATTTTGCAAGCGCTGCTCGCGCGCTGCGACGAGCATATTATCATCGAGCCGCCGTTTTTCGTGGATTACGGCTACAATATGCGGGTGGGCAAGCATTTTTACGCCAACCACAACCTGACCGTGCTGGACGGCGCGCCCGTTACCTTTGGCGACCATGTGTACCTCTCGCCGAACTGCGGGTTTTACACGGCGGGCCACCCGCTGGACGCCGCCGAGCGCAACGCCGGGCTGGAATACGCCAAGCCCATCACCGTGGGCAATAACGTTTGGATCGGCGCGCACGTTTGCGTGCTGCCCGGCGTGACGATCGGGGATGGCAGCGTGATCGGCGCGGGCAGCGTGGTCAACCGGGATATTCCCGCCGGGGTGCTCGCCGCGGGCAACCCCTGCCGCGTGCTCCGCGAAATCGAGCCCAAGCCCCGCCGCGTCATTCTGTAACGCCGCGTCAGTTTTGGCGGCGCACGATCGCGTAATCGTCGTCCGACCGGTAATAGGGGCAGGCCTTCACATGGCCCGCTTGCAGGCGGTATAGCTCGTCCTGATCGATATAGGCCTCGCAGAAATACGCGTCCGCTTCGTCGTCATAGACGTTCAGGGCGCAGGTATCACAGTTTTGTTCCATAGGAAAATCACCTCGCTCCTATTGTAGCACAGAGCGGCGTCCGGGGCAAATGCATAGAATGCCCACGGAGGTGAGAAACGAATGGATCTAAGAAACGGCCGCGTGACCGTGGGCGAGCTGATGCAAAACGCGCGCGTGCGCGCGCTGCTGATGCAGGAATTTCCCATCCTGCGCGACGCGAACGTGCGCCGCCGGGTGTACGGCATGCCGCTTTACCGCATTTTGCAGATGGGGCGGCGGTTTGTGCCGCAAAGCCGTATCGACGGCCTGCTGCGGCAGGTGCGGGACATGAAATAAGAAAATTAAGCCTGAATGGGGCGCTTTTTGACCGTTTTCAGCCGATGCGTCGGCGTGTCGACCGGTCGGGAAGCGCCCTTGTTGCCGTTCGAGCGCCGCTGTATTTCATCAAGGCGCCGATGAAATACGCGGAACTGCTTGACAGACGGAGCGCTTTTCAGTTAGTGTATAGAAAAGCGCGGATCATGCGCGTTCGCGCACGCGGGCAAAGGGAATGGAGGGAAACCGATATACTGGTGGTTTCCCCCGAACCGGATAAGACGTACCCGACAAATCGGAATTTGAGGGAGAAATAGATAATGGCAAAAGAAAAGGGTTCATTCAAGGAGTTTCTTTCGGCAGTTGCGCCAGAATATCAGGCGTTTGTCGAGAAACTGAATAACCAACTTATGCAGCAGGGCTGTGATCTCGTAATCAAAGAAGCGAAAAGCGGTTATGCTGCGTCCTATCAACTGAAGAAGAAAACAGTAATGAATTGGGTATTTCGCAAGTCGGGCATTCTGGCACGGATTTACGGCGACAATGCGAGCAGATATGAGGATATCATCGCTTCCCTGCCCGCCGATATGCAAAAGAAAATGACTGCTTCCCGTGACTGCAAGAGGCTTATTGATCCGAATGCTTGCAGCGCTACCTGTGTGAAAGGTATTGTTTATACCTTGAATGGCAACACGCATAAAAAATGCCGGAATGATGGAATGTTCTTCCTGCTGACGAATGAAACAGCGGAGCATATAGCAAAATTGGTTTGTGCAGAGGTGAATGTGCGTAAGGCGGATTCATAGTAGCGAATGAGAAGTTGTATGGAGGGGATGGGGGGAAGCAAGATACTGTAATGAAATCGGGTTACCAAGCGCGCCTTTTGGGGAAAAGGCGTACTCGATAAATCGAAAATTGTCTTTCATGACGGCCACAAAGCGTGAATGTTAATATGCGTTGCTTGTAGCAACGGGCGGTTTCTCATACAATAGGGACAACAACTGAAAGAAAGGAGGTTATCCCGCATGTTAAGCGAAAACATAAAAGCACTCAGAAAGTCAAAAGGACTTTCGCAAGAAGAGCTTGCGATTAAGCTGAATGTGGTACGGCAAACAATCTCTAAATGGGAGCAAGGCTTGTCAGTTCCTGATTCTGATATGTTAATTGCCCTATCAGAGGCGCTTGAAACATCCGCAAGCACGTTACTTGGAGAAACTGTTACCGAGTCGAAGGTTGACGACATAAAAATGCTTTCCGAAAAACTGGAGATTATAAACTTACAGCTTGCGCGAAGGAAAACCACAAGAAGAAAAATCCTTCATGGGCTGCTGATCTCTTTGTGTATTGTCATAGGAATCCTCGCTGCGGCCTTATTCGTATGCAAGAGTCCTTACTTGGGTTGGAATTATCATGACCCTGAAACCGCCATTGTCGGAGTAGCTTTTCACGCATTTGAATGGCTGTTTGTCAGGTTAGCGCCGATTGTCCTGATAGGGGCGATCGTTGGAATTTTCTTGACACGGAAAAAAGCATAAAACAGCTCTACTTTGCAGTTACAGTAGTGGGAGAAGGCGCGCTTGACAAATAGGCGTTCTCCTAACATGAAAACGGGGTCAATGATGAATTGGCTCCTGTTTTTTTCTCAACGCATTGACATTTATCTATGTATTGCATATAATAACACATAGACGATTGTGAATGCGAGGTGTTGCTTATGAATACGATCGACGTAGCGTTACTTTGCAAGGCGCTGGGAGATTCCAACCGACTGCAAATTGTACAAATGCTATCTGATGGCGAAAAATGCGCTTGCAAGCTGTTGGAACAATTTGAAATTACACAGCCGACTCTTTCCCACCACATGAAAATTCTATGTGAGTGCGCGCTTGTGGAGGTGCGGAAAGAGGGCAAGTGGAACTTCTACTCCTTGAATTGTGAAACTCTGGCCGAGTTTAAGCAATTTATTGAAAGTTTATCCTGCTCTCAGGTAAACGGAGGGTGCTGCTGATGATTTGGGATTTCATTCAAAATCAAATTCTGGGTATGAAATGGCTTAATGAGCTAATAGGTATGGGCCTTTCTAAACTGGGGTTGGATATGAGTGGCCGCATAAGCGGCAGTATTCAGTTTTTTCTTTACGACACAGTAAAGATTACCATTCTGCTCTGCTTTCTGATTTTCTTAATCAGCTACATCCAGAGCTACTTCCCCCCGGAGCGGAGTAAGATGATTCTCGGACGGTTTCACGGCATGGGGGCAAACTGCGTTTCGGCCCTGCTGGGAACGGTAACGCCGTTTTGTTCGTGTTCATCCATCCCTCTTTTTATCGGTTTTACCAGTGCGGGCTTGCCGCTGGGCGTGACATTCTCGTTCTTGATTTCCTCTCCCATGGTGGATCTGGGGAGCCTTGTTCTGCTCATGAGTATTTTCGGATCAAAGGTCGCCATCATTTATGTGTTGGTGGGGCTGGTTATCGCTGTGGTAGGCGGAACCGTCATTGAGAAGCTGCACATGGAAAAATATGTGGAGAGCTTTATCCTCACAGCGGGCAACGTGGACATTGAATCTCCTGACTTGACGAAGAAAGAACGGCTTGTTTATGCTAAAGAGCAAATGCTCGCCACCCTCAAAAAGGTGTTTCCCTATATTCTCGTGGGCGTTGGTATAGGCGCATTGATTCACAACTGGATTCCTGAACACTGGATCGAGGCCGCATTGGGCAGCGACAATCCCTTAGGCGTTATACTCGCCACACTGGTTGGAATCCCTATGTACGCCGATATTTTTGGCACCATCCCCATTGCCGAGGCCCTGCTTTTTAAGGGCGCGCAGCTCGGCACGATCCTAGCTTTTATGATGGCTGTCACCACGCTGAGTTTGCCGTCCATGATTATGCTGAAAAAGGCTGTGAAGCCAAAGCTGCTGGGACTGTTTATGGGCATTTGCGCCGTTGGCATTATTCTGGTTGGCTATTTCTTTAACGCAATTCAAGCGTTTATACTATAAACTTAAAAAGGAGCGTTTGACGATGGGACTGTTTAGAAAAAAGAAAGAAGAAACCACTTCTTGCTGCTGTGGGGGAAGCTACACCCCCGAAAACATGGAGAAAGCGGAAACCGCTAAGAGCGAAGGCGCATCCGTAAAAATTCTCGGTTCCGGCTGTGCGAAGTGTAACCAGTTGGAAGGCGCGACCCGTGAGGCCCTTGCCCAGCTTGGCATGGACTGTGTCATTGACCATGTAACGGACTTCGCGCAGATTGCCGGATATGGCGTAATGACCACTCCGGCGCTGGTGATGGATGGCAAAGTAGTGTCCTACGGTAAAGTTCTCAAAGCTGAAGAAATAGTGAAAATTTTGCGTAAGGCGTGAGGAATAGGAGCGGAGGAATTAACAAATGCAGGACTTTTTAAAAACGTTGACAAGCGAACATAGGAACGCGGCGCTGCCTGAGGAATATGATTATTTCGGGAAGCTGGTCGGCAGTTGGAAGATCGACTATATTGACAACAGCAATGGTCGATCGATTAAGGGCGAATGGCATTTTTCATGGGTGCTGGAAGGCATGGCGATTCAGGATATTATCATTTTGCCCGATTTTGAACGCGGAACGACGCTTCGCCTCTATAATCCCGGCACGCATGCGTGGGATATCGCCTATGGCTTTACTGGAAAGATCATACGGCTGGAAGCAAGGAAGCAAGACGGCTTGATCGTGCTCACGAACATCGAAAATGAACGGCGTAAATGGGTCTTTGCCAAAATTGAGGAAAACTATTTTCACTGGCAGGATGTAACGGTTCAAGACGACGGCGCATGGCACGTCGATTATGATCTATATGCCGAGCGTATGGTTGGAGGCTCGCTTTGCTCGCAATAAAAAGCGCGGCGGTAGCCGCGAGGGGTGATGCGCCGCCCGGCGCGGGGGACGGTGCGCCGCCCGGCGCGGGGGCAAAAGGGCAAGGAACACCTAGCGGTTTTCCTCGCCCTCTTGACTTCTACTCTTTTCCCTAACCCTGTCCGGGGGCGGCGCTTGCCGCCCTTTTGTTATATCAACAATTTGCCGTGAAGTCGTATCGGGTGCCAAGGGATTCGTCGGTGGCTCGCTTTGCTCGCAATAAAAAGCGCCGCGGTAGCCGCGAGGGACGATGCGCCGCCCGGCGCGGGGGCCAAGGGGAGGGGAACACCTTACGGTTTTCCCTTCCCCTTGGAACTCCATTCCTTTCCCTTGCTCCTGACTTGGGCGGCGCTTGCCGCCCTTTTGTTATATCAACAATTTGCCATGGAGCCGTATCGGGTGCCAAGGGATTCAGTGGACGGGTTGCTTCGCTCGGCCGGACCGGCCTGCTTTGCGCGCCCACATATCCCGGCGCTTCGTTTGATCGGTGGTTCGCTTCGCTCACAATTTCATGCGCGGCGGTAGCCGCGTACGGCGGCGTGAGTCGCCAAGTTTGTAGGGCGCGACGCCCTCGGCGCGCCGAGAGCGAAGCACCGGGATAAGTGATAGCATCAAACAGGCCGGTACGGCCGAGCGAAGGGACATGGTTTTTCAGCAAGTGTTACGTCCCTTCGAGACGGCGCGCCGAGGGCGTCGCGCCCTACTTGCTCGGTGAATCCCTCTATAAAACGAGGGCTACGACGAAACGCGTTTCGTCGTAGCCCCTTTTGGCGTTATTAAAATATCACTTGATGAATGTATCGTCAATAATTCTTAAAATATCATCAATAGCCTTTTCTTGTTTTTTATTCTTCGCGTCAATGACAATGACTTTTCGATTCTCCAAGCCTAAGAGGTAGTCGGTCGTAACTCTAAAAAGCAATGCCAATTCCTTTAATACTTCTGATGGAGGCATTGCTATATTATTTTCGTAACCACTGACACTAGCGCCGGATACGCCTATTCTTTTTCCAACTTGATCCTGCGTCAAATGGTATGAATCGCGTAGCTTACGCAATCGTTCACCCATATCATAGACCAAAGTAAATTCCTCCCTGTGGAGTATTATACTTATAGTCTACAGCATGCAAGTCTTATAAGATTTGAGAAATTAAAGATTTATTCAAATTATACTTGATTTTTGGTAGAGAAATGGTAATATATAAATGGAAATTACTTTATAAAAGCTTTTTTAATAATATCTATGATCTCTTCTATCGCTTTCTCTTGTTCAGCGGTTTTGGTTTCCACAATAACGGCTTTTCGATCTTCCAAGCCTAAAAGGTAATCTGTAGTAACACCGTAGAGTAAAGCCAAGCGTTTCAAAATATCAAGTGGGGGCATAGCTATATTATTTTCATATCCGCTAATGCTGGCACCTGTAAGTTCAAGCCTTTTTCCTACTTGATCTTGTGTTAAATTCTTATTTTCGCGCAATTCTTTTAGGCGTTTTCCAAAATCATAGATCAAATCTATTTCCCCTTTGTGGAGTATATAACAATATCATACTGCCAACTTGTCTTATAATATTTGATATTTTAAACAAAAAATAAAATAATATTAGAAAAACGCGGATATATGTTAGAGAATATTTGTAATAACCAAAACGAAAAGTGAGGGAATGACCAATGACAACATGTACTTTCCTCTGTGATGATCCTGTAATAGACACGTATTTTTATACGCGCTTGCAACAAGCCGTATTGGAGATCGCAGAGGTTCACGATGATATCAATTTCCTGTTCCCTTCTGAAACGGGCGAATGCATGTTATTATGCCTGTGTGCTGTGGTGGAAGCTAAAATGGCCTATCCTCATAAATGTATCGAAATAACAACCGTGGCAAATAAATGGCGGCAGAAACGATCGGTGGATGAGGATTGGTATTTTCCGGATTGTATCGTCGACCATCTGGTTGTATCCTCCGCTTTAATGGCATGTGAAAACAATCGTAAATATATACGGCTGCGCAATCGTATAGACCGCTGGGTGATTGACCGCTCCGACTATGCGATTTGCTATCACTATACCGATCTCGCCTCTGACAACCAATTATATCGATACGCCCATCTTTCAAAAGCAAAGCTAATTGATCTTGTACAACAAGATACCTTGCGCTTCATACAAAACTGTATTCCCTGCCTGACGCCTGCGCAACAGCAGCTAAAACAACAGCGCGATTGCGGTGCAACCCTTTTGGAACTTGCGAATTGCTATAGCCGGTCCACAACAACGATAGGATTACGCCTGAACAAAATCGCGCACGCGCTAACGGGCTATGCAAAATCAAGGGTAATGGAGCGCAGTAGGATAGACGTGGTGTCGCAGCCGGTTATTTGCAGTTTGTTTTTAGATCATACGGTGATTACCGATGAAATATTGTATCATCTAAAACAATTTGTGGGGTTTATCTTACAGCGCTGCAATAGTGCGCTGTTTTTGGTAGATCAGGCAATGGCTGTTTCGGAGCCGGTGGCAATTTTGTCACGCCTCATCAAAAGACATCGATACGCGAAAATGAAGCCGGCGCACATAAGCGTATTTGGCAGGCCGATTCTATGGTCTGAAATACTCGCGGTATCAGATTTTGTAATCTATAACACAGAGCAGCAGGAACGACTGATTACGTTGCACCAAGAATCGATCGCGCTGGAAAGGCAAAACATCGTGCCACGGCTGAAGGCGTTCAACATAAGCGGCCCCGCGCCCCACATGATAAGTATAGAGTAGGGGGGACGACCGCCCTTTCCCAACGAGCCGCATAAAAAACAAGTTAAGTTTTGCAAAGGGCGCTTTTAAGAAAGCGTCCTTTGTGCTATGATAAGGTCGATTGATAAAACGCGGAAAACGGCGGGGGAGCAAACGCTCCGCGCCCGTTTCCGTAACAGCAGAAAGGAAACGGTAACTATGAAGCTTTACACCTATCAAACAGAGGAGGGGAGGGATCAGCTCGGCGTGGGCTATGCCCAGTGGCCCGGGCTGCTTTGGCCGGTGGAGGCGTTCGGCTTTTCCTTCACCGATATGCTCGACCTGATCCGCCGCATCACGCCCGCGAAGCTGGAACGCTTGCGCGACCCTGAAACGGCGACCGGCGCGCCGCGCCGCATCGACACCGTGCGCCTGCGCGCGCCCATTCCGCGCCCGGAGCAGGATTTGATGTGCCTTGGCATCAACTACGCCGACCACGCGGTGGAATCCGCCCGCTTTCATGAGGACGCGTTTTTGGTCGACCGGAAAAAGCCGACCTATTTCGGCAAGCGCGTTTTCGAGGCCACCGGCGACGGCGACCCCATCCCCGCCTACGAAGAACTGGTGGACAGCCTTGACTACGAAGCAGAGCTGGGCGTGGTCATCGGGCGGGACGCGAAAAACGTTTCGATAAAGGACGCGCCCGACTATATTTTCGGCTACACGGTTGTAAACGACGTGTCCGCCCGCAATTTGCAGACCACCTATAACCAGTGGTATTTCGGCAAAAGTCTGGACGGCTTCACGCCCATGGGGCCGTGCATCCTGACGGCGGACGAAGTCGCGTTCCCGCCCGCGCTGGCGATTTCCAGCACGGTAAACGGCGAAATACGGCAAAGCAGCAACACGGACCACCTGATCCACGGCGTGGACGAGGTGATCGCGGAGCTGTCCTCCGGCATGACGCTCCGGGCGGGCGCGGTCATTGCCACCGGCACGCCCGCGGGCGTGGGCATGGGCTTTACGCCGCCGCGCTTTTTGAAAAAGGGCGATACCGTTGTCTGCGAAATCGGGGAGATCGGTTCGCTGACAAACCGCGTGGAATAAAAAAGCGCCGCAAGGCGCGGCAAAAGAGCGAGGAACGCCGTTGTACGTTCCTCGCTCTAATATTTATTGCGCGTTGATATAATTCGCCGCTTGATAGGCGGCCACCGCGCCGTCCGAAGCGGCGGTGACGATTTGGCGCAGCGGCTTCTGCCGCCCGTCGCCCGCGGCGAACACGCCGGATAGGTTGGTATGGCAATCCTCCCCGGCGACGATATAGCCCGCCTCGTCCACCGTTACCTGACCCGCGATCAGCGCGCTGTCCGGCTCGTAGCCGATGGCGATGAATACCCCGGCGGCGGGGATGCGCGCGGTCTGCCCGGATGCTAGATTCGTGATCTCGACGGCCTCCACATGGCTTTCGCCCAAAATGCGGGTGACGGCGCTCGAATACCGCACGTCTACATTATCGCGCGCGAGCACCGCGTCGGAAAGCTGCTTTTCGCCGCGGAAGCGGTCGCGCCGGTGGACCAGCGTCACCTTTTCGCACAGGTTGGAGAGGAACAGCGCGTCCTCCAGCGCCGTGTTGCCGCCGCCGACCAGCACCACCTGCTTGCCTCGGAAAAACGCGCCGTCGCAGGTGGCGCAGTAGGAAACGCCTTTGCCCGCAAGCTCGGCTTCGCCCGGGCATCCAAGCTCCCGCCGCTTGACGCCGCCGGCCAGTATGACCGTGCGGCCCTCGTATGGGCCTTGCTCGGTCGAAAGAATTTTCACCGTGCCCGAAAGCTGCGCGCGCCGCACCTCTTCATTTTTGAACGCCGCGCCGAGCGATACCGCCTGTTCGTACAGCCGCTGCGAAAATTCAGGGCCGGAAATAGAGGCGATCGCCGGATAATTCTCTATTTCAGGCGTGATGATGGTCTGCCCACCGGCAAACCCCTTGTCGAATACGGTGGCGGTCAGGCCCGCGCGCCGTGCGTAAATGGCGGCGGTCAGCCCGGCGGGGCCCGCGCCTAGGATCAATACATCGGTCATCATGCACACACTTCCTTCTTTGCGTTACGGTTAGTATATGTCCGTCCGCCGTGCGCCATGCGGACCGGTTTGTGGACCCAGTATAGGCTATTTTTAAACAAAGCGCAAGAGTATTTCGGCATTTTTACGCGAAATTTGTAACACAGATGACGCTTTACATTATCGCCCGCCCGTGGTATTATAAAATGTACCACGGAAAAGGAGGCTGCCATGGCTGAAAAACAGGGCACAAAGCAAGTCACCGCCAATAAAAAAGCATGGCACGACTACTTTGTGGAGGAAAAATACGAGGCGGGCATCGAACTGGCGGGAACAGAGGTAAAATCCATCCGCCAAGGACAGGTGAACCTCAAGGACTCGTACTGCTCCTTTAAAGAGGGCGAACTGTTCGTGCGCGGCATGCACATCAGCCCCTACGAAAAGGGCAATATCTTTAATAAGGATCCCCTGCGCGTGCGGCGTTTACTCATGCACAAGCGGGAAATCGCGGGTCTGTACGGCCGCACCAAGCAGGAAGGGTACACCCTTATTCCGCTTGCCGTGTATTTTAAAAATTCGCGCGTCAAGATTCAGCTCGGCCTATGCCGCGGCAAAAAGACGTACGACAAGCGCGACAGCATTGCCGCGCGCGACGCAAAGCGCGAGATCGACCGCGCGATGAAGATGAGAAATCGTTGATCAAAGAAAAATCACCTGCGCTCCGCGCAAACCGGTTTGCCCCACTTTATATGGGGCCGTAACGGGTTCGACGGGGGTGTTGAAGCAGGGATAGCGGGCCGCAGCGGGGCGCTGCGTAAAAAGCTCCAATTTAATTTTTATAAATTAAACAACAACAATTCTAAACTTCTGGCTGCCTAATTAAGGCTTAGCCCGTCAGCCCCGGGAGGACCACGGCCCGGGTGTCTGGCGTCGATTAGTGGTGAACGTGTACGGGGTAAGAGTTGCCCCCGTCATGTAAAATGACTCTACTGAACCTGTCAGCCTGTTTGTCGGCGGACAGCAGAGGGAATGCCAAACGACAAACTGCGCCCGGAGAAGTCACTGTGAATGCGCTTTCGGACAGGGGTTCAACTCCCCTCGGCTCCACCAAATGGCGAGCTGTACGAACACCCGCCAGCTATTTATATGGTTGGCGGTGTGTTTGTACTGGTTTGCTCACTATCATCTAAAAAGTAAAAAAGGCTACCGTTGAGAGTTTCTCAATGGTAGCCTTTTTTTCGTTATTATCTAACAGAATACGTGATTGCGTAAATTTACGTTGACAAGTAAAAAATGTTGTCGTACAATAGAGATATAAATACTTGATAAAGTAATTTCGGCCGGTTTTACTGGCAATAGAAACGAGGGAGACATAATGGCGGGACGCAAGGCATTTATGCTGTATTTCGATTACCGGGAGCATTTGGAGCTGCTGACCGACGCGGAGCGCGGCGCGCTGCTGACGGCGCTTTTTGAGTACGCGGAGCATGGCAGGGAGAGCGAACTTGCCGGGGCGGCCAAGATGGCGTTTTCCTTCATTCGGGCGCAGCTCGACCGCGATGCGGACAAGTACAGCGAGCGGTGCGAACGAAACCGGGAAAACGGAGCCAAGGGCGGCAGGCCGCCGCACGGCGACGGCAAGCCGGAGAAACCCAAAACAAACGAACGCTTTTCCGAGGAACCCCAAAAACCTGATACAGAGAAAGAGACAGATACAGAAAAAGAAACAGAAAATAAGAATCCCCTTACCCCCTTGGAAGATCGCTCGCCAGCGCTTTTGGAGGCGGCGAACGAGTGGCTGCGCTACAAGCGGGAGCGCAAGGAGGACTACAAGCCGACCGGCCTAAAATCGCTGGTGACCAGCATCCAAACGCACGCGGAGCAGTACGGCAACGAGGCGGTGGCCGCGCTGATCCGCGAGTGCATGGCGGCGGGCTGGAAGGGGATCATCTGGGACCGGCTGGACCAGCGCGGCAGGGACCAGCCCGGCGCGCCGCCGCACAAAACGGCCCAACTGGCCGACTGGGAGAACGAGTGGGCGGCGCGGGTCAAGGCGCACAGGCGGGAGGCGGGCCATGACTGACACGCTATGCGGGCGCCGCGGCCCATGCGCTGCGATCGGAAGGTAAGACCTATGCCGAGATCGCCTGCGCGCTGGGCCGCACGACGCAGTCCGTGGCGTCAAAGCTCAAGCAGGAGAGGACCGGTTTTTCGTGGACAAGAAGAACCCGAGGATCGAGGTGCAGATCTGGGAGTGCGAGGAATGAACAATCCGTGTGAAACCTGCAAAGGCTTAAATCGATGCGATAGCATCATACAGTCTGTGTGCCCAGCATATCGGCACTACCGGTGGGGGATGGGCGATGGCTACCAGAATGGAGAGAAAACAATGGAAACGATAATCTGTAAAAAGGGCCGGTACATGCAACCCTGCTACTGCACCGTCGGACGAAACATATTTTACTGCTGCCATCTGGCCGCAAAATCCAAATATGGACCAGATCGTATCATTACACGGAGCCGGGAGTAAAAGATCCCGACGAAGACGGCTCCGCAGTGGTGTCCACTAAAGCAGAAACAGTCTGAATAAAACAAAACCGCCCCGGTTATGGGGCGGGAGAGGATGTTACAGAAGGTCAGAGGATGGCAGTACAAGCTGGCGAAGGATATTGACTTCAAGCTCTAAAAGAAAATCGTCGGTTCCTTTTAAGCGGGATGTCTTGTAAATGGAGTAGGCATACCACAATAGTGTACCCACGATAATGAGGGAAAAGAGTATCACACTACAAAAATTAATGACCTGCACCAAAATGCTGTTATGTGTGCTTCCGGTATTCATTATTTGATCGCTGACTGTCCATAGAGCAGTCGACAACAAGCCGGAAAGAGCGCCGATGAAAAACGGGAGAAGAAACTCGCTCGTTACATGAGACGTTTGCTCAAGTTTACTGAGACGCTGAAACAAAAGATCGACATCAGGATAGGTGGCGTATAAGTCATAAAGCTTGCGGGATGCAAGTGCAAGATACTCTTTGTGATTGGACGCTTGTGCCTTTGCATCCTGCTTTCTCCAACGGGCGCGAAGAGCGAGCACGTCCAGTTTGAATTGATTCTGTTTATTCATCAGCGCACCTGCTTTAACTCAGTATATGTTAATTCTATCAATAAGAATGAATATTGTCAAAAGCAAAGGAAGTGATGAATACGCCTGAGAATGGATAGGGAGAGGAGCCGTTGGATGCCTATTACGAAACAGTGCCCGTTTTATCGGGCAGACCAACTGCCGCAGAGCTGTAGCACATGGCGCGGCTTGCATGACAGGTACTACCGCCGCAAGCAGGAAGGGGGAGTGAAATGAACATGATAACAGTCAGATGGTTTGATGGCTACCTAGAAGAATTTGCAGCATCAGAAGTGCGCTTTGGGTGTGACCTCCTTTGGATGCGGCTTGTAAACGGTCAGAACCGCCACATACCTCTGCGTCAGGTTCGATGGTTTGGTATGAGCAAAGAGAGCCATTAAAGCAATGCGGCGTTACCGGAACAATACAATAAACCCGCCCCGGTTAGGGGGCGGGAGGATCACACGTCGTTGTTTTTGACCGAATGCTTCTTGGCGTTGCGGTTTTGGTTTTGGTTTTCACGTGTGATGGGCGTCTGGCCGTTGCACTTTTCCATGCGGGCTTTTTTATTGTCGGGTTGGCTATCCTTTGGCATAGTTTTCACCTCGGCCGTAGTTTGTCCGCGGGCGGTGTTTCGTATGCAAGAGGCCGGGATAGGGTAAAAGGAAAGGAAGTTGATATCTTGAGCAGATACCGTGAGGATTGGTGGGAATATACAAAGCGCATCATACGGTCTTACCCGGCGCTGAAACGCAAGGCCGAGAGCGTCGGCGCGCAGAGCGTCACTGCTGCTTATGGGCTGTCCGGCGGGCATGGCAGCGGCGGCATCGGGCGGCCGGTGGAGCGTGCGGTCGTTGACCGGCTGACGGACAAGGAGCAGCGGCGGTATGACGCGGTGAGCGCCGCGATTGCCGAGACCGAGCGTATGAATCATGGACGGCACCGGTTGGAGCTGATACGACGGGTGTATTGGGACCAGTCGCACACGCTGTGTGGGGCGGCGCTGTGCGTGCCGATTAGTGAGCGGACGGCCCATACATGGAGCTCGGAGTTTATCCGATGCGTAGAAAAATTTTTGGACTTGCCATAAAGTTTGCCTAACGCGACCCTATGCAAGGGGTTATACTGGTACCATGGATTGATGGACAAAGGAACCGTAACCGGGAAAGCAGCTTCGGAGACGGGGCTGCTTTTGTTGTTGTAACATCTGCCATTCTACGGTATTATGGAGAAAATAGGATTGCGGAGTGGTAGTCATGATGTGGCGCGAGAGGATCAAAATCCGATTATCAGAATTTCATTACGAAAAAGAGCGAGAAGCGTGCGAGAAGCTCTGCAAAAGTAAATCAAAACGCGATCTGGAAAAATACTTATTTGAGCAGGAAGAAAAATTGCACTGCTTGGAACACGGATTTGCTGGACAAGTGTTTGCTATCGTGTTGTCCGGGATAGCGCTTGAAATTGCGCTACTGAATATACCTGCGGCGCTAATGTCGTTTCAGGCGAGCCTTCCGGATGCATGGGAAAACGAAGAAAACGTAAACCAAATGGCCAATCAATTACAATCTATAGCGGATAATTATCATGTGCTCATTATCATGATAACAGCGATACTTTTGATAATTGGCTTATGGGCCATTGTGAACGTTTTGGACTATTGCAAAAGTCATAGCAGATGCAAGCTGGCGATCCTATGCGCAAAGGAACGGCTTGAAAAGAAAAGTAAACGCGGATCTCATTAAAAATGACAATGGACAAGTTCTAGCACAAAGGAAATATGGTAAAGAGGATACAACCGTCCGCGGATTCCGTGGGCGGTTTTGTTATGCCTGAAAGGGGGTGAGGGTTTATCACCAAGAAGCAGCAGCTATTTGTCGATGAATATCTCATCGACCTGAATGCGACGCAGGCGGCTATCAGGGCGGGGTATTCGACAGACGGTGCGGGGCAGCAAGGGTACGCGTTATTGAAGAACCCAAATATTCGCGCGCGTGTAGACAAGGCGATCGCTGAACGAAGCCGCCGGACGGGCGTCAATGCCGACCGCGTCGTGCGGGAGCTGGCGCGGCTGGCCTTCGTCGACCCGACGCAGCTTGTGGATTTCAAAAGCGGCAAGGTGTTGCCGGATGCAAGCGAGGACGACCGGGCGGCGCTGGCCGGGATCAAGATCAAAAAGATGGATACCGGCGTCGAACGTGAGGTCAAGCTCGCGGATAAGATCAAGGCCCTCGAGCTGCTCGGCAAGCATGTCGGGCTGTTCAATAAGGGCGCGGACACCGACGCGCTGGAAAAGCTCGACAGGATATTGGAGGGGATCGACGATGCGGCTCAGTCCTAAACAAAAAGAATACTGGACGCACGCGACGCACCGCTGGAACGTCAAGGAGGGCGCGACGCGCTCGGGTAAAACGTATCTGGATTATTTCATGATTCCCAAGCGCATCCGGGCTTGCCATAACGGCGGACTGATCGTCATGCTGGGCAACACGCAGGGCACGCTGCGGCGCAACCTGCTCGATCCCATGCGCGAGATATGGACAGACCGGCTTGTAGGCTCCACGATCAGCGACAACACCGTGCAGCTTTTTGGTAAGACGGTTTATGTGCTGGGCGCGGATAAGGTCAATCAGGTATCGAAGATTCAGGGCGCGGGCATCGAGTATTGCTATGGCGACGAGGTGACGACGTGGCACGAGGATGTGTTCTCGATGCTGAAATCTCGACTGTCGTACCCCAACAGCACCTTCGACGGGACGTGCAACCCGGACGCGCCCACGCACTGGTTTCTGGATTTCCTCAAGGGCGACAGCGACATCTATCGGCAGAGCTACACGCTGGACGATAATCCCTTCCTTGACTCGCGTGTTGCTGCCGAGATTAGGCGGGATTATGCCGGTACGGTCTACTATGACCGCTTTGTGCTTGGGCGCTGGGTGCGCGCGGAAGGACTTGTCTATCCGGCGTTTAATGCGGACGAGCATATCGCGCGCACGTTGCCGACTGACGGCTTGTGGTACATAAGCTGTGACTACGGCACCATGAACCCGTTTTCGGCGGGGCTTTGGTGCGTGACGCCGGAGCGGGCCGTGCGCGTGGCCGAGTATTACTACGACGGCCGCAAGGAAAAACGGCAGCAAACCGACGAAGAATACTATGCCGCGCTGGAAAAGCTCGCGGGTGACCGGGTGATACAGGATATTGTCGTCGACCCATCCGCGGCCAGCTTTATCGAGACGATCAGGCGGCACGGGCGCTTCCGGGTGCAAAAGGCGAATAACAGCGTGCTGGACGGCATACGGCACACGGCGCGCCTGCTCGCGGCCGGCAAGGTGCAGGTGGCCGAAAACTGCGCGGACAGCATCCGCGAGTTTGGGGCGTATGCGTGGGATGACAAGGCCGGAGAGGATCAAGTAATCAAGGAGAACGATCACGCGATGGACGATATGCGGTATTTCTGCATGACGATCCTGCGCGGCGTTTACAGGTGGTAGAGATGAGATTTTTAGATTGGATAAGGCAGGTGGTAGCGAAAGTGTTCGGCAAACAGGATATCAATAAGGCGGTCGGCATCGACGTTGCGGTCAGCCAGACGATGGCCGAAGCAATCGATCTTTGGGACCGGCTGTACTGCAACAAACCACCGTGGAAGTCGGAAACGACGATCCCGCTCGGCCTGCCCGCCGCGGTGGCCGGAGAGCTGGCGCGGCTGGTGACGCTGGAGATGGACGCGAAGATCACGGGCGGCGCGCGGGCGGAATGGCTCGCGGCGCAGCGGGCGCCGTTTTTGACGGGGCTGCAAGCCAAGGTGGAGCAGGGCGCGGCGCTGGGCGGGATGGCGTTCAAGCCGTATCTTTCCGCGGGCGGCCTCGCGATCGACTGCACCCCGGCGGACCGCTTTTTCCCAACCGGCTTTGACGGCTCGGGGCGCGTGATGGGCGGCGTGTTCGTCGACCGGTTCACGCAGGGCAAACGCTATTACACAAGGCTGGAAACGCACAGCCTTGGCGACGACGGGTTATACAGGATACGAAATCAGGCGTATGGATCGGATAATCCCGACGCGCTGGGTCAGCCTGTGGCGCTTGGCGCGGTGCAGCCTTGGGCGGCGCTGGATGAGGAAGTGACGCTGGCGAATATCAAACGGCCGCTGTTCGGCTACTTCCGCGTGCCGCTTGCGAATACAGTGGACCGGGGCAGCCCGCTGGGCGTGTCGGTGTACGCGCGCGCAGTAGAGCTGTTCCGGCAGGCGGACGAGCAATGGGCGCGGCTGATGTGGGAGTTTCGGGGCACGGAGCTGGCGGTCGATATCTCGGCGCGCGCGTTCCGGGCCGACCCGCAGACCGGCAGGCCGCTCATCCCGCAGGCGTGGAAGCGGCTGTTCCGCGCGCATGAGCTGGGCGAAACGGAAAAGCCCTTGTACGAAGTGTTCTCGCCCGCGATCCGGGAAGAGCCGCTGTACCGTGGCTTTCAGGACATTCTGCGGCGCATCGAGTTCCAGTGCTGTCTGGCGTACGGCACGCTGTCCGATCCGCAGACGGTGGAAAAGACCGCCGAGGAGATCAGGAGCGGCAAGCAGCGCAGCTACGCGACCGTGGCTTCGATGCAGCGGGCGCTTGAGGCCGCGCTGGATGATCTGACCTACGCCATGGACGTATGGGCGACGGTGGCGAAGCTCGCGCCCACGGGCAAGTACGAGACGGCCTACATGTGGGACGACAGCGTCATCACGGACACGGACAAGGAATTTGCGCAGCGGATGCAGCTCGCGCAGGCCGACATGCTGCGGCCCGAGATCGTGCTGGCGTGGTACTTTAATTGCAGCGAGGAGGAGGCCGCGAAGATGCTGCCCGCGCGGCGGGCGTTTTGAACCATCTATTTTTGACCGCGCCGAGGTCGTAAAACTACGGCGCCGCAGGGGAGGCGACCCCCGGAAGCAAAGCGGAGCGGAGAAAGGAAGCTATGAAACGCGAATTTATCACGAACCTGCTGCCCGATATTGACAAGGCGGTGCTCGACCAGATCATGGCCGAACACGGCAAAGACATCGAGGGGCAAAAAAAACTTGTGGCCAGTCTGACCACCGAGCGCGACACGCTGCATACCCAGCTTGAGCAGGCGGGTGAAACGATCAAGGGCTTTGAAAAGCTCGACGTGGACGGTATCAAGATCAAGGCGGCGGAATGGGAAACCAAGTACAACACCGACACGCAGGCGCTAAAAGACCAGCTTGCGGCTAAGGAGTACGAATATTCCGTGAACGGCGCGGTGGCCGGCCTGAAGTTTACCAGCGAATCGGCGCGCAAGGCCTTCGTGGCCGATCTGACGGGCAAGAAACTGCCGGTGCAGGAGGGCAAGCTGCTCGGCCTTGAGGACTTCGTGAAGGGCTACAAGGAGAGCGACCCGAACGCATTCGCACCAGAGGACGACGGCGAACCCGCCCCGCACGTTGTCAGTAAAACAAGCGGCGGCAATACGGGCGGCGCGGGCGCTGTGCTGCGCGCGGCGTTTGGGCTGCCCACGAGTGAAAAGGAGTTATAAATTATGGCAAACGCGATTGAACTGGCAAAGGCCTATGTGCCGCTGCTGGACGAGGTTTACAAGCTTGCGTCCCTTACGTCCGAGCTGGACGGCGCGCCCGAGCTGGCGACGCAGGGCGCGAACGCGAACGAGTTAATCATCCCGATGCTGGACATGCAGGGCCTTGGCGATTATTCGCGCAACGACGGCTACGTCAAGGGCGATGTGACGCTGAAAAACGAAACGATCAAGTGCAACTTTGACCGCGGCCGCATGTTCACCGTCGATTCGATGGACGATCTGGAAACGGCGGGTATTGCCTTTGGCCGTCTGGCGGGCGAGTTCATCCGCACCAAGGTGGTGCCGGAGCTGGACGCGTTCCGCTTTGCGTGCTACGCGGGCAAAGCGGGCATTACCAAGGTAAGCGGTACGCTGGCGGACGGCGCGGCGGTCATCGCGGCGCTGCGCGCGGCGACCACGGCCATGGACGAAGCCGAGGTGCCGATCGAAGAGCGCTACCTGTACATCACGCCCACGCTGCACGGTCTGGTGCAGGACATGGACACGACCAAGAGCCGCGAGGTGTTCCAGCGCTTCGCCGCGATCAAGGACGTGCCGCAGAACCGTTTTTATACGGCGATCGAGCAGCGCTCCGGCAAGGCCGGCGAGGAGGCGGGCGGCTACGCCAAGGCCGCGGGCGGCGCGGAAATCAACTTTATGGTCATCCACAAGCCCGCCGTGATCCAGTTCCCCAAGCATATCGCGCCGAAGATTATCACGCCCGACGTCAATCAGGACAGCGACGCTTATAAGTTCGGGTACCGCAACGTCGGCATCGCGGACACCTACGCGAACAAGGTAGCGGGCATTTACCTGCACCATAAGGCGACGGCGTAGAAAGGAGAAGCGCCATGGGTAAAGTAATCGGTTTGACGTTCCCCGGAAAAGGGAATAAGCGGGACGGCAATAAGCCGCCCGAGCGAGAGAAACCGGAAGGCACAAAAGCCGAGGATGACCCCCCTAAGGGTTGACGAGAAAGGAGAGGCCGCGCGATGGTCTATGCGGATTACGGCTACTATACGGACAGTTACGGCGGCACGCTGATCGCGGAGAGCGCCTTTGCGCGGCTGGCTTGTCTGGCATCGGCCTACATTGACAGCTTGACGTTTGGTAACGCGGCCAAGGATACGGAGCACGCGGAGCAGATCAAGACCGCGTGCTGCGCGCTGGCCGAGGAATACGGGCGGCAGGATAGTGGCGGCGAGGTGGCGAGCGTGAACAATGACGGGTACAGCGAAAGCTACGTCGCTTCCGGCAAGACGCCGGATCAGCGGCTGCGGGATACCGCTATGCTGATTCTAGCCCCCACGGGCTTGCTGTATGGAGGTGCGTACCCATGCTGATGTGCAGCGAGACCGTGACGCTGGTGCGGCTGGACGAGAACGACGAATATCAATGCACGGTGATCGAGGGCGCGAGCTGGTATGGCAAAGCGCAGATCACCCAGCAGCAGGACGGCTTTGTGGGCGGTATGGTGGTCAAGGTACGCATCCCGGAAGAACATATGCCGGACGGCGTAACGCCGGGGGCAAAGGACGTGCTGGCGCGCGGCCGGGTGGAAACCGTAAACACGCTGCAAGACCTCAAACGCGTCGAGCACTTCAAGATCATGGCCGTGGGCGACAACCGGCGCGGACGCAACCCGCATTGGGCGGTGAGCGGCGCGTGATTTCCGAGCGGGCCGTAAAAGCGCGCTTGACCCACTACATAGGAGGTAGCCTAAAATGAGCATTACAGAAGCGGTGCGGCAGTTCGTCCGCACCTATCCGCCGCTCGCGGACAACAGAATTAATGTGGACTACCTACCCGACGAGGTGGGCAGCTATTCGATCGGCGTAACGCCGTGCAAGGAGTGGGTCAAGCGGTATGTGGACGGGTCGGGGACAAAGCAGTTCCTGTTCGTCCTGACCTCCCGCGAGGCGTTTGGCGAGCAAGTGCGGCAGCAGCTTGACAACCTTGGCTTTTACGAGGCGTTCTCGGACTGGCTCGACCGGCAGACGGCGGCGCGGACGCTGCCCGCGCTGGGACCCGGACGCACGCCGCTGGCGGCCGAAGCGACGACCAGCGGCTATGCGTTCATCCCCGGCACGGAGACCGCGCGTTATCAGATTCAATGCAGATTGACCTATACACAAGAAAAGGAGAGTTAAAATATGGCAGATACCGTAATGAGATATCAGGTGGCCGACTATCTCGGCATCGAGAGCGGCGACGCAACCACCTATGCCCTGATGGGCGTGGGCTTTAACACGCTCGACGAGAACCCCTCCGCGCAGGCGGACAGCAAGACCTATATCAGCCAGAAGGCGCAGTCGAACCAGATCAAGGGCTATCAGCCGTCCTTCCCGTTCGATACCGATCTGGTAAAGGACGAGGAAGCGGTCATGGCGCTGTACGCGGTGGGCCGCAACCAGCTTACCGGCACGGCTGCGGAAAAGGACTATGTGCGCGTCGAGCTGTTCGAGCCAGTGGCGAGCAAGGAAAACACCTTCAAGGCGCGCAAATTCCGCGTGGCCGTGCAGGTGGAGAACGTGACCGGCGAGGGCGGCGGCGCGATGAAGTGCACCGGAAACCTGCTGGGCGTGGGCGATTTCGTGGACGGCGAGTTCAATACGCAGGCCAAAACGTTTACCGAGGCGGGCGCGCCCGCAAACCCTTAAACGCGGCCCTTTTAGGGCTGGAAAGCGAGCCGCAAGAAGAATCCCCCGTGGATGAAACCACGGGGGACAATGGAACAGCCGAAACGATGGAGGATGAAGCAAATGGCGAAGTTTGAATTTCAGGAGCACGGTTATCCGCTGGAGCTGGATATCGCGGGCCATGCGTTTACGCTGAACGTGACCCGGGAGACCGCGAAAAAGCTGGAGGCCTACGGGAAAGAGGCCCAGCGCATGGGCGCGGAACTGACAGGCGCCCCGCATGGCGTGGAACAGGCTTGGCGGTTTATGCAAAGCACGTTGGACGGGCTGCTGGGCGAAGGCGCCACCGACGCGATTTTTGGAGACCGTGATCGCGACCTGATGGATATCGTGGACGTGATGTCGTACATCTGCGGCGAGATCGAGCAGGCCGCGCAAAAGCAGACCGTGCGAAAAATGGCGTCTGCACCCGCTATGGAGCTGCCGCAAGCAAAGCAGCAGACCGTGGAGCAGGCGCTTCGCATCATGCAGGCGCCCGAGGTCGTGGCGGCGATCAGCAAGGCGATGGAACAGGCATGAGCCTGCTGACCGAACGCCCGCCGTGCATGGTGGAGATCCGCGGCGCGGATGTGCCGGTAAACGCGGATTACCGCGTGGTACTGCGCATAGACGAGTTGGCCGGGCAAGGAACCGGAGACGCGGAGAGGGGCCTTATGGCGCTGCGGCTTTTCTACGGGGCGATCCCGGCGGATATGGAGGCCGCGACCGAGCGCATGCTCTGGTTCATGCGGTGCGGCGAAACGGAAAAGCCGGGCGGGGACGGAAAACCATCCAAACCCGACTTCTCTTTTTCGTTCGACGCGCCGCTGATCTACGCGGCGTTTCTCGACCAGTACGGGATCGACCTTGTGAACGTGGAGTTTTTGCACTGGTGGACGTTCCGCTCGCTGCTGAACGGGCTGCGCGGAGATCACCGCTTTTGCGAGGTGCGGCGCTGCCGGGCGATCGACCTGTCGAGCGTCAAGGACAAGGAGCAGCGCAAGTATTACCGCGAGATGAAGAAGCTGTACGCGCTGCCGCTGCCCGAAAACGAGCGGGAGCAGCTCGACGCGATCACCGACGCGCTGCTGCACGGCGGGGACGTGGCGGGGCTGTTGGGCCGAGATTGACAAGTGGGCGCGCCGATGGTATACTGAAAACACAAAGGGACACTGTCGGCAGACGGTTAGCCCTGAAAGTTAAAGGTTCATAAGAAATGACCGCTTACTTTGCAGGTAGGGCGGTCATTTCGCGTATATGGTCAGTATGTAAAGCAAAACTGCTGTGCATACAAAAAGCCGAAAAGCTTTGTCCACAATCGCGTCACCCCCTTTCATCAAGGGAGTGGCTAACCGCCTGCCGTCTGTGACAGTGCCCAAGGACAGTATAGCATATATCGACAAGGGCGGCAACGGCAAACGACGGCACTGACGGATTGCGGTACGGCGCTGGTTGGCGCGGGCGTTCACGCGCTGCTGCACGGCGGGGACGTGGCGGGGCTGCTGGGCCGAGATTGACAAGCGGGCGCCGCAATGGTATACTGAAAACACAAAGGGACACTGTCGGCAGACGGTTAGCCCTCAAATGTCTTTAGTCGAAATGACCGCTAACTTTTGCAGGGTTGGGCGGTCATTTTGCATTTATCGTAAGTATGTAGAGCGAAAACGCTATGCACACCAGAAACCGGAAAAGTTTCATCCGCAAATGCTATCACCCCCTTTCATCAAGGGAGTGGCCAACCGCCTGCCGTCTGTGACAGTGCCCAAGGACAGTATACCATATTTCGACAAGGGCGGCAACGGCAAACGACGGCACTGACGGATTGCGGTACGGCGCTGGTTGGCGCGGGCGTTCACGCGCTGCCGCGCGGCGGGAATGTGGCGAGAGCTGCTGGGCCGAGATTGACAAGCGGTCGCGCCGATGGTATACTGAATATACAAAGGGACACTGTCGGCAGACGGTTGACCCGAATCAATTACTTACAAAGTAACCGCTTCATTTGGTCGTGAGGGCGGTTACTTTGCATTTATGGTCAAAATATGTAGCAAGACTGCTGCACATAAGAAAACCCGAAAGAGTTTTCTGCCCATAAGCACCACCTCCCTTGCAGGAGAGTGGCCAACCGCCTGCCGTCTGTGACAGTGCCCAAAAATAGTATAGCATAACCAATAAAATACGACAACCACCTTACAAAAGTAGGGTGGTTTTTTGATACCCAAAACGAGGTGAACAGCATTGGCAAACGATGGTTCGGTAGAAATTAAAATAATCGGTGACGACAGTGACCTGAAAAAGAAGCTCGGCGGTATCGGCGCGGCGGCGCAAAAGGCGGCAGGGACGATTGAGAAAGCCTTTCAGGCCGTCGCATCGTTCGATAAGCTGGTAAAGGGCATTCAGGAGGCGTCGTGCGCAGTAGAGCTGTTTAACATGCGGCAATCGGCCTCCGCGGTGCAGTCGGGCGTCACGGCCGGCGCGCTGACGGCACAGGAAGCTATTGTCGGCGTGCTGACCGGACAGATCGGGCTTGCCACCGCCGCGCAGGCGGCGTGGAATACGGTGATCGCCGCGAACCCGGTCGGCGCTGTAGTCGTTGCCGTTACCCTGTTGACGACCGGACTGGCGGCGCTATACGCGGCGACCGATACGGAGACGCAAGCGGAAAAGGCGGCGCGTGAGGAACGGGAGAAGCTGATCCAGTCGATCGACGACCGGACAGAGGCAACAAAAGAGCTGCAATCCGCTGCACAGGATCAGCTGAACGCCAGCTTGTCCGAGATCGACATTACCGCAGCGCAGGTGCGGGAGTTTGAGGGCCTGATCGACGCTAACGGCCGCGTAAAAAGCGGCTATGAGGGCCGCGCGGCCGTTCTGGAAAAGCTGATAAACGAAGCGATCCCCGGCGCGATATCCAAGACCGAGGACGAGACCGGGACCTATTATGAGCTTTCGGACGCGATCGAGGAAACGATCCGCATGAAACGCGCGCAGGCGGTCTTAGACGCAAATCAAGAACAGTATAATGCTGCGCAGGCGGGCATTGTCGACGCGGAAAAGGAACGGTACCAGATTCAGCAAAAGCGCAATGACGCGCTGGAAAAGCAAAAGCAGATCGAAAGCGAGATCGAGGCGTTCAAAAGCGCTTCCACATTCAACGAAGCTGATTACGAGCAGATGAAGCTGGCGCTGGAAGAGCAGAAGCAACTGGTTTCCGATCTGGACGGTGAGTACGCGAAAGCGGACGGCACGGTAAGCGGCTACTACAAAACGATCTCGAACTACGAGGGTGTTTTAGCGGCCATGGAGCAGGGCGGCGAAGCGCTGGAACAGGCGCTGAACAAGGTACAGTACTCCTTTAAGACGGCGGGAACTGCCACCGTGGGCGAGCTGCAAGCCCAAGCGGACGAACTGGGCGGGATCTATCAGGATATGTTTGCGAGATACCGGTCCGGCGAAAGCGATATCACGGAAGCCCAAGTAAACAATATGCGGGCCATGTGGGAATCGGCCGGCACGGAGCTGAAAACCGCGCAGGAAAACTTGATGACCGAGTGGTCCGCAAGCATAGCGGCGGGCCAGCCGCAGGTCGACGCAGCGGTCCAGTTGGTCGCGCAGGGGGTCGTTTCGGCAGCGGACGTCACGGCGCAGATGCAGGAAAAGGGCTACACGGTCACCGCTGAGTTTGCAAGCGGCATTGCCGCGGCGGAAGCCTTGGCAAGCGGCAACGCGGCGCAGGTGGAGGCCATGTGCGAGGCGGCGCTGGACGGCGACACCACGACATATGGCTATGACTTTATGCAGGGCTTTTTGGAGGCTATTCTCGCCAGCAATCCGTCCGAAGAGGTGCGCGCCATGGTGCAGGCCGCGCTGGACGCGATCCCGGAGACACAGCAAAGCCATTCCCCCAGCGCGCTGACAATGGAGCAGGGCGGATATTTTGCGGAGGGCTATGCCGAGGGGATTGCAAACGGCGCGGGCGCGGCGGAAACGGCGGCGGGCAGTATGGCCGGGCAGGCCATTGCAAAGCTGCTCGGCATCGCGCCGCAGGCGCAGGAGGGCGGCGCGCAGGCGGCGACGCAGTACAGCACGGGTATGCGTTCCGGTGTGGCTGGCGCGGTGGAGGCCGCGATCCTTTTGGCGACCGGCGCGAGCGGCGCGGCAAAGGGCAAGGCCGGTGAGTTTAGCACGGTCGGCGGCGAGCTGTCGGCAAGCCTGAAAAGCGGCATTGATGGCGGCGCGCAGGCAGTCAGCACGGCGATGGACACGGTGGCCGCGGGTGCGAAGGGTTCCGCCGCCAAAGTGGCAAGCACTTTTCGTGCGGTCGGCGTAAACATGGCGCAAGGCCTGATGAACGGCATTTCCAGCATGGCGCGCAGCGTGGCGAACGCGGCGGCTTCGCTGGCGAAAAACGCGCTGGACGCGGCGAAACATGCGGTGGGCATTCAGTCGCCGTCGCGCGATTTCCGCGAAAAGGTCGGCCGCATGATGGGCATGGGCATGGCGCTCGGCATCGGGGACAGCGAGGACACAGTTAGGAGCAACGTGGCGCTGCTGTCCCGGCACGCGCTGGAGGATGCGCGGGAGCACGCGAAGAGCTTTCAGGACATCGGCGGCCTGTACGTGGAAAACCTGACCTATGGCGTACAGAAGGGACGGGACGCGGCGCTTGACAAGTTCGAGCGCTGGCTCGACGCGGATGTGGAGAAATTGGGGGCCCGCGACGACGCGACCGACGAGCAGAAGAAATCCTACGAGGACGCGGCCCGCGAGGTCATGACGGCCTACAAGGACGCGCTGAACGACGGCTACGACGAGGCGCTTTCCACGGTCAAGACGCGCGTAAACGAGCTGACGGCGGAATTTCAGGCGGCGCACGACGATCTGGTGCGGCAGCAGGAGAGCATGCAAAAGAAGCTTTCCGGCTTTGGCGACCTGTTCACGATCGGCAAGAACGGCGATCTGTCCCTCGGCAAGATCGAGGACAATATCAAAGCGGTCAAGCGGTACGACGACGCGCTGACCGAACTTGCGGGCCTTGGTGTGTCGGACGAGTTCATGCAGCAGGTGACGGCGCTCGGCGTGGAAGAGGGCGCCAAGTTCGCGGAAAAGCTGATAGCGCTGCCGCCCGAAGCGTTGAAACAATATACCGACGCTTGGCAGGAGCAGCAGGACCTCGCAAAGGAGGTTGCGGAAAAGTTCTACGCGGATCAGCTCGAAACGCTGGAAAACGATTTTACCGGCAAGCTGGACGAGACGCTGGAAAGCGTGCCGGACCTGCTGACCGATATTGGCAAGGACAGCATTCAGGGCATGATCGACGGCATGTACTCCAAATCCGGCATGCTGTCCGCGGCGGCGAGCGAGATCGTCAGCAGGGCGATCAGCGCGATGCGCCGGGCGGCGGACGTGAACAGCCCCTCAAAAAAGACGCGCGATCTGGTGGGGCGGCCGCTGGCCGAGGGCGTGGCGGTCGGCTTTGACAAGCAGATGGGCGACGTGTACCGGCAGATCAGCCGCACGCTGGATGGCGAAGTACTGAAGCTGTCTGCGGATGTAAGGGTGCAGGCCGAACGGCAGGCGGCAAAGGCCGGCCCCGCGCCGGTGCAGACGGTGTACAAGACGACGCACACCGTCGCGACGCCGGTGATCGAGTTCAAGGGCGAGCTGGCACAGCTCGGCCGGCTGCTGACGCCGGTCGTCCGCATGGAGGAAAAGCGAAAGGGCGGCAGCATGGCAAAGGGAGGCGCATACGCATGATACAGATCGACGGCACAAAATTCCCCGGCGTGGGCATTGCGGATTTGCAACGCGGGGAGCAGCGGGATTACAAATACAACCTGACCGCCGAGGACGGGACAAGGCGCGCCGAGGTGCGCGCCCGTTACCGGGTCTATACCGCGACGCTGGGCAGCATTTCGCAGGACGACTACGACCGGCTGCGCCGCGCGCTGGCGACCGATCTGCCCAGTGTTTTTGTCACGCTGCCGGACGGTCAGGCCGATGTGACGATGGAGGCGCGGGTGGAGCTGGGCGACGACGCGCTGCTGTTTATCGACGGCGGCACGCGCCGCTGGGACGGCCTGACGCTGACCATCACGGGCGTAACGCCGCTGGAGGAAGGCCGATGAAGACCGAGACCCTGATCCATTACGAATTGGTAGACCCGACGGCTGCCGCGGACGGCGCGCCGCGCGCGGACGACAAACAGCCATGGGTAGACCTTGCCGAGCTGCACGACCACGCGGAGGCGCGCGTGCCGACGCGGTGGGGCACGCTGGAGCAGAACGAGTTCCTGCTCGACGGCCAATACCGGCTGTTTGCCGACGACCCGGCCGCCGAGGACATGGGCCTGTGGTCGCTCTCGCAGAGCGATGATAAAGGGCGGTTCAGTCAGCCGCCGGCGCTTACCGTCGGTTTCTCAAACCCGCATACCTCGCTTGGGCTGACGCTGGTGTTTTCAGACACGACAGGGGACTGGTGCAGCGCGCTTTCGGTGCAGTGGTTCGACGAAGCGGGCGGGCTGCTGGCGGCGCAGGACTTCGCGCCGACGGGGCCTGTCTACTTTTGCGACAGGCTGGTGCAGAACTATTACGGGCTGGCGCTGACCTTCCGCGCGACCAACAAGCCCTACCGTTATTTGAAGCTGTTCAAGCTGATCTACGGCATGGTGGAGGAGCTGACGGGCGACCGCATCACCGAGGCTTCGCTTTTAGAGGAAGCCGACCCGGCTGGTATGACAGTGAGCGTCAATACCTTCCGTTTCGGCTTTTACGCGGACCGGCGCTTTGACCTGCTGGACATGTCGGGCGTGTATTCTGTGTTCCAGCAGCAGCAGCGCGTGACCGTGCGGCAAAAGGTGGACGGCGCGCTGCGCGAAATGGGCACGTTCTATACCGATACGCCCGAGGTAGAGGACCAGCGGGCCGTGTCGATCGACTGCATCGACCTGATCGGCGTGATCGGTCAGACGGACTACATGGGCGGCCTTTGGCTGGACGGCATTGCGGCGGGCGAGCTGCTGGGCGAGATCATGCGTTCGGCGGGCGTTACAGATTACGAGATCGACCCGGCGCTGGCGGGGACCGTGGTCAAGGGGTATTTGCCGGTCTGCTCGCACCGGGAGGCGGTGCAGCAGCTCGCGTTCGCGATCGGCGCAATGGTGCGCTGCGCGCGGAGCGACAAGGTGCGGCTGGTGCCTGTGCCCACGGCGGCGTTCACGGTCATTGCGCCGCGCGACAAGGTGGCGGGGCACCGGCAGACGCAGCGGCGCTATGTTTCGGGCGTGGAGGTGTACACGCACCACTATGCGCTGACCGGCCTTTCCAAGGACCGGGACGAGCTTTTCCGGGCCGTGTGCAAGGCAGGGGAAGAGCGGGTGATGTTTGGGTCGCCGTCCACAAGCCTGTCCTGCGAGGGCGCGGAGATCGTGGAGAGCGGCGTGAACTACGCGCGGCTGCGCGTCCATGAGGAGGGCGAGGTCGTGCTGACCGGCAAGAGCTACGAGGACCAGATGAGCCTTGGCGGCAGCGTGTACGCGGCGCGTCTGCCCGCGGGCGCGCGGGCGAACGTACAGAGCTTTGAGGACTGCACGCTGACGGCGGACCCGCAGGCGGTCGCGCAGCGGCTGTACGACTATTACCAGCGGCGCGTTGAGGACCGGGGCGATCTGTTCCCGGTGGCGGCCGCCGCGGGCGATGCGGTGGAGCTGCAAACAAAGGGCGGCATGACGCTCACCGGCACGGTGGAGAGCATGGATATCGATCTGACGGGCGGCGGTATCGCAAAGGCGGTGATCGCGGGTGGATGATCTGAAATACAACCGCAGCCGCGAGATCGTCGAGCGAGCGGCGGCGGGCGACGACAGCGACCTGTATGTGGCCAAGGACCTGCGCGGCGTGGCGGCGCGCGACGGGGCGCGGCTGGTTTGGCCGGCCGACCTGTCGGACGCTTACCTGAACGCCGCCGACCTAAACCGTATCGAGGGGGCCACGGGCACGGCGCGGGCGCGGCTGCTGGAAAACGGCTACGCGCCGGATACCGAAAGCATCCGCGCGGACTGGACGCGCACGGCGTTCCCGACGCGCGAACAGTTTGACCGGATACGGCGCAACGTGGATAAGCTGCAAGAAAGCTATTATCCCCTGCCCGGCTGGCGGGCGATCGACTTTACGGAAACACTGGATTACAACCAGTCGAACGCGATCGAATGGGACCTGCATTTGCTGCTGCTGACGATCGACGGCATGGTTGAGGCGGCGGAGCTGCGGCAGGCAAATTCGTTCGCAATGGAAGCAGGAGGGATTTTATGAAAGACAGGATACCCGCGCCCGGCAAGGCGAACCGGGTGCGGATTACGCAGGACGACGGGCAGGCGGTGGAGGGCACGCTGTCCTATGTGGACGACGCAATCCAAGCGGGCAGCCGCTACACCAAGCAGAACGTACTGCCGGACGACGTTTGCGACGCGCTGAACATCGACCGGGGCGGCGCGGAGCCGAAGGACGCCTTTAACGCCTGCTGGGCGGTGGGCGATATCAAGACCACCACAAGAGCGTCGCTCGGCGCGAACTGGCACGCGTGCGACGGGAGCAATTTTGTCGCGGCGGAGCTACCAGAACTGGGCGCGATTATCGGGCCGTCGATCGAGCGAGGGTTTAAGCGGTTCGCACCGTTTGATAGCGTCTATACGCCGACCGCTGCGCAGGTCGTTAACGGTTACTATGTGGCGCTGGGCGGTCAGAATAATAATAGTGGTGTGGGCGTGATCGGCTATACAGATAGCCTTACAAAGCCGTGGGCCTCGGCGGCGCTGCCAACGATCGGCGGAGGACAAGCGCAATGGATGGATATCATTTATGACGGGCGGCAATATGTAGCGCTATGTGAGTATCGCTCACAAAATTCTGCGGGCGGCGCATCGGCATATATTGCCTACGCGCCTCAGCTATGGGGGCCGTGGGTGCTTATTGAAACGCCTGCCTATGGTGACAATTTTTCTAAAAAGCTGCTTTATAGCGATGGGGAATATTGCTTTGCGTTTCGGAGAAATACAGACCTTAACGCGGCGATCTGCCGCTCTTCTGCAGTTGACAGTGGGTGGGATACACATAGGGTGGGTTCCAAGCTGCGCTCGGTTTATGCAGCAGTGTATTTCGGCGGGTGCTATGTGGCGGTGGGATACTTTAAAGACGGTGATAGTGAGGGATTTTACACATATTCGCGCGATTTGACTAACTGGACTGAGGTAACGGTTGATAGACGATTAGAGCATATCGCGGTGGGAAATGGGTATCTGGTCATGGGAGACAGCGCCGGTAAGATACGGTACGCTACCAGCCCTGTGGGGAGCTTTGAAGTAAAACAGGTGCTGACCGGTGCGATCAAAGGGCTGTCGTATGCGGGAAAGTTTGTAGCGATTGGGACAAGCGGCTCCGTGTTTGAGGCCGCGGAAGCCGCCACGCCTAACGGAACATGGAATAAGTATACGTGGAACGCGGATGGCGTATGGATACATTCGCCCGCGACCTGTGTCGCTGCATCAAACAACGGCCTTATAATGGCATACGCGCCGGGTGACACAGAAACGATGACTGTATTTGGATATTCCGATGATCTGCGCAGCTATCCCAAAATTGATTTAGGCGCGCCGACTAAGTCGTTTATCCGTATTCGGTAGGAGGAATCCAGATGGATGTAGTAATTTCAAAGTACTTTAAAACAGCCGAGGAATTAGAGGGCGCGCTCCAGACTGCGGCCAAGGCACCGGAATATGTGCAGGCCGCGCAGCAGAGCGCAGGCAATGCGGCGACATCTGCAACGCAGGCTGCAAGCACGGCGGCGCAGATCGTGACCGAGGAGGACGCGCGGCAGCGGGCGGAAGCGGCGCGCATGTCGGCCGAAGCGGAACGGGCAGCCGGTGAGAGCGAGCGCAACACCGGAGAAACCAGCCGCACTTCGGCGGAAAGCGCACGGGTTCTGGCGGAAGAGGGCCGGGGCAATGCGGAAAGCTGGCGCGTTCATGCGGAGGATTTGCGAGAAGCTGCGGAAACCGAGCGGCAAAAGACCTTTGGAAGCGTGCTTGACCAAGCGGCAGCCGCAAAGGACGCGGCCAAGGCCAGCGAAACGGCGGCAGCCGAAAGCGCGGAAGCGGCGAAAGCGAGTGAAAATACCGCTGCTGCTGCGCGGCAAGCGGCGGAGGGAGCCAAAACTGGAGCCGAAACAGCGCAAACAGGCGCAGAAAATGCCAAGGCCAGCGCGGAAACCGCAAAAGCAGATGCGGAGACGGCGAGAGCTGGCGCGGAAGCCGCACGAACAGCGTCGCAGGCGAGCGAAACAGCCGCCAAGGCAAGCAAGGTAGCGGCGGCAGAAAGCGAAACGAAGGCCGGGGCCAGTAAGGCGGCAGCTCAAGCAGCGCAGCAGGCGGCGGAAACCGCAAAGGCTGACGCGGTAGCGGCAAGCACGGCAGCGGCGGCCAGCGAAACCACAGTTACGGAAAGCGCCGCGGCGGCAGAAACGGCCCAAACGGGGGCGGAAGCGGCGCAAGTCGCTGCGGAGGCCGCCAAGACAGGCGCGCAGGCATCGCAGGAAGCGGCGGCGGGTAGCGCGGCCACGGCCAAGACCGAGGCCGATCGCGCCAAAACGGAAGCCGACCGGGCGGCGGAGATCGCGACCGGGGATTTTATCCCGACCGCGCAGAAGGGCGCGGCGAATGGCGTAGCGACGTTGGATAGTGACGGGAAGGTTCCTGCCGAGCAGCTTCCGCAGATGAATTACGATCCTGCCGGGGCCGCGCAGGTGGTGCAAGGCAACCTGCAAACGCATATCGCGGACAAGGGCAACCCGCACGGGATCACTGCTGAGCAGGTCGGCGCGATACCGGTAGATGGCAATATCGATTGCGGCGCGTGGACATAGGAGGGCAATATGGCAAATATATTCCAGATCAAACGCGGCGCGCACGGCGGCACGACGCTGGCGGACGGCGAGCTGGGACTTAAAACAGACGAGGGCAAGTTGTATATCGGCAATGGCGGCGCAAATGTAGGCGTTGTCATGGACGAGGAGCTGGTCGCGGTAAAGGCCGAACTGAATGGTGCGATAGCGGGAACGGCTCCGGCGAACCATACGCACACAGCGGCAGAGGTGGGCGCTAGGCCGAGCACGTGGGTGCCGAACAAATGGGATGTTGGGCTGGGGAACGTTGATAACACATCCGATGGGCAGAAAAGCGTTAATTATGCCAATACGTCTGGCAACACGAACGCGGTTGGCGGGCGGGCGTCAAGTACAGTCTTATCCGAAATCGACAACCTAAAAACGTCTGTCGCTAATGGGAAAGCCCAGATCGCCAGTGCGATTAGCGACAAGGGGGTCAGCACTGGCGCGGGAGCGGATTTTGGGACGATGGCGAATAATATTCGGGCGATCAAAACGTCGGCTTCTTGGTCGGCGATGGGAGGATTTTCAGTCAAAAACGGCGGCACGACTGTAGATATTTCTAAATATCAGTATGTGGTGATCATCGGAAGCACAAGCGGCGTCAGTTCCAGTGATACCTATCCGGGTGTGTTGATAGACGTACAAAATGGTCAGGCGTTTAATTTCAACGAAAGAGTTATGGATCCCAGAACCGGTCCATACTGCGGCGGCAGCATCGATGTATATCGAGGGGGTACCTTTAACGCAGCAGCAAAAACGCTGACAGCAAACAGAGCAACAATGTCCTGCGTTGGCATTTATTGAGGAGATGATAATATGAGGACGATACAGATCAAACGTGGAACAGCGGCAAATACACCGACGTTGGTTGACGGCGAACTGGGGTTACAGACAGACGCGGGGAAGCTGCTGGTTGGTAATAGCGGCGCAAACCTGCCGGTAACAATGGATGCTGATCTGGACGCGGTCAAAACCGAGATCGGCGGTGCGATTGCGGGAAGAGCGCTCGCGAACCATACCCACACCGCCGAGCAGGTTGGTGCGCGGCCCAGTACGTGGACGCCGTCAAAAGCAGACATCGGGCTCGGCAACGTAGACAACACCGGCGACGGTCAAAAATCTGTAAACTATGCCGGTACAGCGGGCAACACCAGCGCTGTCGGCGGCCGGGCAGCGGGTACGGTACTGGCGGAGATTGACGGCGCGAAAACATCGGTCGCCAACGGCAAAGCGCAGGTGGCAAGCGCGATTTCGGACAAGGGCGTTGGCACAAGCGCGGGCGCGGATTACGGCACGATGGCCAACAATATCCGCGCGATCAAGACATGGACAAAATGGTCGAAAGTAGAGGGCTTCACGGCAGAGAAAAACAGCACAGTCGATATCTCAAGATACCTTTTCGTATTTGTGTCTGGCGAATGTGATGTGCTGATAGATGTACAAAATGGGCAGGCAATCACATTTGACACACGCTATGGCGAGCCGTTAGACGGCCCGATCCATGGCGGGGACGTTGCGGCTGGATACGGTTGCACCTGCCATTTGAACGCGAAATCGATCACGGCGACAACCGCTACAATAGACTGGCTCGGTGTATATTAAAGGAGAAGCACATGGACGACAACAAGCGATTTTTAGATCACCTTGGCGTGACGGCATGGCACGCGGCGGGGTGGACCGGCTCGCGGGGCCTGACCGCAACTGGCGAGGAGCTGGGAGCAGCAACCATGCGAAAAGCACGGAAGAGGTATTCCGGCTGATTGCGCCGGATCGTAAGCTGATCTTCCTACCCACGGGGACGAGCTATAGCGGCGGCAAGTATTACCACAAGCTGCTGACCGATGCGGCGCCGGAGATCATCGCGCAGGGCGTGGATACGCTGTCGACAACACCTGCAATGTGGCCGATATCGACGCGGGGCTTGCGCCGATCGCTGACTGGTGCAGCCTGTTCTTCGCCGCGGGCAATGACGGAGACAAAAAGGCAAGCCGTATCATCGGGGCCCGCTATGTGTGGGGCGTGGCTTACTGCGCGGCAAACGGCATTATGCAGGGCGACGCGGATGGGGCTTTTCGGCCGGGCGATACAGTAACGCGCGCGGAGCTGGCGACGGTGATCGCTCGACTGGAGGCAAGAAAGGAGCATACATAATGGAACAGATCATGAATGTAAAAAACAGCGTGCTGGCCGTGCTGGCTTTGGCCGGCGGCGCGCTGGCAAAGTTATTTGGAGGGTGGGACGCGACCTTGCAGGTCTTAGTGGGCCTGATGGCCGCGGATTATATCACCGGCGTTTTGGTGGCGCTGCTGTGGCAAAAATCAAACAAATCTGAAACCGGCGCGCTGGATAGCAAGGCCGGATTTCGTGGCATCTGCAAAAAGGGCATGATTTTGCTGTTGGTGTGGCTGGGCGTCATGCTCGACCGCGCGACCGGCGCCGACGTGTTTCGGACGATGATCGTACTGTTTTTCATCGGCAACGAAGGGCTTTCAATGCTGGAGAACTTGGGGCTGATGGGGGTAAAATATCCGGCGTTTTTGCAGAAGGCGCTGGAAGCGATGAAACAGAAGGGCGATGAAGGCAATGCGGATCATTGAATGCAACCTGCCCCACACGGGGCCGTACACGCGACGCAGCAAAACGACGGCGGTCGTGTTGCATCACGCGGAAGCGTCCAGCGCGACGGTGTGGGATATCAATAGCTGGCACCTAAAGAACGGCTGGAACGGCATTGGATACCACTATTACATACGCAAGGACGGCAGCGTCTACCGTGGCCGCCCGGATTGGGCGCTGGGATCACATGCGAAGGGGGCCAATGATTACAGCATTGGCGTGTGCTGCGAGGGCGCGTACATGACCGAGACCATGCCGGCGGCACAGCTCGCAGCGGTAAAGGAGCTGCTGCGGGACATTATGCGGAATTGGGGCAAGCTGCGGCTGCTGCGGCATAAGGATGTATATTCAACTGATTGTCCGGGGGCGCGGTTTCCGTGGGCGGAGGTGCAGGAATATGAAAAGGAGGACGATAAGATGGATGAAAAAACGATGCGCGAGATCGCGCGGGACGAAACGCTGAAAGTGCTGGCCGAGCAGCGGCACAAGAGCGTGGACGAGTTTACTGGCCGTATTCACACAGAGCTGCAGGCGTTGGCTGCGACCGGCACGCTCAAAGGCAAAGGCGGCAGCGAAGCCTACAAGGGGATCGACATGACAGAGGACATGGCGCGCGTGCTGACCCTCGCAAAGGACTATACAGATAAGGTGTTTGATAGCGAATAGATATGGCAAGGCCCCGGCTGCTCCTTGATTGGAGTGGCCGGGGCCATTTTTTCTATTAGTCCATAAATCGTAGGCATTTAGCTACCTCGAAAAATTCGACATAATACGGTAAAATACTCCATAAACGGCGGGTATAGTAAGCCTTGAGATAATCGTTACATTCTACTGGTATCTCTGCACATAAAATAGCCCGTAAGGAGTGTTTCCTATGGACCTTGGAGAAATAATCAGGCGTTACCGGAATCAAATGGATTGGACACAAGCCGAACTTGGAGATAGAGCGAAAATAGATTCCGCGCAAGTCGGTAGGTTTGAACGTGGCCAAGCAGTGCCAAAGCTCCATACGCTGTACAATATCGCAGATGCGTTTAATGTGGAGGTCAGCGAGTTATTAGATGACGTACCACGATCATGGAAAAAAGCACGTGTTTTGAATAGGTGTGATGCATTTCGGGGTGAATTGCAAAGAGTATTTGACGAATCAAACTATGTTGTGAAAAACTTTGATGATCTGGTGCGGTTTATCAAGCGCCATTTTTAATAACGCTCTGTTCTTATCGGTCGGGGCCGCCGCATTTGAACAAATGCAACACAATATGCAACACGTTACGATTAAAGCAAGCTATACCGTAATAAGGAACGGATTCAACTCCCCTCGGTTCCACCAATGGCGAGCTGTACGAACACCCGCCAGCCATTTATATGGTTGGCGGTGTGTTTGTACTGGTTTGCTCGCTATCATCTAAAAAGTAAAAAAGGGCTACCGTTGAGAGTTTCTCAATGGTAGCCCTTTTTTCGTTATCATCTAACAGAATACGTGATTGCGTAAAATTACGTTGACAAGTAAAATGCATTGTCGTACAATAGAGATACAAATACTTCTTAGAGTAATTTGGCCGGTTTTACTGGCAATAGAAACGAGGGAGACATAATGGCGGGACGCAAGGCATTTATGCTATATTTCGATTACCGGGAGCATTTGGAGCTGCTGACCGACGCGGAACGCGGCGCGCTGCTGACGGCGCTGTTTGAGTACGCGGAGTATGGCCGGGAGGGCGAGCTTGCCGGGGCGGCTAAAATGGCGTTTTCCTTCATTCGGGCGCAGCTCGACCGCGATGCGGACAAGTACAGCGAGCGGTGCGAACGAAACCGGGAAAACGGAGCCAAGGGCGGCAGGCCGCCGCACGGCGACGGCAAGCCGGAGAAACCCAAAACAAGCGAACGGTTTTCCGCGAAGCCCAAAAAACCTGATACAGAGAAAGAGACAGATACAGATACAGAAAAAGAAACAGATATTAAAAACCCTCTTACCCCCTTAGAAGCCCGTTCGCCAGCGCTTTTGGAGGCGGCGAACGAGTGGCTGCGCTACAAGCGGGAGCGCAAGGAGACCTACAAGCCGACCGGCTTAAAATCGCTGGTGGCCAGCATCCGCAAGCACGCGGAGCAGTACGGCGACGAGGCGGTGGCCGCGCTGATCGGCGAGTGCATGGCGGCGGGCTGGAAGGGGATCATCTGGGACCGGCTGGACAAGTGCGGCAGGGATCAGCTCGGCGCGCCGCCGCACAAAACGGCCCAACTGGCCGACTGGGAGAACGAGTGGGCGGCGCGGGTCAAGGCGCACAGGCGGGAGGCGGGATAAGACTGACACGCTATGCGGGCGCCGCGCCAACCGCTGTAAGCACGCGGAAAGGGAGACCGGCATGATAAAACAAAACCGCCCCGGTTAGGGGGCGGTCATGGCAAATATTTTGCTTAGGCGAGGCAGACATTGACAGCGCGCATCTTGCTGCTGTTCTTGGGATCAACCTCGGACTCGAACGAAACGCGCTGGCCTTCATTCAGGGACTTGTAGCCTTCGGACTGGATGGCGGAGAAGTGAACGAACACATCGTCGCTGCCGTCGTCGTTCTGGATGAAGCCAAAGCCCTTTTCTGCATTAAACCATTTTACGATACCGTTACTCATAAACGTGTACCTCCTAAATTATGTTATTCAAAATTGTGCAAATAAAAAAACTACAGCATGTTAAGTCAAAAGAAAAATTGACTTACACCTGTAGCATCAATTAGTACATTTAGAATACTTGTTCAGTATACACCATAAAACTTCAAATAGCAAGGTTTATTTTCGCCATTTGTTTGGAGGGGGTAGGAGTACCATGGTTATTGGACAAGTAAATAAAAAGGGATGAAGGAAGCAGCCCCGATGAAATACGCGGAGAAGTATGGCGTGAGGCAAGCGAGCAACGCAGGCCGCATCACCCCCGAACGACATACACCGGAGGAACTAAAGCCCATCCGTCCCTATACGCCTCGACATAACCGAAAGGTCGGGCGTGGTCGTCGCGAGGCTCAGAGGCACGTTTCGACGGGGTCGGCGTTGTATAGGTGGTCGGGCTTGAGATGCTCAAGCCCGTGGGCGAGGGCGGCTTGCGGCTTGGCCGCGCAGATGCGGGAATTGATGTAGATGTCACGTCCAAAACGAAAAGGAAGCCGGCTAAAATAAAAAGTACCGCCCAAAAGCGCGCATATAATAGGATTTTGCCGCGAAAAGAAACTATAAGAGAGATAACGACGTGTTTGTCAGATACGCGCCGTTCCCGGTTTCAACGGAAGCGGTAGTCATACCGAATGACGATGCCACCTTTGCAGCATTACGGTTATGCGGGCGCGGCGAAGTATGATCGGGAAAGAGACAAAGGGGTATAAATAGTCAGGTATGGAACTACCTCGCAGAATTTTACAAAATAATGTAAAATGGCTCCTATAAATACGGCGGGCATGGTAAAATAATAGTAGTGTTTCTTCGCGTGCAACGCCGCCCACAAGGAGCTTACTATTTATGAACCTAGGGGACATGATTAGATCTTACAGAACCGAGCGGGGCTGGTCGCAAGCAGAGCTTGGCGACAGGTCCAAAGTAGATCCCGCCCAGATCGGTAGGTTTGAGCGTGGTGTGGCGGAGCCGGAACTGAAAACATTGCGCAATATCGCGGACGCGTTCAATCTGGAATGCAGCGAGCTGTTGGACGACGCCCCCAAATCGTGCAGGCGGCAGCAAATAAATGAAGCAAGCGAAAAATTTGCGGACACATTGGAGCGGCATACCGGTGATTCGAGCTATATGGTCAAGGAATTTAATCAGCTTATGAGAGTTGTGAAAGAAAACCTATAAAGATTCCCGCAATGTCATTTAGTTAAGGGAAACTTATAGGAAAAAACAAGGGATTCACCGAGCTAGTAGGGCGCGAGAAGGTGAATTGGCCGAAGGCCAAGAGAAGCTGGTCTGGACCACGCCCTCGGCGCGCCGTCTCGAAGGGACGTAACACTTCATGAGAAACCATGTCCCTTCGCTCGGCCGTATCGGCCTGTTTGATGCTCTCACTTATCCCGGTGCTTCGCTCTCGGCGCGCCGAGGGCGTCGCGCCCTACTTGCGTTACCTTAGCTAAATGACATAGAAGATCCCCCCGGCTTCCTTGGAATGGGAAGCCGGGGGATCTTTTATGTTCAGGCGCATGCAGTCTCGTACAAGAGGGCGCAAAAGACAGCGGGCATACACGCATGCGACCGGATGAGCAAGGCGCGATTTCTTTCGTGCATTTCATCAAAACAAACCGCGGCATTTTTGTAAAACTGCACATAAATACGCGAACGAGTAATTTTACGTTGACAAGTATAAAATGATGTACTATAATAGGTACATAAGATACTTGATAAAGTAATTTGCGAGCCGGTTCGATTGGGGCGGCAAGCCTTGCGCGGTGCCAACATAGAATAGCCGCATGGAGGTGACGGGGAAATGGAGCTGCGTTGGGAACCGGCGACCGAGCCCGCGGCGCGGGCCGATCAGGACAGGATCAACCGTTTTTACGACATGGCGGAAGGCCAAGCCGCGATAGAAATGTTTTTGGAGGACTATAAAAAGCTGTTTCCGCAAGAGATCCGCGCGTTTTTGCTGGATCTTTCATTAGCGGTGCAGGATGAAGCGCTGAACCCGGAAGAACCGTAGAATAGGGAAAACGAGCGAAAAAAAGCCGCCCCCTATTGAGCATAAGCGTAAACTTAAGCAGCGCGTGCATTTGGGCTTCCCCCGGCGAGGGGAA
>NZ_JANGCE010000033.1 GCF_024462775.1 Butyricicoccus faecihominis
GGGGGGGGGGCCGCGGGGGGCGGCCGGGGGAGGTCACCCGGCCCTACAAACGGGATGCATCGACCGAGCATGTAGGGCGGCGTGACTCACGCCGCCGTCGCGGCTACTGCCGCGTATAAAATTGCGAGCGGCGCGAGCTACCTGTGGTAGTAAAATTACTATTAACGGCAATTCCACTCCTAAAAATTTAGTGTTATGATAGCGTTACCTACACAGAAAGTTATGATGGACGGAGGAATTGAAAGTGACAGAACAAAGCGGTATGGGACAGCGAATCAAGGCGGCGCGTAAAGCCAAGGGATTGACAGGAGAACATTTATCCGAGTTGTGTCATATCAACGCGACCTATTTTCGGCAAATTGAGGCAGGCCGTAAGATTCCCAGTCTGACGGTTTTCGTTAGCCTATGCAGGGAGCTTGCGGTATCGCCAACCTATTTGCTGGAAGATTGCTTGAACGATAATGAACTGAGCGGTTTTAATGTACTTTCTGACCTATGGAAAACCGCGCCGCCCTATCAAATAGAGGTGGTGACCGCTATGATTCGCAGTGCGTTGGAATGTATGTAATCTCCTGCGCTCGCTTTGCTTTTTTTCATGAATAATCATATGATACACCTATATACTGTGTCATAAAAAGGTGTGACAACAACTATTTCGTTGTTTTGGGATTTCATCTGCGAACTAGATATGATATAATTATTCTCATTGTAAAGGGGGCGGTCGTCGATGGTCGGGGAACGTTTAAGCGAGTTGCGCAAGGACAAAGGATTAACGCAAAAAGCAATGGCCGATATCTTTGGTGTTTCGGTAAATACCATTTCTTTATATGAGCGTGATTTAATGTCACCGGAAGATGCCACAGAGGAAGCAATAGCACGTTATTTTGATGTTAGTCTGGACTATTTGCACGGCTTAACGGATAAACAACGATCGATTGCCTCGGACAATGCACAAATTATCGTATTGCGTGATGTTCCTGACACTGCGTTGACTGAAATTGCAGGCTTTTTAAACCAGATCAAAAAGAAATATAAACTGAAATAATTGGATACAAAAAACTCAAGTGCACTTTTAGAATCGGCGGCATATGAAATGCTGTAAATGATTTTAGAGGTGCATTTTGTGTTTGCAAACCTTCCTCCCGCACGCGAAAAATTGTGCTCCCCTCGGATCGGTGGTATACTGTTAGCATGAAAATCAGGAGCGAGGTGACCTGTCGATATGGAACAACAATATATGACCGATGTGGAGGCAATTTTATCGCACCGGTATGATAATGGCGCGGACTATTGGACGACGCCCGATCACAAATTGCTGAAAGGCGCGCCCTTTACGACCTTGGAAAGCGCGTTATATCTATTGGAACTCGGGGTGCCGCCGGAGGATGAGGTGATGAAACACGTCGCCGCGCTCATTTTTGACGGCTGGAGAGAGGATGGAAGAATAAAAGTTTCGCCCAGCGGCGGGATATATCCATGTCATACCGCTTTGGCGGTAAATGTTTTGTGCCGCATGGGCTATGCGGACGACGAACGGGTGAAAAAGTCGTTTGACTATTTCCTTGCAACGCAACAGCAGGATGGCGGCTGGAAGTGCAATAAATATAGCTTTGGCAGGGGCGAGGAGACCGCGTACTCCACCCCCTATACGACCTTGGAAGTCTTGGATTTGTTTCGCTATGCGCGTGTTCTCAACAAGGAGCAACGCCTCGACCGGGCGGTGGAATTTCTTTTGGAACACTGGGTCATTCGTAAGCCGATCAGCCCTTGCCACTATGGCATTGGTTCCCGGTTCTTGCAGATCGAATATCCCTTTCGCGGCTACGGCCTGTTTTACTATGTGTATGTGCTATCGTTCTATGACCGGGCCAAGGCCGACCCGCGCTTTTTAGAGGCCTTTGAAGCACTTCGATCCAAAACGGTCCATGGGGAGGTGCCGGTTGAAAGGGTCGTGCCCAAGCTCGCGGCGCTGCGTTTTTGCAAAAAAGGCGGGACGAGCGAGCTTGCCACAAGGCGCTATCAGGAGATCCTGCGGAATCTTACGGCGTGACGCTGCCGGCGGCATAAGGGCGCCGTTCCCCGCATAGGGTAGAACTAGAAATTCTATCCGATGAAAGGAGGAATGGCGGATGCTGAGAGGGATCGACGTCAGCGAGCACGACGGCGCGATTGATTGGCCGCAGGTAGCGCAGCATGGGGAACAATTCGCTGTGATTCGGTCAAGCTATGGCCTGTACAGTGTGGACGAACGCTTTGCCTATAACTATGAGCAGGCGGGAGAAGCCGGGCTGCTGCGCGGGGTCTACCATTACAGCTATGCGCTGAACGACGCGGACGCCCGCGCGGAAGCGAACCATGTGCTTTCCGTTTTGGGCACCAGACGGCCCACTATGCCCATTTGGCTCGATATGGAGGACGCGGACGGGTACAAGGCGCGGCATGGGTTTGTGTTTTCCAGACAAAACATCACTGGCCTTTGCGCGGCGTTTTTAGAGGTCATTCGTGACAATGGGAGGCCCTGCGGCGTTTACGCCAACGAGGATTGGCTGACGCATTACATCGATGTGGAGCAACTGCCGCCCTGCGACGTGTGGCTGGCGCAGTGGAGCGCAAAGCCTACCTATACGGGCCGCTATGAAATGTGGCAGTATGCCTCGACCGGGCGCGTGCCCGGCATTCCGACCAACGTAGACCTTGATCTGTGTTATAAAAACTACCGAAAGGAGCCCGAAATGACACAAGAAGAGTTTAATCGGATGTTCGATACGGCGCTGAACGGCTATCTGGCGGCGCAGGAGGAGAAGGCGCCCAGCCGCTACGCGGTAGAAGCTTGGGCCGACGCGAAGAAACAGGGCATTATGGACGGCACCGCGCCGCGCTCTTGCGCCACGCGCGAACAGCTTGCGGTCGTGCTCGATCGTCTGGGCCTATTGGATAAATAACGGAAGCACGTCCCGGGCGGCACAGGAAAACTGTGCCGCCCTTTTTGCGTACCCTATTGACAAATGGGAAGAAAGCGCCTATTATGAGTTTAGAAACTAAACTGTATAGATGCTAAAATTGGAGGATGATAGCATGAGGGACTTTTCTGAGCTGACCGCGCTGATGGAGCGCGTTGTCCATAAATATACCCGTTGGGAGGACAAAAAGCGCACCTACGGTACCGAGGTGCCGCTATCCAAGGCGGAAATCCATACGATCGCCGCCGTTGGCGATCATCCGAATATCAACATTACCGCGCTTGCGGAGGTTATGGGCGTCACGAAGGGCGCGGCTTCGCAAATGATCTATAAGCTGGTTGATAAAGGCGCGGTGGAAAAACGGGTATCGCCGGATTCGGATACCGAGGTGGTGCTGAACCTCACCGCGGCGGGAAAAAAGAATCACGAAGCACACGCGGCCTACCATCGGCAGGCGGGCGACAAAGCCTTGAACCTGCTCAGAGAAATGCCGGAGCCGCTTTTGGAAAGCATGGCGGAATATTTTGAAGCCTTCGAGAAGGTCATCGATGAAGGCTTGCGGGAAGAGTAAAGGGCGGTGAGACCATATGGCAAAACGATTACTGATTTATGATGTGGAGCCGCGTTTGGAGGCGACTTTTGACCGGCGACAGGGGATGGACCTGCTCTTTTCCGCCAACCCGCCGGTCGCGCACTGTATCGGTTGTTTTGGGTGCTGGATTAAAACGCCCGGCCGGTGTGTAATAAAGGATCGGGCTTCGGTGCTCCCTTCCTACTTTGCGCAATGCAGCGAGGTCATGATCGTCAGTCCCATTTTATATGGCGGCTATTCGGCCAATGTAAAGGCTGTTTTAGACCGTTCGATCGGTTATTTGCTGCCGTATTTCCGGTATATCGATGGACAGATGCACCATCAAATGCGGCACCAAAATCCCTTTCATCTAAACGTACACTTTTATGGAACGTGCGGCGATAACGAGCGGAGCATCGCAAAAAGATTGGTCAACGCCAACGCGATCAATTTGGGCGCGGCAGGCTGTTCGGTACTGTTTTATGAAACGGCGGAAGAAATCGGGGTGGCAACTCAATGAAAATTGTAATGTTAAGCGGCAGCCCGCGCCCAAAGCGAAGTACGTCTCTATATTTGCTGGATATCCTAAAAGATAAACTGGCGGCGGAAAACGAGATAACGATGTATCAGTCGACCGGCACCAATCTGGCTGCCTTGGCGGCTGACCTATCCGGCAGCGATGTTTTTGTGATCGCATGCCCGCTCTATGTGGATGGCGTGCCTTCCAACCTGCTGCAAGCGTTAAGCGCCGTCCAACAGGCAAGCATAACGGGACGGGAAAAGATCAGAGTCTACACGCTGGTCAACAATGGGTTTTATGACGCCGCGCAAAACAGCATAGCGATCGATATCCTTTGGAATTGGTGCGATCAGTGCGGCTTTCAAAGGGGCTGCGCGGTGGGAATCGGCGCGGGGGAAATGGTGCAGATGGCGCCAATGGGACATGGGCCGCTCGTTAATTTGGGCAAGGCGATCGATCGGCTTGTCAAGACGATAGAAGCCGGAAGCGCCCAAAATGATCTGTTTGTAGAGCCGAATCTTCCACGCTTTTTATATAAGCTGGCCGCCCATTATGGTTGGCGCAAGCAGGCGAAAGAAAACGGCTTAAAAAGCGCCGCGATCAGGAAAACCGAATGAGGATCGAAAAGAAATACCTGCTAACGCGGTATTTTTTTACCTATATTGTTTAGCTTTTATACTGTAGAGGTGCTAACTGACGCGAAAACCGGAAAGAAGGATTTATCATGCAAGAAACACACACCGAGCTGTTGGAAAACGCGCCGGTGAAGCACGCGCTTTTGCGGCTCGGCATACCGGCCATGACCGGTATGCTGATCTCCACGGTCTATAATCTGGTGGACGCTTTTTTTATCGGCAAATTGGGCACCCTGCAAACAGCCGCCGTTACGGTGGTCTATCCGCTAACCATGGTCGCCATGGGTGTGGGGCTGCTGTTTGGCAACGGGGCGGGCTCTAACATTTCTCGGCTGCTCGGCAAAAAGGATGCTGAACAGGTGGGCGCTTTCAGCAGTACGGCCATCCTTTCCGGCGTGGCGGTCATGGCCGTGCTGGCGGCCGGCATGCTTCTGTTCCTCAAGCCGCTCATGTATGCCTTGGGGGCCTCGCGGAGCAGCTATGGGTTTGCAAGGGATTACGGTATACTTTATATCATCGGGTTGATCTTCAATGTGTTCAATATGATAATGAACAACCTGATCGCGGCAGAGGGCGTTTCTTCCTTCGGCATGTTTGCGATGCTGGCGGGCGGCTGCGCCAATCTGGTGCTGGACCCGATTTTCATTTTCGCCTGCGGCTGGGGCGTGGGCGGCGCGGCGGCGGCCACGCTGCTCTCGCGCTTGGTTTCTTCCGCGTTTTATATCGGGTACCTGCTGCGGGGAAAAAGCTGCCTTCGTGTTTCGGTTCGGCGCTTTCGGCCGAATGGTAAGCTTTATGCTACAATCTTCCGTATCGGCTTGCCCGTTTGTTTGTTCCAGTTTTTGGCCGGCGCCGCGGTTACCTTGACCAACAACGCCGCAAAGCCGTTTGGCGAAGCCGCGGTAGCCGCCATGGGCATTGTCAACCGGATCATGTCCATTGAGACCAACGCGCTTTACGGCTTCTTAAAGGGGTATTCTCCGCTGGTCGGCTACAGCTACGGCGCGGGAGATCTGGCGCGCGTGCGCGAAGCGACCAGAACCGCCGCTCGTTGGAGCACGGCGGCCAATATCCTGTTTGGCGTGATCTGCATCGTGCTCGCCGGGCCGCTGATCCATCTGTTCAATCAGTCCTCCGCGCAGGTGCTGTCGATCGGCAGCGCCGCACTCCGTGTGGACGCGGTCTCCTTTATGCTGCTGGGCGTGCAGATCGTCATCGGCAATTACTTTTTGGCGACGGGCAAGGCGCGGCAGGGCGGCATGCTCAGCGTATTCCGGCAAGGATTATTTTTCATCCCGTTTCTTTTAGTGCTGAGCCGCCTTTGGGGCATTCCCGGCATGATCGGCGCCCAGCTGGCGGCGGACGTGTGCGCCACGCTGCTGACACTGGCGCTATGGAAAAAGGAACGCGCACTACTGCCCGCAGCATAAAAAGCTGCAAGATCCGTGGATTTGCATTATAATAGAAAAAGCGATTGCGCAAAAAACGTCGAGCGGTTTTTTGCAAAGTCTCCTATAATAACGATTGTCGGGAGGTGACACAGATGCAGGAACAAATAGAAGCCGTACAGCGCATGCAGGATTATATCGAAGCGCACTTGTTTGAAAATATCACGCTGGCCGATCTCGCGGCGGCGTCGCTGTTTTCACCGTGGTACGCGCACCGTCTGTTTGTCCGTCAAACCGGAATGGCCCCGGCGGATTATATCCGCAGGTTCCGCCTTTCCAAATCGGCGCTGCGGCTGCGGGACGAACCGTGCAAAATAGCGGAGGTGGCGTTTGCCATGGGGTTCGGCAGCGTGGACGGCTACCAGCGCGCGTTTCGCCGTGAATTTGGGTGCAACCCGAGCGAATACGCCGCGCATCCGGTTCCGGTCTATCTGTTCACCCCCTACGGCGTGAAGTTTAGGCATATCGAAAGGAGACCGGTCATGGAAAATTTAAAGAACGTATTTGTACAGGTGATCGAAAAGCCCGCGCGCAAGGCGCTGATCAAGCGTGGGATCAAGGCGGCCGATTATTGGACCTATTGCGAGGAGGTGGGCTGCGACGTGTGGGGCTTGCTGCAAAGCATCCGATCCATTAGCGGCGAACCGGTTTGCCTGTGGCTGCCGCTGCCGTACCGCAAGCCGGGCACCTCGGAGTATGTGCAGGGCGTCGAGGTCGGCGTGGATTACGACGGCGTCGTGCCCGAGGGCTTGGATGTGATCGACCTGCCCGCCGCCAAGTATCTGATGTTTCAGGGCGAGCCGTTCGCGGAGGAGGACTACTGTCAGGCCATCGACGAGATGCAGGCTTCGATTCAAAAGTACGATCCGGCGGTGATTGGCTATGCGTGGGATGAAACGAACCCCCGCGTGCAGTTGGAGCCGATCGGCACTAGGGGCTATATCGAGCTGCTACCGATCCGAGAGAAGCAGTAAAAAAACACAGCAGCGCACATGGCAAAACGGTTTGCCGTGTGCGCTGCTGCCAGCGTGTCAAAGAACTCCCTCGCGCCGCAGCGCGCATAAAATAGAATTTTGCCGTTTGCGGCAAAATTCATAAAAACCGGGAGCATGTATCTCGGTTTTTATACAAACCGACTTCAAGTGTGCCTGCAAGGCGCGCGCAGAAGTCGGAATTCTCGATCGAAATGGGGCTTTGTTTCGATCGACAGACTGTCAAAACTTGTTTTTTGACAGTCTGACAGCAGCGCACATGGCAAAACGGTTTGCCGTGTGCGCTGCTGCTATATGGGGTGGGTTATGGGCTTGTTTTATTCCGCCGAAAAGCGGAACACGGTTTGGTGCCGGTATGTCTCGCCGGGGCGCAGCACGGGCTGCGGGAACTGGGGCAGGGTGAGCGCGCTTGGGTAATACTGCGTTTCCAGACAGAAGCCGTGCCGCGGCGCGTATTTGACGCCGCCCTTGCCCGCGGGCATATCGGCGCGTAAAAAGTTGCCGGTGTATAGCTGCATACCGGGCATGGTGGTCTCCACATCCATGATGATGCCGGTGCGCTCGCTCCTCACACGCGCCGCCGGGCGCAGCGTACCAAAGGCGCCGTCCACGATAAAGTTGTGGTCGTACCCGCCGGCAAGGCGCAGCTGTTCAAAATCGTCGTCCCAATGCGCGCCGAGGGGCGTTTCGCGGGTCAGGTCCATCGGCGTGTCCTGCGTCGCGGCGATCTCGCCGGTCGGGATACTCGCGGCGTCGATCGGCGTGTAGCGCGCGGCGTTCAGCCGGATGCGCTGCCCGCCCACCGGACCCGCGCCGTGGCCGTCCAGATTGAAGTAGCTGTGGTTCGTCAGGTTGCAGGGTGTAGGCGCGTCGGACTCGGCGTGATAGTCGATGATCAGACTGTCCGCCGTCAGCCGATAGGTAACGGCGGCGTGCAGCGCGCCGGGATAGCCTCCTTCGCCCGCCGGGCTGTGGTATTGCAGGCTGAGTCCTTCGGAATGGATCGAGGTGATCCACTGCCGTTTATCAAAGCCAATTTCGCCGCCGTGCAGGTGGGTCGTACCGTTTTCATTGCAGGCAAGCTGATAGGCTTGCCCGTTCAGCACAAAGCGGCCCTCCGCGATGCGGTTGGCGCACCGGCCGATCAACGCGCCGATATAGCAGGTCTGCTGTTCGTAATCCTCGGCCGAATCAAAGCCGAGCACCACGTCCACGGGCTTGCCGTTCCGGTCAGGCACGGTAAGCGACTGCAAAACGCCGCCCAGCGTCAGGATCGAGGCGGAAAGCGCCCCTTCCGTCAACGTATAGCGCAGCACCGCATGGCCCGCGCGGTCGCGCCCAAAGGGCGTGCATACAATATCCATGTAAAATCACCTCACCGTTTCTATAAAGCGAAGGAACGCGGCCTGCCCTTCGTCCGTGCGGGCAAACACGCCCGCGTCCTCGAGCACGGCGGCGAACACCTTGCCGACCTCCTGCCGCAGCACGTCGCGCACATTGGCTTCGCTCAGCGGTATACGGCGCGCGATCTCCTGCGCCCACGCGGCATGGGACGCGGTGCTTTCATCCGCCGTCAGATCGGCTCCTTCGATCAGGCCCGCGGCCACGCTTTCCAGCTCGTCTTTCAGGCGGGCGGGCAGCACGGCAAGACCCATGACCTCGATCAGGCCGATGTTTTCCTTCTTGATATGGTGCTTTTCCGCGTGCGGATGGTACAGGCCGAGCGGGTGCTCCTCGGTCGTTAAATTGTTGCGCAGCACAAGGTCCAGCTCGTAATCGTCGCCGCGGCGGCGGGCAATCGGCGTGATGGTGGAATGCGGCACGCCGCCGGTCTGGGCATAGATCCGCGCGCCTTCGTCCGTATAGCCGCGCCACGCCTTCAGAATGCGATCGGCCAGCTCGATCAGGCGCTCACGGTCCGCGGCGCGCAGGCGAATGACCGACATCGGCCAGCGCACGATACCGGCGGTCACATCGTCAAAACCAGCGAACGGTACGCGCGTTTCAATCGGCGCGCGCTCCATGGCAAATTGGTAGTGACCGCCCTGAAAATGATCATGCGACAGGATGGAGCCGCCGACGATCGGCAGATCGGCGTTCGAGCCGACGAAATAGTGCGGGAACTGGGTGACGAAATCGGTCAGCTTGCGGAAACAAGCGCGGTCGATCTGCATGGGCACGTGGCGGCTGTTCAGCACGATGCAGTGCTCGTTATAGTAAACATAGGGGGAATACTGCAAAAACCACGGGCTGCCGTCGATCGTGAGGGGGATGATGCGGTGGTTCTGCCGCGCCGGGTGATCGACGCGGCCCGCGTAGCCCTCGTTTTCCGCGCAGAGCTGGCACTTCGGGTAGCCGGATTGCGGCATCTCGCGCGCGGCGGCGATGGCCTTGGGGTCTTTTTCCGGCTTGGATAGGTTGATGGTGATATCCAGCGTGCCGTAATCGGTCCCGGTCTTCCACTGCATATCCCGCGCGATGCGGTCGCGGCGTATGTAATTGGTGTTTTGGCTGAACTGATAGAACCAATCGGTCGCCTTTTGGGGCGACTGCGCGTAAAGCGCGCGGAAACGAGCGGTCACCTCGCGCGGCGGCGGGGTCAGGCGGCCCATCAGCGAGGTGTCGAACAGGTCGCGGTAAACGATGGAGTTTTCACTCGTCACGCCGCGCGCGTAAGCGTCGTCCGTCAGTTCGTCCAGCACGCCGGGCAGATCGATCGGGCCCTCATAGGCGGGCGCGTCAAAGGCGGGAAGCTGTAATACCTCCAGCAGCGCGTTCGTGGCCCACACGCGATCCTCGGGCAGGGTTAGCCCGGTCTTTTCCGCGTACGCGATCAGCTTGGCGACTGCGTTGTCGATCATGGCGGTTCGCTCCTTTTACTTGATATAGCCGTGGGGATGGGCCTTGTGCCAGTCCCACGCGGTCGCGATAATGGTGTGCAGGTCGTCGTACTGCGGTTCCCAGCCGAGCACCTCGCGGGCCTTGGCGCTCGAAGCGATTAGCTGCGCCGGGTCGCCCGCACGGCGCGGGCAAACGGTAGCCGGGATCGGGTGGCCGGTCACGCGGCGGGTCTCCTCGATGACCTCCTTGACCGAAAAGCCCACGCCGTTGCCAAGGTTAAAGATGTTGTTTTCACCGCCCGCGAGCAGGTAGTCGAGCGCCAGAATATGCGCCTGCGCCAGATCGCAAACGTGGATATAATCGCGGATGCAGGTGCCGTCCGGCGTGGGATAATCCTCGCCGAAGATGGCGATCTGCGCGCGCTGGCCGTTCGGCACTTGCAGGATCAGCGGCACAAGATGGGTCTCCGGATTGTGGGCCTCGCCGATCGAGCCGTCCGGCTGCGCGCCGCAGGCGTTGAAGTAGCGCAAGGCCACAAAGCGCAGGCCGTGCGCGGCGGAAACCCATTTCATCATCTTTTCCATCGAAAGCTTGGTCTCGCCGTAGCAGTTGGTCGGATCGGTGCGATCGGTTTCGAGGATGGGCACGCGCTCGGGCTCCCCATAGGTCGCGGCGGTGGAGGAAAAGACGATCTTCAGCACGCCGTGCGCGACCATGCTTTCCAGCAGCACCTTGGTGCCGGTCAGATTGTTATCATAATATTTCAGCGGGTCCGTCATGCTTTCGCCGACCTGACTGTTGGCGGCGAAATGGATCACGCCTTCGATCTGCTCGCTTTCCAGCACACGGTCCACAAACGCGCGGTCGCGGATGTCGCCTTCGTAAAAGCGGGCCTGCGGGTGCACGGCCGCACGGTAGCCGGTCTCCAGATTATCGGCCACGGCCACGTCGCGTCCCGCGTCGATCAGCGCGCGTACGGTGTGCGAACCAATGTAGCCCGCGCCGCCCAAAACTAAAATTGCCATAACAAAATGCCTCCTTGCATTCGGTGATCGATTCGTTAACCCGCAATAACAGCGCCGCCCTCCGGGCGGATACGCAGCACATGGCAGCAGCCCTTGCCGAACGCGGCTTCGATCCGCTCGCGGAACGTATCAAGCTGCGGGAAGGGCACAAAGGCCTGCACGGTTCCGGCAAAGCCGCCGCCATGCACACGCACCGCGCCCGTACCGCCGAGCAGGCGGCGCGCCAGCGCAATCACGAGCGGCAGGGCCTGCTGCCCCGGGGCCGACGCGCTGTACAGGTTTTGCAGGTGCTCGGACGAGGAGATGCCGGACTGGTTGACCAGATTTAAAAACTGAACAAAGTTATCGCTCTCAAGCGCTGTCGCCTGCTTTTGCGCGCACAGGTTGTCGTCGAAAAAGTGGATGGCGCGCAGCACGGCGCGGTCGCCCGCGGCCTTTCGCAGAGCGGGGATGTTTTGCCAAAACGCTTCATAGTCGACCTGCCGCAGCACATCCTTGCCGAAAAAGGCGGCCACAGCGCCCATTTCACGGGGGATGGCGGCGTAATCCTCGGTCAGGTCGGCGTGGTCGGCGCCGGAATCGATGATGCACAGCGCGTGGCCCGAAGCGGAAAGGTCGTAATCGATCTGGTGTACGATGGGCGTTTCGGGGTCCTTAAAGTCGATCGAAACAATGCCGCCCACCGCGCTGGCAAGTTGATCCATCAGCCCGCAGGGCTTGCCGAAATACACGTTTTCCGCGTATTGGCCGATCTGCGCGATCTGCACGAGCGAGACCGAATCTTGACAGAATAAGTGGTTCACGATCACGCCGATCAGCACCTCGTACGCCGCCGAGGACGAGAGGCCCGATCCGCCCAGCACGGTCGATTCGATATAGGCGTTAAACCCGCTTACCGGATGGCCGAGCGCGGTAAAACGGCGCGCCCACGCCGCGCACCAGCGCGGCGGAGGTGCCCGCTTCGCCCGGCTGTACGGCAAGATCGCCGAGCGATACCGCGATATCCGGATAACCGGCCGAGCAAATATGGATGGTATCCGTGCCGTTTGGCCCGGCGCAGGCGAGCGCGTCCAGATTGATGGCGGCGGCCAGCACGCGGCCGCGCTGATGGTCGGTATGGTTGCCGCCGATCTCGGTGCGGCCGGGGCCGCTGAACAGGCCGACCTCGCCGTCCGGCCCAAAGGTTTTTCCATATCCTGAAAGCACGTGGGATAGCCGCGCGCACAGGGCGGGCAGCTCGCTCGGGTCGCAGCCGGTCATGGCGCGCAGGCGTGAATCAAGCGCGCCGTTCCCGATTTCAGCGGAAAGGCTGCTTTGTCGTAACATATGCTCTCTCTCCATTCTTATCCGTATCAGTTGCGCAGTGCTCCTATCATCAGAATAACACTGTTTTAGTAAAAACTCAATGAAAGTTTTACTGAAAAACCCACCAAAAACGCCCTCGCTTTTTTGGTGGTTTTGCAATAGTAAAAAAGCACGCCTTGGCGTGCTCCAGCTTGTTAAAAAATCCCCTCGCGCCGCAGCGCGTATAAAGTGTCAACTTGAAGCAGCGCTTCAAGTTGAAAAAAGTGGGAGCATGTATCCAATGTCATAAAGATAAGGGAAACGCATAGGAAAAAACAAGGGATTCACCGAGCTAGTAGGGCGCGAGAAGGTGAATTGGCCGAAGGCCAAGAGAAGCTGGTCTGGACCACGCCTCGGCGCGCCGTCTCGAAGGGACGTAACACTTGCTGAGAAACCATGTCCCTTCGCTCGGCCGTACCAGCCTGTTTGATGCTCTCACTTATCCCGGTGCTTCGCTCTCGGCGCGCCGAGGGCGTCGCGCCCTACATGTTCTGTGCTTGCGATACCTTTTTGTCTTGTCTGACCTTAACTGAATGACATTGAGCATGTATCTCACCTTTTTAACAAACCGACTTCAAGTGCGCCTGTAAGGCGCGCGCAGATGCCTGAAGCACGCCGTAGCGTGCACTTTTTTGTTTATTTACTGGGTGCAAAAACGCTGTCGCGTTCGATCAGCGTGGGCGGCACGACGATCTTGAGCGGCATATCCGGCAACGCGCCGTCGGTGCGGCGGGCAAGAAGGCTCACCGCGGTGGCGCTCATTGCTTCGACGTGCGTGCTGATGCTGGTGAGCGGCGGATCGGTCAGCGCGGAAACAGCGGTGTTATTAAAGCTGATGATGGAAAGGTCGTGCGGCACACGCAGCCCGGCTTCCCGCATCGCGCCGACCGCGCCGATCGCGGCTTCTTCGTTGGCGGCCAGCAGGGCGGTGGGCATCGGCCCGCCGGCGGTCAGCCGTGCGCTGATGGCGTCGCGCGCGTCACGCGCGTTCATTTTCGCGTTAAAGAGCAGTTTGGGATCGAACAGATCCCGGTCCTGCATGTATTGAATAAAATACTGCCGCCGCACTTCCGGCGCGGGGCGCTTTTTTTGGTCCAGCTTGCAGTCCGGCCCTAAAAAGCCGATGCTGCGGTGGCCGCGCTGCATAAAATAATCAAGCGCTTGCTCGACGCCAAGGCGAAAATTCAGCACCACGGAATCAAAATGCAGCTCGTCCGGCGCGGAATCGAGAAAAACCAAATTTTCGGTGATGCTGCGCAGCGATTCAATCTGCGCTTCGGAAAAAATACCGATGGCGAGCACGCCGTCCACCGGCTGGGGCATATTCTGGCGGTAAGCGCCGTTGCGTTCCAGCAGGTGCGTGACCTCGGCGCCCAGATCGAAAAAGCGCTGCTCGGCAAAGTTTTTCAGGTATAAGTAGTAAGGATCAGCCAACTGCTGGGCCGGGGTGAGCATTTCCGCAATGGCGAAACGACGTGTGCGTATGTTCACGCGCGCCTTGCGCGTGCGCGCGGCGGTATCGTAATGCAGCTTTCCGGCGGCGTCCAGTATCGCGGCGCGCGTCGAATCGCTCACGCTCATCGTGGGGTCGTTATTGAGCACACGGGAGATCGTCGCGATGGAAAAGCCCGTATATTCCGCCAGCTCTTTTAGCGTAGCCATGCAGCCACCTTCTTTTACTAAAAAGTTTAAGCTATATTTTCATTATAACCGAAAGCCGGGACGGGTGCAAGCCGCTTATCGTACGGAAACGTGTTTTTTTCGTCGTTTTAAGCGGTTTTTTTGAAGGATATACCAGTTTATTGCATGGCACATACATTTTTCCTTTTGTTCATGACGTGATCATAAGAAGCCATATTGACACTGCAACCGGTGCGAACACGATTGCGCGCCGACAGCGCAGGGCAGGCAAACGCGTGGTGTGCCATGCGGGTTTGGGAATTTCCACATTTTGTACAGCGGCTTTCTTGACGAAAGGCGGCGGGTGTGGTATCCTCGACAGTGTAAGGGCGGCGCATGTCATGACCCGCAACGGCGCCGCATACGCTATGGGTGGAAATTGCGCCCCTTGGGGCGTGTTTCAATATAAAACTCACATACACAAAAGGAGACGAAAAATGAGAAATACCAGAAGCTGGCCGCGGCGGGCGGCCGCGGCGATCCTGACACTGACGATGGCGGCTGGGCTTGGCGCCTGCGGCGACAAGGCTGACGGCGGCGCCGCCGGCCAGAGCATCGAGGATATCATGAAGACCGCGCAGGCCAACATGGCGGATGTTAAGAGCATGAGCTATGATATGACCATGAGCATGGAAATGAAGGCGAATGACGAGACCCTGAAGATCGCCACGAGCGGCAAGGTCGACCAGATCGTCGATCCGATCACGATGAAACTGGATATGAACGTGGATATGGGCGAGGTCGGCAATATGAATACCGCCATGTACGTTGCGCAGGATGGCGATAAGTACATGCTGTACACCGGAATTGACGCGGGCGACGGCAATCTGGTTTGGCAGAAGCAGGAGATGGCCGATACCTCCGCGTTCGATCAGATGGACGCGCGCGAAAGCTTTGACCTGTATCTTTCCAGCGCGGAAAGCTTTAAGGAAAACGGTACCGAAACGGTTGCCGGCGCGGAAGCGACCCGCTATGACGGCACGATCTCCGAGGAGGACCTGGCTCAGGTGCTCGAAGCTTCCGGCGTAATGGACCAGTTTTCCAGCCTAGGCATTACGGGCGACCAGCTGGATACCATGCTCACCGATCTGGGCGACCTGCCGATCAGTCTGTGGATCTCCAAGGCGGACCAGATCCCGGTCAAGTACGAAATGGACATGACCGCGATCATGCAGAGCCTGATGGGCAAGATGATGGACAGCATGGGCGCGGGCGAGGACGATAAGCTCGACGTAGCCAACGTGCTCGTATCCATGACCGTGAGCAACATCAACGGTGTGGAAAGCATTGAAATCCCCGCGGAAGCGCTGAACGCTGCCGCCGCGTAAAAAGCAAAAGCGCAAAAAGTCTCCGATGTAAGAATCGGAGACTTTTTTTATGCGAAAAAGGCGGTGCGGCGCGTGCGCTAACGCAGCTCGCCCGACCATTCAAAGCCTTTTTTGGCGATGACGACCGCGAGCACCTCGTTGATGACCGCCGCGGCCGCGATCGTGCCCTGAATGATCTGCGCGCTTTCGGGCGCGGGGCCGCTGAGCACGGAAACGGCAATGCCGGTGAAAACGAGCGAGACGCCGGAATGCGGCAGCAGCGTAAGTCCCAAATACTTGCGCACGGTCTGCGGCGCGCCGGTAAGGGTCGCGCCCAGATAAGCGCCGCCATACTTGCCCGCCGCGCGTGAGAGGATGTATAGGGCGGTAAACAGGCCCGCGCCCAAGATCAGATGGTAATCGAGCGGCGCGCCCAAATTTAAAATGACCACGATCATCGACAAACCGAGGAACGGGTTGAAGCTGCACAGAATCCGTTCCAGCCGTACCTCGCCCACCATATTGGCAAAAACGGCGGAGAACGCCATACCGATGAGCATGAAGTTCAAAACAGGGCGCGGCATGACCCGGTAGTTCAAGTAAAAACCGGCGGCGGAGGCAAGGAGCAGGGTGCCAACGAGCAGCGCGACCGTCGGCGCGGCCCCCCGTTCCTTTTTCAGGAGCAAACCGGCCGGCACGCCCACCGCCGCGCCAATTCCCAGCGGCAGCAGCACGACTAACGCGATCATATACGCCGGTAAACGCTCGGTAGAAACACGGGAAGCCACAAGGGAGATGACCGAAAAGAACACCACAACGCCCACCATATCGTCCAGCGCGGCCATGGGGATCAGGGTTTTGGTGACCGGCCCATTGGTTTGAAATTCCCGCACGATCGAAAGCGCCGGAGCCGGAGCGGTGGCCAACGCGATGCCGCCAAAGATCACGGCGAGATAGAGCGGGATATCCATGAAATGAAAAATGATGCCAAACACCAGACTGACCACCAGAAAGGTGCCGAGCGACTGCGTCAGCGTGGTGACGATGATCTGCTTGCCGAACTGCTTGATTCGCTTCCACACAAGCTCCGTGCCGATCAGAAGGCCGACAGTGCACTCCAGAACGTGAACGGCGGCTTGGTACCACGGCGCGTCGAGCACGCTCTGATCGAGCAGCTGCAGCGCGTGCGGGCCGAGGAGCATGCCTGTGATCAGCCAGCCGAGAATAGCGGGCAGCTTGATCCTAGCGAGCAGCCTGCCCACCAGAAAAGCAAGAACGACTGTGGCCAAAAGCCTGAGAATCGGTAATAGCATAGGGCCTCCTTTGTTGCACGCGCCGTCAGTCCTTTTCCTTCGCAACGCCGTAAAGCATAAGGTCGATTAGGGCGGGCAGCTTGCTTTCGTGGTTTTCAATCAGGAGGGACAGGTCGGTGCCGCCGACAGCCTGCATTTGATAATACCCGTTGAACATCTCCTGAAAAATAAAGAAATACTCTTTGGCGGCCTGCGCCGAGATGCCGTCGCGCAATTCAATGTGATCGAGCACCGCTTGGTAGCGGGCGGCATGGAAGCCGTCGAACGCGCGGCGAAGCGTCCGAAGCTCGTTTGCCAGATGAAGCGGGGGCTGGAACAGCGTTTGAAAGAAAAGGCGCTTATACGAGGGATGGTCGGTAAAAAAGGTTTGCCGCCGCGCGAGCAGCAGCCGCAGGCTGCCCGCCGTATCGTCCGGCGGGTAAGACGCGCTTTGCAGGTATGCGGTCAGCTCGTCAAAGCAGGCCTGCACACACCGCAGATACAGCTGATCCTTGTTTTCAAAATTGTAATAGATCAGCCCCTTGGGGATATGGTTAACGCTGCAAATGTTGTTGATAGAAGCGCTTTCATAGCTTTTGCCGCCAAATTCAGCGATTGCCGCGGTTAAAATGCGCTGATACGTGCGTTTGCTCCGTTCCTCCTGCTTCATGCGCCGGCCTCCTAAAGTAGACTGTATGGTCTATTTTATACGAAATAGACCGATCGGTCAATAAATTTTTTCAAACGAATTGAGAATGGAACGGAACCACACCCCCTGCAAACACCATGGCGAATCCGGCAAGGCCTTGTGAAAAGTGCTGTTTTATTGACTTGATATGCGGGGGGACGAGTTGTATAATGGTAACAACACAATGCATAGATGTGCTTGCGGCCCGATATAAAAAAATAAACGGGGGATCACCATGAGCGTTCGTACTTCCATGTACCGCATGGTTTTTGCTTTGATCGTCTTGCCCTTTCTACTGTTTAGCTTGGTTATCACAAATCTGTACTCCAGCATACTGGAGAACATCATTGCGGATAGCCTTCGTGTGGTCGCGGATGCGCAAGTTGCGGAAATGGCGAATTTTTGTGAGCAGCAAAAAGAATATCTGGAATTTATCGGCACCATGGATCTGTCTCACGCGGCCATGCGCAGCGAGCTGGCCGGAGATATGAACCAGTATTTGGACAATGTGCTTTTGGCCCGCGTGCAAACGCTGGACTATTTGAACACCCTTGCTATCATTGACAACAAGAACCGCGTCGTCGCGTGCAGCGCGGCCCACACGGCCTTTGCGAATGAGGGCATCGATAACGTGTTGCAAGCCATGAAGGGGCAGCCCTTCCACATTTCCGACGTGTTGACGGACGCCAAGGGCCAAAAATTGCTGGTGGCGACCGCCCGGATCGAGGAGGGCGGGCAGACGCTCGGCTATATTTTGGCGGAGATCAATCTTGATTTTTACAGCGCGATCCGCGAGCGGGCCGAGCTTTGGAACGACTCGACGTTCTATTTGCTGGACGGCCGCGGGCAGATCGTCAGCGCGGGCACGCAAAACGAAAAGCGGGAAAGCTTTGTGACGAGCGCGCAGGAGCGCGAGGATTATAACGAAAAATATAGCGCCATTGATTTTGAAAAGGAACCCGAAGGCAGCTTTTGCTACACCATGAACGAAAATAGTTACATCACCTATTATTCCGACGTGGCATATACCGATTGGCGCGTGCTGCTTTCGGTGAATTTGAGCAATTACCAGTCCAAGGAGACCGTGTATTTCGTTTTGGCGTGCTCCATGGTGCTGTTATGCATCCTGCTGGCGATATGGATCGGCCGGTTTGCCTCCAAGCGGATCATCCATCCCATCAAAAGCATTTCCGGCACCCTGCAAAACATCAGGCAGGAGCAGGATTATACGCTGCGGGTAGCGGTTGAACGCAAGGATGAGCTGGGCAGCTTGGCCGGGGAAGTGAACGAGCTGCTTGACTTTATAGAAACGGAAAATCTCTATAAAACGCAGCAGCAGCGCCTGCTTCAGGCAAAGGCCGAGCAGGATGCGCTGACCAAGGTGCTGAACAAGGAGCGCATCGATCAGGTCTTGCAGGAGGCGATCGAGCGGCACCGGGCGGATTGCACGCCGATGGCGGTCCTGTTTGTGGATGTGGATGATTTTAAAGATTTCAATACACAGTATGGGCATAACGTGGGCGATCAGGTGCTTTTGTACCTCACCTCCAAGTTGGCGCAGCAAACGGGCGGCACGGTGGGCCGCGTGGGCGGAGACGAGTTTTTGGTGATCATGGAAGCGCCGGAGCAGCTTGCTTCGCTCGACGCGTTCCTGAACCGGCTGGAAGAGCCGTCGAATAACCAGTTCGTTGTGCGCGGCAGCGGCGCCCGGCTGTATGTTTATTGCAGTATCGGCGCGGTCCGTATCGACTTTGCGCAAAGCGGTATGGAGAATTTGACTTCGGCCCAAGTGACCGAACGGGCGGACGCCGCCATGTACCAAGCCAAGCACGGCGGCAAGCACGGCCACGTGATTTTAGACTATACGCCCCCCGATGTTATGGAATAAAAAGGTGTTTTCCGATAAAAAACGTATTTTCTGCGGAATCCGGGAACATTTGCAAAACTTTTTGTTGACTTTATCGCGATTAAGAGGTACAGTTAAACCATCGACCAATCATGGCGAACTAACTTAAAAGAGGTATTACATGTTTCAAGACAAAACTATCGTCTGCAAGGATTGCGGACAGGAGTTCACCTTCACAGCCAGCGAACAGGAGTTCTTTGCTGAAAAGGGCTTCACCAACGAGCCGCAGCGCTGCAAGCCCTGCCGCGATGCACGCAAAGGCAACTCCCGCGGTGGTCAGGGTGGCGGCCGCCAGATGTATGACGCTGTTTGCGCCGAGTGCGGCAAGCCCTGCAAGGTGCCCTTCGAGCCCCGCAACGACCGTCCTGTGTACTGCAGCGATTGTTTCCGCAGATAAACAGAACTCGTCTCCCATAGCTTGTTAAAAAGCACCCCAAAGCGATCGCTTTGGGGTGCTTTTTAACAAGCTATGGGAGACGAGTTCTGTTTATCTGCGGAAACAATCGCTGCAGTACACAGGACGGTCGTTGCGGGGCTCGAAGGGCACCTTGCAGGGCTTGCCGCACTCGGCGCAAACAGCGTCATACATCTGGCGGCCGCCACCCTGACCACCGCGGGAGTTGCCTTTGCGTGCATCGCGGCAGGGCTTGCAGCGCTGCGGCTCGTTGGTGAAGCCCTTTTCAGCAAAGAACTCCTGTTCGCTGGCTGTGAAGGTGAACTCCTGTCCGCAATCCTTGCAGACGATAGTTTTGTCTTGAAACATGTAATACCTCTTTTAAGTTAGTTCGCCATGATTGGTCGATGGTTTAACTGTACCTCTTAATCGCGATAAAGTCAACAAAAAGTTTTGCAAATGTTCCCGGATTCCGCAGAAAATACGTTTTTTATCGGAAAACACCTTTTTATTCCATAACATCGGGGGGCGTATAGTCTAAAATCACGTGGCCGTGCTTGCCGCCGTGCTTGGCTTGGTACATGGCGGCGTCCGCCCGTTCGGTCACTTGGGCCGAAGTCAAATTCTCCATACCGCTTTGCGCAAAGTCGATACGGACCGCGCCGATACTGCAATAAACATACAGCCGGGCGCCGCTGCCGCGCACAACGAACTGGTTATTCGACGGCTCTTCCAGCCGGTTCAGGAACGCGTCGAGCGAAGCAAGCTGCTCCGGCGCTTCCATGATCACCAAAAACTCGTCTCCGCCCACGCGGCCCACCGTGCCGCCCGTTTGCTGCGCCAACTTGGAGGTGAGGTACAAAAGCACCTGATCGCCCACGTTATGCCCATACTGTGTATTGAAATCTTTAAAATCATCCACATCCACAAACAGGACCGCCATCGGCGTGCAATCCGCCCGGTGCCGCTCGATCGCCTCCTGCAAGACCTGATCGATGCGCTCCTTGTTCAGCACCTTGGTCAGCGCATCCTGCTCGGCCTTTGCCTGAAGCAGGCGCTGCTGCTGCGTTTTATAGAGATTTTCCGTTTCTATAAAGTCAAGCAGCTCGTTCACTTCCCCGGCCAAGCTGCCCAGCTCATCCTTGCGTTCAACCGCTACCCGCAGCGTATAATCCTGCTCCTGCCTGATGTTTTGCAGGGTGCCGGAAATGCTTTTGATGGGATGGATGATCCGCTTGGAGGCAAACCGGCCGATCCATATCGCCAGCAGGATGCATAACAGCACCATGGAGCACGCCAAAACGAAATACACGGTCTCCTTGGACTGGTAATTGCTCAAATTCACCGAAAGCAGCACGCGCCAATCGGTATATGCCACGTCGGAATAATAGGTGATGTAACTATTTTCGTTCATGGTGTAGCAAAAGCTGCCTTCGGGTTCCTTTTCAAAATCAATGGCGCTATATTTTTCGTTATAATCCTCGCGCTCCTGCGCGCTCGTCACAAAGCTTTCCCGCTTTTCGTTTTGCGTGCCCGCGCTGACGATCTGCCCGCGGCCGTCCAGCAAATAGAACGTCGAGTCGTTCCAAAGCTCGGCCCGCTCGCGGATCGCGCTGTAAAAATCAAGATTGATCTCCGCCAAAATATAGCCGAGCGTCTGCCCGCCCTCCTCGATCCGGGCGGTCGCCACCAGCAATTTTTGGCCCTTGGCGTCCGTCAACACGTCGGAAATGTGGAAGGGCTGCCCCTTCATGGCTTGCAACACGTTATCGATGCCCTCATTCGCAAAGGCCGTGTGGGCCGCGCTGCACGCGACGACGCGGTTCTTGTTGTCAATGATAGCAAGGGTGTTCAAATAGTCCAGCGTTTGCACGCGGGCCAAAAGCACATTGTCCAAATACTGGTTCATATCTCCGGCCAGCTCGCTGCGCATGGCCGCGTGAGACAGATCCATGGTGCCGATAAATTCCAGATATTCTTTTTGCTGCTCACAAAAATTCGCCATTTCCGCAACTTGCGCATCCGCGACCACACGAAGGCTATCCGCAATGATGTTCTCCAGTATGCTGGAGTACAGATTTGTGATAACCAAGCTAAACAGTAGAAAGGGCAAGACGATCAAAGCAAAAACCATGCGGTACATGGAAGTACGAACGCTCATGGTGATCCCCCGTTTATTTTTTTATATCGGGCCGCAAGCACATCTATGCATTGTGTTGTTACCATTATACAACTCGTCCCCCCGCATATCAAGTCAATAAAACAGCACTTTTCACAAGGCCTTGCCGGATTCGCCATGGTGTTTGCAGGGGGTGTGGTTCCGTTCCATTCTCAATTCGTTTGAAAAAATTTATTGACCGATCGGTCTATTTCGTATAAAATAGACCATACAGTCTACTTTAGGAGGCCGGCGCATGAAGCAGGAGGAACGGAGCAAACGCACGTATCAGCGCATTTTAACCGCGGCAATCGCTGAATTTGGCGGCAAAAGCTATGAAAGCGCTTCTATCAACAACATTTGCAGCGTTAACCATATCCCCAAGGGGCTGATCTATTACAATTTTGAAAACAAGGATCAGCTGTATCTGCGGTGTGTGCAGGCCTGCTTTGACGAGCTGACCGCATACCTGCAAAGCGCGTCTTACCCGCCGGACGATACGGCGGGCAGCCTGCGGCTGCTGCTCGCGCGGCGGCAAACCTTTTTTACCGACCATCCCTCGTATAAGCGCCTTTTCTTTCAAACGCTGTTCCAGCCCCCGCTTCATCTGGCAAACGAGCTTCGGACGCTTCGCCGCGCGTTCGACGGCTTCCATGCCGCCCGCTACCAAGCGGTGCTCGATCACATTGAATTGCGCGACGGCATCTCGGCGCAGGCCGCCAAAGAGTATTTCTTTATTTTTCAGGAGATGTTCAACGGGTATTATCAAATGCAGGCTGTCGGCGGCACCGACCTGTCCCTCCTGATTGAAAACCACGAAAGCAAGCTGCCCGCCCTAATCGACCTTATGCTTTACGGCGTTGCGAAGGAAAAGGACTGACGGCGCGTGCAACAAAGGAGGCCCTATGCTATTACCGATTCTCAGGCTTTTGGCCACAGTCGTTCTTGCTTTTCTGGTGGGCAGGCTGCTCGCTAGGATCAAGCTGCCCGCTATTCTCGGCTGGCTGATCACAGGCATGCTCCTCGGCCCGCACGCGCTGCAGCTGCTCGATCAGAGCGTGCTCGACGCGCCGTGGTACCAAGCCGCCGTTCACGTTCTGGAGTGCACTGTCGGCCTTCTGATCGGCACGGAGCTTGTGTGGAAGCGAATCAAGCAGTTCGGCAAGCAGATCATCGTCACCACGCTGACGCAGTCGCTCGGCACCTTTCTGGTGGTCAGTCTGGTGTTTGGCATCATTTTTCATTTCATGGATATCCCGCTCTATCTCGCCGTGATCTTTGGCGGCATCGCGTTGGCCACCGCTCCGGCTCCGGCGCTTTCGATCGTGCGGGAATTTCAAACCAATGGGCCGGTCACCAAAACCCTGATCCCCATGGCCGCGCTGGACGATATGGTGGGCGTTGTGGTGTTCTTTTCGGTCATCTCCCTTGTGGCTTCCCGTGTTTCTACCGAGCGTTTACCGGCGTATATGATCGCGTTAGTCGTGCTGCTGCCGCTGGGAATTGGCGCGGCGGTGGGCGTGCCGGCCGGTTTGCTCCTGAAAAAGGAACGGGGGGCCGCGCCGACGGTCGCGCTGCTCGTTGGCACCCTGCTCCTTGCCTCCGCCGCCGGTTTTTACTTGAACTACCGGGTCATGCCGCGCCCTGTTTTGAACTTCATGCTCATCGGTATGGCGTTCTCCGCCGTTTTTGCCAATATGGTGGGCGAGGTACGGCTGGAACGGATTCTGTGCAGCTTCAACCCGTTCCTCGGTTTGTCGATGATCGTGGTCATTTTAAATTTGGGCGCGCCGCTCGATTACCATCTGATCTTGGGCGCGGGCCTGTTTACCGCCCTATACATCCTCTCACGCGCGGCGGGCAAGTATGGCGGCGCTTATCTGGGCGCGACCCTTACCGGCGCGCCGCAGACCGTGCGCAAGTATTTGGGACTTACGCTGCTGCCGCATTCCGGCGTCTCGCTCGTTTTCACCGGCATTGCCGTTTCCGTGCTCAGCGGCCCCGCGCCCGAAAGCGCGCAGATCATTCAGGGCACGATCGCGGCCGCGGCGGTCATCAACGAGGTGCTCGCGGTCGTCATCGCCAAAAAAGGCTTTGAATGGTCGGGCGAGCTGCGTTAGCGCACGCGCCGCACCGCCTTTTTCGCATAAAAAAAGTCTCCGATTCTTACATCGGAGACTTTTTGCGCTTTTGCTTTTTACGCGGCGGCAGCGTTCAGCGCTTCCGCGGGGATTTCAATGCTTTCCACACCGTTGATGTTGCTCACGGTCATGGATACGAGCACGTTGGCTACGTCGAGCTTATCGTCCTCGCCCGCGCCCATGCTGTCCATCATCTTGCCCATCAGGCTCTGCATGATCGCGGTCATGTCCATTTCGTACTTGACCGGGATCTGGTCCGCCTTGGAGATCCACAGACTGATCGGCAGGTCGCCCAGATCGGTGAGCATGGTATCCAGCTGGTCGCCCGTAATGCCTAGGCTGGAAAACTGGTCCATTACGCCGGAAGCTTCGAGCACCTGAGCCAGGTCCTCCTCGGAGATCGTGCCGTCATAGCGGGTCGCTTCCGCGCCGGCAACCGTTTCGGTACCGTTTTCCTTAAAGCTTTCCGCGCTGGAAAGATACAGGTCAAAGCTTTCGCGCGCGTCCATCTGATCGAACGCGGAGGTATCGGCCATCTCCTGCTTCTGCCAAACCAGATTGCCGTCGCCCGCGTCAATTCCGGTGTACAGCATGTACTTATCGCCATCCTGCGCAACGTACATGGCGGTATTCATATTGCCGACCTCGCCCATATCCACGTTCATATCCAGTTTCATCGTGATCGGATCGACGATCTGGTCGACCTTGCCGCTCGTGGCGATCTTCAGGGTCTCGTCATTCGCCTTCATTTCCATGCTCATGGTCATATCATAGCTCATGCTCTTAACATCCGCCATGTTGGCCTGCGCGGTCTTCATGATATCCTCGATGCTCTGGCCGGCGGCGCCGCCGTCAGCCTTGTCGCCGCAGGCGCCAAGCCCAGCCGCCATCGTCAGTGTCAGGATCGCCGCGGCCGCCCGCCGCGGCCAGCTTCTGGTATTTCTCATTTTTCGTCTCCTTTTGTGTATGTGAGTTTTATATTGAAACACGCCCCAAGGGGCGCAATTTCCACCCATAGCGTATGCGGCGCCGTTGCGGGTCATGACATGCGCCGCCCTTACACTGTCGAGGATACCACACCCGCCGCCTTTCGTCAAGAAAGCCGCTGTACAAAATGTGGAAATTCCCAAACCCGCATGGCACACCACGCGTTTGCCTGCCCTGCGCTGTCGGCGCGCAATCGTGTTCGCACCGGTTGCAGTGTCAATATGGCTTCTTATGATCACGTCATGAACAAAAGGAAAAATGTATGTGCCATGCAATAAACTGGTATATCCTTCAAAAAAACCGCTTAAAACGACGAAAAAAACACGTTTCCGTACGATAAGCGGCTTGCACCCGTCCCGGCTTTCGGTTATAATGAAAATATAGCTTAAACTTTTTAGTAAAAGAAGGTGGCTGCATGGCTACGCTAAAAGAGCTGGCGGAATATACGGGCTTTTCCATCGCGACGATCTCCCGTGTGCTCAATAACGACCCCACGATGAGCGTGAGCGATTCGACGCGCGCCGCGATACTGGACGCCGCCGGAAAGCTGCATTACGATACCGCCGCGCGCACGCGCAAGGCGCGCGTGAACATACGCACACGTCGTTTCGCCATTGCGGAAATGCTCACCCCGGCCCAGCAGTTGGCTGATCCTTACTACTTATACCTGAAAAACTTTGCCGAGCAGCGCTTTTTCGATCTGGGCGCCGAGGTCACGCACCTGCTGGAACGCAACGGCGCTTACCGCCAGAATATGCCCCAGCCGGTGGACGGCGTGCTCGCCATCGGTATTTTTTCCGAAGCGCAGATTGAATCGCTGCGCAGCATCACCGAAAATTTGGTTTTTCTCGATTCCGCGCCGGACGAGCTGCATTTTGATTCCGTGGTGCTGAATTTTCGCCTTGGCGTCGAGCAAGCGCTTGATTATTTTATGCAGCGCGGCCACCGCAGCATCGGCTTTTTAGGGCCGGACTGCAAGCTGGACCAAAAAAAGCGCCCCGCGCCGGAAGTGCGGCGGCAGTATTTTATTCAATACATGCAGGACCGGGATCTGTTCGATCCCAAACTGCTCTTTAACGCGAAAATGAACGCGCGTGACGCGCGCGACGCCATCAGCGCACGGCTGACCGCCGGCGGGCCGATGCCCACCGCCCTGCTGGCCGCCAACGAAGAAGCCGCGATCGGCGCGGTCGGCGCGATGCGGGAAGCCGGGCTGCGTGTGCCGCACGACCTTTCCATCATCAGCTTTAATAACACCGCTGTTTCCGCGCTGACCGATCCGCCGCTCACCAGCATCAGCACGCACGTCGAAGCAATGAGCGCCACCGCGGTGAGCCTTCTTGCCCGCCGCACCGACGGCGCGTTGCCGGATATGCCGCTCAAGATCGTCGTGCCGCCCACGCTGATCGAACGCGACAGCGTTTTTGCACCCAGTAAATAAACAAAAAAGTGCACGCTACGGCGTGCTTCAGGCATCTGCGCGCGCCTTACAGGCGCACTTGAAGTCGGTTTGTTAAAAAGGTGAGATACATGCTCAATGTCATTCAGTTAAGGTCAGACAAGACAAAAAGGTATCGCAAGCACAGAACATGTAGGGCGCGACGCCCTCGGCGCGCCGAGAGCGAAGCACCGGGATAAGTGAGAGCATCAAACAGGCTGGTACGGCCGAGCGAAGGGACATGGTTTCTCAGCAAGTGTTACGTCCCTTCGAGACGGCGCGCCGAGGCGTGGTCCAGACCAGCTTCTCTTGGCCTTCGGCCAATTCACCTTCTCGCGCCCTACTAGCTCGGTGAATCCCTTGTTTTTTCCTATGCGTTTCCCTTATCTTTATGACATTGGATACATGCTCCCACTTTTTTCAACTTGAAGCGCTGCTTCAAGTTGACACTTTATACGCGCTGCGGCGCGAGGGGATTTTTTAACAAGCTGGAGCACGCCAAGGCGTGCTTTTTTACTATTGCAAAACCACCAAAAAAGCGAGGGCGTTTTTGGTGGGTTTTTCAGTAAAACTTTCATTGAGTTTTTACTAAAACAGTGTTATTCTGATGATAGGAGCACTGCGCAACTGATACGGATAAGAATGGAGAGAGAGCATATGTTACGACAAAGCAGCCTTTCCGCTGAAATCGGGAACGGCGCGCTTGATTCACGCCTGCGCGCCATGACCGGCTGCGACCCGAGCGAGCTGCCCGCCCTGTGCGCGCGGCTATCCCACGTGCTTTCAGGATATGGAAAAACCTTTGGGCCGGACGGCGAGGTCGGCCTGTTCAGCGGCCCCGGCCGCACCGAGATCGGCGGCAACCATACCGACCATCAGCGCGGCCGCGTGCTGGCCGCCGCCATCAATCTGGACGCGCTCGCCTGCGCCGGGCCAAACGGCACGGATACCATCCATATTTGCTCGGCCGGTTATCCGGATATCGCGGTATCGCTCGGCGATCTTGCCGTACAGCCGGGCGAAGCGGGCACCTCCGCCGCGCTGGTGCGCGGCGTGGGCGCGCCGTTTTACCGCGCTCGGCCATCCGGTAAGCGGGTTTAACGCCTATATCGAATCGACCGTGCTGGGCGGATCGGGCCTCTCGTCCTCGGCGGCGTACGAGGTGCTGATCGGCGTGATCGTGAACCACTTATTCTGTCAAGATTCGGTCTCGCTCGTGCAGATCGCGCAGATCGGCCAATACGCGGAAAACGTGTATTTCGGCAAGCCCTGCGGGCTGATGGATCAACTTGCCAGCGCGGTGGGCGGCATTGTTTCGATCGACTTTAAGGACCCCGAAACGCCCATCGTACACCAGATCGATTACGACCTTTCCGCTTCGGGCCACGCGCTGTGCATCATCGATTCCGGCGCCGACCACGCCGACCTGACCGAGGATTACGCCGCCATCCCCCGTGAAATGGGCGCTGTGGCCGCCTTTTTCGGCAAGGATGTGCTGCGGCAGGTCGACTATGAAGCGTTTTGGCAAAACATCCCCGCTCTGCGAAAGGCCGCGGGCGACCGCGCCGTGCTGCGCGCCATCCACTTTTTCGACGACAACCTGTGCGCGCAAAAGCAGGCGACAGCGCTTGAGAGCGATAACTTTGTTCAGTTTTTAAATCTGGTCAACCAGTCCGGCATCTCCTCGTCCGAGCACCTGCAAAACCTGTACAGCGCGTCGGCCCCGGGGCAGCAGGCCCTGCCGCTCGTGATTGCGCTGGCGCGCCGCCTGCTCGGCGGTACGGGCGCGGTGCGTGTGCATGGCGGCGGCTTTGCCGGAACCGTGCAGGCCTTTGTGCCCTTCCCGCAGCTTGATACGTTCCGCGAGCGGATCGAAGCCGCGTTCGGCAAGGGCTGCTGCCATGTGCTGCGTATCCGCCCGGAGGGCGGCGCTGTTATTGCGGGTTAACGAATCGATCACCGAATGCAAGGAGGCATTTTGTTATGGCAATTTTAGTTTTGGGCGGCGCGGGCTACATTGGTTCGCACACCGTACGCGCGCTGATCGACGCGGGACGCGACGTGGCCGTGGCCGATAATCTGGAGACCGGCTACCGTGCGGCCGTGCACCCGCAGGCCCGCTTTTACGAAGGCGACATCCGCGACCGCGCGTTTGTGGACCGTGTGCTGGAAAGCGAGCAGATCGAAGGCGTGATCCATTTCGCCGCCAACAGTCAGGTCGGCGAAAGCATGACGGACCCGCTGAAATATTATGATAACAATCTGACCGGCACCAAGGTGCTGCTGGAAAGCATGGTCGCGCACGGCGTGCTGAAGATCGTCTTTTCCTCCACCGCCGCGACCTATGGGGAGCCCGAGCGCGTGCCCATCCTCGAAACCGATCGCACCGATCCGACCAACTGCTACGGCGAGACCAAGCTTTCGATGGAAAAGATGATGAAATGGGTTTCCGCCGCGCACGGCCTGCGCTTTGTGGCCTTGCGCTACTTCAACGCCTGCGGCGCGCAGCCGGACGGCTCGATCGGCGAGGCCCACAATCCGGAGACCCATCTTGTGCCGCTGATCCTGCAAGTGCCGAACGGCCAGCGCGCGCAGATCGCCATCTTCGGCGAGGATTATCCCACGCCGGACGGCACCTGCATCCGCGATTATATCCACGTTTGCGATCTGGCGCAGGCGCATATTCTGGCGCTCGACTACCTGCTCGCGGGCGGTGAAAACAACATCTTTAACCTTGGCAACGGCGTGGGCTTTTCGGTCAAGGAGGTCATCGAGGAGACCCGCCGCGTGACCGGCCACCCGATCCCGGCTACCGTTTGCCCGCGCCGTGCGGGCGACCCGGCGCAGCTAATCGCTTCGAGCGCCAAGGCCCGCGAGGTGCTCGGCTGGGAACCGCAGTACGACGACCTGCACACCATTATCGCGACCGCGTGGGACTGGCACAAGGCCCATCCCCACGGCTATATCAAGTAAAAGGAGCGAACCGCCATGATCGACAACGCAGTCGCCAAGCTGATCGCGTACGCGGAAAAGACCGGGCTAACCCTGCCCGAGGATCGCGTGTGGGCCACGAACGCGCTGCTGGAGGTATTACAGCTTCCCGCCTTTGACGCGCCCGCCTATGAGGGCCCGATCGATCTGCCCGGCGTGCTGGACGAACTGACGGACGACGCTTACGCGCGCGGCGTGACGAGTGAAAACTCCATCGTTTACCGCGACCTGTTCGACACCTCGCTGATGGGCCGCCTGACCCCGCCGCCGCGCGAGGTGACCGCTCGTTTCCGCGCGCTTTACGCGCAGTCGCCCCAAAAGGCGACCGATTGGTTCTATCAGTTCAGCCAAAACACCAATTACATACGCCGCGACCGCATCGCGCGGGATATGCAGTGGAAGACCGGGACCGATTACGGCACGCTGGATATCACCATCAACCTATCCAAGCCGGAAAAAGACCCCAAGGCCATCGCCGCCGCGCGCGAGATGCCGCAATCCGGCTACCCGAAGTGCCAGCTCTGCGCGGAAAACGAGGGCTACGCGGGCCGCGTCGATCACCCGGCGCGGCAGAACCACCGCATCATCCCCCTCACGATCGACGGCAGCCCGTGGTTTTTGCAGTATTCCCCCTATGTTTACTATAACGAGCACTGCATCGTGCTGAACAGCCGCCACGTGCCCATGCAGATCGACCGCGCTTGTTTCCGCAAGCTGACCGATTTCGTCACCCAGTTCCCGCACTATTTCGTCGGCTCGAACGCCGATCTGCCGATCGTCGGCGGCTCCATCCTGTCGCATGATCATTTTCAGGGCGGTCACTACCAATTTGCCATGGAGCGCGCGCCGATTGAAACGCGCGTACCGTTCGCTGGTTTTGACGATGTGACCGCCGGTATCGTGCGCTGGCCGATGTCGGTCATTCGCCTGCGCGCCGCGGACCGTGAGCGCCTGATCGAGCTGGCCGATCGCATTCTGAAGGCGTGGCGCGGCTATACGGACGAAGGCGCGCGGATCTATGCCCAGACCGGCGGCGTGCCGCATTCCACCATCACGCCGATTGCCCGCCGCCGCGGCGACGATTACGAGCTGGACCTTGTGCTGCGCAACAATTTAACGACCGAGGAGCACCCGCTCGGCCTGTACCATCCGCACGCGGAAAAGCACCATATCAAGAAGGAAAACATCGGCCTGATCGAGGTCATGGGTCTTGCCGTGCTGCCCGCCCGCCTGAAAGACGAGCTGGAAAGCGTGGCCGCGGGCCTGATCGAAGGAGCCGATCTGACGGCGGATGAAAGCACCGCGTCCCATGCCGCGTGGGCGCAGGAGATCGCGCGCCGTATACCGCTGAGCGAAGCCAATGTGCGCGACGTGCTGCGGCAGGAGGTCGGCAAGGTGTTCGCCGCCGTGCTCGAGGACGCGGGCGTGTTTGCCCGCACGGACGAAGGGCAGGCCGCGTTCCTTCGCTTTATAGAAACGGTGAGGTGATTTTACATGGATATTGTATGCACGCCCTTTGGGCGCGACCGCGCGGGCCATGCGGTGCTGCGCTATACGTTGACGGAAGGGGCGCTTTCCGCCTCGATCCTGACGCTGGGCGGCGTTTTGCAGTCGCTTACCGTGCCTGACCGGAACGGCAAGCCCGTGGACGTGGTGCTCGGCTTTGATTCGGCCGAGGATTACGAACAGCAGACCTGCTATATCGGCGCGTTGATCGGCCGGTGCGCCAACCGCATCGCGGAGGGCCGCTTTGTGCTGAACGGGCAAGCCTATCAGCTTGCCTGCAATGAAAACGGTACGACCCACCTGCACGGCGGCGAAATTGGCTTTGATAAACGGCAGTGGATCACCTCGATCCATTCCGAAGGACTCAGCCTGCAATACCACAGCCCGGCGGGCGAAGGAGGCTATCCCGGCGCGCTGCACGCCGCCGTTACCTATCGGCTGACGGCGGACAGTCTGATCATCGACTATCACGCCGAGTCCGACGCGCCTACACCCTGCAACCTGACGAACCACAGCTACTTCAATCTGGACGGCCACGGCGCGGGTCCGGTGGGCGGGCAGCGCATCCGGCTGAACGCCGCGCGCTACACGCCGATCGACGCCGCGAGTATCCCGACCGGCGAGATCGCCGCGACGCAGGACACGCCGATGGACCTGACCCGCGAAACGCCCCTCGGCGCGCATTGGGACGACGATTTTGAACAGCTGCGCCTTGCCGGCGGGTACGACCACAACTTTATCGTGGACGGCGCCTTTGGTACGCTGCGCCCGGCGGCGCGTGTGAGGAGCGAGCGCACCGGCATCATCATGGATGTGGAGACCACCATGCCCGGTATGCAGCTATACACCGGCAACTTTTTACGCGCCGATATGCCCGCGGGCAAGGGCGGCGTCAAATACGCGCCGCGGCACGGCTTCTGTCTGGAAACGCAGTATTACCCAAGCGCGCTCACCCTGCCCCAGTTCCCGCAGCCCGTGCTGCGCCCCGGCGAGACATACCGGCACCAAACCGTGTTCCGCTTTTCGGCGGAATAAAACAAGCCCATAACCCACCCCATATAGCAGCAGCGCACACGGCAAACCGTTTTGCCATGTGCGCTGCTGTCAGACTGTCAAAAAACAAGTTTTGACAGTCTGTCGATCGAAACAAAGCCCCATTTCGATCGAGAATTCCGACTTCTGCGCGCGCCTTGCAGGCACACTTGAAGTCGGTTTGTATAAAAACCGAGATACATGCTCCCGGTTTTTATGAATTTTGCCGCAAACGGCAAAATTCTATTTTATGCGCGCTGCGGCGCGAGGGAGTTCTTTGACACGCTGGCAGCAGCGCACACGGCAAACCGTTTTGCCATGTGCGCTGCTGTGTTTTTTTACTGCTTCTCTCGGATCGGTAGCAGCTCGATATAGCCCCTAGTGCCGATCGGCTCCAACTGCACGCGGGGGTTCGTTTCATCCCACGCATAGCCAATCACCGCCGGATCGTACTTTTGAATCGAAGCCTGCATCTCGTCGATGGCCTGACAGTAGTCCTCCTCCGCGAACGGCTCGCCCTGAAACATCAGATACTTGGCGGCGGGCAGGTCGATCACATCCAAGCCCTCGGGCACGACGCCGTCGTAATCCACGCCGACCTCGACGCCCTGCACATACTCCGAGGTGCCCGGCTTGCGGTACGGCAGCGGCAGCCACAGGCAAACCGGTTCGCCGCTAATGGATCGGATGCTTTGCAGCAAGCCCCACACGTCGCAGCCCACCTCCTCGCAATAGGTCCAATAATCGGCCGCCTTGATCCCACGCTTGATCAGCGCCTTGCGCGCGGGCTTTTCGATCACCTGTACAAATACGTTCTTTAAATTTTCCATGACCGGTCTCCTTTCGATATGCCTAAACTTCACGCCGTAGGGGGTGAACAGATAGACCGGAACCGGATGCGCGGCGTATTCGCTCGGGTTGCACCCAAATTCACGGCGAAACGCGCGCTGGTAGCCGTCCACGCTGCCGAACCCCATGGCAAACGCCACCTCCGCTATTTTGCACGGTTCGTCCCGCAGCCGCAGCGCCGATTTGGAAAGGCGGAACCTGCGGATATAATCCGCCGGGGCCATTCCGGTTTGACGGACAAACAGACGGTGCGCGTACCACGGTGAAAACAGCGACGCCGCCGCGAGATCGGCCAGCGTGATATTTTCAAACAAGTGCGCTTCGATATAATCCTGCATGCGCTGTACGGCTTCTATTTGTTCCTGCATCTGTGTCACCTCCCGACAATCGTTATTATAGGAGACTTTGCAAAAAACCGCTCGACGTTTTTTGCGCAATCGCTTTTTCTATTATAATGCAAATCCACGGATCTTGCAGCTTTTTATGCTGCGGGCAGTAGTGCGCGTTCCTTTTTCCATAGCGCCAGTGTCAGCAGCGTGGCGCACACGTCCGCCGCCAGCTGGGCGCCGATCATGCCGGGAATGCCCCAAAGGCGGCTCAGCACTAAAAGAAACGGGATGAAAAATAATCCTTGCCGGAATACGCTGAGCATGCCGCCCTGCCGCGCCTTGCCCGTCGCCAAAAAGTAATTGCCGATGACGATCTGCACGCCCAGCAGCATAAAGGAGACCGCGTCCACACGGAGTGCGGCGCTGCCGATCGACAGCACCTGCGCGGAGGACTGATTGAACAGATGGATCAGCGGCCCGGCGAGCACGATGCAGATCACGCCAAACAGGATATTGGCCGCCGTGCTCCAACGAGCGGCGGTTCTGGTCGCTTCGCGCACGCGCGCCAGATCTCCCGCGCCGTAGCTGTAGCCGACCAGCGGAGAATACCCCTTTAAGAAGCCGTAAAGCGCGTTGGTCTCAATGGACATGATCCGGTTGACAATGCCCATGGCGGCTACCGCGGCTTCGCCAAACGGCTTTGCGGCGTTGTTGGTCAAGGTAACCGCGGCGCCGGCCAAAAACTGGAACAAACAAACGGGCAAGCCGATACGGAAGATTGTAGCATAAAGCTTACCATTCGGCCGAAAGCGCCGAACCGAAACACGAAGGCAGCTTTTTCCCCGCAGCAGGTACCCGATATAAAACGCGGAAGAAACCAAGCGCGAGAGCAGCGTGGCCGCCGCCGCGCCGCCCACGCCCCAGCCGCAGGCGAAAATGAAAATCGGGTCCAGCACCAGATTGGCGCAGCCGCCCGCCAGCATCGCAAACATGCCGAAGGAAGAAACGCCCTCTGCCGCGATCAGGTTGTTCATTATCATATTGAACACATTGAAGATCAACCCGATGATATAAAGTATACCGTAATCCCTTGCAAACCCATAGCTGCTCCGCGAGGCCCCCAAGGCATACATGAGCGGCTTGAGGAACAGAAGCATGCCGGCCGCCAGCACGGCCATGACCGCCACGCCGGAAAGGATGGCCGTACTGCTGAAAGCGCCCACCTGTTCAGCATCCTTTTTGCCGAGCAGCCGAGAAATGTTAGAGCCCGCCCCGTTGCCAAACAGCAGCCCCACACCCATGGCGACCATGGTTAGCGGATAGACCACCGTAACGGCGGCTGTTTGCAGGGTGCCCAATTTGCCGATAAAAAAAGCGTCCACCAGATTATAGACCGTGGAGATCAGCATACCGGTCATGGCCGGTATGCCGAGCCGCAAAAGCGCGTGCTTCACCGGCGCGTTTTCCAACAGCTCGGTGTGTGTTTCTTGCATGATAAATCCTTCTTTCCGGTTTTCGCGTCAGTTAGCACCTCTACAGTATAAAAGCTAAACAATATAGGTAAAAAAATACCGCGTTAGCAGGTATTTCTTTTCGATCCTCATTCGGTTTTCCTGATCGCGGCGCTTTTTAAGCCGTTTTCTTTCGCCTGCTTGCGCCAACCATAATGGGCGGCCAGCTTATATAAAAAGCGTGGAAGATTCGGCTCTACAAACAGATCATTTTGGGCGCTTCCGGCTTCTATCGTCTTGACAAGCCGATCGATCGCCTTGCCCAAATTAACGAGCGGCCCATGTCCCATTGGCGCCATCTGCACCATTTCCCCCGCGCCGATTCCCACCGCGCAGCCCCTTTGAAAGCCGCACTGATCGCACCAATTCCAAAGGATATCGATCGCTATGCTGTTTTGCGCGGCGTCATAAAACCCATTGTTGACCAGCGTGTAGACTCTGATCTTTTCCCGTCCCGTTATGCTTGCCTGTTGGACGGCGCTTAACGCTTGCAGCAGGTTGGAAGGCACGCCATCCACATAGAGCGGGCATGCGATCACAAAAACATCGCTGCCGGATAGGTCAGCCGCCAAGGCAGCCAGATTGGTGCCGGTCGACTGATACATCGTTATCTCGTTTTCCGCCGCCAGTTTATCTTTTAGGATATCCAGCAAATATAGAGACGTACTTCGCTTTGGGCGCGGGCTGCCGCTTAACATTACAATTTTCATTGAGTTGCCACCCCGATTTCTTCCGCCGTTTCATAAAACAGTACCGAACAGCCTGCCGCGCCCAAATTGATCGCGTTGGCGTTGACCAATCTTTTTGCGATGCTCCGCTCGTTATCGCCGCACGTTCCATAAAAGTGTACGTTTAGATGAAAGGGATTTTGGTGCCGCATTTGATGGTGCATCTGTCCATCGATATACCGGAAATACGGCAGCAAATAACCGATCGAACGGTCTAAAACAGCCTTTACATTGGCCGAATAGCCGCCATATAAAATGGGACTGACGATCATGACCTCGCTGCATTGCGCAAAGTAGGAAGGGAGCACCGAAGCCCGATCCTTTATTACACACCGGCCGGGCGTTTTAATCCAGCACCCAAAACAACCGATACAGTGCGCGACCGGCGGGTTGGCGGAAAAGAGCAGGTCCATCCCCTGTCGCCGGTCAAAAGTCGCCTCCAAACGCGGCTCCACATCATAAATCAGTAATCGTTTTGCCATATGGTCTCACCGCCCTTTACTCTTCCCGCAAGCCTTCATCGATGACCTTCTCGAAGGCTTCAAAATATTCCGCCATGCTTTCCAAAAGCGGCTCCGGCATTTCTCTGAGCAGGTTCAAGGCTTTGTCGCCCGCCTGCCGATGGTAGGCCGCGTGTGCTTCGTGATTCTTTTTTCCCGCCGCGGTGAGGTTCAGCACCACCTCGGTATCCGAATCCGGCGATACCCGTTTTTCCACCGCGCCTTTATCAACCAGCTTATAGATCATTTGCGAAGCCGCGCCCTTCGTGACGCCCATAACCTCCGCAAGCGCGGTAATGTTGATATTCGGATGATCGCCAACGGCGGCGATCGTATGGATTTCCGCCTTGGATAGCGGCACCTCGGTACCGTAGGTGCGCTTTTTGTCCTCCCAACGGGTATATTTATGGACAACGCGCTCCATCAGCGCGGTCAGCTCAGAAAAGTCCCTCATGCTATCATCCTCCAATTTTAGCATCTATACAGTTTAGTTTCTAAACTCATAATAGGCGCTTTCTTCCCATTTGTCAATAGGGTACGCAAAAAGGGCGGCACAGTTTTCCTGTGCCGCCCGGGACGTGCTTCCGTTATTTATCCAATAGGCCCAGACGATCGAGCACGACCGCAAGCTGTTCGCGCGTGGCGCAAGAGCGCGGCGCGGTGCCGTCCATAATGCCCTGTTTCTTCGCGTCGGCCCAAGCTTCTACCGCGTAGCGGCTGGGCGCCTTCTCCTCCTGCGCCGCCAGATAGCCGTTCAGCGCCGTATCGAACATCCGATTAAACTCTTCTTGTGTCATTTCGGGCTCCTTTCGGTAGTTTTTATAACACAGATCAAGGTCTACGTTGGTCGGAATGCCGGGCACGCGCCCGGTCGAGGCATACTGCCACATTTCATAGCGGCCCGTATAGGTAGGCTTTGCGCTCCACTGCGCCAGCCACACGTCGCAGGGCGGCAGTTGCTCCACATCGATGTAATGCGTCAGCCAATCCTCGTTGGCGTAAACGCCGCAGGGCCTCCCATTGTCACGAATGACCTCTAAAAACGCCGCGCAAAGGCCAGTGATGTTTTGTCTGGAAAACACAAACCCATGCCGCGCCTTGTACCCGTCCGCGTCCTCCATATCGAGCCAAATGGGCATAGTGGGCCGTCTGGTGCCCAAAACGGAAAGCACATGGTTCGCTTCCGCGCGGGCGTCCGCGTCGTTCAGCGCATAGCTGTAATGGTAGACCCCGCGCAGCAGCCCGGCTTCTCCCGCCTGCTCATAGTTATAGGCAAAGCGTTCGTCCACACTGTACAGGCCATAGCTTGACCGAATCACAGCGAATTGTTCCCCATGCTGCGCTACCTGCGGCCAATCAATCGCGCCGTCGTGCTCGCTGACGTCGATCCCTCTCAGCATCCGCCATTCCTCCTTTCATCGGATAGAATTTCTAGTTCTACCCTATGCGGGGAACGGCGCCCTTATGCCGCCGGCAGCGTCACGCCGTAAGATTCCGCAGGATCTCCTGATAGCGCCTTGTGGCAAGCTCGCTCGTCCCGCCTTTTTTGCAAAAACGCAGCGCCGCGAGCTTGGGCACGACCCTTTCAACCGGCACCTCCCCATGGACCGTTTTGGATCGAAGTGCTTCAAAGGCCTCTAAAAAGCGCGGGTCGGCCTTGGCCCGGTCATAGAACGATAGCACATACACATAGTAAAACAGGCCGTAGCCGCGAAAGGGATATTCGATCTGCAAGAACCGGGAACCAATGCCATAGTGGCAAGGGCTGATCGGCTTACGAATGACCCAGTGTTCCAAAAGAAATTCCACCGCCCGGTCGAGGCGTTGCTCCTTGTTGAGAACACGCGCATAGCGAAACAAATCCAAGACTTCCAAGGTCGTATAGGGGGTGGAGTACGCGGTCTCCTCGCCCCTGCCAAAGCTATATTTATTGCACTTCCAGCCGCCATCCTGCTGTTGCGTTGCAAGGAAATAGTCAAACGACTTTTTCACCCGTTCGTCGTCCGCATAGCCCATGCGGCACAAAACATTTACCGCCAAAGCGGTATGACATGGATATATCCCGCCGCTGGGCGAAACTTTTATTCTTCCATCCTCTCTCCAGCCGTCAAAAATGAGCGCGGCGACGTGTTTCATCACCTCATCCTCCGGCGGCACCCCGAGTTCCAATAGATATAACGCGCTTTCCAAGGTCGTAAAGGGCGCGCCTTTCAGCAATTTGTGATCGGGCGTCGTCCAATAGTCCGCGCCATTATCATACCGGTGCGATAAAATTGCCTCCACATCGGTCATATATTGTTGTTCCATATCGACAGGTCACCTCGCTCCTGATTTTCATGCTAACAGTATACCACCGATCCGAGGGGAGCACAATTTTTCGCGTGCGGGAGGAAGGTTTGCAAACACAAAATGCACCTCTAAAATCATTTACAGCATTTCATATGCCGCCGATTCTAAAAGTGCACTTGAGTTTTTTGTATCCAATTATTTCAGTTTATATTTCTTTTTGATCTGGTTTAAAAAGCCTGCAATTTCAGTCAACGCAGTGTCAGGAACATCACGCAATACGATAATTTGTGCATTGTCCGAGGCAATCGATCGTTGTTTATCCGTTAAGCCGTGCAAATAGTCCAGACTAACATCAAAATAACGTGCTATTGCTTCCTCTGTGGCATCTTCCGGTGACATTAAATCACGCTCATATAAAGAAATGGTATTTACCGAAACACCAAAGATATCGGCCATTGCTTTTTGCGTTAATCCTTTGTCCTTGCGCAACTCGCTTAAACGTTCCCCGACCATCGACGACCGCCCCCTTTACAATGAGAATAATTATATCATATCTAGTTCGCAGATGAAATCCCAAAACAACGAAATAGTTGTTGTCACACCTTTTTATGACACAGTATATAGGTGTATCATATGATTATTCATGAAAAAAAGCAAAGCGAGCGCAGGAGATTACATACATTCCAACGCACTGCGAATCATAGCGGTCACCACCTCTATTTGATAGGGCGGCGCGGTTTTCCATAGGTCAGAAAGTACATTAAAACCGCTCAGTTCATTATCGTTCAAGCAATCTTCCAGCAAATAGGTTGGCGATACCGCAAGCTCCCTGCATAGGCTAACGAAAACCGTCAGACTGGGAATCTTACGGCCTGCCTCAATTTGCCGAAAATAGGTCGCGTTGATATGACACAACTCGGATAAATGTTCTCCTGTCAATCCCTTGGCTTTACGCGCCGCCTTGATTCGCTGTCCCATACCGCTTTGTTCTGTCACTTTCAATTCCTCCGTCCATCATAACTTTCTGTGTAGGTAACGCTATCATAACACTAAATTTTTAGGAGTGGAATTGCCGTTAATAGTAATTTTACTACCACAGGTAGCTCGCGCCGCTCGCAATTTTATACGCGGCAGTAGCCGCGACGGCGGCGTGAGTCACGCCGCCCTACATGCTCGGTCGATGCATCCCGTTTGTAGGGCCGGGTGACCTCCCCCGGCCGCCCCCCGCGGCCCCCCCCCC
>NZ_JANGCE010000034.1 GCF_024462775.1 Butyricicoccus faecihominis
TCCGCTATCCTCATTTCGCCGCCGAGCGGCGATCGAATGAGAGCGAATCTCGCGCTAACGCGCGAATTTCGGTAGGAACCGCGCGTTCGCGCGAGATCCTTCGCTCCGCTCAGGATGACAAACATATAAAAATTCCTTAACTAAATGACATTGGTAACCACGCTCCGCCGTTCACCGTTGCAATAAACCGCGACCCGTGCCATGCAAATTTTGCCTGAAAACGAACCGAATTTGCCAGAGGACTTGACAAATGAGCAAAACCGAATATCATAAAACCATTTATATTTAAAAATAGTGGGGATTGCAATTTTGCAATCCCCACTATTCGGTGTCAGCAACGTTATCGTCGTCAAAATGCTCCATAATATCTTCAACATTGCAGTGAAGAATATTGCACAATCGGTCAACTGTTACAATTTCAATGTTTTTATTTTTACGAAGCCGATCAAGTAATGAATTACTTATGTGGTGATGAGTATATAAATCGTACTGCGTAATACCTTTATCTTTCATCGTTTGCCACAGTTTGTCGAATTTTATCATTTATACACCTATTATATATTAAAACATCTATTGCATTAATCACATTATGTGCGTAAAATAGGATTTATAACAGTGTCGTTATAAAGACACTGTTGGAGATATGTTTTTTATATAGGAGTTGTTACTAATGAAAAAGAAGCCAACACAAGAACAGCAAAAAAGAAAGCGTAAAAAATATGAGAAAAAAAGATACTTGGTGTATGAAATGATGATAGGGGACATGACATTTTGCTCGCCACAAATAAATAAAAAGTTTTATGTTAAAGATGAATTTAAGGAGGGCACGGTCTGTGGTTCGGCCTATACGGATATTTATAATGCAGCAAATAATATATGCGCAAAGCTGAATGTCAATGAGGATCTAGACGTGGAGTGTATTTTAAATTCCTATAACAAGATTACAGAACATTTATGCTATTGTATGTATGATTACGGTGCTTTGTTTGGCAAAAAATATTGGGAGTAAAAAAGAATTTACATAAAATTATTCATGCAAACTATGCTACTGTAAAGTTTGTGCACTATGCCCACGTGACAGAAAAAGCGCTTTGTGATAGACTATCCATTAGTCCCAACCCGGACTAATGGAGGGCTTATGAAAACACCTATTGAAAAGAATTTCTGGCGGTTTGTACTGCCAAGTATGTTTACCATGCTGCTCAGCGGCCTATATACAATCGTGGACGGCTTTTTTGTCGGACACGCGGTGGGCGATGTGGGCTTGGCCGCGATCGGGCTGGTTTGGCCGGTCGCGGCGGTGCTGATGGCGCTGGGCGTTGGTTTGGGCGCGGGCGGCTCGGTAATGGTCGCCGCGGCGCGGGGCGCGGGCGAGGAGGAGCAGGCCGCGCGGGCGCGGGGCAACGCCATGGTGCTGCTCGCGCTGGCGGGCGTTGCCAGCGCGGTCGTCTTAGTGCCCGCCTGCGGCATGCTGGCGCGGCTGCTTGGCGCGCGCGGCGAAGTGTACGAGGCGGCGGTGGCCTATCTGCGCATCATCGCCATGGGCGGCGGGATGCAGGTGCTGGGCGCGGGGTTAACGCCGCTGATTCGCGGCGAGGGCCGCACGGTCGCGGCTATGTGCATCATGGGCGGCGGTCTGGTCACCAATATTCTGCTGGACTGGACATTTACCATGGCGCTGCCGTGGGGGCTTGGGGGCGCGGCCATGGCCACGGTGCTGGCGCAGGCGGTCACGGCCGCCGCCGCGCTGTGCTTCCTGCTGCCGCGTCTGAAACCGCGGGATTTTAAACCGGAACCACGGCTGATACGCCGCACGGCGGCCACCGCCGTAGCGCCCTTCGGTCTGTCACTGATGCCCAACCTGATCACCGTGATGAGCAACTTCCAGTGCCTGCATTACGGCGGCGATACGGCGGTCGCGGCGTATTCGGTGGCCAATTACTTTGTCGCTTCGGCGATCCTGCTGATCTCCGGCGTGGGCGAGGGGTTGCAGCCCCTTGTCAGCTACGCCCACGGCGCGGCCGATACGCGGGGCAAGCGCGCGCTTCTGCGCCGGGGGATCGGGGCCGTGCTCGCGTGCGGCCTGCTGTTCGCGCTGGTCACGCTGCCCGCCCGCACGCTGCTGCCGCAGTTATTTGCCGCTTCGGACGAGGTAGCCGGTCTGCTGCGCACCGCCATGCCGGTGTTCGGCGCGGCGTTCCCGCTGCTCGCGGTGGGTAAGCTGTTTATTTCGTATTTCTACGCGTCCGGGCACACGCTTTGGTCGTCACTGCTCGTTTACGGCGATCCGCTGGTGTTTTCGCCGGTGGCGCTGCTGATTTTGCCGCGCTGGGGCGGGCTCACGGGCGTATGGGCGGCGCTGCCGGTGGCGCAGGCGCTGGTGCTCCTGCTCTTGGCGGTGCTGCTGGCCCGGGATAAAATAAGCAAAAAGGGGGCAAGTTATGATGCAGTCGCTCGATCAGAGTATTGACCGGTATTATGAAAGCTGGTTCGGTATCAACGCCGCCTATGATAAGTGGGCCGCGCAAAACGGCATCGCCACAAACGCGCTGTATGTCCTGCTTGCCCTGAACGATCAGCAGGAGCCGCTGTCCCAGCGCGCGATCTGCCTGCGGATGCAGCTTTCCAAGCAGACCGTGTCCGGCGTGATCGAGGGGTTTGTCAAAAAAGGCTATGTCACAAGCACGCCCGCGCCGGACGACAGAAGACAGAAAAACGTTGTGCTGACAGCGGCGGGGCGGCGCTATGCCGAAACGGTTTGCGGGGCGCTGCGTGAATTTGAACGGCGCGCGATGGGCGATCTGCCCGCCAAGCAGCGTCAGGCGCTGGTGGCGGGCAGCGAATGCCTGTGCGCCGCGCTGCGCCGTGCGCTGGAATTGTAGTTTTTTCACACAGAAAGGTTTCAAAATCGATCGAAACTGCGGTTTCGATCGATTTTTGTTTACCGGACGGCCGCGCTGTGCTATAATGATATACAGAGTAATCTGGCCTGCTATGGTTTTACGGGCCATGTTAAATATGAGTTTTACTGGGGGAAACGTATTGAAAACCATTCCCGACTGCATGTATCATTCCCGCGATTTAGCCTGCAAAACGCCGTACGGAGCGGCGCCCGCCGGCAAACCCGTTGTTTTTTCCGCTTATCCGGAACGCGCGCGCGGCACGGCCCATGCGACCCTGTGGATCGAGGAGGACGGCGGCGTGGCGCGCAGCCTGCCCATGCGTTGGCACGGCATTTTTGGCGAGCGCGACCGGTACAGCGTTCAGTTTACGCCCGAGCATCCCGGACTTTATTGGTATTACTTTACCATTGAAATGTCGGACGGTCCGCATTACTGCATGCGCGGCTACGGCGGCCGGTGCGAGCTGCTCGATAATATCGGAGATAAATACCAGCTCACGGTGTACGACCCGGATTACAAGGTGCCCGCTTGGTTCGGCGAGGGCATTTCCTACAATATTTTTCCGGACCGCTTCTGCCGCGACCGCGTGCCGGTCCAGCCCGAGGGCGAGGGCATCGCCCCGCGCGTGCTGCACGAAAACTGGGACGACATCCCCGCTTATAAGCCCGATGAGAACGGAGAGATCCTCAATAACGATTTCTTCGGCGGAACGCTGCGCGGCGTGATCGACAAGCTGGATTATTTGGAAAGCCTGAACGTGCGCACCATCTATTTCAACCCGATCTTTCAGGCCTATTCCAACCACCGCTATGATACCGGCGATTACAAGCGGATCGATCCCCTGCTGGGCAGCGAGGAGATCTTTGTCGAACTGTGCCGCAAAGCCAAAGCGCGCGGCATGCGCGTCGTGCTGGACGGCGTTTTCAACCATACTGGGTTTGACAGCCGCTACTTCAACGGCCGCGGCCGGTATGGAGGCCTTGGCGCGCACCAATCCAAGGATTCGCCGTATTACGGCTGGTATGACTTCCAATCGTGGCCCGACAAGTATTCCTCTTGGTGGGGCATTTACACGCTCCCGCAGGTGCGCGAAATGGATGAGGATTATCTAAACTATATCATTGAGGACGAGGACAGCGTCATCCGCCGGTACCTGCGCCTTGGCGCGTCCGGCTGGCGGCTGGATGTGGCCGACGAACTGCCGGATTCGTTTATACGCCGCCTGAACGCGGCCGCGCGCCGGGAAAAGGACGATGCGCTCGTCATCGGCGAAGTGTGGGAGGACGCCTCCAACAAGATCGCCTATTCCGAACGCCGCCGCTATTTGCACGGCGGCGAGCTGGACAGCGTGATGAACTACCCGCTGCGGGACGCGATCCTCGCGTTTCTGAACGGCGGCACGGCGGAGCACTTTGCCGAAACCATGGAGTGCGTGCGCGAAAACTACCCGCGCGCCGTGTTTTATAACCTGATGAACATCATCGGCACGCACGATACCGCGCGGGCGCTGACCGTGCTCGGCGCGCCCGAGGAGCTTTGGAACGCCGGCCGCGAGGAGCGCGCGCAGTACGAGCTGCCGCCCGAGCGATTGGCCGCGGCTAAGGCGCGGCTCAAGCTGGCCGCCGTGCTGCAATTCACCATGCCGGGCTCGCCCACGATCTACTATGGGGACGAAGCAGGTCGGCAGGGCTTTGAGGACCCCTTCAACCGCCGCACCTATCCGTGGGGCGCGGAGGACCGCGAGCTTTTAAGCTTTTACCGCAACCTGTGCAATATCCGCGCCCACAGCGATACGTTGGCGCGGGGCGATCTGAAATTCCTGAAATCGTACGGCAGCCTGCTTCAGTTCGAGCGCAAGGGGCCGCAGTCGCGCATGCTGATTATGGTCAATCGCGGCTATCAGGATGTGCGCACCTATATCGACGCGGTGTACGCGATCGATCTGCTTTCCGGCGAGGAATTCGACCATGCGGACAGCAAGGGCGTGCGCATCACGGTACCGGCGGAGACCGCGTATATCCTGCGCTGCTTCGGCAACCCGTAAAAGGAGAAATAAAGATGGATTTTACAGAAAAACAGCTTTCCGCCCAGTATTTCTTTGAAGGACGCATCATGAAGGCGCGCTTGGACGAAGTGCTGCTGCCCAACGGTAAAAAGGCCCGCCGCGAGGTGTGCGAGCATGTCGGCGGCGTCGGCGTGCTGCCGATCGACGGGGACGGCAATATTATTTTGGTGCGGCAGTTCCGCTATCCGTACGAAACGACCCTGCTGGAGATTCCGGCGGGCAAGCTGGACCACGGGGCGGAGGACCAAGCGGCCTGCGGCGCGCGCGAGCTGCGCGAGGAGACCGGCTGCACGGCGGGGCGCATTGTGCCGCTCGGCGCGCAGTACCCGTCGCCCGGGTTTCTGACCGAGGTCGTCTATCTGTTTGCCGCGCTCGACCTGACCGAGGGCGAGATGCAGCCGGACGACGATGAGTTCGTCGAGACCGTGCGCCTGCCGATCGGCGAGGTGGAGCGTATGATCCTCGCGGACGAGATACGGGACGCGAAAACCATCGTGGCAATGTACCGCGCAAGGCTCGCGGGGCTGTTTTGACCGAAACATTTGGCGTGCGGCGAAAAGCGGAGGTTTTACAACATGGAAAAGAAAACGATTCTGGTGGTCGAGGATGAAAAGGCGATCGCCGATATCCTAGTGTTCAATCTGGAACGCGAGGGCTATGCAACGCTCGCCGCATACGATGGAAACGACGGCCTGCGCCTCGCGCAGGAGGGCGCGCCCGATCTGATTCTGCTGGACGTGATGCTGCCCGGTATCGACGGGTTTGAGGTGTGCAAACGGGTGCGGGCCGATTCGGATACGCCGATCATCATGCTCACCGCCCGCGAGGAAGAAACCGACAAGGTCATGGGGCTGGAGCTCGGCGCGGATGATTATATCACCAAGCCGTTTTCCATGCGCGAACTGATGGCCCGCGTCAAGGCCAACATGCGCCGCACCCTTTCGGGGGAGGAGCGCGAAAAGCAGCCCGCACAGCAGGGCGGCGGCCTGCGTATCTCGCAGGAAAACGGCATGGTTTATAAAAACAGCCGCGCGCTTGAGCTTTCCGCGCGTGAATTCGATATCCTCTGCTTTCTGGCGCAGGCGCCCGGCAAGGTGTTTTCCCGCGAGGAATTGATGGAAAAGGTTTGGGGCTATGAGTACTACGGCGATCTGCGCGCCGTCGACGTGGCGATCCGCCGCCTGCGTGAAAAGGTGGAGGATCAGCCGGCCAGCCCGCGCTACGTGATGACCAAGCGCGGCATGGGTTATTATTTTGCGGACGAGGGGTAACAGATGTTTCGATCGTTGCATATGAAGCTGGTGCTGATTCTGGTGCTGCTCATCGTTTCGGTGATGGCGGTCGTCGGCACGTTTCTGATCAACAGCGTTTCCACCTATTTTTTAGAGGATTTCAGCACGCAGGTAGACCGTGTGTTCAATGAAGAGGATACCATGCGCTCGCTGCAGGAAAGCGCCGCGCAAAAGGGCTGGGAAGGGCTGGACGAGGTCCTTTCCGTGCTCGCCCCCCGGCTCGGCGTCAACAACACCTCGCGCAACTATTACGTACTGGACAGCGCGGGGCAGTTTAAAAGCGGCTCCAACGCCATTCTCGGCGCGGAAATGACGCGCACGAGCAATATCGTGGCCGCCATGGCCGGCGAGGTGGGCGACCGCAGCGCGGTCTCGGGTAACGTGATGGACGTCGCCATCCCGATCGACGCGGGCGGCGAGCGCTACATCGTGTACATCGCGGATGATAAGCGGGATGTTTCCGAGCTGTCGGGCCGCTTTTTCTCGACCGTCATGCAGGCGATGATGTTCGGTCTGGTGGTCGCCATTCTGCTTTCGTTCCTGCTCTCCAAAACTATCACCACCCCGATCGAGCGCATCACCGAGGGCGCCAAGAGCATCGCGGAGGGCAACTTCGATCAAACGCTGGGCGTACAGTCCGCCGATGAGATCGGCGAGCTGACCAGCTCGTTCAACTACATGGCAAAGACCCTGAAAAGCACGGTGGGCGAGGTGCAGGGCGAGCGCGACAAGCTTTCCACCCTGTTTTTGCACATGACGGACGGCGTCGCAGCCTTCACCACTTCGGGCAAACTGATCCATATGAACCCCGCGACCGAGAACATGCTCGGCATCCGCTTTGAGGAAAACCTGACCTTTGACGAGATCTTTGCCGATCTGAACATGCCCGATTCGGACGAGACCGCCATGCGTTCGTTCATGACGAGCGAGATCACGCGCTTCGGCCGCGTGCTTTCGGTCACGCTCGCGCCCTACGGCGCGCTGGACGGCGAGGGCGGCGTGATCGCCGTCATCCACGATATCACCGAGCAGCGCAAGCTAGACGAGGCGCGCCGCGAATTCGTGGCCAACGTTTCACACGAGCTGCGCACGCCGCTTACCAATATCCGTTCCTATACCGAGACCCTGACCGACGCCGCGGGCGAGCTGCCGATCGAGACGGAAAAGCAGTTCCTTGGCGTTATTTCCAGCGAGACCGACCGCATGACCCGCATCGTCACCGATCTGCTCACGCTGTCCAAGCTCGATTACGGGCGCATGGATCTGCGTATGACGCGGTTTTCGCTGCGCGATATGCTGCGCGGCGTGTCCAAGGCCATGCGCCTGAACGCGGAGGAGAACGGCCATACCCTGATCGACGAGCTGCCGGACGATCTGCCCCGCGTGGTGGCCGATCGCGAGCGGATCGAGCAGGTGGTGATCAATATCCTGTCGAACGCGGTCAAATATACGCCAAAGGGCGGCCATATCCATCTGTCCGCCTGCACGCTGTCGGGGGACCGCGTGCGTATCACGGTGGAGGACGACGGTATCGGCATTCCCAAGGAGGATGTGCCGCGCCTGTTTGAACGCTTCTACCGCGTCGATAAGGCGCGCTCCCGCGCGGCGGGCGGCACCGGCCTTGGGCTCGCGATCGCCAAGGAGATCATCGAGCAGCATGAAGGCAAGATCGCGCTCGCAAGCGAGTACGGCAAGGGCACGATCGTGACCATCACCCTGCCGACGAACCTGAAGCCGACCGAGGAGGGAGCCGTATGACCGGGGCCAGCCACTCGGCGGGGAACACAGCGAAAAATATCCTGCTGGTGGCGCTGGTGGTGCTGCTCGGCGTTTTGTGCGCGGCGTGCTGGCTCACCGCGCTGAACGTATCGCAGATGTCCGCGAACAACCCGCTGCGCCGCGTATACGATCAGCTTTCCGGCGGCGCCGTCGGGTATGAGCTGCGCTCTTCCGGCATCGCGGCGGCGGAGCCGGTGCAGATGGCGATCACCGTGGATGGCAAGCTGACGGGCGTGCAGTATAATCTGGCCGATCTGGAAGCCGGATTAGAGGCCGCCAGCCCGCTTTGGGCCGAGGTGCTGGGTTCCGCCGTGCAGTTAAACGAAACGGACGATCAAACGCTTGCCGCGGCCCTTGCCGGGGGCGACGCCGCGCTGCTGCGCTACCACGGCGCGATCCGCGTGCCTGTCTTGGCCGGCTGGCTGGGCGGCTCGTCGAATCTGAACATCGCGGCGGAAACGCTTGTGTATACGGAAAGCGAGGGCCTGCTGTTTATCCGCACCGGGGAAGGGGAACTGTACTCCGCACCCGCGAAAGTGAGCGCGGACACGATACAGCGCGCCAAGGAGAGCTTCCGCGGCACGGTCTGCGAATTTTCCGGCAGCGCGTACGCGGTCTATCCGGAAACGCTGTTGTTCGATCAGGGCGTCATGACCCTGCCGCGCCTCGAGGCGACCGCGCTCGACCTGTTTGACGCACAGGGCGGCGGCAGCCTGCAAACGCTGCTGAACGCGTTCCAGTATACGCCCTATGTGCGCTCCTATGCCGAGCAGGATGGAAAGAGCAAGGTCTTTGCGGACGATGTGTCGACCATGCGCGTTTACGCGGATGGCCTGACGCAGTATACCGCCTCCGGCGAAAGCGGCGCGATCTCCGCGTACGACCGGGGCGAGGCCGAAGGTCTTGCCTCGCTGGACGCGCAGCTCGACTGCGCGCGCACCGTGCTCGACACCGCGCTGCGCGCGGTGGAAGCGGAAACGCGCGCGTCGCTCTGCGGCGTGCAGCAGGAGGATGGTGTGACCACGCTCAGCTTTGTGCAGACCTATAACGGCGTGCCGATTCTGGGCGAGACCGATTTTGCCACCTTTGTGTTCCGCGAAGGGGCGCTTCTTTCGGCTTCGCTCCACCTGCAGCGGTTCGAGGCGGAGGACGTGCGGCAGGGCGTCATGCCCGCCAGACAGGCCGCCGCCGCGTCGGACGGCTCGGCGCGTGAGCTGATCGTCGCTTATCGTGAGCAGGACGGGGTCTATGTGCCCGGCCGTTATTATTTGAAGTGATCAGAAGGGAGGCAGCGCCGCTTTGCAATGGGATAAGGTAAAAAACGTACTGATCGTCATTTTGCTGGCGGTGAATCTGTTCCTTCTGGGCAATCTGGGGTTTCAGTACTATCAGCGCGTATCGCGCGCGGAGGAGCTGAACAGCCATGTGCGCACGCTGCTTGCGGAAAGCGGCGTTACGCTCGACGAGAGCTTTCGGCTGCCCGATGACAAGGTTCTGCCGCCCCTGACGCTGGACCGCAGCCGCGCGGATGAGGAACGGGTCGCCCGCGCGATGCTGGGCGCGGATATGCAGCGCACCGAGCGGGAGGACGGCACCGTGCTTTTTGAAAGCGACCTTGGCGAGGTCGCATGGAACGGCGACGGCACCGTGCAGGGCCATGCCAGAGATACGCGCGGCGCGCCGGAGGGCATGCGGCAGGCGGAACAGCGCCTGCGCGCCTACATCCGCGATTGGGGCCTGCTCGATAAGGGCGATTCGATCGCCTTTGCGGAGGGCGCCGCCACGCTGACCGGTCCGGTCGCGGGCCTGCCGGTGCACAACCGGTCGCTGCAACTGACATACGAGGGGGAAACGGTCTCCCTATCCGGTTTTTGGAGCTTTGGCACGCCGTACACGACCGCGCGGGAGACCGTGGTGAACTGCGCGGCGGCGGATGCGCTGCTCGCTTTTGCCGCGTCCACGCCGGATATCGGGCAGATACAGGAAATGACGGTGGGCTACCGCTTGCAGCAGGACAGCGGCCGCCGTTTGCAGCTCACGCCAACTTGGAAAATCCGAACCAGCGAGCACGAATATTTGGTGGATTGTGCCAAAAAAACCGAGATTTAATGGGAAACGGGAAAAAGAACTTTCCTTTCCCGGAATTTGTGGTAGAATATATTGTGAGATTTTGTGCGGGGCGCACCAAGTGCGCCTTCCGGCCATAAAATGTGATGTAGAGAAAAGAAACGCGACTTTTTTTGTGGGGCGCGGGACAGAAGAGTGAGGAGTAGGTAGGCTTTGACCAAGTATGTAATCAACGGCGGCAAGATCCTGAATGGCGAGGTGACCATTTCGGGTGCGAAGAACGCGGCGGTTGCCATTGTACCGGCGGCGCTGCTGGCGGACGGCCCGGTTCGGATCGAGAACGTGCCCAAGATCATTGATGTAACATTGCAGCTTGAGATCATGCGCGAGCTCGGCGCGCATATCCGTTTGGTCAATGCGACCACGGTCGAGATCGAAAACAACCTCCGGCCGAGTCTGGAGCCCCACGAGCTGGAGCGCAAGCTGCGCGCCTCTTATTATCTGCTGGGCGTGCTGCTCGGCAAATACGGCTATGCCGAGGTGGCCATGCCGGGCGGCTGCAACTTCGGCGGCGTGCGCCCGATCGATCAGCATATCAAGGGCTTTGAAGCATTAGGCGCCAAGGTAACCCTGCCCAAGGGCGGCTTTATCCGCGCGGAAGCGCCGGAAGACGGCCTGCACGGCGCGCACATCTATTTTGATGTCGTCACCGTTGGCGCGACCATGAACGTGATGCTGGCGGCGGTGCTGGCCAAGGGGCAGACCATTCTGGAAAACTGCGCCAAGGAGCCGCACATCGTCGATCTGGCGAACTTCCTGAACGCCATGGGCGCGGACGTGAAGGGCGCGGGCACGGATGTGATCAAAATCCGCGGCGTGGAGCGTCTGCGCGGCGGCTCGTATTCCATCATCCCCGATCAGATCGAGGCCGGCACCTTCATGGCGGCGGTCGCGGCCTGCGGCGGGCAGGTGCTGGTGAAAAACGTCATCCCCAAGCATCTGGAATGCATTACCGCCAAGCTGAAGGAAATGGGCGTGGAGATCACCGAGTTTGACGACGCGGTGCTCGTGCGCCGCATGGGACGGCTGACCAAGACCAACCTGAAAACGCTGCCCTATCCCGGTTTCCCGACCGACATGCAGCCCCAGATGACCACGGCCCTTTGCTTGGCGGAGGGCACCAGCATCGTCACCGAGGGCGTGTGGGACAGCCGCTACCGCTATACGGGCGAACTCACCCGCATGGGCGCCAATATCCATGTGGACGGCAAGATCGCCATCGTGGAGGGCGTGAGCGAACTCAAGGGCGCGCCGGTGCGCGCGCACGACCTGCGCGCGGGCGCGGCCATGGTCATTGCGGGCCTTGCGGCCGGCGGCGTGACCGAGGTCGAGCAGGTGCAGAACATCGAGCGCGGCTATGAAACGCTTGTGGAAAAGTTTGTGGCGCTGGGCGCGGATATGTACCGTTCCGAGATCCCGGATAACACAAACGGCATGCAAGAGGCAAACTAAGCGTACATTGGGGCGGGGGACGGCAGTTCCCGCCCCTTTTCTCTTGACTGAGCACAAAGGAGTATGAAAAAATCTATGACGCAGCGCTTTTACTACAGCATTGCGAGCGGCTCATCGGGCAACTGCGGCCTGTATATGTGCGGCTCCACCGCGATTTTGATCGATCTGGGCGTATCGCTCCGCAAAATAACGACCGCGCTGCACGAGGTCGGCCTGTCGCTCGACCGAATCGCGGGCGTGGTCATCACGCACGATCATACCGATCATATCAAGGGCCTGCCGATGTTCTTGAAAAAAAGTCAGGCGCCGGTCTACGCCTCGGCGGAAACCGCGCTTGCCCTGCATCTCAAGCAGACCGCGCCGGAGGGGCGCCTTACCACGTTCGAGCCGGGCGAGCGCTTCGGCATCGGCGAGATCGGGGTCACGCCGTTCGACACGCCGCACGACGCGGCGGGCAGCGTGGGCTACATATTGAGCAACGGCGACACGCGCTTTGGCTTTGCGACCGATCTGGGCTTTGTACCGGGCGAGATTGCCGACCAGCTGCGCGGGTGCGACGCGGTCGTTTTAGAGAGCAACCACGATCCGCACATGCTCGCGGCCGGGCCTTATCCCTACATGCTCAAGCAGCGCGTGGGCGGTCCGCGCGGCCATTTGTCCAACCCGGACTGCGCGGTCTGCGCGGCGGAGCTGGTCAAAAGCGGCACGCGCACGCTGATTCTTGCGCACCTGAGCGAGCATAACAACATGCCCGCGCTCGCGTTGCAGCAAACGCAGCTGGCGCTCAAGGGCCTTGCGCCCTGCGCGGTGTACATCGCCCCGCGCGAACGCATGGATGCGCCCATTGTCTTAGAGGGAGGCGTGCAATGCTCTTTGTACGACTGATCTGCGTGGGCAAGCTGGGCGAGCGCTTTTGGGCGGACGCCTGCGCCGAATACCGAAAACGTCTGGGCGCTTACTGCAAGCTGGAAGTGGCCGAGCTGCCCGAGCAGCGCTTGCCGCAGTCGCCCTCTGAAGGCGAGCTCGCCGCGGCGTTGGAACGCGAAGCCGCGGCGATCGAAGCGCAGCTTTTGCCGGGGGCCAAGGTAATCGCGCTGTGCGTGGAAGGCAAGACGCTTTCCAGCGAGGCGTTCAGCGCCTACCTGTCGCAGCTCACCGTTTCGGGCGTGAGCCGCCTGTGCGTACTGATCGGCGGCTCGTGCGGCCTTGCCCCGCGTATCAAGCAACGGGCCGATTTGCGGCTGTCCATGTCGCCGATGACGTTTCCGCACCATCTGGCGCGCGTCATGGCGCTCGAACAGCTTTACCGCGCGCTGAATATCGCCGCGGGCGGCAAGTATCATAAGTAAGCGGTTCACGCAAACGATCACAAAAGTGCCGATAAAATACAAAAAGCTCCTCGGATGAGGAGCTTTTTGTATGATAGAAATGAAGAAGTGGTCATTGTAATTGAGACGCGGCGCAAGTGGCTTGGCCGCAGTCTTTGCAGCCGCTCACGGGGAGCGATTACATTTTTGCTCTTCCATGTCACAAGAGCATGATTACTGTAACATCAAAACCATCGTCTGTAAATACCTTTGACGTGAAATGCAATTAACGCGACGTGAAAAGGTTTGGAAATAGAAAAATAAAGAAAATTTGCGTGTAAAAGTATGAAAAACACTGTTGATCCTATTCTGTTAATGAAATGCTGTAGCAAAAAATATTGCACACTAGCTTAAAATCGATATAAATATATGCCCTCTGGTGCCAGCATAGCGCCAGAGGGCATGTACCAGTGCAGAAGTGTGTTTGCGTTGTTGTTAATCACAAAGTCATATTAGCAGATATTACATAAGAAGTGCAAGATATAATCTTATTGCGGAATGTCTGAATAATAACTACTAATAATATCTTGCATTATATAACCTGATAAGATCTCGGGCGAGAAGGAGAAATGGAATTGGAATCATAATAAGCGGTAAAAAACAGCGACTTAGTTTCCAAGCATCAATAAACAGTCGAAAAATCCATGGAAAGAGAACTGCGTCAAAGTAAAAGTAAAATAAGTACATATTAAAAAGTCGATCAGTCAATCCACCAGAAATGGAATAGGTTGAAATGCAAAGAGAAACAATAAATCGCAGAACTTCGGCAGCTAAAACAAATAGTATTAAAAAGTATAGATTTACGTTGTGCCGAAATATTTTAGACATTTTTAACCCTCTTATACCAAGAAGCTTAATGATAATAGTATTCTCCGGAGTGCCAAGTCGGTTTCCAGTTTGAATAGGGGTCGGGATTAACATTTACGCCGTCCCAAGTGGAATAAACATTGAGTGGCCACCCCTGATTTGTGGCAAGCATCATTCTAACCGCATTACCACCGTTATACGCGTTGGAGAATTTTGTTGTGTCTAATGCGTCAAAAAAGCTATATGTTGAATATAAATAGATAAGAGTAACCCCAGCAGTAGTTAAGGGAACATTATAGCTTTTCTTAATCAATGCAGGTATACTGGAAATGGAAATACCAACCCCGATGTAATCTGCTATTGCCTCAACAATACTAGGCTTTGTTTTCGCATAATAAGTAGCTGATGCTTCATCCTTAGGTAGATAAATACATGCGTATGGAAAGGTAGTAGTAGATGTAGTTCCGAAGGGCGGGGTAAACTCACGCCAACAGCCACCATTTCGATCAACCAAATTATAGGATGAGGCAGCAAACGGGCTTGCACTGGAATCTGAAACGTAAACTTGGATAGCACCATTACTTACAGTGATTTGTGCGTTCGGATATTCAGCTTTGACATCTACAAGTACTTGGTCTAAAGGTGCTTTGTTTTCTTCATTGTAAATAGGCATGTCAGTTTGCAGTTGATCAACAGCAGTTGCGGTTAAAATGTTTGCAAACATGCCAAATAGGATTAAAGCACTTATAAATCTTTTCATAATTACCTCACTTAAATATTAATATATTAATATAAACAAAAAATAAAAATAATAAACTTATTAACTTTTTATAACAGCAATACACGCACCTCTTTCATCTGCAACAACACTTCTTAAGACAACGGAGGAAAAATGTTGTCTTAGAAATAAAAACAGACTGTTATTTGCTAAAGCGGCATAGACAAGCACGCGGCCTAAAATATTTTTAGGCGCAATATAGTATAGTCCTCCTTTATGGACTTGAAAAATTTGTCGCTTTAACGTATAATCAATATAACTCAGAGTTTGGAATTTGACAACAGTTTTTCCGTGAAATAGCGTTTAAACGACGTGAAATGCAACGGGTGGGGAGGGAAGCGCAAAATGGTTTTGCAAGTTGTTGTTTTGGAAGATAACGAATGGGAACTGAAAATGTGCAAGGAAACGATCGAGCAAGCGGCACAGAATAAAAATATCAATGTTCATGTGACCGGTTGCGTTTCCGGGGCCGACGTTACCGATGAAAGAATCATCGATACCGATATCTTTTTTCTTGACATAGAAACCCCGGACCGCAGCGGGATCGAGACCGCCAAACAGATCCGCACCATATCGGAGGATGTGCCGATCGTGTTTGTGACCAACCACGGTCAGTATCAAATGGCGGGGTATTCGGTGCACGCCTATCATTACTTGCTCAAGCCGCTGAAAGAGGGGGACTGCGTAAAGTGCTTGGAGCACGCGGAGCGGTACGCGCGCTTGCGCGAGGACGCAAAGCTCGTCATTGCGCAGCGGGGCAAGCAGATCATTCTTTCCTACGCCGATATCCTGTTCGTCGAAGCCATGGACCACGAGTGCCGGATCGTACACAATCGGGGCGAGGTCACCTGCCGTATGACCATGTATGAACTGCTGCAAAAGCTGCCGCAGGAGAGCTTTATGCAGTGCCACCGTTCGTATTTGGTCAATGTCGATTATGTATCCAAGGTGCTGGGCGCGGAAATGATCCTGAAAAAGGATATTAAGGTGCCGGTAAGCCGCCTGTACCGCGATAAGATTCAGCGCGCCACGATTGAACGCATGGAAAGCGTTATAGAAAACCTATGATAACGGCAATGAACATCTTAATGATCCTTTCCTCCATGCTGGATGCGTCGCTCAAGCTATCCTTTTATAATACCGTACTTTTGCCGGAGGGAAGTAAATGGGTCCACAAAAAGTGGATCTGTTTTGTTGTGTGCAGCGCTGCGCTCTCGTCTATCATGAGCGTCTTGCAGGTGTTTTACTTGATCAAATTCGCCATTGTTTTCGTGGGGGAGATCGTATTTTGCTATCTTGTCTCGGAACATAAGCGGTGCGTTTCACTTTGCCTGCCCGCGTTGGCCAACGCGCTGATGTATATTTGCGAAAGCACGGTGCCGCTCACGCTGTCGGCGCTTTTCAAAATCCCGGTCACGGTGGTGGCGGATACACCGTTTTTTATGGTATACGGGATTCTGGAATCGCGCGGCCTGATGTATTTAGTGCTCGGCGGCACGCTGTTTTTTCTGCATCGCAAGCGGAGCGTGCCGGATACGCGGCATCTCCGCGCGCCGCAACTGATCTGTCTGAGCGCGGGCGCGGCGTTGCTGGGCGGCAGCGCCACGGCGCTTTCCTATGTGCTGAACAATACGGGTGATGTCGGTTATTTTCTGAAAGTGCTGCCGATCGTGCTTTTCGTGCTGCTGGTGCTGATCACCATACTGTTTATTAGCCTGTCGCGCGAGACCGAGCGGAAATACCGTTTGGAATCCGAAGCCATGCAGCAGGAGAATTTGCAGAGACAGCGTCAGGCGCTTACCGCCATGTACGAAAATATCCTTGGAATGCGGCACGATCTGAAAAACCATTTGCGAACGCTGGCCGGTCTGCTGGAACAGAGCGAGAGCGGTCAGGCGCTCGAATACGTGAAACAGATATCGGATACCGCAGAGGGCGCGGGCGTTTGGGTCAATACCGGCAACGCCGCGATTGATTCGCTGCTGCACGCAAAGCTGTCCAGCGCGCGCGAGGCCGGTATCGGGGTACGGGTCAATCTCAGCCTGCCGGACACAAACGAGGTAAAAACGAGCGACCTTTGCACCGTTCTGTTCAATGTGCTCGATAACGCGATCGAGGCATGCGAGAGGAACGCGGATCCAAAAAATCGTTGGCTGCGTCTGATTGTGGCGCAGCAGAGGTACCGGCTGGTCGTTTTCTGCGAGAACCCGAGTGAAAACGAACCCCTAGAGGGGAAAAACGGCTTCAAAAGCGCCAAGAGCGGCTTGCTGCACGGCATTGGCTTGACGCAGGTCAGGCGCGTGGCCGATAAGTACAACGGCATGTGCGGCGCGGAATACCATAAGGATACCGGCACCTTCCGCATCACGGTCCTGCTGCCGAACGAATGCGGCGAAACCATAAACATAAGTGTGATAGAGCCTGAAAAGGAGTAGACAACGACATGCTGAAACGATGGAGCGCCTTTCTGGTCCGCTACGGCGTGATCAAGGAAGAGGATGCGGCGGTACAGGAGTACGGCCTGTTCTGCCTGCTCAATACGCTTGCGTACAATGTCGTGCAGCTGGCGCTGGCGCTTTGGTTCCATGTGCTTTGGCAGACGCTCTGGTTCGATCTGCTGTTCATGCCGCTGCGCAACTGGGCGGGCGGCTATCATGCGAAAACGCCGCTGCGCTGCTTTGTTCTGAGCAACGCGGTGTGGGCGCTGGCCATGCTGGGCGGACATTACCTGCCCGCAAGACTGTGTTTGGCGGTGGGGCTGCTGTCGGCGGCCGCGATCTGGCGCATGGCACCGGTCCCGCATGAAAATAATCCGCTCAGCCCCGCGCGGTTCAAGCTGGCAAAGCGGGTGGCGCGTGGGATCGTGCTGGTAGTGGCGGCCCTTATGTGCGCGCTGCTTTGGCTGCGTGTTGCGGTTTTCGGCAGGCTCGCCGGGATCGTGCTGTTTTGCACGGCGGTTTCGCTGTGCGTTTGCAAAATGAAGGCGGGGACCCATGGGGAGAGATGAACTTTTAAAGACCAAGTACCCCATTTTGCTGGTGCACGGCATGGGCTATTGGGACGAGTCGCCCCGCCCGTATTGGGGCAGGCTGCCGGCGTTTTTGCGTGCGCACGGCGTGGCCGTTTATTTCGGCGGACAGGATGCGTGGGGCGCGGTGCCCGGTAACGCGCGGCGGGTTGCGCTGTCGCTGCGCGACGCATTGCGGGAGACCGGACAGCCCCGCGCGCACCTGATCGCCCATTCCAAGGGCGGACTGGAGGCGCGTTATTTGATTTCCACGCTGGGGCTGGGCGGCTGCGTCGCGTCGCTCACCATGCTGTCCACGCCCAACCGGGGCGCGCCGCTGGCCGAGCTTCTTTTGCGTCTGCACCCCGGGGTGGAACTGTGGAGCGTGGCGGCCGAGGCGCATGCCCGCCGCCATGGCGACCGCGACCCTGCGGTGCTGCGCGCGGGCCGCGAAATCACGCGCGAGGCGATTGTCCGCTTTAACAGGGAAAATCCGGATGACGCGCGCGTGTATTATCAAAGCTGGGGCGCGGAGCTGGCGGATAGCCGCACCGACCCGCTCATGGCGGCCAGCCATGCCGTTTTGCGTCCGCTGGTGGGCGAGACCGACGGCTTGGTCGCGCCGGAATCGGCCAAATGGGGCGTGTACCGGGGCACGCTGCACGGCGTTTCCCATCAGGAGCTGGTGGATTCCATGGGGCGCGATACGCCCCGGTTCCGGCCGCTATCCTTTTATGCGGAACTGGTGCGCGGCTTGCGGGGGCTGGAAGGATAATCAGCCAGTTTCAGGCGAATTTTCAAAAAGGGTTTACATTGTGCTTGCAATTTTGTAAAATAGAACTATACGATCAAAGGCATACGGCATAGCCGCGCCCGCGGTCCTAGAGTTTGAGGAGGTCGCTCCCATGATTATTACTATTACGCTGAACACCGCGCTTGACCGTACGCTGCGTATTGACAAGCCGCTTGTGGTGGGTAAGCTCAACCGTGCGCTGTCCAGCTATCTAGAGCCGGGCGGCAAGGGCATCAACGTTTCCCGCGCGGTCAAGGCCCTTGGCGGCGAAAGCATCGCGCTTGGCTTTTGCGCGGGCGCAAACGGCCGCATTATGAAGGATTCGCTTACTTCGGCCGATATCCACCATGATTTTGTGGATATCGCGGGCCAAACCCGTGTCAACACCCAGATCATTGACGCGCAGGGCGGCCATACCGAGGTGAACGAGCCCGGCACCAAGATCGAAGACGCGGATTTTCTCCGCCTGATCGACCGCATGGAGAACTATCTGGACGAAGGCAATATTTTCGTGCTCGCCGGTTCGTGCCCGCCGGATTTTCCGCTGAAAAATTACTTAAAGATCTGCAAGACCATCAAGCGAGCGGGCTGCAAGCTCATTATCGACGCCGAGGGAGAGCTGCTCAAGGCCGCGCTCGACTGTGAGCCGGATTTTGTCAAGCCCAATATCTTTGAGCTGGCCGACGCCGTGGGCGATAAGCCCTCCGCCGATCCGGAGGAGGTCGTCGTATCCGCGCGCAAGATGCTCGAGCTTGGCGCGCGCGCCGTGTGCGTATCCATGGCGCAGGAAGGCGCGCTATTGGTCTCTAAGGACGAGAGCGAAGCGCTGTATGTCAACTGCAACCCCAAGATCTATGACGAGGGTTCGGTCGGTACGGGCGACGCCATGGTTGGCGCGATCGCCAATTCGCTCAGCAAGGGCCTGCGGTTCGACGAGATGGCGCGCTTTGCCGTAGCCACCGCCCGCGCGTCCAGCCGCCTCGCCGGTACCGAGATGGCTACGCTGAAAAAGGTGTACGAGGTATACGAGACCACAGAGGTATATGTAGTTTAAAAAATCAAAAGCGTTCTGCAACCTTGGTTGCAGGACGCTTTTCTGACGAATGAACAAAGTGCGGCTCCTACTCGTCCTCTTCAATGCGGCGGAGCAGCTTTTGGTCGGTCTTATCGCGGGGGGTAAAATGGGCGAATAGGTCGGGGCGGTCCTGCTTGGTGCGGCGAAGCGACATTTCGCGCCGCCATGCCTCTATATTGGCGTGGTGCCCGGAAAGAAGAATATCGGGTACCGGTCTGCCCCGCCAGTTCTCCGGGCGGGTGTAGTGCGGATGCTCCAGCAGCCCCGCCCAATGGCTTTCGGCGGTAAAGGCCTCTTCATCCGGCAACACGCCCGGCACCATGCGGCACACCGCGTCCGCCACGGCCATGGCGGGGATCTCGCCGCCGGTCAGCACAAAATCGCCAATGGAGATCTCCTCGTCCACGCAGGCGTCGATAAAACGCTGGTCCACGCCTTCATAATGGCCGCAGACCAAGATCACATGCTCGCGCGCAAGCAATTCGCGCGCTTTGGCTTGGTCAAACGGACGGCCCTGCGCGGAAAGAAACACCGTATGCACCTGCCCGCCCGCGCAAAGCGCTTCGTGACACAGGAAGAGCGGCTCGGCCAGCATCACCTGTCCGCGGCCGCCGCCGTAGGGGGCGTCGTCCGCTTTATGGTGCTTGTCGAGCGCGTAATCGCGTATGTTCGTGGCGGATACCGAAACAAGCCCCTTTTCCTGCGCGCGGCCGATGATGCTTTCGCGCATCACGGCTTCGATCATTTCGGGGAACAGGGTCATGATATCGATCTTCATAGCAGACCCTCGATGGATTCGATATAAATAACGCCTTTTTCCATATCGATGGACTGCAAAAAGGGCTTTGCGGCGGGGATATAAACCATTTGTCCGTCCTCGCCCGTAATCTCGTACAGATCGTGCGCGGGACCCGTCGTGATAACGTCGCGCAGACGGCCCACGGTCTTGCCGGTGCGGGTATCCGCAACGGTAAAGCCCAGAATATCTTGAATGAAGACCAGATCCTCGGGCAGTTCAGCGTCCTCGCGGTCCAGCAGCAGCACGCGGTTTTTGAGCGCCTCCGCCGCCTCGAGCGTATCGACGCCGGACAGGTGCAGCAGCACGATATTTTTGTGCACTTGCGCGCGCTTGACCGTCACCTTGGTCTTATCCTCGAAATAGAGCGTGTCGAACTCGCACAGCGTTTCGGGGCTGTCGCACCAAGACTGCACGCGCAGATCGCCCCTTACGCCGTGCGTGCCCACGATCTTGCCCGCCTCTAAAAATTGTTTCTGCATAGGTTGTTTCCTCCGAAAATGATAGAAAAAAGACCTGTCAAATAAATGAACAGGTCTTTTAAGGGCGCTTTTAGTCGACAATGTCGACAGTGACGCGCTTGTTTTCACGATTGCCTGCCGCTTTCATGAGTGTGCGGATTTCCTTGGCGATGCGGCCGTGGCGACCGATAACGCGGCCCATGTCCCCGGGCGCTACGCGCAGGGAATAGGTCACATTGTCGCCGTCGATCTCTTCGGTAATGGCAATCGCATCCGGCTCGGAAACCAGATTCTTCACAATGTAGCTGAGTAGCTCTTTCATTTCGACAACCTCACTCATTCTTACAGCACGCCGGCTTTCTTCAGGATGCCGCGAACGGTATCGGTCGGCTGAGCGCCCTTGCCGATCCATTCCTGAGCGCGTTCAGCGTTCACCTGGATTTCAGCCGGGTGGTTCAGCGGATTGTAGGTGCCGAGCTCCTCGATGAAGCGGCCATCGCGCGGGTAGCGGGAGTCCGCTACGACGATGCGGTAGAACGGAGCCTTCTTAGCGCCGAGGCGGCGCAGTCTAATCTTTACCATCTTTGTTTCACCTCCCATAGAACAATTCTCTATTGTAAAATAATTTTACAAGCAACGGATGGTATTTGTCATTCTGAGGGTGTAGCCCGAAGAATCCCGCGCGAACGCGCGATCGGGGCCGTAAGGTTTCGCGCGTTCGCGCGAGATCCCTCGCTGCGCTCAGGATGACAGGATACGTTAGAACGGTAGCTTCATGCCGCCGAAGCCCCCAAAGCCGCGGCGCTTTTTCTTGCCCTTGCCGCGCGCCATGCCGGTAAGCTGGCGGGTCATCTTTTGCATGGCTTCAAACTGCTTGAGAAGCTTGTTGACTTCCTCCACGGTTTGGCCGCAGCCCTTCGCAATGCGTTTTTTGCGCGAAAAGTTGATAACCGAGGGATTATCCCTCTCTTTGGGGGTCATGGATTGGATGATAGCCTCGGTGCGGGCCATCTGCTTTTCGTCGATCTGTGCGCCGGCGAGGGCTTTTGCGTCCACGCCCGGCAGCATGCCGAGCATTTCCTCCATCGAGCCCATGTTTTTCATCTGTTGCAGCTGGCTTAAAAAGTCGGTCAGCGTCAGGCGGCCGGTGGCCATTTTGCGGGCGGTCTCTGCCGCCTGCTTCTGGTCGAAGGTCTGCTGCGCTTTTTCGATCAGCGTGAGCACGTCGCCCATGCCGAGGATACGGGACGCCATGCGGTCCGGGTGGAACGGCTCGATATCCGAAAGCTTCTCGCCCGTGCCGATAAATTTGATCGGCTTGCCGGTGACGGCTTTTACCGAAAGCGCGGCGCCGCCGCGTGCGTCGCCGTCCATTTTGCTCATCAGCACGCCGTCCACGCCGAGCGCTTCGTTGAACGTTTGCGATACGGTGACCGCGTCCTGACCGGTCATCGCGTCGACGACGAGGATGATCTCGGTCGGCTTGACAGTGGCTTTGATGTTCTTCAGCTCGTCCATCAGCTTTTCATCGATGTGCAGACGGCCCGCGGTATCGAGAAAAACAAGGTCGTAGCCGTTTTTCTTGGCAAAATCGATGCCGTGCTTGGCGATTTCGACCGGGTCGCCTTGCCCTTCGTCAAACACGGTGATATCGAGCTGACGGCCCACGACCTTGAGCTGTTCGATCGCGGCGGGACGGTATACGTCGCACGCGACGAGAAGCGGGCGGCGCTGCTGCTGCTTGCGCAGCAGGCCCGCGAGCTTGGCGCAGTTGGTGGTCTTGCCAGCGCCCTGTAAGCCGGCCATCATCACGATGGTGGGCGGGTTGGGCGATATGGTGAGGCGGGTGTTTTGCCCGCCGAGCAGCGCGGTCAGCTCTTCATTGACAATCTTGATGACCTGCTGCGCGGGGGAAAGGCTTTCCAGTATCTCGGCGTCGGTCGCCTTTTCGGTGACCGCTTTGATGAAATCCTTCGCGACCTTAAAGTTGACGTCGGCCTCGAGCAGGGCGAGACGAATCTCGCGCATGGCCTCTTTCACGTCCGCCTCGGTCAGGCGGCCCTTGCTTTTCAGGTGTTTAAAAGCGGAGGATATTTTTTCGGTCAGGCCTTCAAAAGCCATAGAAGCCTCCTTTAAGTCGAAAGCTCGTCGATCAGCTGCGTCAGACGGGCGGCGATCTCGCCGAGCGCTTCGCTGTGCAGCTGGTTTTGGTTAAGTTCCGTCAGTGCCGCGGCCTCGTGCCGCAGCGCGGCGGCGCGCCGCTCGGTATCGCCGTAGCGGGCGACCAGACCAAGCCGCCGTTCGGTTTCGGCAAGCGTGTGCTCGGCGCGTTTTACCGCGTCCCGCACGCCTTGGCGGGTGATGCCCGCGTGCTCGGCGATCTCGGTCAGGGATAAATCTTCGTTATAATAGAGGTCGAACAGCTCGCGCTGCTTGCCGGTGAGCATGTCGCCGTAAAAATCGTACAGCAGGCTCATTTCCAGCGGTTTGCCCTTCATGGCCCGGCCTCCTTATGTGTGTAAAGCGAATTGCCTTTACATCGAACGTGATTATCATACCGTATAATTTGCCCCTTGTCAAGGGAAAATTACTGTACAGGCGTGAAACTTTGTAGTTTTAGTGAACACACCGAAAAGATTGCGCGCTTATTCATTTAATGATATAATATTTCACATGGAAAAATTTCTCCGGAAGCGAGGCAAATTATGCAACAGGTGACGAGAAAAAAATTGGGCGCCGGGGTAAGCCTTACCTGCGTGACCACGCCCAAGTTCAAACGGTCTGTCATCCGGGCGGCACTGCTGCTGCCCCTCGGCGGGCCGGACGCGGCGCTCCGCGCGGTGCTGCCGCACGTGCTGCGGCGCGGCACGAAGCGGCTGACCGACCTGCGCCAGCTTGGGCAGGCGCTGGACGAGCTGTACGGCGCGCGCATCGAAGCGACCGTGCGCAAGGAAGGCGAAACGCTGGTCGTCGGCTTTTTGTCCGATGTGATCGACGAGGCGTACGCGAAGGGCGCGGACGGGCTGACCGGCAAGGCCATCGACCTGCTGACCGAGCTGCTGTATGATCCTTATATTAAGGATGGCGCGTTTGACGCGGACTATACCGCGGGCGAGCGGGACAACTTGAAGGACCGCATCGCGGCGCAGAAGAACGACCCGCGTTCGTACGCGCCGAAGCGGTTGACCGAGCTAATGTGCGCGGACGAAGCTTACGGGCAGTCCGCCCTCGGCACGGCCGAGCAGGCCGACCGCATCACGGAGACCAAGTTGTACGCGGCCTATCAGCGCGCGCTGAGCGAGGCCCGGATCGAACTGTTCTACTGCGGCACCATGCAGCCGGACGTGGTCGAGGCGCTGTTTGCAAAAGCGCTGCCGCACCGGCGCGAGCAGAGCTTTTACGTGCCCGAGACCAAGGTGATCGCCGCGCCGCAGGGCGAAGCCCGCGAAGTTGTGGAGGAACAGCCGGTCACACAGGGCAAGCTTTCCCTAGGCTTCCGCACGGGCGGCGCGAGCCTGCTGGGCGGCGATCCGGTCGTGTACTGGATGTTCCAAACGCTTTACGGCGGTTCGACCAGCTCCAAGCTGTTTTTGAACGTGCGCGAAAAGCTTTCGCTCTGCTACTATGCGAGCGCGCAGTTTGCCAGCCTGAAGGGCGTGATGCTGGTCAACTCCGGCATTGAAAACGATAAGTTTGAGGTAGCGCGCGACGAGATCCTGCGCCAGCTGACGCTTTGCCGCGAAGGCGACATCACGGACGCGGAGATCGATTCCGCCCGCAAGACCCTTGCGGGCGCGTGGCGCGCCATGCTGGACGAACCCATACAGCTGGAACGCTACTGGCTGCAGCAGGCCGTGGCGGGCACCATGCTTGCGCCCGAGGAACGCATCGGCCGTCTGGACACCGTCACGCGCGACGAGATCGTCGCGGCGGCGCAGGCCACGCAGCTCGATACCGTGTACTTTATGAAGGGGGTGGCAGGATGAGCAAGCAGTACGCATTGCTGCACGAAAAGATCGAATGCCGCACGCTGGAAAACGGCCTGCGCATCGCCTATATTCCAAAGGAAGGGTTTTCAAAGACCTTTGCCGTGCTCGCGACCGATTTCGGTTCGGTGGACGCGTCCTTTACGCTGGACGGCACGCGCTATGACACGCCCGCCGGCGTGGCCCACTTTTTAGAGCATAAAATGTTTGAGGACAAGGACGGCAACGCCCTGCAAAAGTTCTCTGTCACGGGCGCGAGCCCGAACGCATTCACCAGCCAGACCATGACCGCCTACCATTTCTCCTGCACCGAGCGGTTTGAGCAAAACCTTGATATCCTGCTCTCCTTCGTGTTCACCCCTTATTTTACCGAGGAGAACGTCGAAAAGGAACGCGGCATCATCGGGCAGGAGATCGGAATGATGGAGGACACGCCCGGCTGGCAGGCCTATGTCGGCCTGTTCGAGGGACTGTTCCACGAGCATCCGGTCCGCGTTTCCATCGCGGGCAGCGTGGAAAGCATTTCGCATATCACGCCGGAACTTCTGTTTACCTGTCATAAAGCGTTTTACAGCCCGTCCAATATGGCGCTGGTCGTTTGCGGCGCGGCGGATTTTGAACAGGTTTGCCGCGCGGCGGAGCGTCTGTCGCCCCGCGTGCCCACCCGCATCGGTGAGCGGCATTACGGCGAACGGCGCGATACCGTCGCAAAAAGCCTAGTCACCCGCAAAATGCAGGTTTCCCAGCCGCAGTTTTTGCTTGGCTTTAAGGATGAACCGCTCGCGCCCGGCGAAAGCAAGCTGCGCCGCGCGCTGCTTGGCGAACTGGCCGTGCGCGTGCTGTGCGGCGATACCGCGCCGCTTTACAGCGACCTGTACGCAAAGCGCCTGATCAACCGCTACTTTGAGACCGAGTATTCGCTGATTCCCGAGGGCGCGGTCGCGCTCATGGGCGGCGAAAGCCGCGACCCGGAAGCGGCCCGCGCGGCGATCGAAGCGGAGGTGCGCCGCATTGCCCGCGAGGGTGTGGACAAACCGCTGTTCGAGCGGATGAAAAAAGCCGTTTACGGCCTGCACCTGCGCGTGCTGGACGATCCGGAGGAGCTGGCCCGCATGCAGGTCGGCGCGATGTTCGGCGGCGAGGATTATCTCGACTTTGCCGCGTTGTTTGATACCATTGAAGCGTCCGATATCCAGACGATGGTGGCCCGCTGGGCGCGGAACGACCATTCCTCCATGTCGGTCGTGGAACCGGCGGAAGCATAAGCCCAGACAAAAAGAAAAGGAAGACATTCATGGAACACGCTATCTCATTTCCCGGCTTGGGGATCGCTTTCGATCTCAACCGGGTGGCCTTTACGGTTTTCGGTAAGCCGATCTATTGGTACGGTATCATCATCTGCATCGGCTTTTTGCTGGGCGCAATGTATTTGAACGCGCGCGCCAAGCAATTCGGCTATACGTCGGACAACCTGATCGATTGCCTGCTTATCTGCGTGCCCGCGGGCATCGTCTGCGCGCGCATCTACTTTGTGGCGTTTGAATGGGATTATTATAAAAACCATTTGAGCGAGATCATCAACATCCGGAACGGCGGCATCGCGGTTTACGGCTCGGTGATCGGTATTCTGATCGGCCTGTTTGCCTACAGCCGGTTTAAAAAGATATCCTTTACCGGCCTGTGCGACATGGCGGCGGTCGGCTTGCTGATCGGCCAATGCATTGGCCGCTGGGGCAATTTCGTCAACGCCGAAGCGCACGGCGGGCCGACAAACCTGCCGTGGGGCATGTCGATCGACGGCGCCGCGCCCGTGCACCCGACCTTTTTCTATGAATCGTTCTGGAACCTGCTCGGCTTTATCGTGCTGCATTTCTACTCGAAAAAGCGCAAATTCTCGGGGGAAATCGCGCTGCTTTATGTGATGTGGTACGGTCTGGGCCGCGCGTGGATCGAAGGCCTTAGAACGGATAGCCTGTACCTTGGCGACCTGCGCGTGTCGCAGGTGCTGGCGATTGTCAGCAGTTTGATTGCTATATTCGTGCTGGTGCGGCAGTATAGCCGCATTAAGGTAGCAAAAGCGTTTTATCAGCCGCCCGTGTCCGCGGCAGGCCCCGCGCCTGCCGCCCCGGCGGCCGCAAAGGCGGAGCCCACGCCCGAAAATGAGGCCGCGCCCCTGCCCGAGCAAGCCCCCTCGCCCGCGGGCGAGCCCGACCCAAAACCGACGCCGAAGGAGGACAACGACAAATGAGTGCAGTAAAAATGGACGGCAAGGCGCTTTCCGCAAAGGTGCGCGGCCAGATCTTGGCGGAGACCGAGGCGCTGAAGCAAAAGGGCGTAACGCCCGGGCTGGCGGTCATCATCGTCGGCAACGACCCCGCGAGCGAGATTTATGTGCGCAATAAGGAAAAGGCCTGCGCGGAATGCGGCTTTTACAGCGAAAAATACGCGTTGCCCGAGGAGACCACACAGGACGAACTGCTGGGCCTGATCGCCCAGTTAAATGAAAGCCCGCAGATTTCGGGCATTCTGTGCCAAATGCCGGTGCCGAAGCATATTTCGGAGCAGGCGGTGATCGACGCGATCGACCCGCGCAAGGACGTCGACGCGTTCCACCCGGTCAACGTGGGCAAAATCATGGTGGGCAATTTTGATTTTGTGCCCTGCACCCCAGCCGGTGTGATGGAGCTGCTCGCTGAGTACGGCGTCGACCCCAAGGGCAAGGAATGCGTGGTGGTTGGCCGGTCGAATATCGTCGGCAAGCCGATGAGCATGCTGCTGCTGCACAAGCACGGCACGGTGACCGTCTGCCACAGCCGCACCAAGGACTTGGCGGAGGTTTGCCGCCGCGCGGACATACTGGTCGCCGCCGTGGGCAAGGCCGCGTTCGTCACGCCGGATATGGTGAAGGAAGGCGCGACGGTGATCGATGTGGGCATGAACCGCAATGCCGAAGGCAAGGTCTGCGGCGACGTGGACCCCGCCGTGTTTGAAAAAGCGGCGTTCATGACGCCGGTTCCCGGCGGCGTCGGCCCCATGACCATCACGATGCTGATGAAAAACACACTGAGGGCCGCGAAGGTGCTGCACGGGCTGTCATAGCCCGTCCGGCTCCTGACAGCGGATCAGCGCGCCAAGCTGTATACCGTCCAGAAAGCACTGCCTTGCTTCGCCCCGTATGCGGGCGTTGTCCTCGTCGATCAGATCCAGCATCCTGTGGCGGTCCGCTTCGCAGGCGCACAGCGCCAGCCATTCGCTCGGATCTTTGACTTGATGAACGGATGTGTAATAGCGGCTGAAAAATGAGTACATAAAAATCACTCCTTGACTCTAATTTAAAGTTATTGTAACATGACTCTAAATTAGAGTCAACATGCTGAGGCTAATTTTATGGATTATATGGAGATCATTCGTAAAACGCGAGAACAAAAAGGCATTTCCCAACGGCAGTTTAGTACAATGCTGGGTATGGGTACGACTACATATGGACATTACGAGATGCATAGACGCAAGCTGACTGTTGATATGTTGATTCAGATTTGCAAGCTGCTCGATCTATCCGCCGATGAAATCCTCGGCCTTAAGTAGGGGGGCCCAATACCGCCGCACGGCGAAGATGCCATGATATAACCAAAAAAGGACTGACCGCCTGAAAATTCAGGCGATCAGTCCTTTTTGTCGATCGGTATGATGATACGGGTCAAATATTTGCTCTCATCGGTGGTATCAAGGGGCGAAATGATGAATTCTTCCGTAACATTGCCAGCCACCTGATAATCGTTTTCATAGACCCAGCGCATGGTGCGCAAATGAGCGTCGATGATTGTGTTGTAGCCGCCGACGTGATAGGTGGTGGCGGCTAGAAATCCGCCGTAGCTTTTAAATTCCGGCAGGGCTTTGGGATGGGCGACCTGTACATGCACCTCATAATCACATTCCTGCATAAAGAATTGTGCCAACACATTATTGTGATAGGTGATATGAATGGCGCCGACGGGCACGGCGCGGTGGGTCTCCGCCAGATTCAGGATTTCGGCCCATCGGGCGATATTTACCTTCTCATTCTGATAATTGGTAAGCATTTTGCGCGTGAAAACAATGTTTACTTCGGGCACATCCTCCAAAATGATCTCTTCGCCCGCGCCGTCCGCACGGAGCAGGGACGCAAGCTCTTCGTCCAAACTGCCGATAATGCTGTTGCCCTGCCGCAGACGGTCTAGAAAGTGCTGTCCCTCGGTGTAGCGGTCCTGCATTTGCCGGATCTTATCCGCCATTTCGTCCAGCCGGCGCGAAACACATTGCTCAAGCAATTCTGTATTATCGCTGTGCACCAGCTCCGTGATCTCTTTTAAAGAAAAACCAAGCATTTTCAGGCGTTTGATCTTAAGCAACGTGTGGGCCTGCTTTTCGTCGTAATAGCGGTAACCGCCCGGGCCGCTGCGGTAGGCCGGAATAAGCAGACCGATTTCATCGTAATAGTGCAGCGTTTTGATCGGTACGCTGCATAGCAGGGAAAGGTTGCCGATGGAATAGGTTTTTCGTGTGTCCATAGCGGTTGCCCTCCTCTTTGGGTGCTTTTATAATACTACCAAACAAATTGTCTTGTCAAGCAAACGGGATCGCGGAAGCTACTTCCGCGATCCCGTTTAATCAAAGAGATAGGGTGTTTTTACTTAAATCGCACCGCAGGCTGCCAGTGTACGGAGTTTTTCCTCGCTGTAGCCAAGCAGGGAGCGCAGGATACGGCTGGTATCCTGCCCGAGCGTTGGCGCCGCGCATCTGGGCGCATCAGGCTGCCCGTGCATTTTGATGGGCGTGCCGGGGATGTCGATGGCTTCGCCAATGCCGGGGTCTTGCACCTTCCAGAGCATGTGGCGCCGGGCGATCTGGTCTTGATCGGCGGCTTCGGCTACGGTATAAATGCGGCTACAGGGAATGCCCGCCGCCGTTACCATGCGTTCCAATTCCTCCATGGTGTGCCGCCGGGTCCAGCCGCACACCGCGTTTTTCAAATCAGGCAGATAATTTTCACACCGCAGCGCGTTAGTCTGATAGCGCGGATCGGACAGCAGATCGCGGCGGTCCATTAGTTCGCAGAGACTGCGCCAAAACCGGTCGGTGCCGCAGCCGAGGACAAAGCTGCCGTCGCTTGCGGGGTAACAGTCGAACGGAGCGATGCCGGGATCGATATTGCCCCGGCGGCGGGGCGTTGCGCCCGTGATGGTGTATTGAATGATGAAGTTTTCCATGACGGAGAACAGCGAATCAAGCATGGATACATCGAGCCGCTGCCCCTTGCCGGTACGTTCGCGTTGAAAAAGCGCCATAACGATACCGAGGGCGAGATAGGTACCCGAGTAATTATCGCCGATCGACGGACCGGTTTTGACACACGCCTGATCGGGAAAACCGGTGACGTCCATCATGCCGCTCATCGCCTGCGCCACAATATCGTAGCACGGACGGGGGGCCAGAGCGCCGTCCAGCCCAAAGCCGGATATCGAACCATAAATTAGCCTTGGGTTGAGCTGACAGAGCGCCGGGTAGTCAAGTCCGAGCTTTTCCATCGTGCCAACACGGAAATTTTCACAAAGCACATCGCTTTTTTGAACCAATTCTTTCAAGACGGCCCGCCCTTCCGCGGTTTTCAGGTTCAGGGTGATCCCTTGCTTGTTGCGGTTGATATAGGCGTAATAACCGCTGTATCCATTCTTGAACGGCGCCCAGGTACGGGATTGATCGCCTGTGCCGGGCAGTTCCACTTTGATTACTTCCGCGCCGTGGTCGGCGAGATGCATGGTGCAGAACGGGCCGCTATAAGCTTGCGTCAGATCGAGCACCCGGACTCCCTCCAGAGAACGCATGCCAACACCTCCTCTATTTTGATGGCTGCCGCAGTCCGGCAAAGGCCGCATCCTGCGCGCCGCGCTGACAGACCTTGGGCGTGACGCACACGCCTTCCGCCCGGCCAACCAGAAGCGGCGGATCTAAAACATTGGCGGCCGAAGGCTCTAGCGAATCGTCGCGTGCGGGTTCGATCACTTTGTATGCTTCAAACGCCATGCGGTGAGAAGTGCGCCCAACCTGTTCTAGCCAACCATGGAACTCAAGAAAATCACCGGCGTAAACAGGCGCCAAAAAATCAATGTGTTCATAGGTGCGAAACAATGCTTCATCTCCATCCATGCGGATTGCAAGCTCGGTGGCGACATCTCCGAAATAGCGCAGCATATGCGCGCCGTCGACAAGACCGCCCGCGTAGTGTGCATCCTGCTCGCCCATGCGCACGCGGAGCACAACCTTTTGTCCCAGCATACTTATCGCTCCTCCTTATGCCAAACTGATGGACTGTGCAACGAAAACCACGACCGCGCCCATGGCGTACCAAATGACGATCAGCGGCAGCAGCCACCGCACCCATTCGTTAAATTTGATTTTTGCCGCGCCGATACAAGCCCAAAGCGCACCCATGGTCGGCCAAAGTATATTGGAAAATCCGTCGCCAAACTGAAACGCGATGATCGCGGTCTGCCGCGTGATGCCGACAAGGTCGGAAAGCGGCAGCATGATCGGCATCATGATGGTCGCCTGACCCGAACCGGACGGCACCAGAAAGTTGAAAAACAACTGAACGAACATCATGGTCACCGCGGAAATTTGACTGGGCACATTGGCAATGAGCGTGGCGAGCGAATTGACGATCGTGTCAATGATTAGTCCCTGCTCTAGCACGACCGTGATGCCGCGCGCAAAGCCGACGGCAAAAGCCGCCAGAACAAAGGTCTCCAAACCCTTAATAAAGCTTTGACACAGGCTGTCCACGCTCATGCCGGAGATAAAACCGACCAAAATGGATGCGATCACAAAGATCGTGGCGATCTCGTTGAGTCCCCAACTCCACTTGAGCGCGCCGAACACCAGCACTAGAAAACAAACGACAAAGGCAATGCCCGCCCACATCTTGCGGCGCGTCATGGGGTGTTCCTCATTCAGCCCCATGGTACGGATATACGCCTGATCCCGGTCGTACATGATGCTCGACTGCGGCGCGCGTTTGATTTTACGGGAGTACCGCAGTACATAGATAACACCCGCCGCCGTAAACAGCACGAGACAGATGGCGCGGAACCATGTGCCCGAATACAGGGGCATCTGCCCTATGCCCTGCGCGACTACCACGGTAAACGGATTGGTGATGCCTACCGCAAAGCCGCAAACGCTGGAGACCAACGTCAGACCGACGGCAGTCATAGAATCCAGCCCAAGCGCGAGACAAACCGGGATCATGATCGGAATAATGACGAGTGAAAGCTCAAACAGACCGATAAAGGTGCACATTGTCGAAAGAAGCACCATGACAAGGCAGATCAGCAGCCAATCCCGCTTGCGGAAAACACGTACAATCTTTCCCAGAAAGGCCTGCACGATATCGGCGGATTGCAGCACGTGGAACGCGCCGCCGATAATGAATACCGTGAACACGATTTGCGCCGACGCGATGAGACCCGCGATGATGGAGCCAAAGGCGTCCCACAGAGAAGCCGGGTTGGATTCGACTGTGTGATAGCTCCCCGCGACCACGACCGATCGGCCGGCTTCGTTGATCTCCCGGTCGAATTGGCCGGCGGGGATAAACCATGTGGCAACGGTAGCGATCAGGATCATTATGACAAGAAGCGCAAGTACATGCGGCATGCGGAGGCGTTTTTTCGCTTTTGTGTTGGATTCTTTCATCTTTTATCCCTCCCCGATATTCGATTGTCCGTCCTTCCTTATCGTTCGTAGCAAATTTCGCCGTCCACCACGGTCATATCTACCCGAATATCGCGCACGCGCTCGATCGGCGTGTCTAATATGGGCTCGCTGAGTACGGCAAAGTCGGCGAGCTTGCCCGGCTCTAGGCTGCCTTTCTTGTTTTCGTCAAAGCTGAGATAAGCGCCGTTTCGCGTATACATGCGGATCGCCTGCAGCATCGAGACTTCTTCTTCGCGCCACGCCTCGGCCCCCGCATAGGTGATGCGGTTGCACGCGGAATATAGCCCCTGCATCGGGTCGATCGGCGCGATGGGAGAATCCGAGCTGAATGCGGATACCACGCCGGCCTTGATGAACGCCTGCTGCGCGTAACCGTAACGCATGCGGTCGCCATATTGGCGGATGTACGCGTCTCCCGAAGAGTACACACATTGCGGGATCGTGTTTACCACAATATGATTTCGCGCTATGCGGTCGATCAACGCGGCGTCGGGGAACGTACAGTGTTCAATACGGTGGCGGCAATCCGGCCGCGGAAATATGGTTTGCGCGTGTTCGTAGGCGTTTATGATCATTTCGATCGCAAGGTCCCCGATTGCGTGGCACGCGACCTGATAACCCTGCCGGTGCGCGCGAAGCACATAGTCGTTCAGCTCTTCTTGGTTCATGGTCAGCGTGCCTTGGGTGTTGGGGTTTCCGTGATAGGGCTTTTTCATCGCGACCGTGCCGCAGATGCTGCTGCCATCCAGCATGATCTTAAACGGCCCCATGCGCACGCGGTCGTCGCCCAAGCCCGTGTGCAATCCCAGATCAAACAGACGGGAAATGTAATCCTTGTTGTTGAAAAAGGAAAACAGCATAAAATAGTACCGCGTTTTCAGCATTTGCCGGTTCCCCAGCTCGATCAGCGTTTTGATGAAGTTGGTGTTCGCGCCCGCATCCTGCACCGAGGTTATACCGTTTTCTAAAAATGCCCGGTCTATGGTCAGCAGGCCTTGACGCATCTCCTCCTCGGTAAAGGGGAACGCGCCGTACAGCATGCCGTGCGCATTGTCGATTGCGAGGCCGGTCAGCTCGCCGTCGCGGCGTTCAAATACGCCGCCTTCGGGGTCGGGCGTTTCGTTTGTGATACCGGCCATCCGCAATGCCATGGAGTTGGCAACGGAAAAGTGAAAGGAAGCGTGCGTCATCAGAACCGGGTGATCGGGAGCGGCCTCGTCAAGATCCCATCTGGTGGGGTGGCGTCCCTCCTTTAAATAGTTGTGGTTGTAGTTAAAGGAGCGGATCAGCGTTCCTTTCGGCGTGTGCGCGGCGGCGCGGCGTATGATCTCGCGGATATCGCCGATCGTTTGCGCGCGATCGGGACCGCAGTCGGTCTCGCGCGAGTTATAAGTCAGCCCGGTGATGCCGGTGTGGATGTGCGCGTCGATAAAACCGGGCACAAGGCTGCGCCCTTGTAGATCGATTACCCGTGTTTCCGGTCCGGAATATGAAAGCACCTCCTCATCCGAACCGACGCAGATGATTTTATTGCCGGCCGCCGCAACTGCGGAAACGACTGTGTCCTGTGGATCAACCGTGATCACTTGTCCGTTTTTTAAAATCAAATCTGCCTGCATCTGAATCCCTCCCCGCTTACTATGGCAATACCTGACCTTCATACGGCTTGCTTATCCTTATTTTCATTATAAAGTCTCCGGTAACGGGAGTTGCAAGACGGTTGCCTAAAAAATTTTATGGAAAATCTTGCACACAGCATCCAGCGGGCAGAGCTTGCAGCCGCCGTGCGTGAGAAATAGGGCGCCGTTACCATTTTGAGACCGCCCATACGGGGGAGAACCGCTGAGAAAGGATTGACCTTTTGCGTGGTTGCACTTATAATGGAAGTACCAACTTCAGGGGAGGACAATGTGTTATGGATATGAAGAAAATGGCGGGCGACAAAGCCGCCGAATATGTAAAGGACGGCATGGTGCTTGGTCTGGGTACCGGCTCTACCGCGTTCCACCTCGTCAACGCGGTGGGCGAATTGGTTAAAAACGGCATGAAGCTAAAGGCGATCCCGACCTCCAAGGCCACCGAAGCGCAGGCCTGCGAACTCGGTATCCCGCTGCTGACCATCGACGAGGTCGATCATATCGATCTGGCGATCGACGGCGTGGACGAGATCGACCCGCAGTTCAGCGCCATAAAGGGCGGCGGCGGCGCTTTGTACCGCGAAAAGGTCGTGGCGACGCTGGCGGACGAGGTGATCTGGATCATGGACGAATCCAAACTCGTCGATCAGATCGGCGCGTTCCATCTGCCGGTTGAAATCGCACAGTACGGCTCCAAGCAGGCCATGAAGAAGATGGAGGAGTTCGGCTTCCATCCGGTGCTGCGCGTCAAGGAAGGACGCACCTTTGTTACCGATAACGGCAACTTTATCGCCGATCTGCACCTTGGCGCGGGCTTCGATATCGAAGATGTCCGCCAAAAGCTTGGCACCATCGTGGGCGTGCTGGAGCACGGCCTGTTCCTGAATATGTGCAAGCGCATGGTCGTTGGCACGAAGGACGGCGTAAAGGTGATCGAGAACCCCGCAAAGTAAAACAGGTAAAGCAAGATCAGCCGCAGCCGATCGGTTGCGGCTGATACACTATCCGGGAGGTGTATGCGTGGAAGACGGACGGATACCAGAGGAAGACCTTTGGACAACGGGAGAAATAGGACGGGCGACGGAGGATAGCCTTTGGACGGAGGCGCACGAGGACAGCCCGGCGCCGGCGGAGGAACGCCGCAGGACGGCGCAAAGCCGGCAGCGGTCGCGGTCGCATAGCAGCAGGCGGCGGCCGAAAAAGATAAAGCTCAATTATCGCATGGCGCTTTGCATCGCAGTGCTGGTGTGTTTTGTGCTGGCGGTTTTATTTTTCGCGCTGTTCATGGGGCAGCGGGGAAAAGCCAAGGGCTTGCAGGAAGAACTGACCAAGCTGGGCGATGAAAAAACCGCGCTGACGCAGCAGGTGGGTACGCTGACGCAGGAGAATCAGACCATGCTAAGCGGCGTGATGAAGTCTGTGCCCGATCCGACGACCGCGAACACGCAAAGCCTGCCGGACCTGATCCCGCAGTTGACGGAGGGTGTTTATATCGTTTCCAACACGGGTTCGGGCTACCAGTACCTCAAGGTACCGGAGGGTTATCTGACGGACAAGCTCAATGCGTTCCGCGACAACGCGGACGGCTACAAGCAGGCCGCGTCCGGCGCGGCGGCTGATTGGACCTACTGGGTGCTGTACAGCGACAAGGTGATCGGCATGAACGCGAGCGATCACGGCTTTGTCAGCACCGACCGCTCCGCGACCGGGCCGGAGTACGACCTGCCCGCGGGTTTCAGCGCTTTTGTCGCTTCTGTGTTCAATAAAAGTGCTTGACAGCGCAAACAAACCGTGTTATCCTATTAAAAGCCGCATTGTGCGATGGCTTTGGTTAAGTGCGTCCCAAACGGGCCGCCGCCGCGCCAAGCGTGACTCTATAATGAAAGAGAGGGAAAACCCATGTACGCAATTCTGAAGACCGGTGGCAAGCAGTATAAGGTAACCGAGGGCGACGTGATCTACGTTGAGAAGCTCTGTGCCGAGGACGGCTCCACCATTACTTTTGACGAAGTTCTGGCCGTAGGGGAAGGCGACAGCCTGACCGTCGGCGCGCCTTTCGTTGCCGGCGCAACCGTTTCCGGCACGGTCGAAAAGACCGGCAAGGCGAAGAAGATCAACATCTTCAAGATGAAGCCGAAGAAGGGCTACCGTCGCCGTCAGGGCCACAGACAGCCTTACACCAAGGTAACCATCGGCGCGATCAAGGCCTAAGGCCGTGACACGCGTTACCTTTCAAATTTCGCCCGATCAGTCGATCCGATCGGTGGACATCCTCGGTCACGCGGACTACGCGGAAGCCGGAGAGGACATCGTTTGCGCGGCGATTTCAAGCGCGGTGATGCTTACGCACGCCCTGCTATTTGACGTTCAGCACATCCCCGTCGATACTCTGATTGAGGACGAGGGCGCGCATATCCGCATCACCCTGCCGGAAGGCGAGGATGGCAAACGCGGACAGGGCGGTTTGCAGGCGCTTCGTATGCATTTTACCGAGCTGACCCAGAATTATTCAGAGTTTTTAAGCGTAATGGAGGTGCAAGAATAATGCTGAAGATCAGTTTACAGTTTTTCGCTCATAAAAAGGGCGTTGGCTCGACCAAGAACGGCCGTGATTCCGAGGCCAAGCGCCTTGGCGTCAAGCGCGCGGATGGCCAAGCCGTTCCGGCGGGCAATATCCTCGTTCGCCAGCGTGGCACGAAGATCCATCCGGGTACCAACGTTGGCCGTGGTTCCGACGATACCCTGTTTGCCAAGGTAGACGGCGTTGTTCGTTTTGAACGACTGGGCAAGGACCGCAAGAAGGTTTCCGTTTACCCGCAGTAACAATTAAAATACGTGCGTTTCGCGCGTATGAAAAAGATCATGAAATCCCAGACTAATGGTCTGGGATTTTGTTTTAGCCCCCCGAAGGAGGGAAAATATGTTTATTGATGTAGCAAAGATCAAGATCGTTTCCGGTAAGGGCGGGGATGGCAAAGTAAGCTTTCACCGTGAAAAGTATGTCGCATCCGGCGGACCGGACGGCGGCGACGGCGGCCGCGGCGGCAGCGTGATTTTTCAGGTGGACGATAACCTTTCCACACTGCTGGATTTCCGCTATAAGAAGAAATACGTGGCGGCGGCGGGTGAAAACGGCGGCGGCAAGCGCTGCAAGGGCAAGGACGGCGAAAGCCTTGTGATCCGTGTGCCGCGCGGCACGCTGCTGCGCGATCAGAAAACCGGGCAGGTAATCTGCGATCTGTCGGATGACGAGCCGTACGTCGCCGCGAAGGGCGGCAACGGCGGCTGGGGCAACACCCACTTTTCCACGCCGACGCGGCAGGCGCCGCGTTTCGCCAAGCCCGGTCAGCCGGGAGTGGAGCTGGATGTGATCTTAGAGCTCAAGCTTTTGGCGGATGTGGGCCTGATCGGCTTCCCGAATGTCGGCAAATCGACGCTGCTTTCCATGGTTTCCGCGGCAAGACCCAAGATCGCGAACTATCATTTCACCACGCTTGTGCCCAATCTGGGCGTGGTATCGGTTGGCGAGGAGCAGTCCTTTGTCATGGCCGATATCCCCGGCATCATCGAAGGCGCGGCGGAAGGCGCGGGCCTTGGCCACGATTTTCTCCGTCATATCGATCGGTGCCGCCTGCTGCTGCACGTGGTTGACGTAGCGGGCAGCGAAGGCCGCGACCCGCTGGACGATATCGAGAAGATCAATCAGGAACTTGCGGGTTACAGCGAGTTTCTCGCCGCGCGGCCGCAGATATTAGTCGCGAACAAGGTCGATTTGTTAGGGGAGGACCGCGCGCCGGTCGACCGGCTGCGCGCCTATGCCGAGGAACATGGGCTGAAGTTTGCCGAAATGTCGGCCGCGACGAGTCAGGGCGTGACCGAACTGATGCGCCTGACGTGGGACGAGCTTCGCGAGCTGCCGCCGGTATTCCGCTACGAGCCTGAATTCGTGCCGGAGGAGGAAACGGTATCCGAGCGCGACTGGACCGTCGAGCAGGTGGAGGATTACTATGTGGTATCCGGCGCGTGGGTCGACAAAATCATGGCCTCCGTCAACACGGATGATTACGAATCCCGCCAGTATATGGACCGCATGCTCAAAAACGCGGGCGTCTATGAAAAGCTCGAAGCAATGGGCGTTAAGGAAGGCGATTTCGTCGTCATTGGCGATATGGAATTTGAGTACGTCTATTAAAAAGCGCAACCGCCCTTACCGGATACTCTCGGTAAGGGCGGTTGTTTTGAGTGCGCCCGGCATGGGCAATAACTAGGTGGTGAAAGACCACTACGCGCTC
>NZ_JANGCE010000035.1 GCF_024462775.1 Butyricicoccus faecihominis
GCGCGTTCGCGCGAGATTCTTCACTTCGTTCAGAATGACATACGGAATTTCTTTTATTTTACAACGCGCCCTTTGATCTCCAATCCATTCCCTTTCCCTATCTAGGGCGGCGTGTGCCGCCCTTTCGTTTTGCGTGCGGTTGGCTGTGTGCCGGATCGGGTGCCGAGGGATTCAGTGGACGGGTGCCTCCGCACGGCCGGACCGGCCTTGTTTGGCGCGCCCAGCTTTCTTGGCGCGCGGCTTCTTTCAGAATAACATGAGGAATTATACTATTTTGCATTACAGCTTTTGCTTCATAAAATTATATTTTATTCAAGTTACCCGTATATGGGTAGCTTGGGGTGTTTTCAGTGCTATTATGAAGAAGGGGAGATAGAGCATATCCTGAATTCCTTCAGGAAGGGGGTATATAGTTGACGGATAAGGGATATATGGGGAAACGCCTAAAAGCCGCACGTAAAAGCAAAGGATTGACCGGAGAACGCTTAGCGGAATCATGCTACATCAACGCGACATATTTGCGACAGATAGAAGCTGGCAGAAAGCTGCCAAGTTTACCGGTTTTCATCACCTTGTGCAAAGCATTAGAGGTATCCCCTACCTTTTTACTCGTAGACAGCATCGACAAAAATGAACTGAGCGGATTGGGCGAGCTGGCCGCGCTGTGGTCAACCGCAACGCCGGATCAACTGGAACTTGTTACGGCAATGATTCGCAGCGTTTTGGAGCACCTGCGAAAGGAATGATGAAAGCCGTTTATCTGGGTGCTCCGTCCTCGGCCGAGTGAGGTCACTCGGCCCTACACCGAAAGGGTTATCGCTCACCGAAAATGTAGGGCGCGACGCCCTCGGCGCGCCGAGAGCGAAGCACCGGGATAAGTGAGAGCATCAAACAGGCTGGTACGGCCGAGCGAAGGGACATGATTTCTCAGGAAGCGTTACGTCCCTTCGAGATGGCGCGCCGAGGGCGTGGTCCAGACCAGCTTCTCTTGGCCTTCGGCCAATTCACCTTCTCGCGCCCTACTAGCTCGGTGAATCCCTTGTTTTTTCCTATGCGTTTCCCTTATCTTAATAAAATTGGTGACCCCGAGCCACCAATAAAACAGGCCCTGTGGATTTTCCACAGGGCCTGTCAGCGTGTCAAAGAACCCCTCGCGCCGCAGCGCGCAATAAAATTGAAAATTGAAGCTTAGCTTCAATTTGACCAAAAACCGGGAGCATGTATCTCGGTTTTTGAACAAACCGGCGGCGAAGTGTGCCCAAAGGGCGCGCGCCAGAGCCGGAAATCTCGATCGAAATGGGGCTTTGTTTCGATCGACAGACTGTCAAAACTTGTTTTTTGACAGTCTGACAGGCCCTGTGGAAAATCCACAGGGCCTGTTTCCAAGGGGAGATCAAACGCTTTCGGGTTCTTCGCTGCTTAGAATGTTTTCCGCGCGGAGCAGGTGCTGCTGGCCGATCAGGATATCGATCCCCATGTTGCCGCAGAACTTTCTGCCCTTTTCGCTTAACACACAGTGTCCGATGGCGCTCAGCCGAATATCCGGGCGAACGCTGCGGATGCGCTCCAACGCGATCGTAAGCAGCGTGCCGACGCCGACGTCGTCAAACTCGCGAAAGGGATTGTGGCGAAAAACCTGCTCGTGCAGATACTTGGAGATCACCTTGCGGGAATCCAGCTTGCACATGCCGTACAGCAGCTGCACGAGCTCCTCCACGTTAAAGACGATCGCGTCCGCGTAGGCGGCAAGCTGATCCGCGATGCAGGCGGCGCGCGGCGTGGCGATCTCGATGCCGACGGTGCACGCGATGCCGAAGGTAGCGGCGTACTCGGTGATAATGCCCTTCAAATATTCGACCTCGCCGCAATCGGATACGAACGGAAGCAGCATGGACAGCTTGTGGATGCCGCGCTCCTTGGCCGCCGTGAAGATCGCTTGCAGCAGCGTGCGGAACAGCAGCCCGTTGCCGATCATCATGCGGCAGCCCCGGCAGCTCAGCTCGGGATTGAAGGATTGCAGGCCGCGCTTTTGCCCCTCCAGCCATTCGGCGGGGCGGGCGGTGTATTCGCTCAACCGTGCGAATTCCGCCGCGGTGCGGGGCAGGAACGAATCGATCGGCCGGTCGGGCAGGCGAATGCAGACCTGCATTTTGCCGCACTCCTCGACCTTTTCCAGCCACAGGCTCGTTTGCCCGCGCAGCATTTTTTTCAGCCGCTCATCCTCCGCGTTTTCCGGCGGGTCGAGCAGCAGGCTTTGGATCAGCAGGCGCTGATCGTCCATCCGCATCAGGCAGTCTTCCGCCGTCAGCATGATGCCGTCCGTTTGCTCGACTGATTCAAGCTCTTCCACCGCGTCAATTTCCGTGAAGTATTTCATGCCATACCCCTTTCATAATTTATCCGGCGTTTTCAGCCGGCGTTTTCCTTCTTATTTTGTCATGCGATAAGCGCGTTTCAATGCATGGAACCCGTGACCCGCCAGAAAAAGAAAAAAGGGAAATCAGCCAATTTACCGGGGCCTGCTGACACACTGCGTTCATGTCAACAGGCCCCGGTTCATTCCGTACCCATGGATTACCAGCGGAAGGGCAAACCCTCCGCAAGCCGTTTTGCGCTTAAAGCGCCATGCGATAGATCTCGGCGGCGATCTCCGGCGTCAGCTTGACAAAGTTGCCGTGATTGGGCGCGCCGTGGAACATATTTTCCACCATCTTCGGGATATCCTCTTCCTTGCCGCCCAGCTCGCCGATGGTGGTGGGCATGCCGATATCCTTCATGAAGCGCTGGAACGCCTTGATGCCTTCCATGCCGGTCACTTCGGGGTGCTCGAAATCGATCTGGCAGCCCCATACGCGGTTGGCGAACATGACGAAGCGATCGGTGCCCTGCGTCTTCATGGCGTATTCCATCCAGTAGGGGAAGAGCAGCGCCAGACCCGCGCCGTGCGACGCGCCGTAAAGGATGCCAATCTCGTTATCCATATGGTGGGTGCCCCAGTCCTGCGCGCGGCCCACGCCGGTCGAGTTGTTCTGGGCGATCATCGCGGCCCACATGATGTTGGCGCGCGCTTCATAATTCTGCGGGTCGGCCATTACGCGGCGGCCTTCCTTAATCATCGTGAGCATGACGGCCTCAAGCAGGCGGTCGGTCAGCTCAACGTCCTTGGAGTGAGAGAAGTAACGCTCCATGCAGTGCGCCATGATATCGGCGATGCCGCTGGCCGTCTGGTACGGGGGCAGGGTCATCATCAGTTCGGGGTTCATGATGGCGAAAAGCGGGCGCAGGATGTCGCCGTCCGCGCAGCGCTTGTACTGGTTGCCGTCCTCGGTTACCAGCGTGACGACCGAGTCGGTCGAGCCTTCCGAACCGGAAGCGGCGATGGTGACGATGCAGCCTACCGGCAGCGCTTCGGTAACAGGGCCCTTTTTGCCGCAGTAGAAATCCCAGAAATCGCCGTCATACGGAACGCCCAGCGCGATGCCCTTGGCGGAGTCCATGACAGAGCCGCCGCCTACGGCAAGAACAAAGTCCACGCCTTCCTTGCGGGCCAGCTCGATGCCTTCGTAAACCAAATCGCTGTGGGGGCTGGCCTTTACGCCGCCAAGCTCCACATAGCCGATGCCCTTGGCGTCCAGCGAAGCCTTGACGCGGTCGAGCAGGCCGGAGCGAACGACAGAGCCGCCGCCGTAGTGGATCAGCACCTTGTGTCCGCCGTAGCGCGATACAAACTCACCGGTCTTTTCCTCCGTGCCCTTGCCGAATACAAAGTATGTCGGGCTGTAAAATTCAAAATTATCCATACTATCTACCTCCTAAAATGAATTACAATACCAAGTGGAGCGGTACGTTCCGCCCCGCCTACCTTGTATTTATTATAACGGCAGGCCCGTGGCCGCGATGTGCTTTCCCTCCTTTATTTTTTGCAGAATCTCGCTTTTTGCAAAACAGGATATTAAAACAGCCAGCCCGCAAACATCTCGCGGGCTGGCAAAAAAACATGTTTTATGATACAGTAGGTTCTGCCGCGCTGTCCCAGCGATGGAGCTGACGGCGGTAAAGAAAAACGCCGGCAGCGCCGGTGATCAGCTCGGACGCGGGGAACGCGATCCAAGTATAGCCCAGCCCGATGAGCGACAGCAGCCAGAAGATCGGGATCAGGCAGCAAACCTGCCGGATGAGCGAAAGCACGATGCTGGGCAGCGTCGCCCCGATGGACTGAAAGAAGATCGGCATCATCAGGGACAGCACCGCCGGAAGAAAGCTCAGCCCGATGATGCGAAACGCCGGCTTGCCGATCTCCAGCACCGCGGCATTCTGGGAAAACAGCGCGATCAGCGGACCGGGGATCAGTTCAAAGCACAAGACGCCGAGCAGCATGAAGCTCATGGCCACCACGATGGAGTTCGCCATGATCTTTCTGCACCGTGCAAAGTTTGCACGGGCAAAATTGTAGCTCAGTACCGGGATGATACAGGTTTGCAGGCCCATCAGCGGGATGAAGAAAAAGGACTGCATTTTATAGTACAGGCCCAGCACGGTCACGGCTTCGTCCGAAAACCCGGCGAGGATGACGTTGAGCACCACGATATAGATCGTAAATAGCAGCTGCATGAAGATGGAGGGGTAGCCCATCGTATAGATCTGCCCCGCGAACCGCGTGATGGCGGCGGGGCTGGGCAGCCGCCGAAAGCCGGTCACGCCTGTGATCAGCGCGGCCACGAATTGCCCCGCGACGGTCGCCACAGCCGCGCCCGCGATGCCCATGGAGGGGAAAATACCCCAACCGAAGATCAGCAGCGGGTCAAGGATGATATTGGTCACGGCGCCCGCGATCTGCGCCAGCATGGGCAGCCGCATGTCGCCGCCTGCCTGATGCACCTTGGTCCAAATACTCTCTAAAAATATGCCGAGACTGCCCACGCACACGATCGTGCCGTAGGTCACCGCGTATTCGACCGCCCGGGGCGACCCGGCGGAGGTCTTGACGTACGCCGTCATCAGAATCGTCGATAACACGGCAAAGGCCACCCAAGTGATCAGCGCGAGCACTTCGCCCGCGCCCGCGGTCCCGTCCGCGTCCTCCGCCCGTCCCTGCGCGTACAGACGCGCCATGACGATGTTGACGCCCACGCCCGTGCCGACCGCGAGCGCCGTGATGGTGAGCTGGATGGGGAAGATGACCGACAGGGCGGTCAGTCCGTCGCTGGAATACTGGCCGACAAAGTAGCTGTCTACAATATTATAAAGCGCCTGAATGAGCTGCGCCAGCATGACCGGCGGCGCCATTCGGATCAAAATCTTCCAGATGCTTTCTTTTTCAAAAAGACTGTTGTGCGTGACTTGCTGTTCCATGTTTTCTGCTTCTCCAATGCTTCCAAAAATAGGCCTGCACTATCATAATCCAAACAAGCCGGTATTTCAAGAAAAATCGTCGAATTTATCGAAAATTTAACCGCATAAGTTGCAGGCCGTCCGGCGCTTTCGTGATTTGCAACAAAGAACCCCCGGCAAACAGACCGCAAAATGCAAAAATCTCATGAGATGATGCAAATCATTCGGACGGGCGTTTTTTTATAATGATTAAAAATGGGAGTGGTGTAACCAAAGACTGGAGGGATCGCCATGCAGGACGGTCTGGAAAAATTCTATCGCGGTCTGGATCGGCAGTACGCCGAGGGAAACCTGAGCGATGTGGAACAGTATTTGCTGGAAAGCGTGAGCCGCACGCGGAACGGACAGAAAAACGAGCGGGGCGAGGCCATCGCGATCTATAATGAATTAGGTTCCTTTTACCGGGGCGTTAGCCGGTATGCGCAGTCCCTTGCCGCGTTTGAACGGGCCAGAGCGCTGGCCGCGAGCGATCTGGGGCAGGAATGCAGCCAGTACGCAACCATCCTCAACAATATGGCGGGCACCTACCGGCTGACCGGCGAATACGATCGCGCGATCGAGCTGTTCCACGAAGCGATGGCGATCTACCGCCGCGAGGGACAGCAGCACACCTATGCATATGCAAGCGTACTGAATAATCTGTCTCTTGTTTACCGGGAAGCGAACCAGATCGACCGGGCGATCGAATACTTGGAGCAGGCCTTGCAGCTCATCCAGCAAATGCCGGGGTATGAGCAGGAACTCGCGGTAACCTACAATAACCTGACCGCGCTGTACCACGCGGCGGGCGACAACGAGCGGGCCATGCTTTGTTTGGACCGCGCGCTGAACGAATTTGAAAAATGCGCGGATGATGAAAACGTGCATTATGCCGCGGGTCTGAACAGCATGGCGGGTTTTTTGTTTGCGGCGGGGGAGTACGAGCGGGCGCTTGCGCTTTACCGCAAATCCGCGAAATACACCAAGCGCTTCTTTGGCGAAAACATGGAGTACGGCATCACCTGCCAAAATATGTGCTGGGCCTATACCAAGCTGGAAAAGTGGGGCGAAGCCATCGCGGTGCTGGCCAAGGCGGAGCAGGTATACAAACGGCTGCTGGGCGAGGACCACGAGCGCACCCGCGCGGTGGCGGATAATTTGAAGCAGCTGCGGCAGGGGAGCAAGGCGTGAACGGGCTGGCGCTTGCCCGCGCCTATTATGAGACCGTGGGCCGCGTGGCGCTCCAAGAAAACGTGCCCGCGCTCGTGCCCCGCATGGCGGTCGGTCTGGCGGGGGAAGGGTCCGAATGCTTTGGCTTTGACGACGAATGGTCAAGGGACCATGATTGGGGCCCGGCCTTTTGCATCTGGCTGGAGGAAGCGGACTACCGCGCCCACGGCGCGCGGGTACAGGCGGTATACGATAGCCTGCCCGGCGAAATAGAGGGCTTTCCCGCAAGAGAAAACGGCGCGTGGAGCGGCGGGCGGGTCGGCTGTCTGTGCGCGCCGGACTGGTACCGGCGCTATACCGGCTTGCCCGAAGGTCCGGAAACGCTCGCGCAGTGGCGGCGCGTGCCGGAAGCCTTTTTGGCGACCGCCACGAACGGAGAGATATTCGACGACCCGTCAGGCCGTTTTACAGCGGTCCGCGAAAGGCTGTCGCGCTTTTACCCCGAGGATGTACGGATTAAAAAGCTTGTGGCGCGGGCGGCGATCATGGCGCAAGCGGGGCAGTACAACTATCCGCGCAGCATGAAACGCGGCGAAACCGTCGCGGCGCGGCTCGCCTTGGCGGAATTCACCAAAGCGGGAATCAGCATGGTCTATTTGCTGAACCGCCGGTACGCCCCCTTTTATAAGTGGATGCATCGCGGCCTAAAGGGCCTGCCGAAGCTGCCCCGCGCTTACGAGCAGTTCCGGCTGCTCGGCGAGGCAAGGCCCGGCGCGGAAACGGAAGAGCGGATCGAAGGCATTTGCCTGACCGTGGCGGCCGAGCTGAAACGGCAAGGCCTGACCGACCGCACGGAACCATTTTTACAGGCGCACTGTTTGGAAATGATGAAACGGATCAAAGACCCCGCGCTGCGGCAAACGCACATCATGGAGGAGTGACCGGCATGAAAAAGCCCGTGGAAGAGATCGTCGCCATGGAATGGGAAATGTTCGATAGGGTGCAGAACCTTGGCGGAAGAGCGCCCTGCCAGAATGATCGGGATACCTTTTTTATCATGCGCTCCAGCCAGCTCGCGGCGTGGAGCCCCGCCATGCGCGAAAGCTATTTAAACGACCTTGCGGCCGCGCAAAAGGCGGGGCGCAATTTGCTGAGCGAAAAATACGCCTATATGATGGCGCGCACGGCGCCGGAAGAATATGCGCGGATATGTGACCGCCTGCCGCCGCGCACCCCGGATAAGGAGCGGCTGATCGAGCTGATCTGCAAGGCGCACGTCGCGTGGCAGGAGGCGCTGGCGCGGCAATATCCCTGTCTTGCGGGCCGGGGCAGGGCCATACGCAAGGAGGCGGACAGCGCCGCCGTGACCTCGTTTGAGACCTACCTTTGGGGGGAGCTGGCGACCTATTCGCTGGATACGCTGGAGCGCTACGCCGCGTATGTGGCGGGCCTTGCGCGCGAAGGCGTAAGTTTAAACGCCATGATCCTGCAAAACATGGTCGCGCGGTACGGCTACGGCTCGGCGGAGGAAGCGGAAGCGCGGCTTTCCGGCGTAGGGGCCGATATTACATCATGAGGAGACGCTTGCGGTGAAAAGCAAAACAACGATCGATATGACCAACGGCCCGCTGCTGGGCAATATTCTGCTGTTCAGCCTGCCGCTGATGGCGTCCAATATTTTGCAGATTCTGTTCAACGCGGCGGACGTGGTCGTGGTGGGCCGGTTTGCGGGCCACACCAGCTTGGCCGCCGTGGGCAGCACGGTGAGCGTGATCTTTCTGTTTACCAACCTGCTGATCGGCCTTGCCGTGGGCGTCAATGTGGTGATCGCCCGCTATTTGGGGCTGACCGGGTACGAACGGGAGATATCGCGCACGCTGCACACCTCGGTGCTGGTCGCGCTGGTGGGCGGCACGCTCCTCGGTTTGATCGGCATCGCGGCGACCGGCTGGGTGCTCGATCTCATTTCGGTACCGGAAGACGTGCGCTCGCTCGCGGCCACCTATATGCGCATTTATTTTATTGGCACGCCGGTTAATATGCTGTATAATTATGGCGCGGCCGCGTTGCGCGCCAAGGGCGATACCCGCCGCCCGCTCATCTTTTTGCTCATCAGCGGCGTGCTCAATGTCGTTCTGAATTTAATCTTTGTCATTCCGCTGCAAATGAACGTGGTGGGCGTGGGTCTGGCCACGGTCATCAGCCAAGGGCTGAGCGCGGTGCTGGTGCTGCACTGCCTGTCTCAGGCAGAGGATGAGCTGCGCTTTAGCTGGCGGGACCTGTGTCTGGACCGGCGCAGCTTGATCGATATCGCCCGCATCGGCATTCCCGCGGGCGTGCAAAGCTGCCTGTTCAGCTTGGCAAACGTGGTGATCCAAGGCGCGATCAACTCGTACGACAGCATTATCATGGCCGGTTCCAGCGCGGCGGCCAATATAGAAAATTTCCTGTACAGCTCGATGAATTCGTTCCACCACGCCTGCCAGACCTTTACCAGCCAGAACGTGGGCGCGGGGCGGTATGACCGCATCGGCCGTATCGTGCGCACCTGCATCCTCTGCACCATCGTGCTCGGCGTGACCCAAAGCGCTTTGGCGGATATTTTCGCCCGCCCGCTGATCAGCATTTATAACAGCGACCCGGCCGTGATCACGGCGGGCGCGGAGCGTTTGGTCATCATGGCCACGCCCTATGTGATCTTCGGCTGCGCCGATGTGCTGGTTGGCGCGATACGCGGCTACGGCTATCCGATCGCACCGGTCATCATCAATCTGCTGGGTACCTGCGGCTTCCGCCTGCTTTGGATATCCCTCTTGGATACCAGCAAGGTCAGCGTGCATTGGGTGTATATGTCGTTCCCGATCAGCTGGGTGCTGATCTCGTTGGCGCTCATTCCGTTTTGGATCTATCTGCGGCGGCGGGAGCATCGCGTGGGGCCGCGTTCCGGGCACCCGGAAAAGAAATTGGAAGAAGGATAGATGGAAACCGTGATGAAGGCAAGAGAAGAGATCGAGATCGTCGGCGCTTCGGAAAACAATCTGAAGCACCTGACCCTTTCCGTCCCCAAGGAGGAGCTGGTCGTGATCGCCGGGGTGTCCGGCTCCGGCAAAAGCACGCTCGCTTTTGAAACGCTCGCGGCGGAGGGCGGCCGCCAATGGCAGGCCACCTATCCGCTGTATCTGCGCAACCGCCTGCCGCGCTACGAGCGCCCGGCGGTCGATTATATCCGCAACCTGACCCCCTGCGTGGTGGTCGATCAAAAGGCCATCGGCGCGAACGCCCGCTCCACCGTGGGCACGGCGGCGGATGTTTCGCCGCTCGTCCGCCTGCTGTTTTCGCGCGTGGGCAAGCCCAGCGCGGGCGGCTCCATGGCCTATTCGTTCAACCACCCGCACGGCATGTGCCCGGATTGCACCGGCCTTGGCGAGCGGGTGCAGCTTGATGAGGACAGCTTATTTGACATCGATAAATCAATCAACGAGGGCGCGATCCGGTTCAGCCAGTTTTCCGGCGGCAGCTGGCAGGAGTTTTATTATCACTGCAACCCTCTGCTGGACGCGGATAAAAAGCTGCGCGATTATACCGAGGAGGAGTGGAAGGTCCTGCGCATCGGCCCGGACACGCCGCTGGTGATGGATTTTATCCGCAACAACACCGGTCAAGTATCCAAGTTGCCGTACGAGGGCGTGGTCGCCCGGTTCAACCGGCTGTATTTGAACCGCGATATCTCCGGGCTGAAAAAGGGCGTGCGGGACGAAGCCATGCGCTTTGTCCGGCGCTGCCCCTGCTCGTCCTGCGGCGGCAGCGGCCTGAACCCCAAGGCGCTGGCCTCCCGCATCGGCGGCTATAACATTTCGGACTACTACGCCATGCAGGTGAGCGACCTGCTGCCGGTGCTGGAGCAGATCAGCGATCCGCTGGGGCGCTCCATCGCGGCGCAGATCGCGGATAGCCTGCGGCATATGGTGCAGGTCGGTCTGGGCTATCTCAGCCTGTCGCGCCGGACGGACACGCTGTCCGGCGGCGAGGCGCAGAGACTGAAGATGGTGCGCCATCTGGGCAGCAGCCTGAGCAATATCACCTATATTTTTGACGAACCAACCGCCGGCCTGCATCCGGCGGACGCCAGACGGATCGGCGACCTGCTGCTGGATCTGCGCGACAAACACAACACCGTGCTGGTGGTAGAGCACAGCAGGCAGATGATCGAACTGGCCGACCATGTGATCGAGCTGGGGCCATGGGCCGGCGGACAGGGCGGCGAGCTGGTCTATCAGGGCGATCTGGATGGCCTGCAGAAAAGCGATACGCTGACCGCGCGCTCGATGAGCGGCAATATCGCGCTGAACACGTCCCCGCTGCCGTGGCAGGAGGGCTTTGCCATCAAGCACGCCCGGCTGCACAATTTAAAGGACGTTTCCGTGACGGTGCCCAAGGGCATTCTGACAGCCGTTACCGGCGTGGCCGGTTCGGGCAAAAGCAGCCTAATCTGCCATGAATTCGCCGTGCGCTACGCGGAGGCCATCGTGATCGACCAGCGGCCCATCGGCACCTCGACCCGTTCCAGCCCGGCCACGTATACGGGCGTAATGGACGAAATACGCAAGCTGTTCGCCAAGCAAAACGGCGTGAGCGCGCAGTGGTTTAGCGCCAACTCCAAGGGGGCCTGCCCCGTTTGTAAGGGCAAGGGAGAGATCACCCCGGACGTGGCCTTTGCCGATCCCGTGGCGATCCGCTGCGAGGAGTGCGGCGGCAGCCGCTTTAACCCCACGGCGCTCAGCTATACCTATCAGGGCAAGAACATCGAACAGGTGATGGGCCTGACCATCACGCAGGCGCTGGAGTTCTTCCCCCAGCCCAAGATACAGGAGCCGCTGAAGGCCTTGCAGGAGGTCGGGCTGGGCTATATGACGCTGGGGCAGCCCACCAGCACCCTGTCCGGTGGCGAGACGCAGCGCCTGAAGCTGGCCAGCGAGCTGAACCGGGAGGGCAATGTTTACGTGATGGACGAGCCCTCCGCCGGTCTGCACAGCCGGGATGTGGAAAACCTGCTGGCGCTGCTGCGCAGGCTTGTGGAGCAGGGCAACACGGTCGTGGTGGTGGAACACCGTTTGGAGCTGATCGCCGCGGCCGATTGGATCATCGATATGGGGCCGGAGGGCGGCAACAAGGGCGGCGAAATCCTGTTTACCGGCACGCCGGAGGGCCTAATCGATTGCCCGCATTCGGAAACCGGCAAATACCTGCGCCGCTGCTGCAAGCCATGACAAGCGCTGCGCCGTGTGCTCACAAAATAAGAAACAAAAGGCGAAGGGACGCGGCCGCGTTCCTTCGCCTTGGCATGTCAAAAAACCTTCGCGCCGCTGCGCGTATGGAATGAGAAATTGAAGCGTTGCTTCCATTTGACAAAAAGGATATAATCATTACAAAACGTAAGTTGTAAATTACAGCTAGAAAGCGGTGCGGCGATGCAAAGCGATTTGACCAAGGGTCCGGTGATGAAGACCATGCTGCTTTTTGCGGTGCCCATGATTTTAGGCAACCTGCTACAGCAATGCTACAACGTGGCGGATACCTTGATCGTGGGCCGCTTTTTAGGCGCCGGGGCGTTGGCGGCGGTTGGCTCGGCTTTTTCACTGATGACCTTTCTCACCTCGATCCTGCTCGGGCTGTGCATGGGAAGCGGTGCGGTCTTTTCGATCCGCTTTGGCCAAAAGGACATGGATGGGCTGAAAGAAAGCATGGTTACCTCCTTTGCTTTGATCGCGGCACTGAGCATCCTTTTGAATGTGCTGGCCTTTTGGGGGATGGGCTGGGTCATGCGCGCGCTGCAAGTGCCGGAAGAGATCGTCGGCTTGATGCACGATTATCTGATCGTTATTTTTGCTGGAATCACGGCTGTATTTTTGTATAACTTTTTTGCGTGTCTGCTGCGCGCGATCGGCAATTCCATCATCCCGCTGCTGTTTTTGGCAATATCTGCGGTACTCAACATCGGGCTGGACCTTTGGTTCGTGCTGGGGCTGCGCCGGGGCGTCGCCGGAGCGGCGGAAGCCACGGTGATCGCGCAATATGTTTCGGGTATCGGGATCGCGCTTTATACGTGGCTTAAGTGCCCCGTACTGCGGCCGCAGAAAAAGCATTGCCGTGTGAGCAAGCGTTGCCTAAAGGAGATCGCCGGGTTTTCCGTACTCACCTGCATGCAGCAATCGGTGATGAATCTGGGCATTCTGATGGTGCAGGGGCTGGTCAACAGCTTTGGCGCCACCGTGATGGCGGCGTTCGCGGCGGCCGTGAAAATAGACGCTTTTGCCTATATGCCGGTGCAGGATTTTGGCAACGCCTTTTCCTCCTTCATTGCGCAGAACTACGGAGCGGGGCAGAAGGAGCGTATCCGCACCGGCGTGAAAGGCGCGATCGCGGTCTCGCTTCTCTTCTGCGTCGCGGTCTCCGCTGGCGTGTGGCTGTTTGCGCGCCCGCTGATGCGGTTGTTCGTCGGCGCGGGGGAAACCGCCATTTTGGCGGAGGGCATCCGCTATCTGCATATCGAAGGGGCGTTTTACTGCGGCATCGGCTGCCTGTTTTTGCTGTATGGGCTTTACCGGGCGCTGGGCAGGCCGGGTATGTCGGTCGTCCTCACCGTGCTGTCGCTCGGCACCCGTGTGGCGCTGGCATATGTGCTTTCCGCTGTCCCCGCCTTTGGCGTGGCGGGCATCTGGTGGTCCGTCCCCATCGGCTGGTTTCTGGCGGACGCCGTCGGCCTTCTCTACCTAAAACGTCAATTCCGGCGCGCCTTTGGATCATAAAATACCGCCGGGCGATAAGCCCGGCGGTATTGCAGCGTGTCAAAGAACTCCCTCGCGCCGCAGCGCGCATAAAATAGGATTTTGCCGTTTGCGGCAAAATTCATAAAAACCGGGAGCATGTATCTCGGTTTTTATACAAACCGACTTCAAGTGTGCCTGCAAGGCGCGCGTAGAAGCCGGAATCCTCGATCGAAATGGGGCTTTGTTTCGATCGATAGACTGTCAAAAATAGTTTTTTGACAGTCTCAAATACCGCCGGGCGATAAGCCCGGCGGTATTGAGAAGGAAGAAAGAGGCTGTCGATCAAAGGACCGCGGCGATATCCAATACCTTGGACAGCGCGCGGCGAACAAAAGCGAGCGTTTGTTCGCCAACGGCAAGCTCCACGCCGTGCGGCGCATGGGAAAGGTCCTTGATCTTGCCGTCCGCCGGGTCAAGACCCATGCGCAGGATATCGGTATAGGGAGAATCGGTGCTGATGGAGCGTTCGATCCCCACCTGATGCAGGCTGAAAAATTGGTTGGGGGCCAGCGCCTTGACGCGCTCGTACACTTCGCAGCCATCCACGCCGGCGGTTTGGGCCAGCGCCAGAAGCGGCTGGGCCAGTGCGTGGATCAGGATATTCGCCGCGGACGTATCGCGCTTGTCGCGCGCGTATTTGCGCACGGGCGCGGCGAGCGTCATGAGGAAAAGTCCGCCGCCCGGCAGCAGGCCGCTGTTTTCACGGGCCACGCGCGGCAGATAGGCTGCGCCATAGGCCAGCAGGTCGTCCAACTGCGTCCAATCCTGAGCGGTGCAACCCGCCGCCACACCGCGTTCCAAAAGCGCGGAAAGCAGGATCAGCGCGGTTTTTACGCCGTCCGCGGGAATCTCGGCTTGCCGCAGCACGGCGGCGGCCCGGCCCTTCTGCTGTGCCAGCTGCGCGTTTTGCAGCAGTACCGCAAAGGACGGCGTTGTGTGATACCCGCCATCCGAATCGATATACTGCACCAGCTTGCCGCTGCCATAGAGCCGCGCCGCAACTTGTGCCAGCGCGTGAACGCCGTCCGACAGAGCGGGGCAGGGGGGCGCGGCTATTTGCATTTTGTTCTGCATTTCTTTCATGCGGCCCGCCTTCACGCGGGCCGCTCTCCTTTCCATGTTTTACGGCGCGACATTGGTGCGGCGCAGCGCGTCGTGCAGTTCGTTCAGGTCGAGATCGAGCGGCGCTTTCTCCCGCGCGATGCAAAGCGCTGCCACAATGCCCATGGCATGCCCCATGTTCATGACGATCGGCATGACGCGGTAGCTGGAATGCGCCTTGTGCGTGCCTGAAATGTTGCGTCCATTGAGCAGCAGCCCTTCAATCCCTCGCGGTACGAAGCTGCGCAGCGGGATCGTATAGGGGGCGGGCTGCTGAAAGGCCTTGTATTCGCCGTTTGCGTCCAGCCCCGCGCCCTCAACGTTGTGCAGGTCGAAAAAGAAGTTGGACTTGGTGACGACCCAATCGTCAAACACCCTTGCCTCGGCGATATCGTCTTCGGTCAAACGGTAGTGCGCTTCAAAACGCCGCGTTTCGCGCACGCCGATCACGTCGGCGCTGTCGATCAGGTAGCAGCCCTCATAGCCGGGCACATGGCGCTGCAAGAAAGCGATGATTTCCGGGATCTGTTTTCTGCATACGTATTCAGCGCGATTGAGATCGCGCACGTCCGTACCGTCCACATTGATCACGTTGGTCATGTTGACGGTGACCACGCCGGGCAGCGAGGCGGGATACAGCAGGATGTGGCCGGCAGGCTGGGGCAGCTCCCGGCGGCCCAGCGTCTGTAAGTCGCCCTCGGGCAGCTGCACGGTGTCTTCAAAGCCCCAGAAGAACATGGCCCGATCCATATCCACACCCGCGACTTTAAACATGATGGTCATCGGCTGCATGCCGCCGTCCTCGCGGCCCTTTTCAAACGGCGCGCCCGCGCGGGCGGCCACGTCGCCGTCGCCCGTGGAATCGATCAGCATGCGGCAGGCGATGGCCTCCCGTCCGGATTTGCTTTCCGTAATGATGCCGGTCACGCGGCTGCCCTCCATCACCACATCGCTGAACGCGGTGTACAGCTGTACCTCCACCCCGGCTTCCTGCAGCATGTCCAGCATTAAAATGCGAAGCTTTTCGGGGTTGATCACCTGTTCGCTTTCACAGTCGCGCGCTTTGGCGCGCAACTCCTCAAAGCAGCCGCCGTCCTGTCGCCCGGTCCAGTGGCTCATAATGCCGGTGGTAGCGACCCCGCCGATCGCGCCGCTCTGTTCGATCAGCATGGTTTTGCGGCCCATGCGTGCGGCATGCAGCGCCGCGCCAAAGCCCGCCGGGCCGCCGCCCACGACGAGCACCTCGGTCTCGGCGACGACCGGGGTTTGCCGGGCCGGTTCGGTAATATAATTCATGTTGTTTCTCCTTCTGATATGACTTTTGCCGCTGCTTGGCGCTTGCTTTTGATCGATTTATAGCAGAACATGCCGATGGAAAGCGCGGCCAGCGCTAGAAACAGCAAGCTGAACGGGCGGGTCACGAAAATGGACAGGGAGTTATCCGACATGACCATCGCGTTGCGGAAATTCGTTTCCACCAGATCGCCCAGCACGACGCCGAGAATGATTGGCACCACGGAAAAGCCAAGCTTGCGCAGCAGAAAGGAAAATACGCCGATGCATACCGCCAGCAGCACATGGAAGGTGCTGGCCTCGCTCGAATAGGTGCCTGCGACGCAGTAGACGATGATCATCGCGCTCATCAGTTCATAGGGAATGCGCGTGATGTTGGAATAAAACGGGGTGAACACGCGGCCGATCAGCAGCATGAGCACGTTGACCACGATCAGGCCGACCATGATGCCGTACAGCACATCGGGGTAATCCTTGAACAGCGCCGGACCCGGCACCATGCCTTGCAGCATGAACGCGCCGAGCAGAATGGCGGTGCAGCCGTCGCCCGGCACGCCGAGCGTCAAAAGCGGGATAAGAGTCGAACCGGTGGTGGCGTTGTTGGCGGATTCCGAAGCGGAAATGCCCTCAATTTCACCATGGCCGAAATTATCCCCGTATTTGGAGGTTTTTTTGGCTTGATCGTAGCTGATGAAGGCCGCGATACCGCCGCCCGTGCCGGGCGTCGCGCCGACGATCGTGCCGATAACGGACGAGGTGAGCATCGTGCGGATACAGCGTTTGAATTCGGGCCATGAAAGCTTTTCACGGTCCAGCTTCAGCTTTTGTGTGCGCGCGGGGTCTGTTCGCGGGTTGTAATCAGACCGGCTGAGCAGCTCGGCAATGGCGAACAGGCCCACCAGCGTGACGATCAGCGGGATGCCGCCGGCCAGCTTGCGGTTGCCAAAGGCAAAACGAATGGCGCCGCTGACCGAGTCCTGCCCAATCACGGCAATGAAAATACCGATGATGCCGCCCATGATGCCCTTGATAATGTTGCCGTTTGAAATGCTGGAAATAATGGACAGGCCGAAAACCGCAATGCAGAAATATTCGGGCGGCCCGAAGATCTGTGTGATCTTTGCAATATTGGGCGCGGCGAACAAAAGCACCAGCGCGCTGAACAGGCCGCCGATAAAGGAGGCGTACAGCGCCATGGTCAGCGCTTTGAGCGGCTTGCCCTTTTGCGTCAGAGGATAGCCGTCCAAAACGGTCGCCGCGCTGGAGGGGGTGCCGGGCGTGTTGATCAGGATGGCGGTGATCGATCCGCCGTAGGTACCGCCGCAGTATAGGCCGAGCAGCAACAGCATGGATGGGATGGGCGGCATGCTGTACGTCAGCGGCAGGCAAAGGATGATGGCGATATCCGCCGTCAAGCCGGGGATCGCGCCGATGATAATGCCCGCGAGCAGGCCCACCGCGATCGCCACAAAGCTTTCCAAGGAGGCCATCATCGAAAGTCCGGTCAGAATATTTTCAAACATGGTTTCCCTCCTTTACGGCAGCGATACGCTCATTGCTTGGAACGCAAAGTAAGCGAAAAAGATGTTTGCGCTGACGATGGCGTAAAACCACCATTTCCGCGCGCCGAAATAGATCAGGATGCCGACCGACAGCAGCAGGGAGGAAACGATAAACCCGGCGTGCGGCAGGATGAGCGCGTAGACGATCAGCATCGCAATGTAGAGAAGCGGCTTGAGCCGGCGGAGGTTGTCTTTGCAAAACAGCGCGCCGGACACCACATATTCCTTTTTATCCTTGGATAGGACGCCCTGTATGAGCAGGATCACGCTGCACAGGATCAGGCCGCGGATCAAGAGCGTCGGCACGGTGGCCGCCGTGATCGGCCCGGTTTCATAGGTTTTTATCTGCGAGGGGATCAACAGGTGCAAGACCGTCGAAAGGACGAGAAAGACCGCACCGGTGATCATATTGGAATTGAGCTTTATTTTCATGGTTATCACCAATCCGTGCGCGGATGATAGGGCCGCGTACGCCTTTCCGCTGGTTTCAGGGCTGCTGGATCAGGGCGACGTAATCGTCCATGCTTTCCATTTGGTCTTCGATAAACCGGGTCACTTCGTCCGCGTCCGCGTCCCACAGCGGATAGCCCAGCTCTTCCATATAGCCGGTGAATGCAGGGTCGGCATAGACCTGATCGAGCAGCGCGGTCAACTTGTCCTTGATCTCCTGCGGAACGTCCGCGCGGATGGCAAGGCAGTCCATGCCGCCGAACTCCGCGTCGATCCCCCACTCGCTCAGCGGCTGCATGGCGCCGAACTTGGTTTCGACAGCTTCCGGGTATAGGGTCGCGACCGCCTTGGCCTTGCCTTCCTCTTGGTAGGCGTAATAATCCGGCTGGGGGGCAAGGCCGATATCCACCTGACCGGATACCACGGCGTTGATCACCTCGGCCGAGCTGCCCAGAACGACCGGTTCGGCCTCGATCCCCTGCGAAATAAACGCGGCGGAAGCGACAACATATTGATCGCCGCCCGGGCCGGAGGAGGTCGCGTACTTGAGCTTATTGTTTTTGCCGTAATCCAGCACATCGTCGAAGGTCTCCAAACCGGATTTTTCAGGATTAACCAGCACCATGAGCGAGACTGTGCGCATGCCGCGCAGCATAGTGAAATCGGACAGCTCATATTCCACATCGATAAACTTGGGCGTGAGTGAGAACAGCGGGCCGTTGGCGACCACCAGCGTGTAGCCGTCCGCCTCGGCGTCGAACGCATCGCCCATGCCGATCGTTCCGGAAGCGCCGGTGTGGTTTTCCACCACGATCGGCTGGTCGAAATACTTTTGCCCCACCTGCGAGATTTTGCGCGCGATTACGTCCGCGCCGCCGCCGACGCCCCACGGGCAAATGATCGTGACCGGCTTGCTGGGATAATCCTCGGTTTTGACCTCCTTGCCGCCCGGCTGGCCGCCGCAGGCCGTCAGCGCGGTCAACATCAGGGACGATGCCAATAAGATCGATGCCGCTTTGTTCAGTTTCATGTTACTTCTCCTTTTCTGGTTTACATTTTCTGAAGTGCCTTCCAGCACTTGCATACGTATTCATTGACGCAGACCGATCATTTGATCGACCCGCTTTGGCTAGGGGGAACAAAGGTATCCCGAATGACCAATTCGCTGTCCAGCAGATAGCGGTAGGTCGCAAGGGACCTGCCTTCGGTCATGGCGAGCACCCAATCGACCGTCAGTTCGATGATCCGGTCATAATCGACCGCGACCGTGGTGAGCTGGGGGTGAAACCAAGTTCCCATGGCGATGTTGTCCGCGCCGATGATCGCCACATCCTCCGGCACGCGAAGCTGCTTTTGCCGCAGGGCTTCGATCACGCCGAGCGCCATGAGATCATTTTGCGCAAAGCACGCGGTACCGGGCTGGAACAGTTCGATATGGGCAAGTGTCTGCTCGGTTGCCTGTTCCAAATGGTAGTCCGCGCACAAGACGTGGGAAGGGGGCAGGCCGAAGCCGTGGCGGCGCAGGGCTTCCGTGAATCCGGTGTGCTTATGGACCACATCGATGCGCTGCGAGGGGCCGGTCAGTTCGACAAAGCGTTCATAACCGGCCCGGCAAAACGCGTCGCCTGCCAGTCGGCCGATCTCGGTATGGTGCGGCGCGATCATGAACGGTTCCTCGGAGACCTCGTTGGTGTCGTAGATGAAAATATAGGGGATACGCGTTTCTTGCAACAGGTTGCGCACGCGGTCGTTCACCTGCGGACGGTTGAAAATCAGCGCGTCAAACCGCCGGTTGCTGATGCTTTTTTCCACTGCGGACTGGTCTTCCTGTGTCCGGTCGTCAAACACCGGCACGACATCCAGATTTTCGCGCAGCAGCTGCATACGTATGCGATAGTATAGGTCGCTCTGGATATAGTGATTGGCAAAGCCGGTAAAGTCTTCAGAAAAAATGTAGCCGACCACGCCGGTGCGGTTGGTCTTTAGGCCCCGTGCATTCGTATTGAACTGAAAGGAGTATTCGGCGGCGATTTTTTTCACGCGCGCCTTGGTTTCCTCCGATACGAGCGGGCTGTCGTTCAGGCAGCGGGAAACAGTGGACTGCGATACGCCTGCAAGCTTTGCAAGTTCGACAGAAGTAATGGTTTTCACGATGCGCCTCCTCTTGCATACGTATGAAATCTTGTTGTTTTTGTTATAGCACAGGAGATTTGAAAAAGCAACAGCATTTTTTGCGTTCATCGCAAATTCATCATTCTTTACAAGATCACAACAAAAAGTTCTACAAATACGATAAGAAAAAGCGGATGCAACGCATCCGCTTTTTCTCAGGCTATCAAAAAACGTGGCGATGATCGACAGAGATCAGCCTTCGTTTTCCTCGCCGGTCCAGAATTTCGCTTTGGGATCGACCAGCCATTCGTGGATTGGATCGTCGATACGGGTCTTTTTCCACGGATTGCCGGGCAGATGGCGGATGCCCCACGCGTAGCAGCAGGGGTAACCGGGCGCCATGACCATGGAGTGCGTGTTCTTGGTGATGACGGCCAGACCGTTGTGGTGCAATTCGCACACCTCGTCGTCCACCCAGCCCGCGCCAAAGCCCTGCGGCTTGTCAAAATGGTAGAAATAGACCTCGGGCTGCGGATGCCAGTGCGGGGGATAGCTCGACCACTTGCCGGGCAGGTTGACGACCTCGCCCAGCACCATGTTGGAATAGGGGGCGTTGCCGTAGTCAAAGCTGGTGCGCACATCGCGCTTGATGCAGCCGTTACACTCGCCGTCCGCGCCGCGCCGCCAGGTGTCGGTCTCCTCCGGGGTATAAAGGTGGGCGTCGAACTGGTTGTCGTTATAGGTCTTCTGTACGTAAAACTCGCAGTGGCCGTGGGCCGTGATCGTGCAGCCGTCGCCCGCGCACAGGTGCAGGCAGTAGGTGCTGTACTCGAACGGATTGGGGCGGTCGATATCGACGGACCGGCCGGCGTATTCCACCGTGGCCTTGCCCTCGAACATGATCCAAGCCATTTCCTTCTTTTCCTCGTGGAAGGAATAGGTGTCGCCGTCCTCCATGATGAGCAGAGCGGCGTCCATCATGCTGTTTTCGCCGTTGTTTACGTCGCAGTTGATGTACTCGTTATAGCCTCGCTTGCATTCCTTGTCGATATACATTGTAAAAGTCTCCTTTCTATTGATAACATGGGTCAGTCGTTTGAGAAATACGCGGGGAACTGCGCGCGGATGGCTTTTTCCCGCGCATCGGTATTCTGGTGATCGTGGTGTACGTCCATGACGGCGGTCAGCGTCGCCGCGTCGCCGGCCTCAATACTGCTCACAATTTGCAGGTGCTCCTGATAGGATTTTTGCAGCATGCCGGGCCGTTTCAGGTCGAGCACAAGCACGCGGTTGTAATGCGCGCGGGAATTGGCGATGCTTGACCAGATCAGATCGTGCCCGGCGACGGAAAAGATTGTGCGGTGGAAAGCGTTGTCCAAACGGATGTATTCCAGAACATCGTCCTTTCCCATGGCGCGCTCCATAAAATAGAGCGTTTGCTCGACCGCCTCGCTGATACAGGCTTTTTGCCGGCACAGGAGCAGGCAGACGTTGGAATCCAGCAGGTGCCGCATGTAGGCGACCTCATTGGCTAGGTGAAAATCGATCGGCGCGACATAGGTGCTGCGTTGGGGGTAGATCTCCACCAGATATTCGCCGGACAGGCGGATCAGGGCCTCGCGGATCGGCGTGCGGCTGCAATTCAGGTGCTGGGTCAATTCGGCCTCATGCAGGACGGAGCCCGGCATCAGGTCGAGATATTGGATCGCGTCCTTGAGGGCGCGATATACGTCGGTGCGCCCGGTTTGGCTGGACGAACGAGTCATGGGTTCAACACTTCCTCCCTATGGTGTAATGGTCCGCCGGCGCGCGGAATAGAGATATGCCGCAAAGGGCCCGGTCATTTTGCCGGGCCCTTTGCTTGGGAAAAGAGAGAAGAGAAAAGAGATATGGGATAAGAGCAAATTTAATCAGGACCGCTCAGATCAGCGACTCGATATCAAAGCATTCCATGCCAAACGCCTCGGCGACGCCGTCCAGCGTGCACTTGCCGGCATAGCAGTTCACGCCTTCGGCCAGTCCCTTGTCCGCACGGACAGCGGCTTCCAGCCCCTGACCGGCAATGGTGAGGCCATAGTTCAGTGTAGTATTGGTCAGCGCGATGGTCGAGGTGCGCGCGACGGCGCCCGGCATATTGGCCACGCAGTAGTGGACGATGCCGTCGATCTCGAAGATCGGGTCCTGATGGGTGGTGGCGTGGGTGGTCTCAATGCAGCCGCCCTGATCGACGGCCACGTCTACCAGCACCGCGCCCTTACGCATTTTTTTCAGATCCTCGCGCAGAACGAGCTTGGGCGCCTTGCGGCCGGGAATCAGCACGGCGCCGATCACGACGTCCGCCTGCGAAATGGCCGAAAGGATGTTGGCGCGGGTGCTGTAAAGCGTCTGGATACGGCTGCCGAAAATATCGTCCAGATAGGCGAGGCGCTGTACGTTGACGTCGAGGATGGTGACGTTCGCGCCCATGCCGACCGCGATCTTGCAGGCGTTGGTGCCAACGCCGCCGCCGCCCAGAATGACGATGTTTGCCTTTTCCACACCCGGCACGCCGGAAAGCAGCAGGCCGCGGCCGCCGTAGGTGCGCTCTAAGTACTTGGCCGCCTGCTGTACCGACATGCGGCCCGCGATCTCGCTCATCGGGGCCAAGCAGGGCAGTCCGCCGTTCTTGCCGACGATGGTCTCGTACGCGACCGCTTTGGTGCCCGCCGCGAGGATGGCGTCGGTCAGCGGCCGGTCGGCCGCAAGGTGCAGGTACGTATAAAGGATCTGATCCTTCTTGAGGAACTGATATTCCGACTCGATCGGTTCCTTTACCTTGACGATCATTTCCGCCTGCTCCCAAACGGAGGCGGCGTCCGGCAGGATGGCCGCGCCGGCGACGGCGTATTCGCCATCGTCGAAGCCAGAACCCGCGCCCGCGCCCGTTTCAACCAGCACGGTATGCCCTGCGTCGGCGTAAGCCTTTACATTGCCGGGCGTGAGTCCGACGCGGAATTCATTATTCTTGATCTCTTTGACAAGTCCGATGATCATAATCGTTCTCCTTTAAATAAAATCAGTGACAATAGGAACAAAGCAGAGAGGTCAGTTACATTCCGCAACCGGTCTCGGTTGGTTTCACTTGACAAGAGTATATTAATATATTAGTATATGGTTGTCAAGAGGTTTTGCAAAGATTTTTTGAAAAAACCTAAAATCGTTGAAATCAATAAGGAGGAACGGCGCATGGAAAGGATCGCATTGGTAACGGGCGGCAGTTCGGGAATTGGGAGCGCGATCGTGGCGGCACTGGCGGAGCGGGGGCATACGGTCATATTTACTTACCGTTCGCCGCGCGGCGCGGAGCAAACAATGGCTTTGGCGCGGCGGCTTGGCGGCAAGGTCGAGGCGATGGCCTGCGACCTTGCGGATACCGCGGCGGCGCGCGAGCTGGCGGAACAGATCGCGGCAAGGTACGGCAGGATCGATATATTGGTCAACTGCGCGGGGCTGTCGAACACCAAGCCCATAGAGGAAATAGATGAAACAGAATGGGACCGTATGCTGGACACCAATTTAAAGGCACCATTTTTCCTGACTAAAGCCGTATTCCGTTCTATGCGTCGCGCGGGCTTTGGGCGTATCGTTTGGATCACCTCAATCGCGGGCGACCGGGGCGGCCTGTATTCGGGCGTACATTATAGTGCGTCCAAGGGCGGGCTGGCGGCCATGGCCAAGTGCTTTGCGCGGCTGGGCGCGGCGTACGGCGTTACCTCTAACGCGGTGTCGCCCGGCGTGGTGGAGACTCCCATGTCGCGCGAGGAAGGCGTGCCGGCTGACGATGTGCCCCTTGGCCGTGCGGCCCGGCCCGAGGAGGTGGCGGAAGCGGTGTGCTTTTTGGCTTCCGACGGGGCGGGGTATATCACCGGCGCGACGATCGATGTGAACGGCGGACAATATATGAGATAAAGCCTTTTTAGGTAGGAGTTTTTTAAATTAGGAGTTAGGAGTTAATAATTAGTAATTAGGAATTAGTAGTTAGTAATTGCGGTACGCCGCTGCGCGGCGTGTTTTTTAATTCGCGCTCGCGCGCGTTTCCTTCAACTCCTAATTCCTAACTCCTAACTCCTAACTCCTAACTCCCGCTTCCTGCCTTATTTCGTCCTTTTGCAATATGCCGCTATCCCCAAGTTGTGCATTTTGCTAAAGTTCAGAAAGAGGATTGACAAATAAACATTAATATATTAGTATATGAATTGCAGAGAGGGTACTGGTATTGGAGAACATAAAGCTTACATAATGGAGGTAACGATAATGGATAAAAAGCCCTATGAAAAACTGTTGGATCGGATCGAAAACGCAGAATGCGTTACGCCGGGTAATAAAGCGGGTCTGGTAGACTTCCTTACATATGAACATCCGGGCGACGTGCTTTTCACCAAATGGGATTACCCGCAGATCATTGAACGCGGCAAGGGCAACCGCATTTGGGATGTGGACGGCAAGGAGTATATCGACTGCATTTCGGGCATGTCCGCGATGAACCTCGGTCACTCCGACAAGCGCATTGCCGATGCGATGTACGACCAGTACATGAACAAGCTGGATTTCTGGTTTGACTTCCCAACGCCGGAGCGCCTGAAGCTGGTCAAGCGACTGACCGAGCTCACCCCGGGCGATTTTCCGAAGAGAGTGCGTTTGGCGCTGTCCGGCTCGGACGCGATCGAAAACGCCATCCGTCTGGCCCGTTATGCGACAAAGCGGCAGCACATCATTTCCTTCTACGGCGCTTACCACGGCCAGAACACCGCGACCATGGGCCTGACCGGCTCGGGCCGTATGACCAGCTACTACAATCCCATGCCGTCGCAGGATAACTGCATCCATCAGTTCCCCTATCCGTATGCGTACCGCAATCCCTACGGCGACGGAGACGGCGTGGACTGCGCGCGGCAGTGCGTACAGGTAATCGACAATATGATGAGCACCGGCGTTACGCCGATGGGCGCGCCGGACGCGGGCATCTGCAACGTCGCCGCGCTGATCGTCGAGCCGTGCCAGAGCTCCGCGGGCTACATCGTGCCGCCCGAAGGATTCCTGCGCGAGCTGCGCAAACTGGCCGACAAGTACGGCTTCCTGCTCATCTTTGACGAGGTGCAGACCGGCATGGGCCGCACCGGCAAGATGTGGGCGTGCGAGCACGAGGGCGTTGCGCCCGATATTCTGGTATTCGGCAAGGCGCTGGGCTGCGGCATCCCGATGTCCGGCATCGTGGGCCGGGCGGACCTGTTTGAGGATATCGACGTAAGCTTCATCTGCTCCACCTACGCGGGCTACTCCATGGGCTGTCGCGTCGCCAACACGGTGCTCGATATCATCGAGGAGGATCACCTGCTCGAGGTATGCACAAAGGCCGGCGAGCGCATCGTGAAAAAGGCTGACGAACTGATGGAAAAGCACCCGATCGTGGGCACATACGATGCCAAGGGCGTTTACTTTGGTTTGGAGCTTGTCCGCGACCGCGCGACCAAGGAACCGGCAAAGGCCGAGGCGCACGAGCTGATCAACAACATGCGCGACGCGGGCCTGCTGGCTCAGCTGAACGGATACTACAATAACCGCATTTCCTTCATCCCGCCGATCAACATCACCGAGGCGCAGGTGGATGAGATCTTCGACATTTTGGAGGCCGAGATCGCCAAGATCGAAAAGAAATACGACATCAAGTAAGAATAAAAAAACAGCCTTTCTAAAAGAGACTTTCCGGCCGGTTCGCGATATGGTAGACTGTATATAGACCGGATGCCGTAGCCGCGCTGGAATCGTCCGGCGCGGCTACGCGCGGCTGGAAGCGATCTATGAAAGGGGGCGCGGCCCATGGCGGCGATACTGGGCATCGATACGGGCGGCACCTATACGGACGGCGTGCTGATCGACCCGAAAACGCGCGCGGTCTGCGCCAAGGCAAAGGCGTTCACCACGCGGGAAAATCTGGCGAGCGGCATAGCCGCGTGTATGGAGCGGCTGCCGGAAGAGCTGTTGCGCGAAAGCGTGATGGTGTGCCTTTCTACCACGCTGGCGACCAACGCGGTCGTCGAGGGCAGGAGCGGCCGGGTCGGCGCGTTTCTGATGGGGCGGTCGTTCGACCGCCCGCTGCCCGCCGCCCGCGTCACGCGGCTGCGGGGCGAACTGGACATCAAGGGCCGCCAGCTGACCGCGCTGGATGAGGACGAAATCCGGCGAAAGGCGCTTGAAATGCGGGGCGAGGTGGACGCGGCGGCCATTTCCGGCTTTGCCAGCGTGCGCGACCCGTCGCATGAAAACCGGGTGAAGGAGATCGTGCGGCAAACGCTCGGCGTGCCCGTCGTATGCGCGCACGAACTGAGCCAGCAGCTTGGCTTTTATGACCGCACGGTGACCGCCGTGCTCAACGCGGGGCTGATTCCCGGCATCACCGAGCTGATAAGCGCGGTCGAGACCGTGCTGGATTCGTACGGACTGGCGGCTGCGCCCGTCATGATCGTCAAGGGCGACGGCAGCCTGATGCGGCGCGAATACGCGCTCGACCGGCCGATCGAGACCGTGCTATCCGGCCCGGCGGCCAGCATCGTCGGCGGGCGGTATCTGACAAACGAGGACGACGCGCTGGTGCTCGATATGGGCGGCACCACCACCGATATCGCGCATATCAAGGGCGGCCGCGCCTCGATCAGCGCGGCGGGGGCCGCGGTGGGCGGCTGGCGCACCCAGCTGCGCGCGGCGGATATCTATACCTACGGCGTGGGCGGCGACAGCCGTTTGGCGTTCGATCCGCAGGGCGGGCTGACCGTGGGCCCGCGGCGGGTGGTTCCGTTGTGCGTGGCCGGCGTGCACGCGCCTTGGCTCGCCGGAGAACTGCGGCAGAGCATGGGCCGCGCCATGACCGAGCTGGGCGAGGAGCAATATGCCGAATGCTACCGCCTGACCGGACGGATGGGCGAAAACCTGACGGCGAGCGAACAAACGCTGCTCGGGCTGCTTGCCGACGGGGCGCACAGCCTGTTCTGGTTGGCCGACCGGACCGGCTGCGACGCGGCGAAGCTGGGGCTGGAGCCGCTTGTGCGGCGCGGCCTGATCCAGCGCTGCGGCCTTACGCCGACCGATCTGCTGCATGCCGCCGGGCGGTTCAGCCGCTGGAACGCGGAAACCGCGTCCGCGGGCGCGGCGGTCATGGCCGCGCGCGCGGGCAAGGCCGAGGACGTGTTTTTGCAGCAGGCGATCGACACGGTCGAGCGCAGCGTGGGCATGGCCTGCCTGTGCACCGCGCTGGGTCTGACCGGCTGCGATGCGAACGCCGATACGATCGCGGCGTATTTGTGGAACAGCGCGGTGAAAAACGCGCCGGACGATCTGCTCCGCCTGCGGCTATCGGTCGACCGGCCCGTGATCGCGCTGGGCGCGCCGGTGGCCGCGTGGCTGCCGGACGTTTGCGGGGCGCTGGGCGCCCGGCTGCTCATTCCCGAGCACGCCGAGGTCGCCAACGCGGTTGGCGCGGCGGTTGGCAATGTGTCGGTCGAGGTAACGGCGCTGATCCGGCCCGACCAGTATCACGAAAAGCTGGTCGTGCACGCGCCGTGGGGCGTCAAAGCGTTCGACACGCTGGACGAGGCCGAACGGTTCGCCGCCTGCAAAGCCGCGCAATATGCGGCCGCGGAAGCCGAAGCGGCGGGCAGCACGGCGGTGGAGTTAACGCAAACCGTGCGTCCGGTCTATGCCGAACGTCCGGGCACCACAGAAAAAAGCTTTGTAGAGATGCAGCTCCGGGTCGTGGCGGTCGGCGCGCCTGCATGGAACGAAAATAAGGTCTGAATGAGGATGCAGCTTATGGAAAAACAGATAGCCTTTTGTAGCAGGGGACGCACGGTGCGCGGCGCGGCGCATGTGCCCGCGGGCGCGCATGACGCGCCGGTCATCGTGATGTGCCACGGCTTTACGGGCAACATGTCCGAGCACGGCCTGTTTGAAGCGTTTGCCGAACAGGCCTGCGGCGCGGGTTTCTACGCGCTGCGGTTCGATTGCGTCGGCTCCGGCGAGAGCGACGGAGACTTTGCCGCGGATACCTACCTTGGCGGCTGGCGCGATGATATGCTGGCGGCGCTTGCGTTCGCGGCGGATCAGCCCGAGACCGACGCCGCCCGTATGGCGGTGATGGGGATCAGCATGGGCGCGGCGGCGGCCCTGCTCACCCTGCCGGACAGCCGTGTGCGCGCCGCCGTGGGCTGGGCGCCGGTGCTGTACCCGGCGGAGACCTTTTTAAAGATCATGGGTGAAGAAAAATGGCAAAAGCTCAAAAACGGAGAAACGATCCATCACGAGTACGCCGACAGCAGCTTTGACGCCGCGCCCCGGTTCGTACAGGACGCTGAAACCCTATCGGTGGAACGGGCCGTTTGCGAGAGCGGAAAGCCGGTGCTGCTGCGCCTTGGCACGGCGGACACGGTGGTAGACAGCGCCTTTGGGCCGCGGATCGCGTCGCACGGCCTGCCGTTTGTCACGGTGCAGACCGTGCCGGGCGAGGATCACGGCTTTGCCCACTGTAAACAGGAGAACTATGACGAAACGATCGCCTTTATCAGGCGGCGCCTGATGGAGAAAGGGGCGGAACGATGAACGAAGCGGCACTGGAATACATAAAAAGCCTAAAACCCGCGCCGCACGCGGACGGTAAAGCGCTGGTGCGCGAGGGGATGGCGCTGGGCAAAACGCTAACCTATGGGCGCAGCGGTTATCTGCGCACGCAGAGCAAGTACAAAAGCCACATGGAAATGAAAATGGATATGGCGCGGCAGGGCAAGATTTACTGGAACATCCTGCTCGGTCTGGCCACGCTGGACGAACAGGTGGAAGCGATTCGCGAGATCTACCGGTTCACCGAGCGCACCGGCCTTACGGTCAACTGCGTGCAGGCCATTCCCTCCGGTCTGGTGGCGCTGCCGCCGGAATACCGCGAGAACGCGCCGCAAACGACCAGCTTCGAGATGTACTCGCAGGAGGACTACGACGTACAGGAGGGCGCGGCGCCCATCGACGTGACTTTTAACGATTACCACCTGTTTTCGCCGAACGCTTTGGAGAATACCATACGCGCGATTCAAGCGGGCTCGCCCCGTATCGGCGATATGACCCAATTTTTCTGGGGATACGCGGGCTTTGACGACGATGTGAAGCGTTTTTCCGACGTATGCCGGGCCATGGGCATCATGGCCGCCAAGCGGGATGAGATGGTCGCGGCCGAAACCTATCTGGACGACGGCTATCCCGGTTATTTTCTGGATTGCGCCTCTTACGTGGGCTACGCGCTGCTTGAGCACTATATCTGCACCGCGCTGTGCGGCGCGCGGTACACCATCAGCTTCGGCGGCCTTTTGAGCGAGAACGATACGCGCTGCGCGGTCGCCATGGCGCTGAACGAACTGATGAGCACCGAGGAACAGACGGTGCTGACCTATCTGAACAGCTCGACCAATTTGCAATGGGATCATGATATCCACGGCAACTACGGCATCAGCGTGCCGGAAATGCTCTTTGAAATGCTGGTGGAGAAGAAATATCACATGGGCCTCGGCATCAATCCGGTATCCATCACCGAAAAGCTGCGCGTGCCCACGCTGGAGGAGCTGTGCAATATTTTCGCGGCCGGTAAGCGCGCCGAGGAAAAGGCGGACGAATGGATGCCGTACTTCAACTTCGCGCCGCTTGAGCAAATGCGCGACGTGATGGTGCGCGAAGGCAAAAAGATGTTTGAAAACACGCTGGAAGGCCTGAAGGCCGCCGGTATTGATATCGAAGACCCTCTGGAAATGTTCCTGCTGCTGAAGAAGATGAACCCCATCCGCTTCGAGCAGATGTTCCATTCCTCCACCTACGGCACGGAAAGCCGGGAGATTCGCCCGTTCTATCCGACCGTGCTGGGCCGCCAGACGGTGGAGATGAAGGAGGAAGTCACCTCCGCGCTGCGCGAGCAGGGCTTCGAGCAGCCGCTCACGGGTAAACGGGTCGTGGTCGCCTCGGGCGACGCGCACACCTATGGTCTGGTGCTGGTCGAAGGCGTTTTGACCGATATGGGCGCGACCGTGACCAACGGCGGCGTGGACATGGACCCGATCGATATGCTCGATCTGGCGGATGAGGAGGACACCCCGTTCATCGGCATCAGCTGCCACAACGGGCAGGCGCTCGACTACGCGCGGCAGCTCACGCAGCTGGCAAAGGAGCGTGGCAAGGAATACTGGGTGTTCATGGGCGGCAAGCTCAACGCGATCCTGCCCGGCGACGCAGAACCGACCGAGATCGCCGGAATGCTGACCGAGCTGGGCATCCACGCGGAAAACAATATCGCGCAGACCGTGGCGCAGCTCGCGGCGCTGTAAACCACCCGCTACACAAACAAGGAGGACACGATGAGTAAATTTTTAGAAGTTTTTGATCCGATCAGCGGCGAACTCGTGGATAAGGCAGAGCTGGCCGGCAAGGAATGCGTGCGCGAGATCGTGAACGACGCGTTGGCGGCGCAGACCGTGTGGGAGGATATGCCGCTTTATGCGCGCGGCGAGATTCTTTACCGTTTCGCCGACCTGCTGGAGCAGGACGCGGAGCGCATTTCCACGCTATCCGCCCGCGAAATGGCAAAGCCGATCGAGCAGGCGCGCGGCGAAACGCTGGACGGTGTCAAGCTGATCCGCGCGGCGGTCGAACGCGCCAAGCATCTGTACGGCGAGGTGCTGGCCGACAACGGACCCGGCTTTGAGCACGATCTGGTGTTCACCCGCCGCGAACCGCTGGGCGTGATCGCCTGCATCATCCCCTTCAATTTCCCGATCGAGCTGACCTTCCAAAAGATCGCACCGGCGCTCATCATGGGCAACGCGGTGATCGTCAAGGCGCCCTCGTCCAATCCGCTGGCCGTGCTGGCCCTGCAGGAGCTGGCCGACAAGGCGGGCATCCCGGCGGGCGTGGCAACCTTCCTTGTCTGCGAGCGCGACGCGATGACCGAGTGCGTCATCCATGACGAGCGGGTGGCCGCCGTCAGCATGACGGGTTCGACGGGCGCGGGCAAGCAGTTGACGCGCGAGGGCGCGGACACGCTCAAGCGCATGTTCTTGGAGCTGGGCGGCAACGACGCGATGCTGATCTTCGAGGACGCCGATCTGGACCGCGCGCTGGACGAAATGGTGAACAGCCGGATGGAGAACAACGGTCAGGTGTGCTGCTCGACCAAGCGTTTTCTGGTGCAGAAGAGCATTTACGACACGGTCGCCAAGCGGCTGATCGAGCGCTTGCAGGCGCTGCCGCGCGGTTCGGCGCTGGATGAGCAGGCGGTTGTGACCGCGCTGGTCAGTGAAAAAGCGGCCAAAGAGGTGGAAAGCCAGATCGCGCGCACGGTAGAGCAGGGCGCGGTGCTTGCCTGCGGCGGCAAGCGCGAGGGCGCGCGTATCGAGCCCGCCGTGCTGCTCGGTGTGACCCGCGATATGGATATTGCCTCCAACATGGAGGTGTTCGGCCCGGTGTTCCCGCTCATTCCGTTTGATACGGAGGAGCAAGCGGTCGAGATCGCCAACCATTCGGTATACGGTCTGTCCTCCGGCCTGATGACGGCGGATATGCAGCGCGCGTTCCGCGTCGGGCGCAAGCTCAAGGCGGGCGCGGCCGTGGTAAACGGCAGCGGCGGCTACCGTCACCTCGACCAGCCGTTCGGCGGCTACAAGCAGTCTGGCATTGGCCGCGAGGGCGTGAGCATCTCGCTGGAAGAATTCAGCTATATCAAGGTTTACGCCATGAAGGGCGCGTTTTCATAAGCCCTGCTTTTCCCCGCCCCGGTGACCGGGGCGGGGAAAAAACGAAAGGATATTATATACTAGTATATTTCAGACGCTAAAAAACGTAGGAGGGGTCTTATTTGAAGGAAGAAATGAGTACCGGACAGAACGCGCTCGGCAGGATCAGCATTCGGGAAAAGGTGGCCTATGGGTTCGGCGATGTGGCGTGCAACGTGGTGTTCGCGCTGACAATGTCGCTTTCCACCTATTTCTATACCAACGTGGTCGGTATGTCGGCCGCGCTGGTCGGCACGATCTTGATGCTGTCCCGCCTGTTCGACGGCGTGTCCGATGTGGTGATCGGCATTTTGGTGGACAAAACCAAGTCCCGCTTCGGCAAGGCGCGGGCGTGGGTGCTGTGGATGACGCTGCCGTACGGCCTTTCGGCGGTGCTGCTGTTCATGGTCCCGGCGCACGCGACTACGATCATTCAGTGCATTTACGTGTTCATCACCTATAATCTGGCGGTCACGGTGGTGTACACCGCGCTCAACCTGCCGTACGGCACGCTGGCGGCGCTGATGACGCGCAACCAAAACGAGCGCTCGATCATCAATATCTACCGCATGTCAATGGCGCCGCTCGGCAACCTGATCGTGACCGCGCTGACGCTGCCGCTCATCAATCGGCTGGGCGGCGACCAGCGCGCGTGGATCATGGTAACGGTTGTCTACGCGGTCATCGCAATGGGCATGCTGCTGATATGCTTCTTCGGCTGCAAGGAACGCGTGCACATCCCGCCCACCCCGGCGGGCGATAAGATCCCCATGCGCAAAAGCTTTAGCTGCATGCTGCACAACAAATACTGGTGGCTGGTGACGATGATGTTCTTCGCGTGGTCGGTCTACACCACGCTCAACGGCACCATGCTGACCTACTACGCGCAGTACGAGCTTGGCAATAACGAACTGATGAGCGTGATCACGGTCGTGGAAAAGCTGCCCTCGATCATCGTCACCATCGCGATCGCGCCGTTTATCAAAAAACTGGGCAAGCGCAATCTATCGCTGATTGGCGCGGTGGTCGCGCTCGCGGGCGCCGCGATCATCACGCTGCGCCCGCAGGATCTGACCTTTGTCATGATCGGCGCGGCGCTCAAGGGCGCGGGCGTCGGTCCGATCGGCGCGACCGTGTACTCGATGATGGCGGATGCGATCGAATACGGCCACTGGCGCACGGGTATCCGCGCGGAAGGTTTGCTGTTCAGCGCCGCGACCGTCGGCTACAAAATCGGCGGCGGCCTGACCAACGCGGCGATCGGCTTTGCGCTCGAAGCGGCGGGCTTTAACGGCATGGCGGCGGTGCAGCCCGCCTCGGCGCACAGCGCGATCTCGGGCCTGTTTCTGCTGATGCCGTTCGTGGCATGGGGCCTGATGGCGCTGCTGCTGTGGCGATATAAGCTCGATAAGGAATATTCCTTTGTCATGGGCGAATTACAGCTCGGCCGCTATTCGGAAAAAGCACGCGTCAAGGAGGTGCAGAAGGTTGGATAAGATCATCACCATCAGCCGCGAATACGGCAGCGGCGGGCACGATATCGGCAAGCGGCTGGCCGCGGAGCTGAACATTCCGTTTTACGACAAGGAAATTATTACGCTGGCAGCCAAGGAAAGCGGCATCGACGAATCGGATTTTGAACAGCTGGGCGAGGAACCGAGCGCCTTTCAGCTCTCTCTTGCCATGCTCGACCCGAACAACCGGAACGACAGCCTATTTTTGATGCAGTCCCGCACCATCCGGCGGCTGGCCGACCGCGGCCCCTGCGTGATCGTGGGCCGGTGCGCCGATTATGTGCTGCGCGACTGTGACCGCGCGGTCAATGTATTCGTATGCAGCGCTTCGCTTAAGCGCGTGCGCAATATCAAGAAAAAGGGCCTGTTCGCCAGCCGCAGGGGCGGCGGGGACGCGCAGGAAGAGCAGCTGCGCGCCGTGCTGGAAATGGACGCGCGGCGCAGCATGTATTATCAGCACTACACCGGGCAAGAATGGGGCAAGGCCTCGAACTACCACCTGTGTATTGACAGCAGCCGGATCGGCATGGGCGCTTGCGGCGTGATCCGCGCCTATCTCGATACCTGCGAAGGGATACCGGCGGGCGGTTAAGGGCAACAAGCTGATGGAGAAAGGAGGGATCGCAATGGTCATGATGGTCGAAGCGGTTTTGGAGTATTATGGTTTGATATCGGACCGCTGCCGGCGCGAGCGGGAAACCGTTTGCGTCAGCGCGGAGCAAGGCCGTGCGGAAGGACAGATCCGTTCCTTTATCCGGGAGCATTACCCGGCGCTGCCGCCCTACAGCCTGCTGCTGGACGGGTACGTGCTGCCCGACAGCGCCGTGGCGCGGCTGAGCAACGGCAGCCGGATCAAGGTGCTGCCGTGGACGGGCGGCGAACAGGCGGTGTAAAAGCGCGGCGGCATAATGCCGCATTCCCCGCCATATACTGCGCCAAGGAGCGTGGTGCAAACATGGGACTAACGATCAGTATATTGATCCCGCTGCTGGTGGGCGGCGCGGCGGCCCGTCTTACCACGGATGGCTTCGGCCTGTATCAGACGCTGGTAAAGCCGCCGCTCGCACCGCCGGCATGGGTCTTTCCCGCGGTGTGGACGGTACTGTATATTCTGATGGGGATCGCGGCGTATTTGGTCAGCCGGTCGCAGGCGCCTACCGAACGCAAGCGGCAGGCGCTGATTGCGTATGGCGTGCAGCTTGCGGTAAATTTTGTATGGCCGCTGCTGTTTTTCAGATCGCAGACGTATTTAACGGCGTTTTGGTGGTTGGTGTTGCTGATTGCGGTCGTCGCGGTGACGATATGGGATTTTGCATCGATAAACCGTCGCGCGGCCGCGCTTATGGTACCCTATTTGATCTGGCTTGTCTTTGCCGGTTACCTGAATTTGGCTTTTTATTGGCTCAACCAATAAACAGTGGAGCTGTAAAATAAATTTTAAAAAATGAATAGAAAACTGTTGCAAAGCGAAGAATGCTACCAATTTTGTCATTCTGA
>NZ_JANGCE010000036.1 GCF_024462775.1 Butyricicoccus faecihominis
TCCGCGCCTGAAGGGTGCAACCTTCGAAACTGCAATTATAGAGCGGTATCGGCGCAGAGAAAGCAGCGTGGAAGAAGCGCTAATCGAAATGTATCTGGCCGGTGTCTCGGTTCGGCGCGTAGAGGACATTACCGAAGCGCTTTGGGGCAGTAAGGTTTCTCCCTCCACCATCAGTGAGCTGAACAAGAAAGCATACGTGCACATTGAGGACTGGCGGAATCGCCCTTTGAAAGGCGGCTGCTACCCCTATGTCTATGTGGATGGCTCTACTTACGGCGCAACTGGGGCGGAGAGTTTGAGAATGTGGCCATTCTGGTTGCGATCGCCGTGAATGAGGATGGATATCGTGAGGTTCTGGGTGCCGCAGAGGGCATGAAGGAGGACAAGGCCAGTTGGGTAAGTTTCTTTCAGTGGCTCCGTGAGCGTGGCCTGAATGGTGTAAAGCTGATTGTTGGCGACAAATGTCAAGGTATGCTGGAAGCTGCCTATGAGGTGTTTCCGAATACCAAATACCAGCGCTGTACAGTCCATTTTTATCGTAATGTGTTCTCTGTGACGCCGCGCTCTAAGGTGAAGCTGGTAGCCAAAATGCTTAAGGCGATTCATGTCCAAGAAGGTAAGAAAGCCGCCCGGGTAAAAGCCAAAGCCGTGGTGGAAGAACTGCGCTGCATGAAGCTCAAGAAAGCAGCCTAAAAGGTTGAAGATGGGATTGATGAGACCCTGTCTTACTACCATTTCCCCAGCGAGCACTGGACACGCATCCGTACCAACAATGTCATTGAGCGTCTCAACCGGGAAATTCGCCGCCGCACCAGAGTGGTAGGCTGCTTCCCGGACGGCAATTCCGCCCTCATGCTGGTCTGTGCTCGGCTTCGCCATGTCGCTGGGTTTCTCCAGTGGAGCAATAAGAAGTATATGAATATGAAGCACACGGAGACTTCCGTCGAGGACGTTTCTTTTGCCGGCTGACTTCTTCCACTCAGATTCTGCATACCTTTTTGCGCATAATTCTTGACACTACCTATCCTTCGTTGGGGGCTTTAAGTCTTTTATCTTCGTACTGGTAGCAAAAAGCTCCCCACACTTCAATGAAGTATAAGAAAGCAACCGGATAACCGCACAAATAAAGTAAATACAAGCTCCAGACTTTGCTGCTGCTTCTGTAAGCAGACCATGTGCAACATCGTTGCGAATATTTGCTCCAGCTGGTGTGTTTAGTAACCCCTCAAACAAAAATAAAATGTCATTGTCGTAAGCATCAATAAGCTCCGGCAAATCAAATACAGAAGTAAGAACCTTCTCTTTTGAAGTTCCATCATTCTCTAAAGTAACTGTTAGCGCGCCTAGTTCCTTGGCTAAATTTCGGAATAGGTTTTCCGCCTGAGATGATAAAATATGGATTGCTTCATACACCTGTCCTTTTAGTGCCATATAGATTGCGCTTTTAAATATCCGTTCCCTCTCCTGTGGAATAATAGGATTGGACAAAACCAAGAAGTCTATATCATCGATAACAAAGTCATAGTTATTTCTGATAATTCCTAACGCACGGCCTAAATATAAATCTCCTTCTATTTCTTCATATTGAAGCATCTGTCTGTGCATATGTGCTTCCAATAATTTCTGATCGCTTTCTGGATTTTTCATATCCAAGGGATCTAAAGCAAGTACAGTTTGTCCAGCGGCATTGGTAAACTTTTTTGAAAATAAGTGGGATAGCGGATGCTCTTTCAATTCTGTAATAACAGTGCTTTTTATATCTGCTTTCTTCCGAAACGAGGTAAACTGGGTAAGGCGCAAAAGGGCTTCTTGAAATGACAGTCCATCAAAGCACTCTACCATATATACATGTAGATTGCTTACATCATAGCTTCGTTGTATGACACCCATAGAAAGAGGTATCTTGCTTTGGAGGCAAACAATTTGCTTTTGGATCTTTTCAGCATGTTCAGGTTCTTTATTATTCCTATAAAGAAGAGCGGCTTTCTTTAAAAAACCTTCAGCAATGACAACCGATCGAAAATCATCGTCCGATAATTCTCCAGCCTTCTTTTCATAGTACTGTGCTAAGGAGATATATGTATCATATACTCCTGAATTGTCTTTTTTCCATTTGAAACATTCGATAGTCAATTCATATGCTGTTTCAGTTTTATGTACATCGGGTTCAGAGTTTTGAATGACTTTGTTCAAAATTTCAATTAACCTGCCGATGTCTCCGTATTTTTCTTTTACAATGATTTCAATCAAATTAAGCGACAGGAATAGTTCATCTGTTCCATTGATTCTTAGGATTTTATCATATACTGATTTACAAGCCTGCACATGCTTTTCTTGCTGATTTACCTGCGCTGATATGCATAACGCCCTGCGTATCATATCAAGACTTTCTATCCAGTCATTCTCAGAGAACAGCAATTCAAACAAATTGGTATATGCATCTATTGCCACAAGTGCATGAGCATAGCTTTTTCTCTGCGTCCACAACATGTCAGCAATCCTTGCACAGATGTTTACTGGAATCAAATCAAGATTCAAAGATTCCAATAACTTAAAATCATTTTCTTCCATATCTTGAAGTGCAAAGGAGCGTCTTCCTCTCAGGACAATAGAAGGCTGAAATTCAATATTCTTATCAGTTATTTCTGCATGCAAACTACACACATCTTTTATCAGATTATAGGTATATTTATCAGCTTCATTATCTAATGCCGATATATCAGGTTGAAATGCATCAGTTCCGAATAACACGAATGATTTATTCGTTATTTGCTGTAAAGCTTCGTATACTGTCATAATTTGCCCCCTGTATTATTGCTTTGCTTAAATTCACAATGGGGATTTCAACGACCAATTTCCTACAATGTTGAACGAATTAATTGTACAGCAGCTTCTTTCTTTTGTCTATACGCTGAGTCCAAACTTAATCCCGCTAAAATGACTGTTGCTATTCAGTTTTTAGGGGTAAATATCGCTGCGTGACGGCCCGCAAACCGTTGATATGACTGGATTTCTTCAAAAAATGCTGTAAGAGCATTCGCACCAAACGCACATAATCCGAACCACTCACGACAGGTTGTATCTGTTGGCGAAGGGTTCGGATTTGTGCTTTATCTGCAATAATTTTATGACACACTTAACAAATAGGGTCACCCGGTTTTATAATTGGGGTGACCCTGCTTTTGTTGGGAGGTGTTTTACTGGAAACAGGCAAAAAAAGAGGCCCTAAGACGGATAATCCGAAGCCTTACAGAATGGCCGTTAAGTATGACGAAGAGTGCAAGCAGATTTTAGATGCCTACTGCGAACAGGAAAACGGCAACAAAATGGAGGCTGCAAGGCGCGGGATTAAGAAGTTGAAGGATGACCTCAAAAAATGAAGGAAGCGGCGGCCACCTTGCGAGTAACACGCCACTTCCCACACCGACAGATGCCCGAAGGCAAATGCAGCGTAAATAGTATATCATGCGCTGTCATTTCTTTCAAGCAATGCCGGACAACATTATGAAAAGGATGATGGTATGCAAAGCATATTGGAAGAGTTTGCATATGGAAACGTATCGCCGCAGGTACAGGGTTTTGACAAAAACTCTAAATATGGCAAAGCCATTGAGCTGGTGGCGCGCTTGGAACAAAAAATGCAGAACAGGCTCGAAGTCGATCAAAAAGACCTGTTTGAAAAGTATGTTGCCGCGCAGGGCGAATTAAATCAGCTTACCGCTGTCAAAAACCTTGTTCATGGCTATAAATTGGGGCTGATCATGACTGCGGAAGCGTTTCTTGGAATGGATGATCTATATATTGGCGGGGAGGAATTATAAAATGAACCGTATATTGATGATTGCCAGCGGTTCCAAGAGCTCGAAAATCTTTATACAGTCCGGTGAGATAGCAGAGCCCGACGCATTTTCACACAGCTTTAATTGGGCGCTGAATTTATGAGAACGGTTTTCGAGGAAAACTAAGCCACATAAAACATGTGGCGCGAACATTTGTCTGAACGATGGATTGCTTCCTAAAAGGCAGCCCTGTTTGTTTTTCGGCACAAACAGGGCTGTCTTTTTGGGGGGGATAAATAGGTATGTGATCAAAATACGAAAGATTAATGCTTTCCATGTTAGAATGTGTCTGGTATAATATGATTACAGCGTTTCAAGGGAGCTATCAAACCGGCTTATCATTTTCAAAGTAATCGTGCCGCAATGGATTGATTTCACAGAAAAATAAAGAAAACATGCGGCGGCGGCCTATTTTAGCGATAAAGAAATGTGCATGGAGGTGTGAAAGTGAAAGCAAAGGAGAAAAAGAAATCGGGCGCGATACTTGCGGTATCAGCGGGGATTTTTGTGATCGCTTTGTCCATATCCAGCTTTTTTCTTTTGCAGATCATCGGCAGAATGAACCAAAGCGCCAATCAGAACCTTTTGACATCCAGCCGGGTCATCAGCGAGGGGCTGAACAATAAGATCACGCTGGATCGGGAGCTATTATCCGCGCTGACCGAGCTGCTGGCGCTGGAAGAGAATGGCGTGATTGAGGAGACCCTGCGGGAGTATGCGGATTCCACAGACTTTTTCCGGTTTGCTTATATTGATATGGAAGGCGAGGGCGTGGACAGCGAAGGCAACGCCGTTTATGCCTCGGATCTTCCGTTTGACGAAATCGCGCTTTCCAAGGGGACGGACGGCATGTCGGCGCCCTATCATGGCGCCAGCGGACGGATCCATATCACGTATCAGTCGCCCGTTTTCAGAGAGGGCAAACAGATAGGCGCGGTATACGCGGACCGGATTATTGATGATTATAACCTGCCTACGCTGTTTACCTTCCATAATGGGGCGGGCTCCGCTTATGTGGTGGACGGCAATGGGGATTTTATTATCAAATCACGGGGGACCGCGTCGGAAACGGATGTTTACAGCTATCTGGCAAAGCAGAAAAACGGCGCGGCCATACAGGATACGCTTCGCCGCGTGATTCAGGAAGGAAAGAGCGGAACGCTTGTCGTGACCAATGAGGCGCAGCCATCTCTGCTGGGCTTTCTTCCTGTGGAATCGCCGCAGGGCTGCTACTTGATTACCGTCGTCCCCCGCGCGGTTCTGCAGCAGGAGGCAAAGCCGATCATTATCATGCTTTGCACGATGTTTGCGCTGTTGCTGCTTGGCGGGCTCTCCGTCGCCACGCTGTTTGCGGGAAGGCAATCGATGAAGGCGGATGTGCGGCAAAAAGAGTATCGGGAAAAACTGTTTGGAAACCTTTCTGCGAATATCGATTTCGCGTTCCTCCTTTATACCCCGGCGGGACGTAAGGTAGAGCTGGTTTCGGACAATCTATCGGGCCTGCTGGGCATCACCCCGGAGCAGGCACAGGAAAAGCCGGAGCGGATATTTGACGCCAGCGGATTGCCGCAAGGGGACGCCGACAGAAGCAGCTTTTTCAACGGAACGCTGAAAGAACAGACCACCAGAGAATCGATGGTGGGGGTCGGCCCGAACGAAGTGAAGCGCTGGATCGCGGTGCATCTGATTCCTGCGGATTACGGCCAATATCTCGCGGTGTTCCATGAAACGACCGAGGAACATAACATGCGTGAGCAACTGGCGGACGCCCTGACGCAGGCACAGAACAGCAACCGCGCGCGGTCGGCTTTCTTCTCATCGATGTCTCACGATATCAGAACGCCGATGAACGGCATTGTCGGCATGACGAATATAGCGCTTAACAATCTGGACGACCGCGAAAAGGTCGAATCCTGCCTGAACAAGATCACGGGCGCTTCGGGGCATTTGCTGGAGCTGATCAACGAAGTGCTGGATATGTCCCGAATCGAAAGCGGACGGATCAGCCTGAAGGAAGAAACCGTGCACCTGCCCAGCCTGATCGCCAATCTTCTTTCCTTCCTGAAACCGGATATGGATAAAAAGAACCAGAGTCTTTTGATGAAATCGCAGATATTAGAGCATGACACCGTAATCAGCGACGGGCTGCATTTGCAGAAAATATTGCTCAATCTGTTGTCCAACGCGGCAAAATATACGCAAGCGGGCGGCGAGATCAGTTTGCAGATCACAGAAACGCCGGTGGACGCGGAAACAATACGGATGAGCTTTGTGGTAGAAGACAACGGTATCGGTATGAGCCCCGCGTTCCTAAAACGGATATTCAAGCCCTTTGAACGGGCGGAGGACAGCCGCATGAGCCAGACCACCGGCACGGGGCTGGGGCTTGCCATTACGAAGAGCATTGTGGACATGATGGGCGGGGACATCCGTGTACAAAGCCGGGAATACGAGGGATCGTGCTTTACTGTGGAGATCCCGCTGAAATTGCCGGCGCAGCAGGCGCGGGAATACCCGAACCTAGCCGGTTATACGGCGCTGATCGTGGATGATGATCAGGACGCGTGTGAAAGCATTAGCCTGATCTTGCAGGAAACGGGCATTCGCGCAAACTGGGTTACAAATGGACCGGAGGCGGTGGAACAGCTCTGGAACGCCCATGTTAGAAAGGATGATTACTACGTTGTCATTCTGGACTGGAAAATGCCTGAAATGGACGGGCTGGAAACGGCGAGACAGATCAGAAAGCGGCTGGGCAGCGAAGTGCCGATCCTCCTGCTGTCCGCATATGATTGGGAAAGCGTGAAGGATGAGGCGGTCCGCGCGGGCATTAACGGTTTTCTGACGAAACCGATCTTCAAATCCGGCCTTTTGGAGAAGCTGAGATACTACATCCGGGGCGAAAAAAGCAAAACGGAAGCGCTGGGAACGGAACAAAGCTTAAGCCTAGAAGGCGTCAGAATTCTGGCGGCGGAAGATAACGAACTGAACCGCGAGATCATTATAGAGCTTCTGGAAAGCAGCGGCGCGTTGGTAGACAGCGTTAGGAACGGGCAACAAGCATTGGATCGCTACTTAAACAGCAGTCCGGGGCATTACCAGCTGATCCTGATGGACGTCCATATGCCGGAAATGGATGGATTGGAAGCGACGCGGGCGATCAGAGGCTCCGGCAGGCCGGATGCCGCTACGATCCCGGTAATCGCCATGACCGCGGATGTATTTAAGGAAGATATCCGCAAATGCAAAGACGCGGGCATGAACGCGCATATCGGAAAACCATTGGAGATCGATAAGCTATACGCCACACTCCGTCGGTTTTTAAATAACGATCAGAAAAAGGCGGGGATGTGATGGGGCGAAGTTTTTTAAAAGGCGGCGTGCTGCTCGGCGCGCTTCTGGCGTTGCTGCTGCTGGGAACCGGCTGCGGCAATGGGCAGTCTGCTCCGGAATTATATCTGGATGAAAGCATCCCGGAAACGCCGATAAAGATTTTTACGCAGAATCAAACCGTTTCCAAAGCAATAGAAGCGTGCTGCAAAAACGTGCTCAATCAAGATAAGAGTACCAACATCGTGGTGTACAGTGATTCCGCCAGTTTTTACGCGGACGAAGGCTTGTCATACCGCGAGCTGCTGCTAAAACGGTTGGCTTCGGGAACCGCTGATGATCTGTATTTGATCCCTGCGGAAGATGTGTTGGAGTTTGATGAGAAAGGATATATTTATGATATGTCCAATCTGAACTGTACGGCCAACCTATCGCAGGATGCATTGATACAGAGCACATATAACGGAAAGGTGTTTTCTGTTCCGCTGACCTATACCTGCTTTGGCTTTGTATGGAATGTGGATATGCTCAAAAAATACGGGTTGGAGGTGCCGGGAAATCTAGCGGAGTTTTTGCATGTTTGTGAGACTTTAAAGGAAAACGGCGTGCTGCCCTACGGCGCCAATAAAGACTTTTCGCTGACGGTTCCCGTCATGTGCGCGGGCCTCTATGATATTTACCAAGGCGAAAACACGGAGCAAACGCTTGCATTGCTGTCCGATGGTACGGTATCGATCAGTGAATATATGGAAAAGGGTTTCTCGTTCCTTCAGATGCTGATCGACAATGGCTATATGGACCCGGAAGCCGCGCTCGGCACGTTGCCGTCCAGCAAGGAAGAAAAGGCGTTCTTTCAAGAAGAAAACTGCGCGTTTATCTGCGCCATCTATCGCGGGCAGACCTTTGAAGATTACCCGTTTGAAATTGAGATGACGCCCCTGCCTATATTGGAAAACGGCTCCATCTGTGTGGTGGGCGCGGATCAAAGATTAGCGATTAATCCGGGCTCCGAACATTTGGACGCGGCCATAGCGATCGTGGAAGCGCTGGGAGAAACGGAAACCCTCGATTCCTTTGCGGAACATCTGGGAAAGATATCTTCCTCCCAAAATGCCACGGCGCCGAATATCACCCAGTCCAAGTCGATCATCGCATGTGTGTCACAGGGCGGTCAGATACCCAATCAGGATTTTCGCTTGCATTTCAATGTCTGGAATACGGTGCGGGAGCTGAGCCAGCGGCTCTGTCAGGGCGCAAGCGTTGCGGAAGTAACGGCAGAATATGACGCCAGACAGAAGCAAGAGGTTTCCCTGTATGGGGAACATTAAATAGGCAAAAGTCCGCTTTCGAGAGAATATCCGAAAGCGGGCTTTGCTTTTTTTGCATATTGACAAGTCCTTGCGAATACAGTATATTAGAAATATCTTAATTGCTTAATTATTCGGAGGTAGTATGGGCAGAGCATTGAAGATTGCCCGCGTTGGCGGGGATTGTGTGGCGTGCGGAAGCTGCGTGGGGGCTTGTCCGATGGGCGCTATCCGCATTGCATCGGGCGTGATCGCTCAAATTGACGGAGAAAAGTGTGTCGGCTGCGGTAAATGCGCCAAGATTTGTCCCGCTGCCGTCATAACAGTCGTGGAGCGGAGGGCAGCGGAATGAAAAAGCGTTGGTACGAGTTTTTATGGATCGCAGAGCTATTATATTGGGTGCTGGGCCTGTGCAATATTCTTTTCGCGTGGCTGGGCGTTATATTTTTCGCCGTTCCGTTGCTGATCGCCATCATTGGCGGCAACAAAGCATATTGTAACCGGTTTTGCGGCCGCGGCCAGTTGCTGGGGTTGCTGGGCGGAAAATTAAAGCTGTCGCGGAACGCGCCGCCGCCCCGTTTTTTGCGCAGCAAATGGTTCCGGTACGGCTTTCTGGCTTTCTTTATGACCATGTTCGGCCTGATGCTTTTCAGCACCTATAAGGTTTTCGCCGGCGCGCCGCTGCGGGAGGCGGTTACGCTTTTGTGGGTATTCAAGCTGCCGTGGCAGTGGGCCGAGGTCGGCATGGTCGCGCCATGGATGGCGCAGTTCGCCTTTGGCTTTTTCGGCGTTATGATGACCTCAACGGTGCTGGGGCTTGTTACCATGGTGCTGTTCCGGCCGCGTTCTTGGTGCGTGTATTGCCCCATGGGAACGATGACGCAGGGAATTTGTAAAATAAAACAAAAGAAAGGATGCGGCAGTTGTGGAGGAGCAGGCCAAGAAGATCGCGGAATTACTTAAAACACTGGCAAACGAACACCGGTTGCTCATTCTGTGCGCGCTGATGAAGGGACCGCTTACCGTGGGCGAAATCCATAAGTTTACGCCGCATATCACAGCCTCAGCGCTGTCGCAGCATTTGGCTCAACTGCGCGCAGCGGGCATTCTGGATTCGGAAAAACAGGGCATGAACGTTCTGTACAGAATACAGGATCAACGTGTGGTGGCCTTGCTCGGTTCCATTAAAGAGCACTACTGCGCGGAGTGAAAGAGCAAGTTATAAATAAAGAAGAGGATTCTGTCTTATTTGCAATAGGACAGAATCCTCTTTATTATTTTTGCCAATAGCCCGTTTGATGGGCATATGTAATTGCCCCTCATTAGAATAAAGCAAAAACGACACCATAAATCTAATAGTGAGCGAAAAAGTATTATTTTATTTCTTTACCGGTCTCATTCAGAATAAAGATGCCTTGAAAGGTAGCATCACAGACTTTGGCAATATCCTGTAATTCTTTTTCTGAAAAATTATCTCTGCGTAATTTGCCACTGATATTGGACGGTGTGGTGCCAATTTTTTCAGCCAGCTCCTTTTTGCTCATGTTTCTTTCGATCAATAATAAATTAATTAATTTAGACATGGTGCCCATATTATCACCCCTCTTATATAGTTAAATTATATGCTGTGTGATTAATAAAATCAATTAAAAATTAATTACTTAACTAAAAAATGAAAAAAGTATTGACAAAATTGTTTTCAAAGCTTATAATTTGATTATAGAGTTAATTAATTAACTAGATAAGAAAGCGAGGGGAGAAAATGTTAGATTATATCGAGCAAACATTTAATCGGGCTAATTTACAAGTAGTGCGAGGGTTGTTGATCAACGATATCGGAGATTTGAATAGCATTGATAAGCGGAGATATAAGCAGAAAATTGATGAGGACAGCGCACCTATGTGGCGCTATTTAGAGACTACATATCCAGACCGAGCGAAATTAGATGCCGTTTTCATGGACATATCCAAAGCGATAACAGCATATCAGGATGTTTATTTTGAAATAGGCTTAAAATGTGGAGCACGGCTGCTTCATCAGCTTTTGATGGAACGTGATATTGAATGAACACCGCAGGCCGGTTTCTTGGGCGATCGTCCAGAAACCGGCCTGCCTTTTTGTCAAATAAAATCAGCGCGGCGCGGTCAATCGTCGTGCTCGTCGGGAATGAGAATATCCTTTGCCCCCGCCACGCCTAATTGAAGCAGGTACGCCACGCCCGAACGGAGTTCGTGGAGCATGAGCGTTTCCAGCCGGGAGGAGAACCGCGCGATATCCTGCTGATCCAGACATTCGATGAAGCATTCCATAGAGGGTTTGTATACATTACGAATGGTATCCGGCTGGTCGTACATGTTGCGGAACGCGTGAGCCCAGAAAAATTGACGCAGCAGCTCCGTGTATACCTGCCGTATGGTTTGATAGGGGGAAAACTTTGTGATCAGCTTGATGATGCTATAGGAAGTGACGTCGTACCGCTGCTGCTTGGATATTTCGCATAGACGCTTCTTCCACTGCTGCATTTCAGAAGGAGTCAGTGAAGCGAGCGTCACGCGGGAGACATCCTTGCAGGACAACGCTAAAAATTGCAGGCCTTGTATGGTGTCTAAAAGACGCTGCTGCAATGTGGGAAGCGAAAAATCGCAGTTTTGGCTGACCTGATCAAACGGCACAATCCTTGTGCCGATTTTCGGCGTCGCATGGATTGCGCCGATGCTGCTGAGCAAAGCCAGCGCCCGGCGCACCGTGCTGATGGAAACGTTCTTGATCTTGGCTAACTGCTCCAAGGTGGGCAGCAGCGTTCCGGCGGGATAGAGGCCATTGTTGATTTCGATCAAAAGCTCCATGGCAAGCGAATAGCGAAGCTGCGACGGCTTCCGATAGGAGCTCCAGCAAAACGCGATCTCCTCGCCCGGCGACTGGGCGGGGATATCCTCCCTGAGAAAACAGCATAGGGCGGAGGAAAGCGCCTCTTGAAAGCGGCTTGTGATATCGTGAAGAGCCGCCCAGTCCTGCCGGCGGCAGTAACGCACCACTTGGGGCACATATTCGGTGGAGCCTTGAAGTCGCCGCATCTCCGCCGGCAAGCTGAAAAAGGGCGCCTGATAAAACATGTAGATCTGCCATACCAGACGCATGAGCAGCCCGTTTCCCAGCGGGGCGTACTGCTGCTTTAAATGATGCAGCATGGCGGTGGGCGCGGGAGCGTCCGTTGTAGCAAGCTGCTCCATATCATCGAGTATTTCCGGGTGCGCGTGCTTTAGGCCGATGCGCTGCGCGCCGCCGAAAAGCGGCACCATGGATTCACTCAGATCGATCAGCGCGCTGCGCCGCGGCGCGAAATAGGACCGTATATGCGCTATCGTTTGCGGTTCCTGATATTTCACCTGCACGATCGCGCCTACATTTTTGGAAAGCGAAATATACCCCTCCTGCTTGAGTCGGCGATAGGCGGCGCGCACGGTGTCGAGTGAAACAAGAAATTGCTTGCTTGCGACATCCATCGCGGGTAGATTTTCCTTAAACTGATATGTTCCAAATTGTATCTGCGTCAACAAAACATTGTAGACCGCTTGCTGCAGCTCCGTCGTATGATCCATTGCCGGTACCTCCCCCTCGCTGTGTCTGTACTGCAATAAAAGCTGTTCCTATTATATCACTTAACTTTCAAATCTTCTACATTTTACGCTATTTGTTGCCATTCTTCCGGTTGTTTGCTATTCTGATAAATAAGTATGGACGTGAGCATATTTGACTTTTGAGAAAGACCTGCCCCATGCGCGCAATGTCGTTTAGTTAAGGGCAAGCAAGATAAAAGGGTATCGCAAACACAGAAAATGTAGGGCGCGACGCCCTTGTTTTTCCAATGCGTTTCCCTTAACTAAATGACATTGGACCGCAACAGGCACGTTTTTACAGGGCCGTTTTACCGTTGAAGGAGCGGCGCGGTTTGTGATAAGATAATAAAAAACCAAAAGAGAGGAAGGGCCGTTTATGAAGCGATTGGAACGTGCCTTTCTTCTGTTTTTTTGTCTGGCCGGCTTGCTGTCGGTTCGGGCGGCGGCTTGGGGTCCGCCGAAGGTCATGGATTGGGAGGACTTTTACGCGCTGTATCAAACGGCGGGCAGCGCGGATTCCGAAACGCACGATCTGTATTTAATGGGCAATGTAAAGCTGTCCGGCGGCGTGTATGAGCTTGGGCAGACCGATACCGCCGTGCGGATCATTGCGACGGAGCCGTACAGCTTTGTGGCGGCGGGGGATGCCACGTTGACACTTAACAATCCAAACCTTACCGTTTATGCAGAGAACCATTCGATGGGGCCGTTTATCATCAGCGGCGGCTGCCTGAATCTGCGCGCCGGTACCATACAAACGGTGAATTGTCCCGCCATTCTGCTGATGAGCGACGGCACGCACCTTCTCACCGGCGAGGGGGAGCGGTTTTACATCGATGCGACGTATGATGGCGTACCGGCAGGGGGCGGCGTCCGCGCCGGTATTCTCTGCGGCGCCATATGGAATGCGCCGCTCCGGCTGCGTCAGGTGGATTTGACCGTGCGCGGCGGGGACGCCGCGGTCTATTGCGGCAACGATGTGGAACTGTATGACTGCAACATCCGCTTGGAAGGCGAAGCCGACGCGCCTGCCATCCTGTTTTCGGCCGGGAATTGCGTCTTGACGGTGGACGAGCTGTCGACCGTGTACCCGGCGGAGGACGCGGGGCCCGGTCCGCCCGAGCCGCAAAAAGAATACATTCTATCCGGCTACTATGCCGACCCGTGGACGGAGCTGGTGAAGGAGATCGAGTGCTTGTCCGGCGTTCGCCCCGGCAGTCTGCCGCTCGCGGCGGCGACCGAGGTGCTTTATGATATGGAAGATTCCTATGGCTCGGTCGCGGACGTGCCCATTCACTGGGATTTGTCGGCGTTGCCCGATCCGCTGACCAAGGGCGCTTATACGGTCTATGGCGATTTTGACGGCGACGTATTGGCGGCGAACCATATCGTCAATCCGCGAAACATCCGGGCGGAGGTAACGGTCCGCGTGCTGGAGCCTGTTCCGTATGAGGAGCTAAAGGTCAGCGTAAAACCGCTGGGCAACGGCGTTTACATGGTTGCTTACGATCATTTGCCCGACCTGACCGGCGCGACGGCGATCTATGCGGAGTTCCGTACCGAAGGCGGCGCGTGGTTCCGGGGCAAGGTGGCGACCACGGGGCCTGCCGCAGAGCCCCCCGCATACAGCGAAAACCTGCTGGAAGGTTATCTGTTTGATGTGGGACAGCCGCCCTTCACGGTCCGGCTGGAGATTGACAAAGCCTTTGACACCCGTCTGGTCATCGAGGGCACGGCCTATGCCGGGGCCACCAATATCGTAAAGGTGGGCAGCGGGGAAGAATCCGATGGAACCGATAACGGTGGCGACCATGGCGGCGGCGGGCAAGGCTCGCACGACCGCTACGGCAAAACAGAGACCGAAAAAACGCCTGTTCCAGCGCCCGAACCGGTACCGGAACCCGCGCCGAAGACTGATTCGGCTGGCGAGCCGCCTGCCGCCGGCGAAAAGGAATCGCCTTTGCCCGCGGCGGCGCTCCAACCCGAAGAACCGGCAAAACCGTCCGTGCAAACGATTCCCATACCGGAGGCGGTCTCTTCGATGGGGCGGGCGATTTTCGCCGCCGCCGCGCCCGCTCCGATGCCTGCCGCCGAGTCCGCGCCGGAGAACCGCGCGGAGCACGAGGCGCACATGGAGCCAACAGGAGCGGCGCTCACGCCGCAGGTCGCGGCCGCGCCCGCATCAGAAGCGGAGGAAGCGCCGCCCGCCCGTGTGCCCGGCTTCGCCGCGGCCACGCTTGCCACCTGCGCGGTGATCCTAGGCGGCGCGGCATGGTTCCGCCGCCGCAAAAAGTAAAACAAACGATTCCAAGGGCGCGTTGCAAAACAAAAGAAATTCCGTATGTCATTCTGAACGAAGTGAAGAATCTCGCGCGAACGCGCGGAATGAACGTGAAAGCCGCGCGTTCGTGCGAGATTCTACGTCGCTTCGCTCCTCAGAATGACAAGAATTTGGAACATTCTTTTATTTTGCAACGCGCCCTTCAGCGTGTCAAAGACCCCCTTGCGCCGCAGCCGGAATTCTCGATCGAAATGGAGCTTTGTTTCGATCGACAGGCTGTCAAAAATAGTTTTTTGACAGCCTGAAGTGCCTCTCTCCTTCGGGAGAGGGGCGCTTTTTTGTCCGCCGCGCGGTGTTCGTACCGTATATGATGCGTTGGTGCAAAACGGCCGCTTTCCTGCGCATGACTTGCTATAATGGTGACACCCAAACGATCAAATCTCCTGAAAAAGCCGTCGAATGTCCCCCGAAAACGCGGGCGATTTTGATCCGTGATAGGATAAGTTGGGGAAAGGAGGGGTGGAAATGCTGCGCATTGCGATCTGCGACGATCAACCGTCAGAGCGGGAGCTGCTATCCCGCTTTTTGCGCGCTTATTTTGCCGCCCACCCCTACGAATATATCTTAACGGAATACGCCCGGGGCGAAACCTTGGTGGATGATTATGAGGACGGGCTGGTCAGCTTTGACCTGATCTTTCTGGATATCTATATGGACGGCATGCTGGGCATGGAGGCCGCCCGAGGCGTGCGCCGGTTCGCGCCGCGCGTGCCCATCGTTTTTTTGACCACCACGCCCGATTATGCGCTGGAAAGCTATGATGTGTGCGCTTACAGCTACCTGATCAAGCCGCTGGATGGGGATAAAGCGGCGGCGCTGCTGGCCCGTTTTCTGCGGGAGGAGTACGACGGCCGCCAAAAGACTCTGTTGCTGCGGGAGGGCGGCAAGGGCCGGCGCATTGCTTACCGGGAGATTGAGTACATAGAAAGCCGGCGCAACGTGCTGTTGGTCCATCTGGATAACGGCGAGGAGCACCGGGTCTACGCCAAACTCAGCGATGTGGAGCGGGAGCTGGAAGGCCACGGCTTTCTCCGCTGCCACCAGAGCTATATCGTCAATATGGACCGGGTGCGCACCGTGGAGGACGATTTTCTGATGCTCTCCGGGGCCCGCATCCCCATTCGTCAGCGCGGGGCCAAAACCATACGCGCGGACTACTTTGAATACCTGCTGGCGCAAGCCGAGCTGACGCGCATTTGAATGAAAGGGGGCCCCTTACTATGTTGGGCGTTGCCGCTGCTTCCATAGTGGGGCTTGCCATGATCTGTTTTTCCATTGGCATGGCGCATATTTTCTACCGCTCCAAGCGGGGGCGGTGGCAAACGGTCTGCGCTTGGACGGTCTGCACGCTGCTCATCATTGTGTTGGGCGAGCTGCTGCGTCCGGTCATAGGCAACTGTTCCGGGCAGTTTACCGGGTTTTTGGCGGTGTTCGTCTATCTTTACCTGTTCGATGTGCCGGTAAAGCAGCGCTTTTTTACCTATTTCTTTGTGGATACCTCGATGTATCTCACCGCGGTGACGGCGCGCTACACCGTGTTGCTGGTTTACGGCTTTTTCCCGGTGTTCAACCCGCGCGCGGCCTTTGTGGCGCTGTATTTTGTGCTCACCGCCGCCTATGTGTTTCTGTTTTTTCGCTTTTTGCGCGATCCGATGGTCGAACGGCTGCGCCAGTTCGGCCCGCATTTGAACAGCCTTACCATTTTTGCGCTGGTCGGTTACGTGCTGATGCTGCTTTGGTTCGACGCATGGCGGGTGCGCGACGCGCTGCCGCCGGGCGACTATCTGCGGCTGATTCTGTATGTGGTATTGCTGGCCTGCGGTTATTATTTATCCTTTTTTACCATGATGACAATCAAGGAAAACGCGCTGGCCCATGCGCAGGTGCAGGAGCTGACCACCCAAATGCGCCAATCCGAGCAGTATTATACAACGCTGACCCGGCACATACAGGAGGTCCGCCAGATGCAGCACGATATCCGCCATCACATGCGCGTGCTGGACGGCTATGCGCGAAACGGCGATTATGCCTTGCTGCGCGACTATCTGGCCGCGCTGATCGAGCAAACGCCGGATACGAAAAATGTGCTGTATTGCGCCAATTACACGGCCAATATCCTGCTTGGGTTTTATGGCGGACAGGCCCGGCGCGAGGGAATCGACTTTCGCTGCGACGCGCAGATCCCGGTGGAGCTCTCGTGCTCCCCGGTCGATCTTTGCACGGTGCTCGGCAACGCGCTGCAAAACGCGCTGGACGCCTGCGCGCGGCAGCGGCCGGGGCAGGGGCGCTATATCGCGCTGTTCGCCCGGTACGCGGGACGGAATCTGACGCTGGAGATCAAAAACAGCTACGACGGCGTGGTAAAGGAAACGGATGGGCGGCTGCTCAGCCGGAAGGGGGAGCCGGGCCATGGCTTGGGCCTTGCGGGAATCGGCCGCGTCGCGCACCAATATCACGGCTATTGCAGCGTGTCCAGAACCGAAGGGGAATTCATCCTTAAGGTGGTTCTTGCCCTGAAAAACTAAGCTTTTCGCGCCTGCGCACGGGATCGTCCCGTGCGCGGGCGCGTTGTCATTTGTCCCCAAAAAGCCGTCGATCGTCCTCTTGCGGGCGGGAACGGCGGGCAGGGTGGTATGGTAGAAGTGAAAATAAAGGATGAAATAGGGGCCATAGCCTTACCAATACGAAAAAAAGGAGGGACGCGCGTCTATGGACGAGAAAACAGCCCACGGCGGGATGATCGGCGTGACGGACGAGGGCTACCCCATCGTGACCGAGGATTACGGCTGCCCGCACTGGGTCGGATCGGGCGGTCCGCTGGCCAATGTGCGCGAGTGCTGGTACTGCAAATACGCGGATTTCCGCAAATCCACGGAGCTCCATATGCGCAGCAGTATCTGCCGCTGCATGGAAAACCGGGTGGACACCAAATTTGGTTTTACCAAAAATGAAACGTAACAGGAGGAACCGAACGATGACCATTACCAAAACGAAAAACGAAAGCAGCCTGTGTTTGGCGCTGGAAGGGCGGCTGGATACCGTGACCGCGCCGAAGCTGGAAGCGGAGCTGAAAGAAAACCTTGCCGGTGTGACCGAGCTGACGCTCGATATGACGGCGCTGCATTACTTATCCTCCGCCGGTCTGCGCGTGATCTTAACGGCGCAGAAGCGGATGAACCGGCAGGGGAAAATGACCGTGCGCGGGGTAAACGAGACCATCATGGAGGTATTTGAGGTAACCGGCTTTACGGAAATCCTGACGATCGAGTAATGGAGCAGAACGATCGGTTTTTAAACCAAACCTTTCGCCGGTTTCTCTGGCCCACCGTGCTTTCGGTTTTGGGCGGCACGGTAAACGTGATGGTGGACAGCGTGATCATCGGCAATCTGCTGGGGGCGAACGGCCTTGCGGCGATCAGCCTGTGCACGCCCGTGTATCTGCTGCTGTGCACGCTCGGCTCGCTAATCGCCACCGGCGCGGGAATCCGTTCCGCCGTAGCGATCGGCAGAGCGGGCGCGGCGGCCGGGCGGCGCGATTATACGCTGGCGTTTTATCTGCTGCTCGCGTCGGGGCTGCTTTTTTCGGCGCTGGGGCTTTGCCTGCTCGATCCGCTCACCGCCTTTTTAGGGGCGGCGGGCGCGGTGCGTCCGTTGGCGGCGGCCTATCTGCGCGTCACGCTGATCGGGGGCGTGTGCAAGGTTTTGCTGTATCTGCCCTTTCAGTACCTGCGGCTGGACGGCAGGCCGGGATTGGTCACGGGCCTTATGCTGGCGATGACCGCCCTGAACGCCGCGCTCGATCTGCTTTTTATGGCGGGCTGCGGCTGGGGCATGGCGGGCGCGGCGGCGGCAAGCGTGCTGGCCACCGCTGTCGCGGTAGCGGCGGGCATGGGCTTTTTGCACCAGCGGGCGAGCGCGTTCCATTTGCAGCGGTTTTCTTTTTCCGCCAAAGAGATCGCGGCCGTGCTGCGCATCGGCAGCCCGGCCGCGCTGAACAATCTGCTGTCCGCCGCGCGGCTGATCGTGCTCAACCGGATCTTTCTGGGCCTTGGCGGCAGCGCGCTCGTCGCGGTGTTCACCATGGTGAACAGCATGGGCGAATTCAGCTTGGCGCTCGTCAGCGGCGTGCCGCAAACCGCCGCGCCCCTTTTAGGGGTATACGGCGGCGAGCGGGACACGGCCAGCATCCGGCGGCTTTTGCGGCGGCAGTTTGACACGGGCGAGCGCCTGATCGCGGTGTGCGCGCTGGCGAGCGCGGTGTGCGCCCGCCAGCTTTGCACGCTGTTCGGCCTGACCGGCGCGGCTGCGCTGTCGGTCGGGGCGCCCGCGCTGCGGCTTTTCGCTCTGAGCCTGCCCTTTGCCATGGCGGGGGGCATTTTGATCTCTTTTTACAATACGGCGGGCCATATCGCGCTGGCCAACGCGCTTACCGCGGCGCGAATCTTTCTATTCGCCGCCGGGCCGGCGGCGTTGCTGGCCGCGTTCGCGCCGCCGGGGCTGGTATGGCTGTTTTATCCCCTGTCCGAACTGCTTACGCTCTCGGTCTGGCCGTTGCTCGCCGCGCTGGTACGGCGCGGCAGGCGGCCGCTTTCCCGCTTCTATCTATTGGATGAATCCTTGGAACGGCAGGGGCACAGCCTGAACTTTTCCGTGGCGAGCGATCCGGCCGGGGCGGCGGATGCCAGCGAGCGGATCACCGCCTTTTGCGAGCAAAACAAACTTTCGCCCAAAATCACCATGGCGGTGAGCCTGTCCATCGAAGAACTGCTCACGGTCATCCGGCAAAACTGCTTTGACGGGGATGAAACGCAGTACGCCGATGTGCGCGTGTTCTGCCTGCCCGGCACGGTGGGCCTGCGCATCCGGCACGGCGGCCGGATGTTCGATCCCCTGCGCTGGTATCGGGAGGCGGGGGAGGACGCGCAGGGCGACGCATTGGGCGTTCGGCTGATCACGGGGCTGGCGCAGGCGGTGACTTGGCAGCGTACCTTCGGGGTGAACACGCTGATCGTTATTTTATAGAAGGAGGCGGCACGGCATGAAGGATACGGAACCCACGCTGCGCCCCATGACGCAAGCCGATGTGGCGGATGTGCTCTCTCTCAGCGACCGCTGCGTGGGCAAGGGGCTGTACAGCGCGGAAAAGCTGCGCGCGCTGCTGCGCCGAACCGCGTCGGTCTGCCTTGTGCTGCGCACGGCGGACGGCGTGCTGGCCGGGTATTGCCTGACCTACCTGGCCGATATCGCCGAAGCCGCGGCGCTGACCAAGCTGCCGCCGGCGGCGCTCCGTGCGCTTTCCCCGGCGCGCGAGCCGCGGGTGGGCATTTGCAAATCGCTCGGCACGGAAGCGGCGTTTCGCGGCAAGGGGCTGGGGTGCCGCCTGCAAAACACGTGTGCCGACGCGCTCTTTGCCCTTGGCGCGGATTTCCTGCTGGGCGTTGCGTGGCGCAAGGGCTATCACATACCGGTGCGCGGCATTTTAGAGCGGCTGGGCTTTTGCTACCTGCGGGACAGCGAGCATGTCTGGTATGACGAACCGGGTCTCGCCTGCCCCTATTGCGGCGAGACCCGCTGCGTTTGCCCGGCGGCGATCTTTGTGAGAAAGCGAGGGGAAGGAGCATGAAAAAGACGCCGGGCCGCCGCCTGTCCTTTCGGTTTCTGGTGGGCTTTGTCCTGCTCGCGGCGGCGGTCTCCGCTGCGAGCTGTATCATCGGCTTTGTCAAATACCGCTCCACCATTCAGCGGCTTTATAATGAAAATTCCTATGCGATCGCCGGCATCGCGCTCGATAAAGTGGACGGCGACCTGCTTTCCGGGTTGCTGGAAAGGGATGCGAACGGACGGCTCATCCGGGAACGGCGGAAGGAGGACGGGACGTGGGCCGTCACCGACGCGCCCTACGAAAAGGGCGACCGCTACCGCGTCGCCTCGGCGGGCGGCGAAGCGTACCGGCGCATGGCGGAGGAGCTGGACCTGATTCGCCAAAGCTCCAACGCGCAGTACATCCTGCTCTATATCCCCGTGCGCGACGAGCAGACCAGTCACATGGTCTATTTTTTCGACGCGCAGAACGATTATTTCCCCCAGAACCAACTGGGCATGACCGACCCCATGAACCCTAAATATTTCGACGAGGTGCGCCGCATCTATGACACCGGCGAGCGCTCGAACAGCTATTTTATCTCCCACAGCGCGTATGGCTACACCGCCTCCGCCATGCTGCCCGTGCGGGACGGCGCGGGCAAGGTGGTGGCCATCCTTGACGTTTACGTGCCCATGCTGCTGATCGATGAAACGCTGATGGAATATGTTTTTTCGGTCATTCTCGCCACGGTCGCGCTGGTATTCCTCTTTGTGTTCCTGTATCTCGGCTATCTGCGGCGCAAGGTGCTGCTGCCCATACAGACCATTACCGAGCACACGGAACGCTTTGTCCGGGACGAATCCGGCTTTTCCGCGGAAGCGCTCGATATCCACACGGGGGACGAGATCGAGCTTTTGGCGCGCGCCCTCGGCAAGATGGAGATCGATCTGGGCACCTATATCCGGGAGCTGACCGCCGTGACCGCTGAAAAGGAGCGCATCGGCGCGGAGCTCGGCGTGGCGACGCACATTCAGGCGTCCATGCTGCCCTGTATTTTCCCGGCCTTCCCCGAGCGGCCGGAGTTCGATATCTACGCCACCATGACCCCGGCCAAAGAGGTGGGCGGCGATTTTTACGATTTCTTCTTGGTCGATGACGATCATTTGGCCATGGTCATGGCCGACGTCTCCGGCAAGGGCGTGCCCGCCGCGCTGTTCATGGTCATCGCCAAGACGCTGATCAAAAATATCGCGCAGACCGGATTGGGGCCGGGCGCGGCGCTGGAAAAGGCCAATAACCAGCTTTGTGAGAACAACGAAGCGGAAATGTTCGTCACCGCGTGGCTCGGCGTTCTCGAACTTTCGACGGGCAGACTGGTCGCGGCAAACGCCGGGCACGAATACCCGGCCGTTCAAAAAGCCGGCGGGGACTACGCGCTGCTGCGCGATAAGCACGGCTTTGTGCTGGCCGGTATGGAGGGCTCGCGCTATCAGGAATACACGCTGGCGCTTCATCCCGGCGACCGGCTGTATCTCTACACCGACGGTGTGGCCGAAGCCACCGACGCGCGGAGCGAACTATACGGCACCGGCCGCATGCTGGCGGCGCTGAACCGGAACAAGGACGCTTCTTGCGAGACGCTGCTGCGGCGTATGCAGCAGGATATCGACCGTTTTGTGGGCGACGCCCCGCAGTTTGACGATATCACCATGCTCAGCCTGATGCTGAGAGGAACGGAGGAGCAAGGCAAATGAAAGAACTGACCGTACCCGCCACGCTGGAGGCGCTGCAAACGGTGCAGGCCTTTATCGAAGCGGAGCTGGAGTCCGGCGGCTGCCCGATGAAGGCGGCCACGCAGATTTCCATCGCCGTGGAGGAGATTTACGTCAATATCGCCCACTATGCGTACCACCCCGAGATCGGCGAAGCCACCGTCCGCTGCGCCGTGGGGGGCGACCCGCTGCGGGTGACCATTCAGTTTTTGGACAGCGGCAGGCCCTTCGACCCGCTGGCAAAGCCGAACGCCGATACGACCCTTTCCGCCGAGGAACGGGAAATCGGCGGGCTCGGCATCCTAATGGTCAAACGCTCCATGGATCAGGTGGACTACGCTTACGAGGGCGGCAAAAACATTTTGACCATTCGCAAGCAAGTAAAGGAAGGGCAGTGAATGAAAAAGAACATGCGGTTTTGGGCGGCGCTGCTCGCGGCGGCGCTGCTCGCGGCGGCGTTTGGCGGCTGCGCGAAAGAACCGCTGGAGAAGGGCGAACGGGCCGATCCGCAAACGGCCAATTACGGTGTGATGACCGGCTCGACCGCCGAAGCCTACATTGGCAAGACCTATCCGGATGCCAAGATCAGCACCTATTCCGCCATCGCGGACGCTTTTTTAGCGCTGGAGGGCGGCAAGATCGACTATGTGCTCACCGCTTACACGACCGCGCTGAACGCGGTGCGCGGGAACAGCGCGCTGGAGATAAGCCAAAAGGACGTGATCATGGAGGAAAGCTCGATCGCCGTGAACAAGGAAAACGGAGAGCTGCTCGCCGCGATCGACACGGCGCTCGATCAGTTGGAGGCCGACGGGACGCTCCGGCAGGTCGTCGCGGACTGGACGACCGAGGGACAGGATTATGCGCTGCGCGAGATACCCGCTTCGGACGGGCAAAACGGCGTGCTGCGCGTGGCGATTGCCGCCGACCGCGAACCCATGTGCTTTGTCAAGGACGGGGCCTACCGCGGGCTGGACTGCGAGCTGATTGAGCGCATCGCCTATGCGCTCGGCCTGCGTGTGGAATACCAGAACATGCCGTTTTCCGCGCTGACCGCCGCGCTTGCCTCGGGCAAGGCGGATGTGATCATCTCCAACATGACGGCTACCGAGGAACGGCGGCAGAGCGTCGCGTTCACACGACCCTACTTTGCCAACCCGCAGGTGCTCGTGGCGCGAAAAAACGGGGGAGCCGCGACCCTTGCCGATCCCGCAACCGCCCGTTATGCGCTGACCAGCGTGACCGCGCAGACGTGGCTGTCGGAAACCTACCCGGAGGCGGTAGCCAAAATGTATCCCGCGGCGGCGGACGCTTTTTTGGCGCTGCAAAGCGGCAAGGTGGACTATGTGTTATCCTCGCGCGCGACCGCGCAGTACATCATGAAGACCGACCCGGCTGTTGCCATCGCCCGCGACGGCGTGGTGGACGAAGCCTGCTCCATCGCTGTGTCCAAGGCGCAGCCGGAGCTGCGGCGGGCGCTGGACGAGGCGCTTGCCGCGCTGGCGGCGGACGGCACGCTTGCCGCGCTGGTCTCCCGCTGGACCGAGGCCCCGCCGGATGAATACGCCCCGGTGGCTATTCCAGAGGCCGCGGGGGAGGGCGGCACGCTCCGTGTGGCCATTTCGCCCGATGTGACCCCCATCTGCTTTGTGCTGGACGGGGCGTACGCAGGTATCGACGTGGAGCTCGCGCAGCGATTGGCGCTGGCGCTCGATAAAAAGGTCGAGCTGATCGACATGCAGTTCGACGCGCTGCTCCCGGCGCTCGAATCCGGCAAAGCGGATATCGCTCTTTCCGACATCGTCGCCACGCCGGAGCGGCGGCAAAGCGTTGACTTTACAGCGCCCTACTTTGATAATCCGCAGGTGCTGGCCGCGCGCCCAAACAGCGCGGCCGCGCCGGACGAAGGACTGTTCCATGGGCTGAAAGCCAGCTTCATCCGCACCTTTATCACCGAAAACCGGTGGAAGATGATCGCAAACGGTTTGGGGCTTACGGTCATTATCTCGGTGCTTTCCGGTATTTTCGGCTCACTTTTGGGCTTTGGGGTGTGCATGCTGCGCCGTAGCCGCAGTCGGGTGCTGGCCGGGGCGAGCGCGGCGTTCATCCGCATCATTCAGGGCACGCCGATCGTGGTGCTGCTCATGCTGCTCTACTATGTCGTGTTCGGCGCGCTGGATATTTCGGCGGTGGCCGTGTCGGTCATCGGTTTTTCGGTCAATTTCGCCGTATACGTTTCCGAAATGATGCGCACCGGCATCGACGCGGTGGATCAGGGCCAGCAGGAGGCCGCCACCGCGCTGGGCTACAACCGCCGCCAAACCTTTTGGAAGGTCACGTTTCCGCAGGCGGCGCGGCATTTCCTGCCTGTTTTTAAGGGCGAGTTTATCTCCATGGTCAAAATGACCTCGGTGGTGGGCTACATCGCCGTGCAGGATCTGACCAAGGTGAGCGATATCATTCGCAGCCGCACGCTGGAAGCGTTCTTCCCGCTGATCGCCACCGCTATTCTATATTTTATGATCGCAAACCTGCTCACGCTGGCGATCGCCCGCGTGGAGACCGGGCTTGACCCGAAGCGCAGGCCCCGGCAGGTGAAAGGAGTGAATGATCCGTGATCACCATCCGGCACCTCCGTAAGGAATTTCCCGGCGTAACGCCGCTCAAGGACGTGAACGCGCATATCGAAAAGGGCGAGGTTATCTCGATCATCGGGCCGTCCGGCACGGGAAAATCCACGCTGCTGCGTTGCCTCAACCGGCTGGAAACGCCTACCTCGGGTGAAATTCTAGTGGATGGAGAGAACATCATGCAGCCCGGGATCGATCTGTCCCGCGTGCGGCGCAAAATGGGCATGGTATTCCAGTCCTTCAACCTCTTTTCGCACAAAATGGTCATAGAAAACGTCATGATGGCCCCGATGGACCTGCTGGGCCTGCCCGCGCGGCAGGCATATGACGAGGGTATGCGTCTTTTGGAGCTGGTGGGCCTTGCGGAAAAGGCCCTGCGCTACCCGGATGAGCTGTCCGGCGGCCAGAAGCAGCGGGTGGCCATCGCCCGCACGCTTGCCATGAAGCCGGAGATCGTCCTGTTCGACGAACCCACCTCGGCGCTCGATCCCACCATGGTGGGCGAGGTGCTGGCCGTGATCCGCAATTTGGCGCGCGAGGGCCTGACGATGATGATCGTCACCCATGAAATGCAGTTCGCGCGCGATGTATCCACCCGCGTGTTCTATATGGATGGGGGCGAGATATACGAGGACGGCCCGCCGGAGCAGATATTCGACGCGCCCGGGCGGGAGCGCACACGGGTATTCGTCAAGCGGCTCAAGGTGTTCGAGCGCGAGATCACCTCGCGCCAGTTCGATTTTATCGAGATCAACAACGCGATCGAGGAATTCGGCCGCCGTCAGATGCTTGCGCCGCGCGATGTGCAAAGCATCCAAATGGTGTTTGAGGAGCTTTGCGTGCAGACCTTGCTGAAAGTGATGGGGGAGCCCGTGGCGCTCACCTTTTCCGCCGCGGCCTCCGCGCTGGACGGCCGGTGTGAAATCATCGTTACCTATGGCGGTGCGTCGTTCGATCCGTTTGAAACAAACGCCCAAGACCTGCCCGTCAAGCTGCTGTCCCGCCGGGTGCTTGCGCACAGCCATTGTTACGCAGAATCGCAAAACCGGCTTGTTTTGCAGCTTTCATAGGGAAAGAGAGGAGAAACCGTTATGAAAAAATTACGCGTGCTGCTTTTGGCCCTCTGTATGCTCCTGTCGCTGTCTCCCGCCGCGTTCGCCGTCGGGAGCTTGATCGGACCAAGTCAAAGCGCGATCGACCGGATGAATCAAATGCGGGAAGAACTGGCCAAACAGCAGGAGCAGACCAAAAGCATGTCGGCGCTCATGGCGCAGGTCACAGAAAAGCAAGCGCAGGCAGGGGAGGCGGCGAAATACCTAAATCAGGCCCGCGATTTGCAAAGACAGGCGGAAACCAGCGGCAAACCCACGCAGATGCCCGCCGATATGAAGCGGTATTTGGATGAAAACCGTTTGAATTACGACCGCGCGGCTGCGGGCGGGTACAGCGCGCAGCAGTGGCGCAAGGTGACCGGCAGTCTGGAGGATCAGTTCGACAAGCTGGGACTGGAAACGCAGCAGTTAATGGTCAAGGTACAAAACACTATGGGGGAGTATAACGCCTCTTCCTCGATGCCTTCGTCCTCGCGCGGACAAAGCCTGTTTTCCACCGCGGGAATAGGAAACACCGATCTGCCGCCCATTGCCACCAGCCTGATCGTGGGCGTCATTCTGGGTATGGCGGCCATGTGGGCGATCGAGCGTTCCAGACAGCGGAGAAGCCACCTATGACCACGATGCGTTTATGCGCGGCGCTGGCCGCCGTCTGCTACGGCGTATTTGCCTGCACGCGAAAAAAACTGCCTTTATTTTTTAAAATCCTTTTATACGGCTGTATCAGCTACCTCATGGGCGCTTTGTTCACCGCGTGTTACACGCTGGTGTATCAAGCGCCGCCCCGCGGCTTCCATGTGGGGGTGCTGGGCAATATCGGCGCGTATTTCTTTTTGCTTTCCGCCTATTTCGGCGCGATCGACCGACTGGCGGACGGCGGCGAGGCGGCATACCGCGGTTACCGCCTCGCGGCGCTGCTCGCGCCGCTTCTGATCGCGGGAATCGCGCTGTCCGCCGTCGTGCAAAGCGGCCCGGCGGCCTGTCTGCCGCTTCTGCTGCTGGCGGTCCCCGTCGGTCTGACCTTGTATTTTGCGTGCAAGCACCTGATCCTGCCCGATGTCGAGATGGGGATCATCCGGGTCATGCGGCCCTATAACTTTCTGGTCATTTTGTTTTGCCTGTGCGAAACGCTAACGCAGGTTCCGCAGCTGCTCCCGAACGTACAGACGGCGGCGGGCATCGGCGCTTGCCTGATTCTGGTGTTCCTGCTGCCCGTGGCGGAAAGGGGAGTGCGCAAATGGTTTATGTGATCTTTTTATGCATCACGCTGCCCCTTTTGCTGATGCTGCCCATTTTGGATCAACGGGCGCGCCGGCTGGTCGTTTTTCTGCTGTTGGGCGCGGTAACGGCCGTGTCGGCGTATGAGGTAAACACGCTGCTCTATCCGCTCGCCGAACTGCCGCCCCGCGCGTTTACGCAGGTGATCCCGCCGGTCGTGGAGGAGCTGCTCAAGGCAGCGCCCGTGTTCGTCTACGCCGTTTTTCTGGAGGACGACCGCAAGCTCGTGCTGCCGGTCGCGATGGCGGTCGGCGTTGGCTTCGCCATCGTGGAGAACACGGTCATTCTGGTGCAGAATATCGAGGCGGTCACGCTGGGCTGGGCGGCGCTGCGCGGCTTTTCGGCCAGCCTGATGCACGGCCTTTGCACCATGGCGGTGGGCGCGGGCGTCACCTATGTGCACAAGCACAAAAAGCTGTTCTATACCGGTATTTTTGGACTTTTGTCCATGGCGATCACGATGCACGCCCTGTTTAATCTATTGATCCAATCGAGCTGCTACATTCTTGGCATGGCCATGCCGCTGGCGCTTTACGGGCTCTTGTATCTGGCGCGCAAAAAAAGCACGTTAAGACTGCCCTTTTTGTCTTATTAGCGATGAAGCAATAAAAAGAGCCTGACTCGACTTCTCGCGCCGATTATGCTAAAATAGTGGCAGAATAGACGGCAAAAGAGGGGGAGACCGCGCGTATGTTTTTTACGCCTATCGACTATGAACGCTGGGAGCGCAAGGAATATCTGGAGTGCTTTCAAAAAACGGCGATCTACATTACGGCCGATGTGGATATTACGGCGCTATATGGACAAATCAAGCGGCGCGGCCTGCGGCTGTACCCCGCGCTGGTCTACTGCGCGGCAAGGGTGATCAATCAGGATCAGGCGTTCCGCTATGCCCGCGATACGCAGGGGAACATTGGTCTATGGGATGTGGTGCACCCATACTATACCGTGCCGCGGTTGGACGACCGCGCGCTGTTCTCTATGAAATGTACCGCGTACACGTCCGATTTTACGGCGTTTTATGAGTCTTTCTCGAAGGATTACGCACAGGCGGAAACCTGCGGCAGGCTGCTTTGCGACCCCAAGCTGCCGGAGAATATCTGCGGTATCTCGATCACGCCGGAGCTGGGCTTTACGGCCTTTGGCTTTGGCGGCAGCCCCAAGGAGGATTTCACGCCCTTCACGCTGTTCGGCAGGTTCCGGCGCGAGGGGGAACGCATCCTGCTGCCGGTCGCCGGGGAGTTTTCGCACGCCGTCAACGACGGCCTGCATATCAGCCGCTTTTTTCAGCAGCTGGAGACGGTGGGCAAAACATTGTTTCCCCAATAAAAAAACAGCAGCTCCATAGGGAGTTGCTGTTTTTTTTAATCAATCAGGCTTAGATCGAAATGATACCGGTCACGCGCAGCAGTTCGCCCGCGAGGATGCAGACGATCATGATCGGGGCGATCCAGCGGATCATGACCTCGAACAGGCGCTTGCGGTGGAAGACGAAGGTATGCTCGACTTCCTCCGAAACAATCTTGGTACCGGCCACATGGCCCACCAAAATACAGGTGAGGAAGGCGACGACCGGCATGAGAACCGAATTGGAAATGAAATCGAAGAAATCAAGGAACGCCATGCCGAGGATTTGTACCGAGGCGAGCGGGCCGTAGCCAAGGCAGGACGGCACGCCCAGAACCAGAATGACCGCGGTGACCAGCATGGTCGCGGAGCGGCGGCCCCAGTGCAGCTTATCGCGCACAATGGAGACCACGGTCTCCATCAGCGAAATGGACGAGGTGAGCGCCGCGAACAGCACCAGCAGGAAGAACGCGCAGCCCACCACGCGGCCCATCCACATGCGCTCGAACACCTTGGGCAGCGTGCCGAACATCAAACCGGGGCCCGCGTTGATACCGGAGGGGTCGCCGCCGTTGAAGGCGACGACGGCGGGTACGATCATCAGACCCGCGATAAAAGCGATCGCGGTGTCGAAAATCTCGATCTGGCCGACCGAGCGCTCCAGATTGCCCTGCTGCGTGTAGGAACCGTAGGTGATCATAATACCCATGGCGAGCGACATGGAGTAGAACATCTGTCCCATGGCGGCCAGCACGGTGGTAAAGGAAAAGTCCGAAAAATCAGGCAGCAGGTAGAATTTTAAGCCCTCCATCGCGCCCGGCATGGTCAAGGAGAAGGCCGCCACGACAATGGACAGAAGCACCAAAACCGGCATAAGGAATTTGGATACTTTTTCAATGCCCTTTTCCACGCCCAACAGCACGACAACGGCGGTGAGCAGCACGTACAGAAGGAACCAGAACAGCGGCGTGGCTAACAGGCCGCTGCCGACAAAGCCGATAAAGTTGCCGAAATAAGAATCGCCCGCAAGCGCGGCGCCGCCGCCGGATACATATTCAAAGAAATATTTCGCCACCCAGCCGCCGATGACGCAGTAGTACGGCGTGATGATGACAGGCACCAGAGCGGCCAGCCAGCCGAGGAAGGAAAAACGCTTATCAAGCGCCTTATACGCGCCGATGCAGCTCAACCCGGTGCGGCGGCCGATCGCGATCTCCGTGATCATCAGCGCGAAGCCGAAGGTAACGGCGAGGATCAGGTATACCAGCAGGAAAATGCCGCCGCCGTACTTGGCCGCCAGATAGGGGAACCGCCAGATATTGCCCAGCCCCACCGCCGAGCCCGCCGCGGCCAGCACAAAGCCGATGCGGCTGGAAAAACTACTTCTCTTTTTCTCCATGTTACATGAAAACTCCTTATCGTTTCTCTTTTTCCGCCTTACCCCCGGCGGGTTCATTCCATCAGGTTAAAATCGCGCAGATAGCCGTATGCGTCCAGCAGATTGGAAAGATGATAGTCCGCCACGATATCCGCCTGACAGGGCGTCGCGCCTTCCGGCAGGGGTGTGGCTTCCACCCCTAATGTTTGCAGCCGCGCCGCGTTTTCCCGCCCGATGCGGCCGGATTCATCCATCGCGCAAAGCGCGGTCAGCTCCTGCAGCATGGTCCCGGCGAGCTGCTCGCAGCCGCGCAGATAAACGGCCTGCCGGTCGTGGTCCGCGTGGCGGAACAGGTTTTGCTTCTCATAGATCGCAAGCTCGTCCCCGATGCGGCCAAGCTGCGCCTGCAGCGAGGAAAGATCGGGGTAGCCGCCCCTTGCCACGCGCGCGCCGATGTAATCGGGCAGCGTTTGCAAATAATGCATGAAAAGCTGGGCGATCTGCCGCCGGTTGTTGTAGGGCTTTACCGCGATATTGATGATAAGCGCCGTGCCCAGACCGATCGACGTGTCGAACAAGCGGTTTACGCCATACAGAAACGCGCCGTCCGCCGGCGATAGGCAGATCGAAACGAACACGATGCACGCGAGCGGCACGGCAAATTGCAGCTGTAGCCGCACGCACAGAAGGATCAGCGCGACAATGCCGACCGCAATGCCCACATACCGGTAACCGGGCAGCAGCGTGACGAACAACCAGCCGAAGCCCGCGCCGAAAAAAATGCCTGCCAGCTGGGTCAGGCAGGACTGGACAGCGTCCCCAAGTGTGCGGTTCATCGCAACAATAGCGCCGATCGCGGCAAATATCGGCGCCGGGCTGCCGCGCAGATCGGCAAGCAGCAACGCAGTCGCAACCGCGGCCGCCGTTTTGACAGTCCGCAAACCGACGTGCGGCAGCAGCTTGCTCATATGGTATACGCCTCCACAATATAATATCGCTATTATACCACAGCGGCAGGAGCAAATAAAGCTATTAGCACTCGCTAAGCGCCGCTGGTGGTATAATGATTTAATAGGCGGTATAATAGCCGTTTCGCGGCTATTATACCATGGATGGGCCGATTCTACAACCCAAAAATAAATTTTCAGCTTTACCGCCCTGTGAAACAAGGCTGTGGTATACTAGCCGCAAAACGGCTATTATACCCGGATAAAATTAATTATACCACCAGCGGCGCCATAATGAGTGCCGATTGCTTTAAAATGCCTTGCCGCTGTGGTATACTAGCCGCAAAACGGCTATTATACACGGATTAAATCATTATACCACCAGCGGCGCTTAACGGGATGTTTAGTGCTTACTTTTCTTTGCCGCTGTGGTATAATAGCTGTAAAGCAGCTATTATACTCGGATTAAAATCATTATACCATCAGCGGCGCCTATCGGATGCACGAGACCTCTCGTTTGCCTGCCGCTGCGGTATAATAGCTGTAAAGCAGCTATATAATAAGGAGCGTTTATTAATGAAGCAATATAAATTCGGCGTCATCGGCGCGGGCAATATGGGAATGGCGATCACAGAGGGCGCGGTGCGCGCGGGCTTTTTTACGCCCCAGCAGGTGCTGCTGTTTAACCGCAGCGAGGAAAAACGGGCGAAAAACGCCGCCGCGGGCTACGCCGTGACCGGCGACTATACCGAGGTGTACCAGAACTGCGATACCGTCGTTTTGGGCGTCAAGCCGCAAAACTTTGACGAGCTTTTGCCGGTACTGGCCGCCAATACGCCAGAGGAAAAGCCGCTGCTTCTGTCCATCGCGGCGGGCGTGACCTTTGCAAAAATGGAAAAAGCGCTCGGCGCGGATACCGCGATCATTCGTATTATGCCCAATACGCCGCTGATGATCGGCGAGGGCGCGTCCGCATTGGTGAAAAACGCGGCGGCAGAGGATGGTCAGTTGGATTTCGCGGTCAAGCTGTTCGGCACCATGGGCGTTACCGCCGTGTTTGCGGGCGAGCAAATGCTCAATGAAGTCATTCCTTATAACGGCTCGTTCCCGGCCTATGTTTATGCCTTCGCGGACGCTATGGTGCAGAGCGCCGAGCAGCACGGCATCGGCGAGCGGCAGGCGCTCGAGCTGGTCTGTCAAACCATGATCGGCTCGGCCAAAATGCTGCTCGCGGGCGGCAAATCCCCGGCCGGGTTGATCCGCGCGGTCTGTTCGCCCGGCGGCACGACGCTGGAAGCCATGAACGTGATCGAAACGCGCGGCCTTGCCGGTATCCTTGCCGAAGCAAGCGATAAGTGCATCGCCCGCGCCTATGAATTGGGTAAATAAACGGAATCATACAGCGCCGCCTGCAATCGATTTATTGACTTTGCACGCCCTGTGTGGTAAAGTGATTGTATCCAGAATCATGAGAGGAAGTGGATACCGTGAAAAAATCGACGAAATTTAAAACAGGTATGCTTCTGATGAGCCTAGCGGTTGCGGCCGGCGCTACCACTGCGGCCATCTTATTACAAAAAAAGCGCGAAGAAGAAGTTTATCACGAGGCCGAACTGAAGGCGATGGATGAGCTGGAAGAAATGATGCGCGCCGAATCCGAATGCGATTCCTGCTCGTGCGCCGAAGAATGCGCCGCGGCGGATGCTGAATATCAGGACTCGTTCGATGAATCCGTGCCCGAAGAGGAGCCGGAGGACGAGGAAGACGCCGAACCGGCGGACGATACGGACGAAGAGGCATAAACCAAACCAAATATCTGCGGGCGGAGAAGCCATTCTCCGCCTGTTGTTTTCTGCAAATGGAAGGAGCAATACGCCATGATCGAATACGAAGGCCGCGTTTTTCGGCCCCCGTCCGAGGCTTACAGCCTGATCGTGCAGGTCACGATCGGGTGCAGCCACAATAAATGCACCTTTTGCGATATGTACAAGGAAAAGCAGTTCCGCGTGCGGAAGCTGGAGGAGGTCAAGCACGATTTTGATATCGCGCGCCGCCAGTACCGCCGCGTCGAGCGCATCTTTTTGGCCGACGGCGACGCGCTCATGTGCCGCCCCGCGCATCTGGCAGAGATCTTGCGCTATATCCGCGAGCTTTTCCCCGAATGCGAGCGCGTGACGAGCTATGGCTCGCCCGCGTCCATTCTGGTTAAGCAGCAGGCCGATCTTGATCTGCTGCACTCGCTCGGTCTGGACATGATCTATCTGGGTCTGGAATCCGGTTCGGACGAGGTGCTGCGCCGTATCAATAAGGGCGAAACCGCCGATGAGATCGTCCGCGCGGGGCTAATGGTCAAGCAAGCGGGCATGAAGCTATCCGTCACCTGCATCGCGGGCCTTGGCTCCAAGGAGCTTTCGGAAGAGCACGCCGTTCAAACCGCGCAGGCGCTTTCCCGTATGAAGCCGGAATACATCGGCCTGCTCACCCTATTGTTTGAACTGCCCACCCCGCTGATGCGCGACTGGCAGGAAGGACGCTTCTATCTGATGAACCCTATAGAGATCGCGGAGGAAACGCTTACGCTTTTGGAGCATATCGACGCCGAGGGCAGTGTGTTCCGCGCCAATCACGCCTCGAATTATGTCAATCTTGCGGGCACGCTCAACCGCGACCGCGAGGATATGTGCAGCCGCCTGCGGCAGGCGCTTGAGGGGAAGATTGGTTTCCGCAGTGAAGCGTACCGAGCAAGATAAATAAAAATTTGTGTAAAATTTTATGCAAAAACAATAGAATTATCGCCCTGAGGTGTTAATTCTGTGAAAGTTTCAAATTTTACGGGACAGACGCGCTTTTTTGTGGTATACTGGTTTCGTATTTTGAGATAAGAATAGCCACGAGTATTCCGGTTGGAGGACTGTTAATGGATTCCGTTTCCCACGTAAGGGTCGCGCACCTGCTGCTCGACTATGTTGAACAGACTTGCGGCGTGACTTTTGACCGCGGCGGTTTTGTCTACGGCAACCTGAAGCCCGACCTGACAGGCACCTACCTGACCAAGCGCCACTATCCCTCCCTCATGTTTGACGAAGTGATGGAAAAGATTCGCGCGTTCACCGAGCGCTACACGATCGGGCCGGATAACGGCCACGAGCTTTCGGTCGATCTCGGTGAGATCTGCCACTTTATGACCGACTTCTTTACTTATCCGCATAACGACGATATATATGACCGCAACCTGCTGGCGCATTATGTGTATGAAAAGCGCATCGCGCTTGTTATACGCCGCCGCATGACCGAGGCCCGCTTTGAACGCTGGGCCGGGCCGATCATCCCGCCCCTGACTGTGGACGCGCTGATCTCCCGCATCGAGGGCATGCACGGCAGCTACCGCGAGCAGAAGCGCCGCCACTGCATCGATGACGACATCATGCATGTTTGCCGCGCCACCGCCATGCTGGTGCTTTCGGTGATCAATATTGCGTATGTGCCGGAGGAAGCCTCGGCCGCCGCGCTCGCTTAAAAATAGGTATTATAAAACACCCGCCGCAGATTTTCTGCGGCGGGTGTTTTTGCTGTGCGGCCTTATTAAGAGAGTCATACCATGCCAATCAGAGCAACGCCACCGTCCGCCATATTTCAATCCACGCGCCCACGAGGGAGCGACCTTCGCGTGAAACGAAAAAAAGGCTATACGGTAATATTTCAATCCGCGCCTCCGAGAGGGGAGCGACGGCCGCTTACGCTGCCTTGCGAACGCTCCACAGGTGATTTCAATCCACGCCCCCGCGAGGGGAGCGACACCAGCGCGGGCAGCCCAGCCGCCATGTCCTCGGTATTTCAATCCACGCCCCCGCGAGGGGAGCGACACCAGCGCGGGCAGCCCAGCCGC